>VXRN01000003.1 GCA_009838465.1 Dehalococcoidia bacterium
GGAGAGACCTCTGCACAACACCGTCGTTCCCGCGAAGGCGGGAACCCAGGGGTGGGGTGGGCGGCGCGAGTAGCGGTGGTGGCCTCCAAAATGCCGCGGGCGATCTCCGCCAACTGAACACTGACAACTGACAACTAAAAACTGTTCCGGAGGAACACCATTGAAGATCAAAGAAATCCGAGCCGCCGCCGTTACCCTCACGCCGCCGATGAAGACCGAGCCGCGAGTTCCCGCCATACCGGGCGCCGGCCACTTCACCAGCCCAATGGCCCGCTACGAGAACGAGTTCCCCAACAGGAACTGGAGCGAGCCGTGGGACCGCGCCGCCTGCGTCGTGACCGCCGATGACGGCACCTGGGGCGTCGGCTTCGCCCCGATGAGCGGCCCTGTCCTCTCGATCATCAACGACCACTTCGCGCCCCTCCTCGAAGGCCAGAGCGCTATGTCCATCGAGAAGAACTGGGACCTCATGCGCCGCGCCTCCTCTCCTTATGGAGCCTACGGCCTCACCAGCTACGCCATCAGCGCGTTGGACAACGCCCTCTGGGACCTCAAGGGCAAGCTGCTCGGCCTCCCTGCATATGAACTGCTCGGCGGCCCGGTCAAGGACAAGATCTTCTGCTACGCCTCCAACACCACCCTGACCTACGGCACAGAGAACTACATCGAATGGTTCCTCGAACTCGGCTTCAAGGCCGTCAAGCTCTTCGTTCGCCACGGCCCCGAGGACGGCATCGAAGGACTGAACAAGAACGAGGAACTCGTCGCTGGGGTCCGAGAGCAGGTCGGCCCCGACGTCGAGATCGCCGTTGACTCCTGGATGTCCCTCAATACCGAGTACATCGTTCGTCTCGTAGAGGCCCTCAAGCCCTACCGCATCAAGTGGCTGGAAGACTACCTCCTCCCCGAGGACCTCGACAGCTATATGAAAGTCCGTCAGCGCGTCCCGGGCCAGACCCTCGCCACCGGCGAACACTGGTACACCATCCACCCCTTCGCCTTCGCCGCCGGACAGGGTCTCGTTGACATCCTCCAACCCGACATATCCTGGGTCGGCGGCATGACCGCCAGCGTCCGCATCTGCCACATAGCCGAGGCGCACGGTGTAACCGTCATAGGCCACGGTGGCATGAACATGCCCTACGGCCAGCACCTCGCCTACGCCATGCCCGTCATCCCCTGGGGCGAGCGCTCCGAGGGCGTAGCCCCACCCGGAGTCCCCCTCGAGGAGATGGTCCTGCTGCCCGGCACCCCCGTCATAAAAGATGGCTATCTCACCCCCAGCGACGCCCCCGGCTTCGGCCTGGAATTCACCAAAGACTGGCTCGAAGAAAGATCGTCATGATAGAGACGTTTGCATAAGAACCTTCCCACACTAAGGGGGAAGGTTAGGATGAGGGTGATAGTACTCTGCTGAGGATTGGGTTAGGCCGTGTTGACATTTACCGTCATTCCCGCGAAAGCGGGAATCCAGGGGTGCGGGGTGTAGCTATTTCCTCTGCCTCCAAGGTATTTCGGCAGGGAAATCAAAGAATGTCAACAGAACCTAGTCACTTCAGCGTTGTGACCTACACCACGACGCCCGTCGCCCTCATCTCCGCCACCTCTTCCTCCGAGCAGCCGACTATCGTTGTCAGAACCTCGTCTGTATGTTCCGAGTAGCGCGGCGCCCGGGTCACGATATTCGGGTCGTCCGACATCTTGACCGGTATCCCGATCATCTTGTAGTCGCCCCGTACTGAGTCTTCGACTTGGACTATCATCTCCCGCGCGATGAGATGCTCGTTCTCCAGCAACTCCGTCGCCCCGACCGTCGCTCCTGAGAGAACGCCAGCGTTCGCCAGTGTCTCCATCGCCTCCCACTTCGTGCGCTTCGACGTCCACTCCGTGAGTATCTGAGTCACTTCTTCCGAATTCTCATAGCGCTTCTCATCCTCATCGAATCGCGGGTCCCCGATCAGGTCCGTCCGTCCGATTGCTATCAGAGTCAGGTCCCACCCATCGCCTCGCGGGTGGATCATCACGTAGTCATCCGGGCCTCCGGGAGAGCAGGGGAACACCATCGGAAGGCCCCGAAATCCCATGTGTCCGATTCTTGGACTGGGAATACCCTCCGCCAGCGTGCGCGTCAGCGACATACGCATCAAGTTCACGACGGAGTCCTGCATAGAAACTTCCACCATCTGACCCAGACCCGTTCGCTCTCTCTTGTGAAGCGCCGCCAGAATCCCGATGGCCGCGTGTAGCCCGCTGCCGGAGTCTCCCACGCCGGGGGAAACCGGAACCGGCGGCCTGTCTCCAAATCCGGTGGTCGCCATTGCCCCACCGGCGGCTTGCGCCACGAACTCGAATCCCTTGTAATCAGAATATGGTCCGTATGTTCCGAAACCCTTGATGGTGGCATAGATAAGGCGCGGGTTGATCTCGTGCAGACGGTCCCAGCTCAACCCAAGCCTGTCCATCATGCCGGGGCCGAAATTCTCGACCAGGATGTCCGCCCAGCCCACCAGGCCGACGAACATCTCTTTACCCTTTTCGGTCTTGAGGTCCAGAGTAACGGCGCGCTTATTGTTGTTGAAGATCAGGAAATAAACGCTGTCCACGCCCTCCCGGTGGGCGAGGTCCGCGCGAGTGCTGTCGCCGCCCCTAGTGTCTTCCACCTTTATGACGTCGGCGCCCAGGAAGCCCAGCATCTGGGCGCACGATGGGCCTGCCTGCACATGTGTTAAATCGAGGACCCTCACGTCGGATAGTGAACGCTCCATGCAAACAACCTCTCTTCTTGTGAAATCTATCTGAGGGAATTCCGGTCGGCTGGAAACCGGCCCTCGGCATAGTCCCGGATGATCTGGTCTATCGCGTCCGCCGCGGCATCTATGCCGTCATCGTGATTCACGACCACGTGATCGAAACAGCCAGCCTCTTTCATTTCATCACGCGCCACTTCCAACTTCAATCTAAACTCATGCTCAGATTCAGTGTTGCGGTTTCTCAGGCGTCTCTTGAGAGCGGATATGTCGGGAGGCTCCAGAAAGATGAGTGTGGCTTCTGGCATCAACTTCTTGATGGTAGCCGCGCCCTGTACGTCCACCTTCATGATTACGTCGCACCCCCGCTTCTGCGCCTCGATCACCTGCGACTTTGGCACTCCGTATAAGTTGCCGTAAACTTCGGCCCACTCAAGCAGATCTCCGGCCTCGATCATTTGCTTGAACTTCCTACGGTCCAGGAAAATGTAATCTACGCCATTCTCCTCACCTGGTCTAATTCGACGAGTTGTGGCGGTAATTGTGAAATAGAACGGTCTGTCCAGCAATTTGATTCGGGCGAGGACTGCATCCTTGCCCACACCCGATGGCCCCGATATGACGTAGAGTCGCCCTCTATTCCCCACCGGGGAATAGGACGACTGATCGCTCTTACGTCCTCGCATCATCCAATTCGCCCCAGAACGTCGGGTAAGATACGTCCGCCGCCTCCGATTCCCCGATGGTAGTCGCGCCATCAGCAATCAGGCCGGCGACCGCCATTGACATTGCTATCCTGTGGTCTCCATGGCTCTCGACTTCCGCTCCAGCGAGTTTGGAGCCACCCTCTATCATCATGCCGTCCTCGATCTCTCGAATCTTCGCTCCGAGCGCGTTCAGGCCTACGGCAGTGGCGGAGATTCTGTCGGACTCCTTGACTCTGAGTTCGGCGGCATCCCTGATTATTGTCTGTCCGGTGGCCTGAGAAGCGGCCACCGCAAGGACAGGAAGTTCGTCAATCACGCGCGGAATGATGTCGCCGGAAATTTCTACGCCGCGCAGGTCGCTGGATTCCACTACAAGATCGGCGGAAGGCTCGTTGCCCTCCTCTTGGACATTCTCCATCCTTATATTGGCGCCCATTTCACGGAGGACGTCGAGGACTCCGGTCCGGCTCGGATTTATGCCAACGCCCTGGACGGTAATGCGGGCGTTGGGATGGGCGGCTCCGGCGACAAGCCAGAAGGCCGCGCCACTGATGTCGCAGGGAACCTGAATGTCCAGCGAGGCAAGGCGGGAAGGAGGGCGAACCGTCAGCCTCATGCCTTCCTGTTCCACGTCGGCCCCCATGGAGGCCATCATGCGCTCGGTATGGTCGCGGGACTCCGCCGGCTGAATGACGGACGTCTCGCCTTCTGCGAACAGGCCCGCTATCAGGATGCAAGACTTTAGTTGGGCGCTGGCTACTGGCATTTCATACTCGATTCCGTGGAGGTCGCCGCCATCGAAGGCCAGGGGAGCGAGTGAGCCGCCACCACGCCCCATAACCTGCGCCCCCATCATAGAGAGGGGGGTCAGGATTCTCTTCATCGGTCTGCCGCGGAGCGATGAATCTCCCGTTATGACACTGAAGAATGATTGCGCCGCGAGAAGGCCGGAGACGAGCCGCATGGTCGTGCCGCTGTTGCCGGAATAGAGGTAGTCCGACGGCTCGGTCAGACCATCCAAGCCCCTTCCGCGGATTGTGAATGTTTCTATTCCTTCCTCGACGCTCTCAGATATTTCTACGCCAAGTCCTCGCAGGCATCCGAGCATGGACGTTCGGTCGTCGCCAACACAGAAATTGGCGACGCGCGCCTGTCCGTCGGATATGGCGTTGAGCAGGGCGGCTCTGTGAGAAATGGACTTGTCTCCGGGAGGGATGACGGTCGCTTCGAGTCTCTCGCTGCCATGAACGGTCCGTTCCATCTATCTGTTCCTCCTCACGTACCTCGTGCGGTCCTCTTCCTCGTTTTTGGCTACGCCCCTCAGCCGCCGAGCAAGCTTGTCTCCAAGCATCGCGCTCATCATTGACTCACCCGCGGTTGGAAGTTCAGTGCCCTCTCTTGGGACCACCGCATCGGCTTCCCACTTGGCCCTGAATTCCCAGGCTTTGACGAAGCGGTCCAGAAGCGCGTCGCCGCCGTCGCTGTCCACTTCCTTGATGTCGTTCCTGTAGTTGTATAGTTCGAGAATCAACTGGTCAACCCAGTGTACGATTGAGTCGGGGTTGGCGAGACAGACCGCCTCATTGTCGAGTGGGTCATTCGAGGCGTGCCGACCGAAATTGTTGAACTGCGACTCGGCAAGCATGTGCATCTCGCGCCAACCGTCGCTGCCCGCGGTCGCTGTCACGAAAGCCGATGACATTATCACCGGAAGGTGGTGCATAGCGGCTGCGTATGAGTCGTGCTCAGCGGGGTCCAGGAAGACCGGATGTGCCCTGAGGGCTTCCACCAGACCAACCACCGTTCTGATTGACTGCTCGTCGGAGGCTTTCATCGGCGTTATCGTGTATTTCACCCCGGCAAAGACATCCGCGTCTGATTCTTCGATGGACTCGGGCGGCGATTTCAGCAGGGGATAGCCGCCGACGAAATTGGAGTCGCCGGGCAGAAGCTCCTCAGCCCACTTCATCACGGGCGCCTTGATGTTGGATGTGTCTGTAACAACCGCGCCGGACGCGACGTATGGTCCTATTGTGTCCATGATGTCGCGCTGTTCGCTGATCGGAGCGTCGAGAATCACGAGGTGAGCTTCTTCGACGGCGTCTCGCATAGAGGTTATCGTTCTGTTTGCCGCGCCGAGTTTCGATACCGCCGAAACTATGTTTCTGTCTCCCGAAGTAATTACGATTTCAGTGTTGCTCAGACGGCGGTCCATTAGGGCCAAGCCCATTGAAACTCCGACAGGGCCAACCCCTACGATGGCTATCTTTTCCAAGTCCAACCTCCACAGGCATCCAGATGAGTGTCACTCTCTGCGGATAGGTTATCACATCAGGGGCCTGCCAAGAATCACAAAGCTGAGTGAATTGAGAATCGGGCCTATGATCATGGACAGTATCCGCAGGTCTGGGGATAGAAATCCGAGCGCGATTATCACAAGCAGAATACCCGGCCCGTAGGGTTCCAGCCTGGCGAATGAGTTGGCGGCATTGCGCGGCAACAATCCTAATACGACCTTGAATCCGTCGAGCGGGGCTATGGGCAGTAGGTTGAACACCGCGAGCAACAGGTTCCAGAATACTAATTGTTCGAGAGTGAACGTCAGTATGGCGTCGGAGCTAAATCCGGCTATCGAGAGGCCGCTTTGCCCGGATTCGATGAGCCCGGCCCTGAGCGGAATGGCGAATAAGATGGCGACGATTACGTTGGAGACGGGGCCGGCGAGGGAGACGGCGGCCATGCCCGGCCGGTACCCAATCCTGAGGAACATCGGATTGACGGGTGTGGGCTTGCCCCAGCCGAATCCGGCGAGGAAAATCAGGATGGTGCCGAATGGTTCAAGGTGGGCGAGTGGGTTCAGGGTGAGGCGTCCCTGCGAGCGGGCGGTGTTGTCGCCGAGACTGGCGGCGGCGTAAGCGTGGCTGAACTCGTGGAAGGTTATGGCCAATATCAATGACAGTGAGAATGCCGCCAGCGTTATCAGAGCAAGAGCGGGGCTTGTCTGGAAGAGGTCTATGGTTCGGAAGAGCAAGGTTTTCGGTCGTAGAGGGGATTAGAAAGTAAAAGCGGAGCGTCTATGTCGCTCCGCTTTGTGCATTCTACCGGACTGTGTGCGGTTCGGGACTAGTGTCCGCCGCAGGCACACCCACCGCCTCCGCCGCCACATCCGCCTCCGCCACCACCACAGCCACCGCCTCCGCAGGCGCAGCCTCCACCCCCACCACCTCCCTGGAAGTTGGGATTGCTGATGACGAACCCGCTTCTCATAAGGCCTTCCATGTAGTCAATAGTGGAGCCGTCCAGCAGGGGAGCGCTGTCGGAGTCCACAAGAACCTGGATTGTCGAGGTGTCGACTACAAGATCGTCCTCGCCAACTTCATTCTCGACGCTCAACATGTATTGGATTCCGCCTTGCGGACCGGGCATGACCATGACTCGGAGCATACCGTCCTCGTCGCCCTGCTCTTTCAGGATGTCCTGGAATTTTTCGGCGGCCAGATTGCTGACCTCTAGTAGCTCTTGAGTTGCCACGCGCATAACCTCCGCAGGCGAAATTCAGGGGGTTTGACGAATTATACTTCATGCTATCACGGAGCGGTATGCCAGTCAAGAAAACGCGAGAAGTCGAGATAGTTTCAGAAGTCTTGTTACTTACACGTCTATTGACTGGCAATGGAGGAAGTTGAACCCGATTACCCCCATCCTAACCTTCCCCCATCAAGGGGGAAGGAACTTTTGACTGACGATCTTGCGTCAGGGATCGTGTTTAGGGTTGTGTTCGGGTTGGAAGCGGTGGGCCGGACAGGGGACGCGGCCCTGGGTCTGTTCACACATGATCTCCATGCGCCTGTCGAGTCCGCGCATGACCGATTCTCTGATCCTGCGGCTGTCGTCCTCGCTGAATTCGGGGAACTCAAGGTCTGCGCGGGGACATCCGCCCTCTTTGCCGACACAGACTTCGTATTCTTCGTCGTCCAGGTCTTCGTCCATGCAGGGACATTCGATGGGATCGTCGCTTTCGACGGCGGCCATCAGTTCGGGGGAGAGCAGTTCCCTGAAGACGTCGGACGTCTGCTCCTGTGCAGGGAGCGGAGGATGGTACATGGTCCAGGGCGGAGAGTCCGGGTCCAGTCGACCAGAGGCGGCGTTTCTGGCTTCCACGACGGGCGCTGACTGAGCGACGGGCTGAAGTTCCACATCCGGGCCGAAGCCGATTGTGATGAGTTTCTGGGCCGCGGCGATGCGGTGATGAGGCTTGAAGCCCTCGTCGGCCTTGAGACCGTCCATGACATCGGAGTAGAAGCGGACTGTCTTTCGACCGCCGTCGGTGATCTCCCTGGCGTACTGGGCGAGCTCTGAGCGCGCGGCCATGAGTTCGGGCGAGGCTGCGGTGTCGGATGCGACGGAACGCTGCGCTTTGCGGGCGCGTCGTCGTGGCGTGGATGCGTTAGCTTCTATATAGTCTTCGAACTCTTCGAGTCCTATCTTGACGAGTTCCTTGGCGGCGTCCATGCGGTGGTTGGGCTTGAATTCTTCCAGATCTCCCTCAGCGACGGACACGAAGAACTTCACGACGCGCCGGCCGCCGTTGGTTTCTTCGGCGACTATCTCGGCGAGTCGTTCTCGTGGGGTGAGGTTGTGGTTGCTGGAAGTCATTGGTCTTGAGTTATCAGTCCTTAGTTTTGGAGTGATGGAATATATGTTCGTTATGGGTAGTATATAGTATCGTAAGAGTTGTGTAAAGGGCAATTTTGAGGGCTGTCTGTACTGTGGTTTGTGTGATTGGGATGATGGACAGGATTTTGGTACTGTATGCGGGTTGGACGGTGGCGCGGCGCATAATGTCGGATGGATTGTATGAGTGGCCGGAGCGGTCAGGGAAAAGTGAAGAATGGAACTCACGTATGACGGCGGCGGAAACAGTATTATTAAAACTTGACGCTGTGGACAGACGGAATGTCTCCGACGGACTTGCGCGTTCAATCCAGAAGCATAGCCGAGACATGGGATCACGAACCTGGGACCAGAGACGAGCTATATGACTGGCCCAAGCGTTATTTCCAATAGGGGCTTGACACTCATCTGAGTTAGTATCGGGGGCCTCGCGGCTGGATCAAGTCCCAGAGTTTAAGCAGACCGTAGGTGACAGGCGCGACGACCAAAATAAGAATAATGTAGTCTAATGGTTTATCGAATTGCACGTCTAACCGGCTGTACAAGACATAAGCGACAGAGATTATCGCCAATACGCAGATGCTTCCAATCCGATGCAACATCTTCAGGTCTTACTTTCCTTTAGTTCGTCGAGTGCGGCCAGCATCATTACATTGACCTGTTGCTGTTTCTTCAGCAGTTCGTCAATGTCCCGCAGAAATTGCCCCCGTCCTTCCTCGTAGAAATGGACATACCCTTCTCCACGTATCTCTCGCCTTTCAATTGCAGGCAGTCCCCAATTCTTATGTCAGCGAGCTACCAATTCGTTGAATTCATCAATATAGCGTGCAGGGTCAGTCATTGTTCTCCTCTGTGATATATCTCCCTCTTCGGTGGCGGCGTGGGCCCAACGTTAGGTTGTCCCTTTTGTGGTGATGCTGCAAGACTCCGGATGGACTCCAATATCCTCGTCGCTAATTTCTGGAATCCCGCTTTCGCGGGAATGACGGCCGGTCGGGACCTACGGATTTTTGCAATCGTCTTCAGTGTGAATCTTTAGGCGGTTCTCATTCCTTCGCGGACTAGGCGGGCGAAGAATTCGGCTTGGGAGCGGTCGCCCTTCATGGAGTTGCACGCGCCGCAGAGCAGTTGGAGGTTGTCCAAGTGGTCGGCGCCGCCTTTGGACCTCGGCACGATGTGGTCTATGGTCATGTTTCGGAAGGGGAACATGACCTCGCAGCCCGCGCACACGCCTTCCTGTCTGCCGAACAGTGTGTGCTTGTGGGTGCGGTAGTTGGGCAACCGGCCCTGGTCGGCGTGGCGTGGGATGTCGGTACGGTGAGTTACATTCCAGCCCGTAAGAGTGGGGGTTTCTTCCGAACCGACTTTCAGCTCGCGGGCAAATCGCGCCTGCACCAAATTGTAGGCCAGAGGGGACAGGTCTATTCCGACCCACTGGCGTTCCAGTTTCTCGGTAGCAACCAAGGTGGTAGCGCAGCCGCAGAACGGGTCTAACACGATATCCCCCTCGTTTGAGGATGCCGCGATGATGCGCTCCAACAGCGCCAGCGGCTTCTGTGTCGGATAGCCCGTGCGCTCCTTTCCCGCTGCGATAGGCACATCATTCCACGTGTCGCTTACCGGAATTCCCGGCTGCTCGTCGAGATACCGCTTCAAACGTGGGACACCTTTCCCTCCACGTGGCACGACAATCAAGCCATTTCGGTCCGCTTCCTCAATTCGCTCCTGTGTCCACCTCCATACCCTAGTTACACCCTTGAATTCATACGTCAAGTTCGGACGGTCTCGGTTAGGATTAAGCAAACTGGTTAGCTGGTAGCGGCGTCCAGTTCCCTCCTCAATAAGTCTGTACTGCTCATGGGCACGAGGATTCTGCGTGAAGGCCGCATTCCAAGTCGTCTCGCCTCCCTTTGCATACGCAAGAACAACATCGTGGTTTGATGCAAAGCGTGTAAACGCCAAGCCTTTAGGATGAGACCTCCTCCATATAACCTCATTCCTAAAGTTCCCACTCCCAAATACGCAGTCCATCGCCATCTTCAGATAGTGGCTGGCCGTCGGGTCGCAGTGAAGATAGATGGACCCCGTCGGTTTGAGAAGCCGCCTCATCTCAAGAAGGCGCACACTCATCATAATGAGGTAGGACTTATAATGAGGTAGGACTTCATCCCCTTTCCGTGCGCAAATCCAGCCGCGTCAATGATGCGGTACAGCGCGGGTTCTTCGTCGGCTATCAGCCCGTGCCAAGCCTCATCCACGTCGTCCAGCGTCCAAGTGTCCTTGAAGGCCGCTCCCGCCGCCTCGCTTCCGATAGGCGCGGCATAGGTGCGATTGCTGTTGAAGGGCGGATCCAGATATATTAGGTCAACCGAACCGGAGTTCATTCCCCGCATGATGTCGAGGTTGTCGCCGGTCCAGATTGTGCGGTTGACCCAGTTCGGCAGCGTAGCTGTCTGGTTTGCCATTATTCTCTATGCAGCATTCGTGGCTAAGGGTTGATACGTAGTAGGATACACGATTGCGAACGCTTGTACATAGAAGATTATGCGTGATTTAGGCCGCAAGTGCAATCAGGGTCTTTCGATTATCAACCAGGTAAACCAAGTACGTTCGTGGTGACCCTTCGACAAGCTCCCTTCGACAGGCTCAGGACGAACCATGAACGGGCGGCCCTTCGACAGGCTCAGGGTGAACGACAGAAGTAGTATCGGGAAATAACCGAAAGACCCTGCAAGCGCAATAGAGGGCACGACAAGGAGATTCCTGGGTAACCATCTTTCCCAAGTGTGATGGAAGTTTCTCAGAGGTCTCGTAGGGCCTTTTCAAAGTCAATATCTTCCAGGATTCAGCAACCCCTCCCCCCTGGATTGCCGAGCGGCGAGCCCTTCGGGGTTCCCGCCTTCGCGGGAATGACGAAAGCGGGGTTATGAGCTGTGAACGGTAACTTTGCAAATGCCCTGGAGGTCTCGAAATACACATTGACAGGGGATTTCGCGCGAAGATATACTAATTCCCAGATTCCTTGGTGGTTTGAGCGAGGCGGCCCCACCCGTTCCCATCCCGAACACGGAAGTGAAACGCTTCAGCGCCGACGATACTGCACTTGCAAGGGTGTGGGAAAATAGGTCACTGCCAGGGTTTTTTTGTTGCCCGATTCAGGTGCCGCGATCCGACGTTCAGGCGCCGTGCGGAGCTATATTCCTTTGAATCTAATCTCGTATCTTTACAGTCAAAAACTGGGTGACCGCTTTTCAGCCCAATCTCCCCGTGATACAATCAATCCGTGCTACAGTCACTATACTCAATAAACAGGAAGGTCGGACTTCAGTGGGGCAGTGCAAGTCCACTCGGTCCAGTGTCTCAGTTGACAGCGTCTGTGCGCTTTACCGCGTGCGGGGTGATTGCATATAATTGGGTACAAGACCTATATGTTGGAAAGCTGAAAGAATGATTACTGAAGAGAATAGAGAGCAAATGCCCGCCGAAGAGGACATGGGACAGCTGCTCGATCAGATGGGTGAAATGAAGTCGGCTCGCAGGGGCGACATAGTAGAGGGCGTCGTAATGCGGGCGGATTCGTCCGACGGGCTGTTCGTGAACATCGGGCAGAAGTCGGAGGCGCACGTGCCTGTGAACGAGATGCGAACGGTGGAGACGGACGACATTTCGACTCTCGCGGGCGCGTCTATCACGGCAATCGTCGTGCGACCGGAGTCGGGGGACAACCCTGCGATTCTTTCGGTTGACCGCGCAGTGGGAGAAAAAGGCTGGCAGACCCTACAGAAGACCATGGAGTCCGGGGAAGTCATAGAAGGCAAGATAGCCGGGTTCAATCGTGGTGGCTCGATAGTCGAAGTCGAAGGGGTGCAGGGTTTCGTTCCTATGTCCCAGCTCGTCTCGGTGCCGAGAGAGAGGTTCCGACTTTACCAGGAAGAAGCCAGCAGCCTTTCCGCCGAAGAACAACAGAGTATTCAGGAAGCGCAGTCCGCAGAAATTGGACGCAGCATCCAGATGAAGGTTCTCGAAGTCAACCGGAGTCGGAATCGGGCGATTTTCTCCGAGCGACAGGCTGTTCAGGAATCCCGTGACGCGTTGAAGGCGCAGCTCATAGCTGAGTTAAGCGAGGGCGAAGTCCGAATGGGCAGGGTCACCGGGATCAGCAGTTTCGGCGCTTTCGTGGACATTGGCGGAGCGGATGGTCTCATCCATATCTCGGAACTGTCCTGGAGCATGGTCAATTCTCCGGAGGAGGTTGTGAGCGTCGGCCAGGAAGTGGATGTGTATGTTCTGCGAGTTGACGCTGAGAACATGAAGATAGCCCTGAGTCTGAGGAGGCTTCAGCCCGAACCTTGGGAGACGATTCAGGACCGACACAACATAGGCGACGTAGTGGATGCGACAGTAACAAAATTGACGAATTTTGGAGCCTTCGCGCGCGTGGAAGACTCCATAGAAGGTCTGATACATATTTCAGAACTCTCTGCGAGGATGATCAACCATCCTCGCGAAGTGGTTCGGGAAGGCGATGACGTTAGGGTGAAGATTCTGCGAATCGAGCCCGAACGCCGAAGACTGGGGTTAAGCCTGAAACAGGCTGACGACGGCAACTACTTCTAGCAACCGGCAACTTTCCGACTTCCTGATTTTCCTAACGAGGAGACTCTTCCATGGCAAGCAGGTTTGAGAAATTCTCGGAACGGGCACGCAGAGTCCTTTCCCTGGCACAAGAAGAAGCCCAGAGATTCAATCACACATATATTGGAACGGAGCATATTCTTCTTGGCCTTGTCCGTGAGACGGATGGGGTTGCCGCCAAGGTTCTGTCCAATCTTGGCGTAGAGTTGAACAAGGTTCGCTCTGCCGTAGAGTTCATAATCGGCCGAGGTGAGCGGACCACCACAGGTGAGATCGGTCTGACTCCCAGGGCCAAAAAGGTTATCGAGTTGGCGGTTGACGAAGCGCGTCGCCTTCAGCATAACTACATTGGCACCGAACATCTTCTGATTGGACTTATGCGTGAGGGCGAAGGTGTGCCCGCGGGCGTTCTGGAGAGTCTCGGCGTCACGCTGGACAAGATTCGGGCCGAAACCAGTCGGATCCTCAGTCAGAATGTACAGCAGGAGCAAGGGAGAGGTTCGCGCGGGCGCTCCACGTCCGGCACTCCTACACTCGACCAGCTTGGCGTTGACCTGACCAAGGCCGCGAGAGAAAACAAGCTGGATCCCACTGTGGGCCGCGAGAAGGAAATCCAGCGAGTTACACAGATTCTCAGCCGGCGCACCAAGAACAATCCAGTTCTGGTTGGAGAACCCGGCGTGGGTAAGACTGCAATCGTGGAGGGTCTGGCCCAGCGCATAGCGGGCAACGACGTCCCCGGAACTTTGCAAAACAAGCGCCTGGTCACTCTGGATATGGGTGCATTGGTCGCCGGTACTAAGTATCGCGGCGAGTTCGAAGAGCGGCTGAAGAAGGTGGTCGAGGAGATCACGAAAGCCGGCAACTGTGTCCTCTTCATTGATGAGGTACATACGATTGTCGGGGCCGGTTCGGCTGAAGGCGCCGTAGATGCGGCGAACATACTCAAGCCGTCGCTCGCCAGGGGAGAACTCCAGACTATCGGCGCAACTACGCTCGATGATTATCGTAAGTATGTCGAGCGCGACCCCGCCCTTGAAAGACGGTTCCAGCCTGTTCGCGTGGAAGAGCCCAGCGTAGAAGAGACCATGGACATACTGCGCGGCGTCAAGGGCAAATACGAGGAGCATCACCAACTGGAGATAACGGACGAGGCCGTTCAGGAAGCGGCGACATTGGCGGCACGGTACATCTCGGATCGTTTCCTGCCGGACAAGGCGATTGACCTCATAGACGAAGCCGCTTCCAGGGTCAGAATCAATTTCACTACCGCGCCCCTCTCCGTGCAGGAAGTAACCAGGATGCTTGAAAGCGTCCGCAAGGAGAAGGACGAAGCAATAGCAGGCCGACAGTACGAATATGCCGCCGAGTTGAGAGACAGAGAGGCGAGCATATCGGAAAAACTCGACGAGCTCGAGCGGGACTGGAAGGATGAGCAGGCCGAGGAAAGCCCCACGGTTACGCATGACGACATTGCTGAAGTCGTCAGTATGTGGACCTCCATCCCGGTTACCCGCCTGGCTGCAACTGAGACCGAACGCCTTATCAACATGGAACAGGTTCTCCATGAGGGTGTCATAGGGCAGGATGAACCGATAACCTTAGTTTCCAAGGCGGTCCGCCGAGCCAGGGCCGGTCTCAAGAATCCTCGTCGCCCGACGGGTATATTCATGTTCCTGGGGCCGACCGGTGTCGGGAAGACGTTGCTTGTGCGCAAGTTGGCGGAGTTCATGTTCGGCTCCGAAGATGCCCTGATACGAATAGATATGTCGGAGTTCATGGAACGTCACTCCGTCGCGCGCCTCGTCGGCGCGCCTCCGGGATACATCGGCTATGACGATGGCGGACAGTTGACCGAAACAGTCAGGCGCAAGTCTTACTGCGTTATCCTGCTGGACGAAATCGAAAAGGCCCACCCTGAAGTCTTCAACATCCTCCTCCAGATATTCGACGATGGTCATCTTACCGACTCGAAGGGGCGGAAGGTTGACTTCCGGAACGCGATAATTGCGATGACTTCGAATATCGGCTCTGACCTGATCAGGCAGGATAGGTCTGTCGGCTTCGCCGCAAGATCCGAATCAGGCCAGTCGGAGGAGCAAGCCTACCAAAGGATGAAGACCAACGTCCTGGACGAGGTGAAGCGTTTCTTCAGGCCCGAGTTCCTGAACAGGATTGACGGACAGGTCGTGTTCCACGCCCTGAACCGCGAGCACATGCACCAGATTATCCCAATCGAGATGAAGGACGTCGCGTCTAATCTTCTTGAGAAGGGAATAAACCTGGAAATCTCTGACGAGGCCAAGGAGTGGCTTGTAGAGAAAGGGTATGATCCTATTTTCGGGGCCAGACCGCTCCGCCGGGTAATCCAGGACAATCTGGAAGACAAGTTGTCGGACGCAATTCTGGCCGGGGAGTTGGGGCCCGCGGACACGGCTATCATAGACGTGGAAGACGACGGAATTGTGGTAAAGACGGAGTCTCCCTTCTCGGTGGTTTCTTCCACATAGGGCGAGATCGCCCAGTGCGCAAGGCTCTAAGGTCTGGGGACGAGAACCGCCCCAGACCTTTGCTTTTATCAGGTGGACCGTGGCAAGAAAATCTCAGAACATATTTCTCTGCGACAGTTGCGGGGCGGAATCCTCCCGCTGGGAAGGTCGCTGTTCCAAGTGTGGCGACTGGAACACTCTGAAGGAGTTCAGCGCGGCGCGGCTAGGCGGAAGCGGTCGCACATGGGCCGGTCTGTCGGGGACTGAGGTGGTTCGGCTTGGAGAAGTTCGGAGCGAGAATCAGCCAAGACTCACATTCCGTTCAGCCGAACTTACCAGAGTCCTGGGCGGCGGAATGGTTAGGGGTTCTGTAATCCTGCTCGCCGGCGACCCCGGAATAGGTAAATCCACCCTGCTGCTCGACGTAGCTTCGGACGCGGTGCAGGGGGGTGGGGCCCTGTACGTAACCGGTGAGGAGTCTCCAGAGCAAGTAAAGCTTCGGGCTGACCGACTGGGAGTGGACGCAGACGGTCTTTACCTCCTTCCGACGACAAGTCTGAGTGAGATCCTTGCTCAGGTCGAGATACTCAAACCGGCATTGGTGATAGTTGACTCGATCCAGACTGTGTTTGACGAGAAATTGCCCTCAGAGGCCGGGAGCACGTCCCAAATACGTGAATGCGCGAGACAACTGACTCAGTGGGCGAAACTATCCAGCGCCTCCGTGATACTGGCTGGGCATGTCACCAAGAGCGGCGACATTGCAGGTCCGCGAGTGCTGGAGCATGTCGTTGACGTCGTGCTGCACATCGAGGGCGACCCGGTAAGTTCTTTCAGGTTATTGAGAGCGATCAAGAATAGGTTCGGCTCTACCAATGAGGTCGGCGTATTTGAGATGACCGAACAGGGAATGCGGGATGTACCCGACCCCTCGGCGCATATGCTCGCGCTGCACGTGAGCGGCTCGGTCGGTTCAGTTATCGTACCGTCAGTTGAGGGGAGTCGAGCTGTGCTGGTTGAAGTGCAGGCTCTGACCAACCCTTCGCTACTGCCGACTCCTCGTAGAGTAGCGTCGGGCGTGGACTACAACAGGATGCTGCTCATTTGCGCCGTGTTGACCCGAAGGGCGGGTATCTCGCTCGCGTCTCAGGATGTGATCGTAAACGCAACGGGAGGAATGAGGGTCTCCGATCCGGCGGCGGATCTGGGCATCGCTCTCGCTATCGTGTCGAGCGTGCGAAATGCGCCACTGGGACATCGGCTTGCGGCAGTCGGAGAAATGGGACTTAGCGGGGAAGTGAGGTCGGTCTCCCAATTGCAGAGAAGGGTACAGGAAGCGGCAAGGCTGGGTATCGAGACTTGCATAGTGCCCAGAACACGAGGCGCGGACTTCGATTCCCTTCTGGATGGCGACACTGACGTGGCTCCCGTAACCACGCTGCGAGAAGCGATTGGCTTAGGAATTCGAAAATCCGATCCCCAGGGCGTTCCGGTATAGGCACGCAGAGGAGGAGCAGAACTGAAAGCTGCATATTTTCAGTGTATAGGTGGTGCGAGTGGGGATATGGTCCTTGGTGCGCTCGTAGATGCTGGCCTCGATCTGGATGTGGTTGTGGATGCTGTGTCCCAATTGGGAGTGACGGGAGTTACTCTTGCGTCAGAGGAAGCACAGAGAGGCGGACTTACCGGGACGTTCGTGCGTGTAGAACTGGACGCTGATGCGGAGCGCACACGGAACTTCGACGACTTCATAGCGACGGTAGAATCTTCTAACCTCTCAGCTCGGGTGAAGGAGCAGTCCCGCGCTGTTTTCAGACGGATGGCCGAGGCTGAGGCGAAAGTCCACCGCACAAGCGTCCACGATGTTCATTTGCACGAACTGGGAACACTGGACACACTTGCCGATGTTGTTGGCGCTGTAGTAGGTCTGGAGGCCCTGGACGTAGGTAGAGTATTCTCGTCTCCGTTTCCGATGGGGGCAGGGGTGTTCAGGAGCGCGCACGGAGTATTGCCGGTCCCGTCCCCGGCCACGTCTGAGTTGTTTACAATGTCTGACGCTCCCCTGGTGCCTGCCCCGGGCAATCCAGCATGGACGGGCGAAATGGTCACGCCTACCGGCGCGGGAATAATAACAACCCTCGCCGAGTTTCGTCAGCCTAAGTTGAACGTGCAGAAGATTGGGTATGGCTTGGGCTCCAGAAATCCTGATGAGTACCCCAATGCGTTGGGTTTGTGGCTCGGCGAGTTGGACGGCGAGGCTTCCACGGATGGGCTGAGCCTAATCGAGACTAACCTGGACGATTGTACGGGCGAGGTCATGGGATACGTGCAGGAGCGACTTTTCACTCTTGGCGCACGAGACGTGTGGTTCACTCCGATCCAGATGAAGAAGAACCGTCCCGCCACTATGCTAAGCGTCATCGTTTCCGATGAGGATGAGCGCGAGGCGGTGGAGACGATACTGCGCGAGACGACAACGCTTGGGGTAAGAGTCCGGCCCATTACACGATACGAGGCCGACCGTGAGATCAGGTCTCTCGAAACTTCTCTTGGAACTGCCCTGGTTAAGGTTAAGATAATCGGTGGGGTAGCTGTTTCCGTCAGCCCGGAGTATGAGGACTGTCGTCGTCTGGCAATTGAGACAGGGCTGCCTTTGCAACAGATAAGCAAAACGGTACAGCGTGAGGCGGAACACCTCATACTGAAGCTACAGAATCCAGGTTGACCTACGTAGAACGCCTACCCTAGAATTGGCTTCAAGACATTAGATTGTCACGTCTTTCCTGTCCCTGTTCCGTGTCCTCGATTCCGATGCAGGGGTAGCGGAAACCCGGGCCCTAGTGGCGCAATCGGCAGCGCACCCGACTTGTAATCGGGAGGTTGGTGGGTTCGAATCCCCCCTGGGGCTCTCCATGATTTCGTGAGTAAGTTTAAGTATTTTGCGTGACGCTACAACCGCGAATTACGTTGATTTGTGCGGGCCAATTCAGTCTTGGATTGGGCAACATCGCTATGCTAGACTATTTCAGATAACATGGACGGGTGGGTGAGTGGTTAATACCACCAGACTGTAAATCTGGCGCCCGGAAGGGCTACGGGGGTTCGAATCCCTCCCCGTCCACCATCAGAGTTTGTAAAAATACAATAAACAGGGCCCACATAGCTCAGGAGGTAGAGCGCGTTCTTGGTAAGAACGAGGTCAGCAGTTCGAGTCTGCTTGTGGGCTCCAGTGCGGAGGGTAAAGATTAATGGCAAAGCAGAGGTTCGAGAGAAACAAGCCTCACGTGAATGTTGGAACCATCGGCCACGTTGACCATGGCAAGACCACGCTGACGGCTGCGATAACCAAGGTGCTGGCGTCTGCCGGAATGGCGGACTTCCGTCCGTTCGACTCGATTGATAACGCTCCCGAAGAGCGCGAGCGCGGTGTCACCATTGCTATTCAGCACGTTGAATATGAGACCGATTCCCGTCACTATGCTCATGTGGACTGCCCCGGCCACGCCGACTATATCAAGAACATGATTACCGGAGCGGCCCAGATGGATGGCGCGATACTCGTCGTGAGCGCGCCAGATGGACCCATGCCTCAGACCAGGGAGCATATCCTCCTGGCTCGCCAGGTTGAGGTTCCTGCGATAGTAGTTGCACTCAACAAAGTTGACGCGATGGACGACGAGGAACTTCTGGAACTTGTCGAGCTCGAGATGGATGAGCTCCTGTCCGAGTACGGCTTCGAAGACGTCCCCATCGTCCGTGTCAGCGCTCTCAACTCGCTCGAAGGAGACGACGATACCCGCGATGGCGAGTGGGCCGGCGGAATCTGGGAGTTGATGGACGCGGTTGACGAACACATTCCCATACCTGACCGACCGCGCGACCAGCCCTTCCTTATGCCCGTTGAGGATGTTTTCAGCATCAAGGGTCGCGGTACCGTTGTGACCGGGCGCGTGGAACGCGGCATGGTCAAGGTGGGCGACAACATTGAGATCGTGGGAATCAAGGATACCTCCAGCACGGTCGTAACCGGAGTCGAGATGTTCCATAAGACTCTTGATGAGGGTGAGCCGGGAGACGCGGTTGGCGTGCTGATTCGCGGCGTTGACCGCGATGAAGTGGAGCGTGGCCAGGTTCTGGCCGAGCCCGGGAGTATGATGCCTCATACGGAGTACGAAGCGCAGGTTTACGTGCTGAGTAGAGACGAGGGCGGTCGCCATACGCCGTTCTTCGACGGATACAAGCCCCAGTTCTACATCCGGACGACCGACGTGACGGGTGAGATCAAGTTGCCCGATGGCGTCCAGATGGTTATGCCGGGTGACAACATCGAGATGAACATCAAGCTGATTACCCCTGTCGCACTTGACGAGCAGTTGCGATTCGCTGTTCGCGAGGGCGGAAGGACGGTTGGGTCCGGCGTAATCACCAGGGTTGTCAACTAAGTAGATCGGGTTGCCAGTGTGCCCTCTTCTCACACATATGACGTGAGAAGAGGGTATTTGGCCTATTTTGGAAATAGATTACAGTGCGACAATGCGGCGCGCCGGCACTCATGGGCAATGATGAATCCATTTGTCGACCGGCCCAAGCGATGTCGAGGAGTGTTTGAAACATGGCTCGCCGGGGAGAAGTGAGAACTCTTATCACTCTCGGATGTACAGAATGCCGGGAGCGGACGTATAACTCGAGTAAGAATCGTCGGAACGATCCTCAGAGGCTGGAACTGAAAAAGTACTGCCCACGGTGTCGAAAACACGAGCTGTATCGCGAGGTGAGATAGCGGTGGCCAGAGATCCTAGAGATCAGGGTGTAACTCGCAGGGTTAGTTCCGAAGTCGCAAGGCGTGCTTTCAGCATTCGCGCGATTGGTGAGGTCATCGGTGAGCTTCGAAGGGTTACGTGGCCTACCCGAGAAGAGACTTTTCGACTTTCGGTTATGGTCGTGGCCGTGGCTGTGGCCATGGGGATATTCCTCGGCCTCGTGGATCTCGTATTCGCCAGGGTCGTAGGCATAATCTTGGGGAACTAGAAACATGACGCAAGTCTCGCACAGCGATCCTAATGTTCGGTGGTACATCATCCACGCCTACTCCGGCCAGGAAAAGCGCGTCAAGGACAATCTTGAACACCGTATCAAGAACATGGATATGCAGGACAAAATATTCCAGGTAGTCGTCCCGACCGAAGAGCAGGTTGAGATAAAGGGAGGGCAGCGAAAGACTGTCTCGCGCACTATCTTCCCCGGCTATATCCTGGTGCAGATGACGATGGATGATAATAGCTGGTTCGTGGTGCGAAATACGCCCGGGGTGACTGGCTTCATATCCGCTGAGGATGAACAAGAGAACAACAGGCCCAAACCGGTCCCGCTGGAGGAGCAGGAAGTTCAGGTCATTCTGAGGCAGATCGAGACCGACACCCCCACCCAGCGGATCGGATTCGAAAAGGGTCAGAGTGTACGGATTACCGACGGTCCTTTCATGGACTTCATGGGCACCGTGGATGAGATTTCCCAAGAGCGCGCGAAAGTGAAGGTGCTGGTATCTTTCTTCGGGCGCGAGACTCCCGTAGAGCTGGACTTCCTTCAGGTAGAGAGAGTTTAGTCGGACGTCACTACTTCGATGAAAGCGCATAAATAGCATAGGAACGGCGAGAAGTGGCAAAGAAAGTAAGAGCTATAATCAAGTTACAGATCGAGGCCGGCAAAGCGACTCCCGCTCCTCCGGTGGGGCCCGCGCTCGGACAGCACGGCGTCAATATCATGGGATTCGTAAAAGAGTACAACGAGCGAACGGCTCAGCAGGCCGGTTCAATCGTTCCCGTCGAATTGACGGTATTCGAAGACCGGTCATTCACGTTTATTGTCAAGAGCCCGCCCGCATCCGATCTCTTGCGAAAGGCAGCGGGAATAGAAAAGGGCAGCGGAAACCCGAAAGCGGAACAGGTTGCGACCGTATCGCGCGATCAGGTCAAAGAGATCGCTGAGACCAAGTTGAAGGACTTGAACGCCGCCGATGTGGATGGCGCGATACGTATTATCGAGGGAACTGCCCGTAGCATGGGTATAAGGGTAAGCTGAGTCTCCCGCCGCGGGTTACATTCAGCAGATAAGGAATCTCCATATGGCCAGCAGGGGAAAACGATACAGAACGGCCGTCGGACTGATAGACAGCGAAGTTGCGTATGCTCCTTCGGAGGCCGTTGAAATCACGAAGAATACGGCCAAGGCCAAATTCGACGAAACGATTGAACTCCACCTGCGCACGGGTGCAGACCCGCGCTATGCCGACCAGATGGTTCGAGGGGTGGCAGTGCTTCCCCATGGTGTGGGCAAACCTGTCAGGGTATTGGTGTTTTGTCAGGGTGAGGCCGAATCCATTGCGCGAGAGGCAGGAGCCGATTTCGTCGGCAGCGACGATCTGATCAAGGAAATCCAGGATGGATTCCTTGGTTTCGACGTTTCTATCGCGACGCCGGACCTCATGGGGCGAATCGGGCGATTGGGACGTATCCTCGGGCGGCGTGGACTAATGCCGAACCCCAGAACGGGCACAGTGGTCCAGCCCGACGACATTCCGCGCGCGATTTCGGACGCCAAGAAAGGCCGGGTGGAATTCCGGCTGGACAGGACCGGGCTGATCCACGTACCGATTGGCAAAGCCAGCTTCGAAGAGAATATGCTGATGGATAATCTGACCATGCTTGTGGACAATATAGTCCGTTCAAGGCCGGGCGGTGTGAAGGGTCAGTTCATCCGCTCTGCGTATCTGACGGCGACGATGGGCCCGAGCGTATCAATGGATGTTGATCGCCTCTCGGCACTTCGTGTAGAATAACCGAAATCGCCAGAGACAGTGGGCTTTCCCGATAGTCGGGGAATGAAAATCCCAGCCCGCCGAGGTCGTGCAGCCGAGACTTTGTTTCGGAAGTTGATTGCAACAGTTGCCCCGTGTCTTTGGCACGGGGTTTTATTTTTGGAATGTAGTGGAGGTAAGCGTGCCGACTCAAGCCAAAGTCGAGGCGGTGGAACTGCTGAAGGATAAATTCGAGCGCAGTTCCATTGTCATTACAACAAACTACTCGGGTCTGCCGGTTTCCGAGATGACGGAGTTGCGCCGCGCGCTCAGAGAAGCGGAAGTCGAATACAGGATCATCAAGAATTCACTGGCATACATTGCGGCGGACGAGGCAGGTAAACCGGCGATCAAGGATGTCATCAATGGGCCGACCGGCGTAGCGTTTGGCTATGAAGATCCACTGGCTCCGGCGAAGGCATTGTCGAATTACATACGAACGACGCGATCTGCTCTTGCCATAGTCGGTGGAGAAATGGATGGCAAGACACTGACAAGCGATCAGGTAAATCAGCTCGCCACTCTACCAGGACGCGAGGAGCTTGTGGCACAGGTACTCATGCGAATGAACGGGCCTGTATCCAGCTTAGTCAATGTCCTTAATGGTCCAATCGCCGGACTTGCTCGTGTGCTCCAGGGCCACGTGGACAGTCTTCAGCAACAGGAAGCGTAAAGTATCAACTGAATCAAGGTAAGCAAAGCAGGAGGATACATGCAATGGCTCTGACAAAGGATGAGATCGTAGAAGGTATCAAGGAAATGTCCGTGCTGGAACTCGCCGACCTCGTCAAGGAACTCGAGGACGTGTTTGGCGTAAGCGCCGCCGCTCCGGTTGCCATGGCGACCGTTCAGGGCGTCGCCGGAACCGCCGAAGCCGCCGCCGCTGAGGCAGAGGAGCAGACCGAGTTCAACGTAACGCTCAAGGAGATCGGTCCCAAGAAGATCAACGTCATCAAGGCCGTCCGTGAAGTCACCACTCTCGGATTGAAAGAGGCGAAGGACCTGGTTGAGAGCGCCCCGACGGTTGTCAAGGAAGCGATATCCAAAGATGAAGCTGATGATCTGAAGGGGAAGCTGGAGGACGCAGGCGCCGTCGTCGAGGTTGCCTAGCTGCTAGTCTCCCTACAAGCCAGCACGAAGCATCTTAAGGCCCGTGCGAATAGCACGGGCTTTTCTCTGGGCTGCATTAGGAAACCGCTGGGTCCCGTTGAAATTTCTCGTCATTCTTAGAACCTAGGCGTCTGCAAGAAAAGGTATGGTCTGCGGCCCTTCTGGAATGACGCAGAGAGCGCTTTCGCTTCCATACCGCAGAAGTTCGTCCTCGACCGCTTGCTCGACGTCTTCTACGGGTTCCAGGTGTGCATTGCGGACTTGATCGTCGGTCAGGAATGTGGACTTGATCTTCACCTCGGCTCTGAGCTGAATCTGTGCTTGAATCTGCACCTGCCACTGGTCGTGAACATTGTGCCCGGGTGAGTGTACCGTTTCGAGAATGTCGCGGGGTCCGGACGATGACTTCAGAAGTCGGCCATACTCACCATGATCTGGTATGCCGTCCAGACATTCCGCCGCGGCTATGATCGTTCCGCCGGTTTTGATTACTTGAGCGGCGGCTGAGATCCCCTTTACTGCCTGGTACAGATTCTGGTCGAGCGGATATCCACTGTTCGTAGTAAGAACGACATCGAAAGGGCGATCCACTGGCTGCATTGAGACTGTCCTGGCAAATCGGCAGGCAGCGCGGTGGACGGCGGACAGTTCTCCCGCATAGACGCTCGTTATGCCGTGATCGCGGTTGATCGTGACGTCCAGCGCGAAGTCCACGCCGGTACGGTCGGCTATCTCACGAATAGCATCGTGGATAGGGTTGCCGACGGTCACACCCCATCTTGCTTCCGGATGCCCGATCATTTCGGCGTTGTGCAGTCTCATAATCGTGTCGAATCCCGCTAGCCCTGGTGCGACCATCTTTGGGCCGCCGGAGAATCCGGCGAAGAAGTGAGGCTCTACGAAACCTGTTGTGATTCTCAGGTCGGCATTCAGCCAATGGCGATTGAGAAATATGGGTATCCCGTTCCGAGTTTCACCTGCCTTTTCCAGGATGGAGTCATCGAAGGCGTTGTGGTTGTGGACAGTATAGCGTTCCACAATTCCATCACCGAGCATCTGTCGCAGTTCCGCGTCGGTATTCGCGCGGTGTGTGCCGGTGGCAACCAGAATAGAGATGTCCGAGTTGGGAAGGTGGGATAGGTCGCGCAGCAAAACGGGCAATACCGCAGCGCTGGGCATGGGCCTGGTGATGTCGCAAACTGATATGGCGACAGTATTCCCCGGCTGTGCGAGTCTGCGCAGTGGAACGGCTTCCCCAACGGGATCGCGGATGGCCGTTCTTAAAGCGCCCTCCGGATCCGGGAGGGCGGGAAGATAGCTGGGTTCCACCACAGTGGTCCTGTCGTCAGGAAGTTCCACTACGAGTCCCGTCTTTCCGTATGCCAGCTTTACTTTCAAGCCTACCTCCTCACGTTGGGTATGTATCTGTAAACGAGGAGTGAGTCCAGGCGGAATTTTCGCTAACTCAGCCAGCCAGCTCGGCGGGAATCGTCCAGACCTCGCGTTCGTACGGCAGACCGCGTCGGTCAATTCTGAAGGACGAGCGTCGCATTGTACGACGAGGCGACTGCGTCCTGACCCAGCCTTCCGGCCCCTCCAGTTCAGCATCGGCGGTCGAAAGACCCTCGACACGATAGTGCATCGGAATGACGACCATCGGGGACAGAGATTCCACAAGGTGATTGACCTCATCGTATGTCAGAAGATGGCAGGAATCGTCAACCGGGACCATAAGCACGTCCACTCTGCCGAGCCGCTCCGTAACATTGTCCGGTATGTTATGGCGATTTTGACCAATATGGCAGTATCGGACTCCCTCATGCTCAACCACGTAAATTATGTTTTCGGTTCCGCTGCGACCGGACGAACCTGATTGAACGTCGTTCACGCCGGTAATAGTTGTGTTACCAACCTGCATGGTTCCTTCACGGTTCAGTTTCGGGGTGCCTTCTGGAAGGACGGGGGCTGCATTGTGATCGAAGTGGTCGTGCGTTAAGGCGACCAGATCGACTTCCAAAGAAGGAAACGGCTTGAGAAACCAGTGGTCATACTCGGGACTGCCGTTGCCGAAAGGGTCAATCAGAAGACTCTCTCCGGTAGCTTCCTCGAACAGGAAAGCGCAGTGTCCCAGGTAACGGACTGACATCGGCTATTGGTCCGTTCTCAAGAGTGTTTCACATAAATGGGCGGCATCCACAAGGTCCGGGATCGTAACGTACTCCCTGACGGTGTGCATACCGTGGTCCGCCATGCCGACTACTACGGCGCTGATGTCGTTGAGCCGGAAGACGTTTCCATCCGTCCCGCCACCGGACGGCTGGAGGGTTGGCGTCATTCCGAGGGACTCCAGCGCGGATTTTACGCGAGCGAGAGCGGGATCGTCATCCGACAAGTTGTAAGCGACGAACTCAGTGTGCAGGTGGCACTGTATGTCCGCTTCCGGGAACATGGCTCGAACCTGGCCCAGCGCTTCGTCCACCTGCAAGCGTATGCCGTCGAGGCTCTCGATGTTCCGGCTTCTGAACTCACCATGCACCGTCGTGAGTTCGGGGACCGCGTTTCGCACGGTGCCGCCCTCGATTGTTCCGACGTTGAATGTTGTCTCGTCATCGAGGCGTCCCTGTGGAAGCCTCGTGATGATTTCAGCCGCAATCCGTATGGATGAGATGCCCTTTTCAGGCTCCACGCCCGCGTGAGCTGCTCGTCCGGTAATCTCGATGTCGAAGCCTATGTATTCGGGACTTGACGAAGTAATCTGGCTAGGGGGACCTTCGCCATCGAATACGACCGCCTCGTTACCATTAAGAAGAGAGAAATCCAGATTGCGCGCACCGACGAGGCCAATCTCTTCCTCGCGGGTAAACGCTACCTCTATCGCCCGGTGGGGAGTGTCGTCTTCGTATATTGACTCCAATGCTTCCATAATGGCTGCCACGCCCGCCTTGCAGTCTCCCCCTAGTATAGTCGTGCCGTCCGAAACGATGCGCTCACCATCTATTGATGGCTGTACGCCGCGTCCGGGTTCGACGGTGTCCATGTGAGCGGACAAAATGAGAGGATCGTCCCTGCCGTCATTGGCAATTACATTTCCATAGTCGTCTCTGACCACCTTGAGGCCCAAATCTTCCAGTTTCCTGACCAAATGCAGGGCCACTTCCTCCTCTTCGCCCGAGGGGCTGTCTATTCTGGCCAGGTCGCAGAATGAGTTGACTATTCTCTCTCGACTGATCATCAATGCGCCTCCGTAGGCGGGTCGTTATTCGTCGGACGCGAGCGTACCGGCCTGCGCCCAGTTCTCCTTGGCGACGTCCTCGAATATAACGAACGTCGCATCGGCGGGCGCCTTGCCGATTTCGACTACGGCTTCTGTGATAGCCTTGGCGAGTTCCTGCTTCTGTTCGTGGGTGCGTCCGGGCCACATTTCCACTCTTACGATGGGCATTTTCTTACTCCTGGGATTTTGTAGGTCGGTCTGGATTCTAGCAAGCGTGGGAACGATGGGCAACGGGTCTCATCGCCTTAGCTGTCGGATGCCCAAAACAAAGGCGATGATTCCCATCGCTATGAGAGCGTACTTGATGAAGACGCGAGGACTTTCCAGGGATATGTATCTGGTCTCCAATTCGGTTATCTCAATAATCCCGACTGGAGTTACCTCCACACCTCCACCTCCGCCTGAGCCCTCCCTACCGCTTTCACCGTCATTGGACCCGCCGCCCGCTCCGAAGCCGTAGCGTACTCGTGCCACCGGGATTAGGGTCTTGCCCTCCGCTACGACTGGTTCGCCATAGACCGTCTTGGTCGTACCCGAGGCCTGTAGTCGGTCGGTTATGTTGCTGAGCGTGTCGGAAACGCTGACCATGGAGTATGTCTCCCGAACTGGATTTCATAATGTCGAACTTCGACTTTCTGGTGGATGCTGGCGCGTCTGTAGGTGGTCTATTAGTGGGCCGCAGGTGGGAAATGGTACTGCCGAGGCTAAAATCCACAATGGGTCCTGAGAGGCCCGGAGGGAATATAAGAATCTCACACGGTGCTGGACCAGTCGCTCGACGGTGGAGTGTGTTAAACGTACCCGCTGGCTCCACCACTACCGTCCAGGTCGGGGTATGGATTAACCGAGGCGCCAGGATGTGCCTTCCGGGCTGTCTTCCAAGGACACTCCAAGCTCGGTAAGGCGGTCGCGGATATTGTCTGCGAGCTGGAACTGGCGCGCCGAGCGGAGTTCCGCGCGAACATCTACGAGGGTCTGAATGAAGGGTGCGGCCTCCGCGCCGTTGGCTTGCGGCTCTTCCAGCGTTAGCCCCAGGACACCGGCAAGTTCACGCAGGATATCCTGCGCCTCCGCTATGTCCTCGCCGCGCTCGCGTCCGCGATTGATTTCGCGCACGAGATCGAACAGCGCCGCTAATGCCCTGGGAGTGTTGAGGTCGTCGTCCATGGCCTCTATGAAACGCTCTCTATATCCGGAGGCGTCAAGTTGTGGCCCGTCTTCGGAGGGGACGCTGACCGCCTGTCTCAGTCTCTGGATGGCGCGTTCCTGGGAGCGGACACTTTCCTCGCTGTAGAACAGAGGAGAGCGGTAGTGCGAACTGAGGAAGAAGAGCCGGAGCGCCTGGGGGTCGTAGGAGTCGAGAGCCTCCGGCAGGGAGATGATATTTCCCAGGGACTTGCTCATCTTCTCCGACCCGAGGCGAAGCATTCCGTTGTGCAGCCAGAATCTGGAGAAAGGGACTTGGTCGGTGTATGATTCTGACTGAGCAATCTCGTTCTCGTGGTGAGGAAAGACCAGATCTTCGCCGCCGCCGTGAATGTCAATCGTTTCTCCGAGATATTTGATCGACATTGCGCTGCATTCGATATGCCAGCCCGGTCGCCCTTTCCCCCATGGACTGTCCCACGCCGGTTCGCCGGGCTTCTGAGACTTCCACAGAGCGAAGTCCAGGACGTCTTCCTTTCTTTCGTCTATTTCTATTCGGGCCCCGGATAGTAGATCGTCAACGCTTCGGTGACTCAGCTTACCGTAGTCCTCGTCACGCCTGACCCTGAAATATACGTCGCCTTCGACATCGTAGGCGTATTCCTTGTCAATGAGGCTCTGGATTATCTCGACTATCTTCTCAATCTCGCGGGTTGCCCTGGGGTATTCGTGGGCGGGCGCAACGTTCAGTTCGCTCATTGCGCTGACGTATTCGTCAATGTTGGCTTCCGCCAGTTCTGACACGGGTACATTGCTTTCGTTCGCCGCCGCTATCATCTTGTCGTCAATGTCGGTGAAATTCTGAATGTGGCGGACTTTGAATCCTCTAAATTCAAGATAGCGACGCACTGCGTCGAAAGTAACCGCGGACATGGCGTGCCCGATATGCGAAGACGAGTAGGGGGTGATACCGCACACGTACATACGGACCAGTCCATTAGGCGAGTCGAAATCGTTAACCTGCCCTCTAAGGGTGTCGTACAGTTTCATGTCTTGGTTATTGTGGCGATTGCCATGCAACAAATACCCTCACCGCGGCCTACAAAGCCGAGATGGTCGGCGGTGGTTGCCTTTAAGCTGATTGATTCAATGCCCATATTCAGCGCAGCGGCCAACTCGGCGCGCATATCGGCAATATATGGCCTGAGCATGGGACGTTCGGCGAGTATTGTAGCATCAATGTAATCCACTCGCCAATCCAGCTGGGCCAGGATGGAACCGGTTTCGGAGAGGAGCTTGGTGCTGCGAATTCCGTCATATTTGGGGTCGCCGGATGGGAAATGGGCGCCAATGTCTCCAAGGTTGGCTGCACCCAGGCAAGCGTCAATTATCGCATGAGTCAAGGCATCCCCGTCACTGTGGCCGTCTAATCCATGGCTATGTGGAACTGATATGCTTCCAAGTATGAGGTCGCGTCCCTCGACGAGGGGATGGATGTCCACGCCTATGCCGGTCCGATAAGTCAATCCGACTGCTCCCTGCGCCTTGAGAGCAGAATTGCTTCGGCGATGTGCAGATCTTCCGGCGTTGTTATTTTTATGTTGTCGTATGATCCCATGAACAGATGCACAGGGTGTCCTATGGCCTCGATCATGGCGGCATCGTCGGTAACGTCGTAATCTATCAGGGAATGGGCTTCCAGGATCAGCTCGTAGGCGAACGCCTGCGGTGTCTGGGCGGCCCACAGCGAGTCTCTGGCCGGCGTATCCGACACAGTCATGTCGGGATTAGCCACCTTTATCGTATCCTTGACAGGTACGGCGGCGGTAGAGGCGGCTGATTTCGAGGCTGTTGAGATGGCACGTTCTATTATTGACTCATCAACAAATGGGCGCGCGCCGTCATGTACAAGTACGATGTCGCTCCCGTTCATCTCCCGTAACGCGTTAAGGACGGAATCTTGTCTGCGCGCTCCACCTTCTACAACGCTTCCGACCTTCTCCAGTCCCAGATTTCTAACCAGTCTTTGCACATCTCCCAGGTTGTAGGCGGAGGCTGCTATTGCGATCGTGTGAACGAATGGAGACTCATTGAAAGCCATCACAGAGTGCGCAAGAAGAGGTACACTCCCGAGTGGCGCGAACAACTTGTCCAGGCCGCCCATTCGCCGACTTTCTCCCGCCGCAACGATTGCGACGCCGACATTGGAAGTCGCTCCCAGGGATTCGTGCCGTGATGGACTCGCCAACGCCGGTTATTCCTTTGCCGGCTGGGCGAAGATTATACGACCCGCGGCGGTCTGCAATATTCGCGTTGCCGTAACGGTCAACTCGGTATCAAGGTAACGAGCGCCGGATTCGACGACGACCATGGTGCCATCCTCGAGGAAGCCCACACCCTGGCCGGCTTCCGTGCCTTCCTGGATTATCCTTAGCTGCATATTCTCGCCCGGAATTACTACGGGACGCAGCGAACCGGCAAGCTCGTTGACGTTGAGAACCTTTATACCGTCAATCTGGGCTACGCGGTTCAGATTGAAGTCCGTGGTTACGATGGAAGCTCCCATGTCTTTGGCCAGACCCACCAACTTCGCGTCCACGTCCTTGGCTCGGGGATAATCTATTTCGAGCACTTCGGTGTGGACTTTGCCGTCCATGCGAATCTGATTCAGGATTTCCAGACCTCTCCGGCCCCGGGCTCGCCTCACCGAATCGCCGGAGTCTGCCACGTGTCGAAGTTCGTTGAGGACAAAGCGGGGAATGACGAGCGTGCCCTGAAGGAATCCGGTTTGAGACACGGACGCTATTCGCCCATCTATGATCGCGCTCGTGTCTATCAGCATGAGGCCGGCCTGGTTACCTGTTGGTGGTGGGGCATCTCCATTGAGGGAATGGGTCGGGTGCCCCGAAACGAATTTCTGAAACAAGTCGCGCGATGGGGAGAACATTATCATTCCACCCAGATATGCCAGCAGCAGACTCAGCACAATTGGGAAGGTCACGCCAGGCCATCCGGGTATCCGCCAAAGAAGCACAGAGAAGAGCAGGGCGACTAGGAGCCCCATCATAACGCCTACTATTCCGGACAACATTCTGGATGTGGGAATAGAGTGGGTCTGCTCTACGATGCCCGAATAGATTCGACTCAGAATAAAGGGGGTTGAGATGAGACCGATGAGAAAGCCAGATATGGCAAGCACAGAGGCCCAGAGCAAGAAGCGCTCAGGTCCCCAAATGTCCGTGATATATCCGCCGAGGCCCCATCCGGCAATGGCCAGGAAAGCGCCCCCAACGATACGGAAAACAATGTCCGCGACCATTATCGAGTTTCTTCCGCTGTCTCGAGAAATCCTTCTCATTTTAAGATTGAGGATATGGGTTTCTCGATTCCATATTCAGAGGTCCGGTGAGTAAGGGAGGGGCGCAACCCTTTTCACCCAGACTAGCTTGGTAAAACGTTACATGCTACTGTAATTTCGACAGGCGCACAGTTCTGCATAGCACACTTTAGCTATTATACAGGACACGCCATAGAATTGCATCGTCGTATGGTTTCATCATTGATTGATATACGAACTTGAATGTCATTCGTATTTCATATGATGGCGAGACTGCGCCCGACCCGGCACCGTCTCATTCAAATTTCAGGACTGGATTGCGACGGAAGAACACAAACTACTATGTTGAAAGGGTATCGTGTTACATACTCGTAAAAGGCGAATTCTGACGGCCGTCTTGCTTGTGATGGTTATCTTGGCGGTATCCCTGTTCGCCACCGCTCAAGGCCGCACAGGTGTCAAGACCGCCCTGTTTATCCCACAGGTGCTTCCCACTATTCCTGTCAAACCTCAGGAGTGGTTCACTGGGGCGCCTCGATTGGAAGAAGTCACCTACCCAACCAAGAACGGTTTCGGGGTAGCGGACTTGTACACGCCGGCAGGGGAAGGTGCACACGGCGCGGTGCTGCTGTTCCTGGGTGTAAATCCCGCGGGCAGGGATGATCCAAGAGTCGTCGGACTGGCCGAAGGGCTGGCCCAGGCCGGGGTAATTGTGTTGATTCCCTGGTCGCAGGAGATGACGCAGAAAAAGGTATCCGCCAATGAGATAGAGTCGCTTGTCTATGCTTATGAGTTCCTGTTGGATAATGACAGGGTTGACCCGGAAAGATCAGGAATGGGAGGGTTCTGCGTGGGAGCGTCGTTCGCGACTGTCGCGGCTCAGGATGCGAGAATCAGAGACCAGGTAAAATTCGTCAACTTCTTTGGCGGCTATTTCGATGCCGAGGATCTGGCCGTCTCAGTTACCTCTGCAAGTCGCTTTTACGGAGATGTGGTCGAGCCCTGGACACCGGACAAGCTGAGTATCGAGGTAGTGAGTTCTCATCTGATCGGCGGACTTTCCGACGCGGGTGAACGCGCATTGCTGGAGAGGGTCTTCATCGTGAAAGACGCCGTTCTCGATGACGGTATGTTGGCTACGATGTCCGCAGAGGCTCAAGCGGTCCATCGGCTGCTGTCGGGTGTAAGCCGCTCTGAGGCCGATGACCTGGTCGCCGGTCTGCCTGATGAGATGAGGATTGAACTGGCCTCGATTTCGCCGGCCACGAGACTACAGGACCTGGACGCTCGAGTGCTTTTGATGCATGACCGGCAGGACAAACTCGTCCCATCAGAAGAGTCTCGCCGTCTTGCCGATGCGCTCTCAGAAAGGGGGGGCGTGTACCACACCGAGTTTTCACTGTTTCAGCACGTTGATCCCACGCGTCCGGTAAGCCCTCCCATCTATGCCAGGGAGTTGTTCAAACTGTATCTGCATATGTATAACATTCTACGCGAGCTGGACTGATAGATGAGGGTAGCCGCCGACGGAAGGGTTGCTATAAACTTCACTTCGGCATATCCGTAGAGTCAGAATCAGAGAAGAGGAGAGACAATCATGGGGTACGAGTTCAATCATGTGCATTTGAAGTCGCCGGACCCCCGCAAGACTGCGGAGTGGTATGCAACCGCGTTCGACTTTACAATAATGAGCGATATTGTGAGGCCTAACGGCGACCAGTTCGTGGTCACGAGGACGCCGGACGGGGTGACGGTCAATATCTCCGGCGCCCGGACGGATGAGGAACTGGACGAGGGCAATGCCGACGTTCATTGGGGACTGGAGCATATAGGCATAACCATTGATGACCTCGACGCCGAGCTGGAACGTCTGACCGGCATGGGCGCCGTCCTGAAAGAGGGGCCGATTGACGTTCCAAATGGTCCAAGGATCGCCTTCATCGCAGGCCCTGACGATACACGCATAGAATTGCTCCAACTGCCCGGATAGGAACGAATTCATCGCCAAGTCAAGAGTGAGGTAGTGAGAGATGCCCAGAAGAGTCTTCTTCCCGAATCCAGAAAACAAGCCATCGGGATTCTCGCCTGTAACACGGGCCGGGAACATGGTTTTCGTGTCCGGCCAGGTGTCGGTTGATGCCGAGGGTAACCTAGTCGGCGAAGGCGACGCGCACGCGCAGTCCGTACAGTGTCTAAGTAACGTGGAGCAAGCGCTGAAAGCTGCCGGAGCAACCCGCGCGGACGTTACCAAGATAACCGCGTTCCTGGTGAACCCTGAAGACTATCCGGCTTATGCCGAGGCAAGGCTGGATTTCTTTGGGAATCCCGGCCCCGCTTCGAGCACGGTCTTCATAAGCGGTCTTGTGAGTCCCGGGTACCTGGTTGAAATTGAAGCCATAGCCGTTCTTTGAATCTGGAGAGCACGACACATGCCCGAGGACTGTGTATTCTGCATGATAAGAGACGGCGAAATTCCGTCCGATATTCTGCATCGAGATCAGTATTGCTTTGTGATACGGGACATCAACCCTGTGGCCCCGACACACTTGCTGGTTATCCCTCTGGAGCACTTCGAATATCTTGCCGAACTGGTGTCGGACTTTGACCAGACGGTTGCGGCAATGCTTTCTGCCGCGAGGGACATGGCAAGCGCCGAAGGAGTGTCAGGTAGCGGTTATCGTCTGATGCTGAACCAGGGCAGAGACGGCGGACAGGAGGTTCCGCATATCCATTTGCACGTGATGGGTGGCCGTCACCTTGGCGGTTTCGGTATTCCAAGTGAACGAACTTCCTGAAGCAATTGACGCTCGGTTGAAGGTACTGCCCTCTGGACTGAAAGACCATATCGAGCGTTCTCGGGAAGTATCCCAGGAACTTGCTATTCGTCACAACGTGGATGCCCGGCTCGCCGACATGGGGACGGCTGCGCATGATCTGGCGAGGTCGCTAGGCCACGACAAACTGCTGACGGAGGCAGAAAGATTGGGTCTGGCGCTTGGGTTAGTGGAAGAGCGCGAACCAATTCTCCTGCATGGGCCGATTGCCGCGCGGTGGCTCTATGACGACAGTGGTGAAGTTGATGAAGTTGTTCTTGAGTCGGTCGCCTGGCACACCACTGGACGACCGGGCATGGGCGAGGTTGCAAAGGTGGTGTTCCTTGCCGACAAGCTCGACCCCCGCAAAGTGGAGCGATTTCCTTATCTGAAGAAGGTCCTGGCTGAATCGAAGCATAGCCTTGACCTAGCCATTCTTGAGTACCTGAACCACACTATTGAATACTTCATGCGCAATGGCAACCTCATCCATCCCGCTTCGATTGATCTCAGAAACCAGTTGTTGATTTCCACAGGGGCATGAATTCGTACTCCCTCGAAAGAGATTTGGTCGAGCTACTTGGGCGCGGAGCGGTTTCTTCAGACGAGTCTGATCTCCGGCGCTATGGTGGCGACGCTCTCGGGACATTCAGGGCGTTCCGCGCAGCAGGACGGCTGAACGGACGCGCCATTGCGGTAGCCTGGCCGCAGAACGTTGAAGACATCTCAAAGTCCCTTGCTTACGCCTCCCGGCAATCCGTACCGGTTGTGCCGTATGGTGGCGGGACAGGAGTCATGGGCGCTGCCACGCCTCTCGATTCGGCCATAATTCTCAATCTTGGTAGAATGGATCGAGTAGTCAGGGTGGACACGGAGAGCCGGACTGCAACGTTTCAAAGCGGAATCCTGTTGGAAGACGCGCATCGAGCGCTGATGGCCCACGATTTAAGGCTTGGTCACGATCCGTGGAGCCGGCCCATCGCCACCTTGGGGGGAGCTATTTCAACAAACGGTGTGGGGTACACGGCATCCGGGCATGGAGCTATGGGCGACCAGGTACTCGGAATGCAGGCGGCGCTGGGCGACGGCGAAATAGTAGAGTCGTGGGCCGTACCTGGCGCGTTCTTCGGATCATCGCTGAACCATATCTTTATCGGAACGGAAGGTACGTTTGGCGTCATTTCCGAAGCAACCGTTGCGGCATTCCCCATACCCATCGCCCGTTCAATGGTCTGTTTCGACTTCCCTGAATTTGATTCCGGGTACGAGGCTATCAGTGCAATCTATACCGACGGTCTTCAACCGACAGTTATGGACTATGGTGACGAACTTGTTCCCGGAGGCGACGGTCGGCGCGACACGGCTACTCTCTATCTCGTGTTTGAGGGCAGTAAGGAGAGTGTTGAGGCGAACGTGGGTGAGGCGACGGCGATCTGCCTGAGGCATGATGGAAGGCGGGGCAGCGCCGCTGTGATAGACCGATACTGGACTGATCGCCACGCATCAGCCCACAGATACAAAGAGAACGTCCTGGACAACGAACGCCCCGACCTTGCACGCCGAAGTAGTTCAGCCTACAGGATGGATTACCTGCACGTAGCGCTTCCCACGGGCAGAGTCCTTGAATATCGTAAGAAATGCGAGGCTCTTCTGAGCGAAGAGGGCGTAACCGTAAGGGAATGGTCGGTATGGGGCAGGCCCGAGTTCTTTTCCCTTCTGATTTCTCCCAGTGACGAGGTCGAAGGAGGCGGGGCTCGGCTGGCCCAGACTGTGGATAGAGTGCTGCGGGATGCTCAAGCTATGGGCGGTACTATGGAATACTGCCACGGCGTCGGGCTGAAATTGGCTCATCTTGTAGAAGCGGAGCTGGGAAGCGGGATGGCGGTTGCCCAAAGGATGAAGAGGTCACTCGACCCGGCGGGCATACTGAACCCGGGCAAAATTTGGAGTTAGGCGCGACTCCGCTGAACCACCACGCGGTCTCCTACCGATGCGTTCAGGATAGTTCGGGCATCTCCCTCGCCAACCGCTATTTCGAGCGTATCCTGACTTCCAACTATTGCCATGAGCCCGCCAACCGATTCCTGGTACGAGTCGCTCAGGCCCGAAATCGTGTGGCCCAGGACGTGTATCTCAGGCTCGTTTCCGAGTGCATCCGAAGGTATATTCGTGATGAGGTTACCGTATATGTCGCTGTGTACAACAGATCCGGTAACTGTCCCGTCGTCAAAATAACATGCGGATTCGGGCAGGCAGGTTATTGATTCGACAGCGGCGCCCATATCAGACACGTCGACGCCATTCGCCAGGTGAGCGGCAGATGGCGCAAAGATGTCCCGGCCGTGGAATGTTCGGGTGACCCGCGGAAGCCAGAAGCCGGGATTGTCGAGTTCATACGCAACGCAGCCTTCGGGAGTCCTGGCATAGGCAGGAGTATCGCCAGTTTCCGTCGTAGAATTGACTTGGCTGAAGCCGTTCAGGACATGGGTCAACGTGCCGTTGTCAGGGGAGATGTATGTACCGCGTGGTGTACAGAGTACCAGCGGTCTTCGGGCGGAACCTACTCCGGGATCAACGACTGCGATATGGATTGAATGAGGGGGGAAGAACTTGGAAGCTGTCGCGAGGATATACGCCGCTTCATGTATGTTGTGCCGCTCTACGTCGTGGGATACGTCCACGATAGTAGTGTCAGGGGCAATATCCAGGATCACGCCCTTCATGGCTCCGACATACGAGTCTCTCGTTCCGAAGTCGGTGGTGAGAGTGATGATGGGCCGTCTCATGTCAGGTTTATGAGATTACTTGCGCTGACGATTGAGAGAAGTATGAAAACGACTATCAGCGCGATGGTGAACCTGAACAGCGCCAACTCGAAGCCGCGTCGTGTCCTGAACGAGTTGTCGGCAGCTCCGAACAGACCTGTTCCTTGCCCCTTGACCTGGAGCAATATCACAGTTACCAAGACAATTGATACAAGAATGTGAACGATGTTGAGGGCTAGTTCCATTTTATTGTTGAGCGCTCCCGTTTCCTGATGTCAGTTCGTTGCTCGCCGCGACTTCGTCATATCACTATTCCGACGCCATCGCCGAGATTCGTCCGTCGCTTGCGCCATGAATCTGCATTATAGCATCAGCCAGCTTGCCCGAGTCGTGTCGCACGGGATGTGAGTCGTCAACGAGGTCGGAAAGTAGAATGGTGGTGTTCTTCAGGGGACTGCCGTCGTGAACTACGCCGTCCCCTTCGAACCTGTCGCCTATGTCGGGCGGGTTGCTGTTGGCAACGACATAGTCTGCGATTTCTTCGAAAGTGTGTCGTCGTAGCGCCGCGACATGCTCTGCGAGAGTGTAACCGCTTGTCTCTCCAACCTGGGTAGCGACGTTGCATACATATACCACCGTCGCCGAAGTGTTTCTGACCGCTTCCGATATCCCGCTTACCATGAGGTTCGGAAGGATGCTCGAATACAGACTCCCTGGCCCGATTACCACTAACTCGGCATCCGTAATCGCGCGTACCGCTAGCGGATGCGCTGCCGCCTCTTCCGGCTCTATCATAAGGCGTTCTATTTCACCTTTGTGCCCGGTGATGTTGGATTCGCCATTGACCACGCTTCCATCTCTGAACCGTGCCGATAACTGTAAGTTGGATGTGGTTGCGGGCACGACCCTGCCGCGCACTGCCAGTACGCGGCTGGACTCGACAAGAGCCTGGTCGAAGCCGTTGGTTACGTTTGCCATGGCGACGATGAAGAGGTTCCCGAAGCTGTGTCCCTTCAGGCCGTCGCCCTCCTCGAATCTGTACTGAAAGAGTTCGGCCAGCAGGGACTCGTCCTCGGACATCGCTACGAGGCAGTTTCGGAAGTCCCCGGGTGGAAGCACGCCGAGTTCACGCCGTAAACGTCCGGAACTGCCGCCGTCGTCTGCAACCGTGATGACTGCGGTGAGGTTATCAGTGTGCTGCCGGAGTCCTCTGAGCAGCACCGAGAGTCCCGTGCCTCCGCCAATAGTGACGATTCTGGGTCCCCTGCCTCTCTGCCAGCGGTTGTAGATCGAATCGGCGAGTGAATCTATCGGTTGAGAGCGGGCCATGAACGGTATGAGTGTCCTGTAGAATCCGTACATGGACAGCAGAATGAAACCGCCCCCAACGCCCAGCATCAAAAAGCCCTCGAAATACCAGGGCAGAAAGTCCGGGAACGGAAGGGCGAAAAACTTCCTCAACAGGAAAGCCATGCCGATGGAGCAGATGAACACTCCAATCGCGCCGATTGCGGCCCAGCGTTTGAGTCCGATGCCCGGGTAGAGCAGCCTCAGGAAGATTCGGGCTCTCGCGGGGATAGAACCGTTTGTGTATGAGTCCGCTCCATTGCTGTGCGCGCTCATTCGCGCATCGCCTCAAGACGTTCTCTGACGATCTGGCTGGCGACCCGTGGGTTGGCATTGCCTCGGGTAGCCTTCATCACCTGGCCGATTATGAATCCCATCACCTGCTGCTTGCCGCCGAGATATTCCTGTACTGGCCCGGGATTCTCGGCTATTGCCTGCTGCACTGCCGCGAGCACTGCGTCGGTATCCGAAATCTGGGACAACCCTTCGGCCTCCGCAATGTCTTTTGGATTGTCGCCCGTCTCGTACATCTTCTCGAAGACCGACTTCGCCATGGTGGAACTGAGTGTCCCGCCGTCAACCATTAACTGGAGTTCCGCGAGTTGCTTCGGCTCGACCTTGACTTCCGAGATGTGTTCTCCACCCTGATTGAGCAGACGGGCCATTTCGCCGAGCATCCAGTTGCTCGCGGCCTTTGTGAAAGGCGCCGTCGTTGAGGAAGGGCCGGCTTCGAGTACGTCCTCGAAGTAGTCGGCGATGGCCTGGTCCGAGGTCAAAAGGGCGGCGTCGTAAGCGGGCAGCTCCAGTTTCTCGACGAAGCGGGCCTTGCGATGATGCGGAAGTTCCGGCAACGACGACCGGATTTCGTCCACCCAGTCGCGGGAGATTTGCAGGGGTGGGAGGTCGGGTTCCGGGAAGTAGCGGTAGTCGGACGCTCCCTCCTTCGTTCGCTGGGACACGGTTACGGCATTCGCTTCAACCCAGCCCCTCGTCTCCTGAACGATCCTACCTCCACCTTCCAGGACCGACACCTGCCTCTCGGCCTCGAATTCGAGTGCGCGAAAGACCGACCGGAAGCTGTTCATATTCTTGATTTCCACCTTGGTTCCCAATCGCGACTCGCCCTCCGGTCGGACGCTGATATTGGCGTCGCAGCGGAAGTTGCCCTCCTCCATGTTCGCGTCGCTGACGCCTATGTACTGGATTATGGAGTGCAGCCGTGTCAGGTAGGCGCGCGCTTCCTCCGGGCTTCTGAGGTCTGGCTCGCCGACTATCTCCATAAGGGGTACGCCGGCGCGGTTGATGTCCAGCAGCGAGTATCCCTCGCCGTAGTCCTCGGTGCGGTGGAGCAGGCGGGCGACGTCTTCCTCAAGATGTACGCGGGTAACTCCCGCGATACGTTCGGAGCCGTCCACCTCGATGGGCATATTTCCATTAGACGCGACAGGCAGGTCGTACTGTGAAATCTGATAACCCTTCATTAGGTCAGGGTAGGGGTAGTTCTTCCTGTCGAACTTCGTGTAGCCGGCGATTTCGCAGTTGAGCGCCAAGCCGGTCCTTATCACGTGCTCGACCGCCTTCCGGTTTATTACGGGGAGCACACCGGGCATTCCCATGCACACGGGACACACGACCGTATTCGGAGCGGCGTCCTGGTAAGCGGCGCTGCATGAGCAGAACATCTTACTTTGAGTCAGCAGTTGGGCATGTACTTCGAGCCCGATCACAACTTCGTAGTTCATAGCTTAGTCTTTGGTTCTCAGTTTTCAGTTATCAGTATATTCAAGGGTTGAAGCCGTTTACAACATCGTCGAGGGGCGCCCTAGTCTGGCGGCCATGCGTCTTCGGCTATGAGCGGCACGAACCTGCAAGCCGTTATTGTCCGCGTCGCAAAGCCGTCCTCGCCGTTGACGACCTTGATTAGTGTCTGCTCATCGCGGTTGCCGACCGGCACGACCATCCTTCCTCCAATTTCCAGTTGGTTCAGCAGCGCTTGAGGGATGCGAGGCGACGCCGCGGCCACGATTATGGCGTTGTATGGCGCGTCCTCTTCGCGTCCGAGACTGGGGCCGGCTATTTCCACTCTCACGTTCCGGTACTTGAGAGCAGCCAGCGTGTCAGCGGCTATTTCGGCGAGTTCGGGGATGCGTTCCAGGGTAATGACCTCTCTGGCCAGTTCGGCCAGAATGGCGGCCTGGTAGCCGCTGCCCGCGCCGACTTCCAGGACTTTGTCGGATCTTCGGAGTTCGAGTTCGCTAACCATGATCGCGACTATCGTTGGCTGTGAGATTGTCTGGCGGGCGGCGATGGGTAGGGCGATGTCCTGGTATGCGAGGTCGGCGGTTGCGGCGGTGACGAATCGTTCCCTGGGAACACGGCGCATTGCGTCGAGTACGCTGCGGTCGGATATTTCGGAGGCTAGTTTCTTGAAGAGGCTGCGTTTTGCGTATTCGGTGTCTGTCATGTGGTCGGGGTTCATATATCTTGGCTTATAATCCTACAGGTGGCTTCTGGTGGGGCAACTGGTGAGCAACAGGTTAAAGAGTCACCTGTTCCCACCTGTTAATCACCTGCGTTAGCTACGGAGAAATTTTTTCTGGCCCTAGATTTTTCATAATATAATCCTGCGCTTATGTAGATGATGTAAGAAATTTTGTTCTTCATGGGGTTATATTAGCGCATTGGGAGGGTGGTTGTATAGTGGAAGGTGAATCTAGGGCCGGTTTTGATACTGACGACTATTCTTTTCGGTTGCTGGCCTGTCTGGGCTATAATGGGAGCGTAAGTCTGCCAGTATGGGAGGGAAGCGTTGCCAAGATACTATCCGGCTTTCATTGATGTTCGGGGGCGAGACTGCGTGGTGGTCGGCGGGGGCGAGTTGGGGGAGGAGAAGGTGGTCAAGTTGCTGGAGTGCGACGCGAGCGTGGTGGTGGTCAGCTCGGAGGTTACCGATAAGGTCCGGGAACTCGCCGAGGACGGCGCGGTGGAGTGGATCCGCCGCGACTACGAGTACGGCGACCTGGAGCGCGCGTTCATCGCAATCTCCAACACGGGGAACGCCGAGTCGGACAGGCAGATCTACGAAGAAGCGAAGGAGCGCAACGTCATCCTGAATGTGGTGGACGTAACTCATCTTTGCACGTTCATCGCGCCGTCGGTCGCCAGAAGGGGGGAGGTGACGGTGGCGACCTCGACGGGCGGGGCGAGTCCGGCGCTGGCGCGCACGTTCAGAGAGAAGCTGGAGAGTAGTCGCATTCTCGAATACGCGGACCTCGCGCCCGTTCTCTCGGACGCCAGGGCAGAGTTGAGACGTAAGGGTTTGCGTGTGCCTCCGGACCACTGGCAGGCGTGCATCACCGAGGAGTTGCTGGATACCGTGCAGGCCGGGCAATCGGACAAAGCCTTCGACCTGCTGATGGAAGGTCTGCTGGCCGGTTCGGAGCTGATTTAAGTTATGGGCGAGCGGGTGGTAAGGGTTGGAACACGGGGTAGCGCGCTGGCGATCGCGCAGACCGATGAGGTGGTGTCCGCGCTGAGCCGGACATGGCCGGAGGTTCTATTCAAGATAGTTCGGATAACGCCGGACGGCGACCGCCGAAAGAGCGCGCCGCTTCTGAGCCTGGGACGCGGCACGTTCGCCAAGGGCGTGGAGGAGTGGCTGCTGGACGGGCGTATAGACGTGGCGGTCCACTCGGCCAAGGATATGCCGACGACCTTGCCGCAAGGTCTTGTGATAGCGGCGTACCCGGAGCGCAAGGACGCGCGAGACGTGATAGTGAACAGGATGAATAAGGGATTCTATGATCTTCCGGTGGGCGCACGTCTTGGCACCAGCAGTCCCAGAAGATCCGGCCAGTTGCTGGCGGCGCGCCCGGACATCGGAATAGTCCCGATCCGGGGCAACGTTGATACGCGAATGTCCAAAGTTGGCGAGGACGGGCTTGACGGGGTGGTACTCGCCGCCGCCGGTCTTGAGCGACTCGGCAGAATATCCGAAGCTACGGAATTCCTGGACCCTGGGCTGTGCTCGCCTGACGCTGGACAGGGCGCGCTCGCGGTCGAAATACTGGCTGAGGACGAGGATATGCGCGAGATGGCGGAAGCGGTGAATCACGCGCCGACCTGGGCGGCGGTCAGCGCGGAGCGCGCGTTCGTGGACACTATCGGCGGAGGGTGCAGGGTTCCGGTTGCGGCCTACGCCGTCGCCCGGGGCGAATACCTCGATATAACGACGATGGCCTGCCTACCGGACGGCTCCCGGATTTACAGGGATCGGACAGAGGCGCCACTTTCCGATATCAATGCCGCCGGGCGCGAGGCCGCTCGCTCGCTGATGGAGACGGGAGCGGACTCGATTGTGTACGGGGAGCGCGAGAGTTGAGCGAGGGCAGAGTGTACTTGGTCGGGGCCGGGCCGGGCGACCCGGACCTTCTGACGCTCAAGGGCCTGCGCCTGCTCAGAGAGGCGGACGTGGTGGTATATGACCGCTTGATTGACAAGCGTCTGCTCGATCATTGCAAGTCTGACGCTGAGTTGGTGGACGCCGGCAAGTTCCCGGATGGACGGGGACGGAGCCAGTCCCATATCAACAACCTGCTTGTGACGAGCGCGCGGGAGGGCAAGCGAGTCGTGAGGCTCAAAGGGGGCGACCCGTTCGTATTTGGAAGAGGAGGGGAGGAAGTAGAGGCGCTGCGCGAGGCGGGAATACCCTTCGAGGTTACCCCTGGCGTAACTTCGGCAGTAGCGGCGCCTGCCTACGCCGGTATTCCCCTGACTCACAGAGACTATTCGTCGGCCTTCACGGTCATTACGGGCAGTGTCGCGCCCGGCAGGCAAGACATGGAACACGACTGGACCGTTATCGCCAAGATGCCCGGCACTTTGGTCATACTCATGGGCTGGCGACAATTGGCCGAGATCGCCGACGCCCTCATTGTCGCTGGAAAGCCGAAGAATACCCCGGCCGCGGTCGTTAGCTGGGGCGCGACTGTCCATCAGAAATCGGCGTCCGGCAGCCTGGACACGATTGCAGAAGTGGCAAAACGCGCCGGTCTTGGCGCCCCCGCGGCGATTATCGTGGGCGACGTCGCTCGAATGCACGACCGGCTCAACTGGTACGAGGAGATGCCGCTGTTTGGTCGGCGCATCGTAGTTACCCGTACAAGGCAACAGGCGGGAAGACTCTCGGCGCTCCTGGCAGAACTGGGCGCGCATGTCCTGGAGATTCCGGCGATAGAGGTCCAACGCCTTGACGAATTCAGCGACCTGGATTTGTGCCTGCGCTCGCTTGCCGATTTCGACTGGATAGTTTTCACAAGCGCCAACGCTGTGCGAGCGGTCTGCGACAGGCTTATCGAAATTGGAATGGACATCAGGGCTTTCCACGGTCTGAGGGTTGCGGTAGTGGGTAAAGCGACTGCATTGGCGCTCCTAGCCAGGGGAGTGAAGGCCGATCTTGTCCCATCAAGCGCAGTTTCGAGGCGACTTGGAGAAGAACTCGTGGAACAGGGCATAGCCGGTCGCAATGTCCTGCTTCCCAGGTCCGAGATCGCGAGCGAGGAACTTCCGCGAATACTTAGCGCCGGTGGCGCGGTTGTACGACAGGTTGACGCTTATCGAACGGTATTGCCAACAGAGTCCAGGGAGATGGCCAAGGAGGCGTTCAGCGAGGGTGTGGACGCCGTAACGTTTGCCAGTTCGTCCTCGGTGAATAACATGCTGGAACTATTGGATGGGGACGCCTCCTATCTTTCGGAAGTTGCCGTGGCCTGCATAGGCCCCGTGACTGCCGAGGCCGCTAGCGGGCGCGGTTTGAAAGTTGATATAGTTGCAAAGGAAGCTACCATCGCCAGCTTGATTGAGTCGCTGGTCGAACACTTTTCGGAGTGAAGCGTAATGGAGGAATGGAACATGCCTAGCTTCCCGACAATCAGGATGCGCCGGATGAGAGACAAGCCTGGGCTGCGCGACATGGTGCGCGAAACCAGAATTTCCGCCCTGGATTTCATCTACCCCATGTTCGTAGTGCACGGGAGAGACACGAGGGTAGAAGTTCCTCCCATGCCGGGCGTGTATCAGTTGTCGCTGGACCATCTTGTGCACGAGGTGGGCGAATTGTACGACCTGGGTATCCGCTCGGTCATGCTCTTCGGCATTCCTGAACACAAGGACGAGTGGGGAAGCGACGCTTACAGCCCGACCGGTATTATCCAGGGAGCGATAGAGGTTATCAAGCAGACCGTGCCAGAAATGATGGTGATTGGAGACGTCTGCCTCTGCGAGTTCACCAGCCACGGGCACTGCGGAGTGCTGAACGGCAACGGAGTGGATAACGACGCGACGCTCGAACTGCTGGGACAGATGGCGGTGCGACAGGCGGAGGCGGGCGTTGACATGGTAGCTCCCTCGGCGATGATGGACGGCCAGGTCGCGGCGATTCGCAATGCACTGGATGAAGCGGATTTCGAGAACCTGCCCATCATGGCGTACTCCGCGAAGTACGCTTCGGGTTTCTATGGCCCGTTCCGCGTAGCGGCTGACTCGACCCCGCAGTTCGGCGACAGGGCGGGATACCAGATGGATACGCCAAACGTCAGGGAGGCGATGCGGGAGATCGCGCTCGACATCGAGGAAGGCGCGGATATGGTCATGGTGAAGCCCGCCCTGGCGTACCTGGATGTTCTGCGTACCGCGCGGGAGAAATTCGCCACGCCAATCGCCGCCTACAACGTGAGCGGTGAGTACTCGATGGTGAAGGCCGCCGCCGAGAACGAGTGGATTGACGGCAGACGCATAACTATGGAAATCCTGACGAGTATCAAGCGCGCGGGCGCGGACGTGATTCTGAGCTACCACGCCAAGGAAGTGGCGGAATGGCTCCAGTCCGAGCGGCGATAAACATATCGGAGAACCCCTATGGCGACCTACATCCTGCTAATGAGAATGACCCAGAAGGGCAGGCGCAAGATGCTGTCCGACCCCGAGAGTATGCTCGCCTCAGCCCATGGTATAAGCGTGCCGAACACCGGAGTCCTGGGACTGTACGCGGTTCTTGGGGAGTATGACTTCGTAGGAATCGTGTCCGCGCCGGGCAATGAGGAGGTGGCTCAGTTCTCTATGCACCTGGGTGTCTCGGCCGGTGTGCATATCACGACTCTTCCAGCGATTCCCATAGGCAGACTCGGAGAGGGTGGCGATCCACTTACTCACAGCGCGGTCGCGCCGGAGGAGACAGAAATAGAGACCGAGTTTGTTGTTGATCGGCATTAGCCTGAGATCATCTCAACCTGACCGGCGGCAACGGCCACAGACGCGCCGCCACAACCCCTGCTATCAGACTTGCGTCAATCGGGCCGAAGGAACGGCTGTCCGTGCTGCGGGCGCGGTTGTCTCCCATAACGAAATAGTGGCGGTCGCCGACGTCGAATGAAGCGCTGTCCAGTCCCAGGTAAGCCGGAAGTCCTTGCAAATGGGGTTCTGTGTGCGGGATGCCGTTGATGAACAGCAGGCCATCCTCGAACGCCAGGCTATCCCCGGGCAGTCCGACGACGCGCTTGACCTGCCAACGGGGGCCGTTCTCACTAGGCGTGTCTATGATGACCATGCGACCTCTGCGGGGGGCGCGGCGAGACGCCGTGACGAGCAGCAGGTCACCGTCATAGAGAGACGGCTCCATGCTCGCGCCTCTGACGACGAATAGTGAAGGCCAGGATGCGATAGAAGGCATTGCGATGTCCTCGACGAATCTCACACAAGACAATAGCACAGCGGTCGTGGAGAAGTGGGTGGAAGTCGCCGGAGACAGCATACCGTACCTGACGGCGGGAGATTCGGGGCACAAGGCTCTGCTGGTGCATGGCGCGGGCTCGAGCCGGTCCACCTGGAAGGACATCATCCCAGTCCTGGCAAAGGACAACAGTGTCTATGCCCCCGACCTGATCGGTTTTGGCGATACGCCAAGATGGGACATTCCCCATACACTCGAATACATGTCGGAATGCCTCGTGGGCTTCATGGATACAGTCGGCATAGACAAGGCGATACTGGTGGGACACTCCCTGGGCGGCAGAGTGTGCCTTGAGGTAGCGCTGAGGCATCCCGAAAGAGTGGGCGGACTGGTATTGGAAGCGCCTATGGGTTTTGGGAAGGTGGCGTGGATGGGAAGGCTGTTCAGCCACGCTCGACTGCTGGTACACCGTGTCCTGGGGATGAAGTCGCCGTATCCTAGGCTCCGTTTTCGCCGGGTGGAGGACGACTTGCCCAGATTCGCAGAGGTCGGCTGCGATACTCTCATACTTTGGGGAACCAAGGACCCGTACTTTCCACTCGAACAGAGCCGGGTAGCCTTGGATGTCATACCCAGGTCGAGGCTGTCGGTCTACTCCGGGTTGGGGCACTCGCTGCATGGCTCGGATCCGGCTCGCTTCAGCGCGGATGTCGGAGCATTTCTGGCGGAGCGCGTGTGAACTCGTGTCGGGGTTGCGCGCCTCCGCCGATTTTTGTATCTTCATAGGCGCAATGTACAACCCACAGTTTTCTGAAAGGAGAATCTAGGCTATGACAATCACGTCTGCCTTTGCAAGACTAATTGGAGCGCGGGAAGCGAGCGCCCACTGCGACATCCCGTGTGGAATCTACGACCCCATTTCGGCCAAGATAGCGGCCCAGACCGTGCAGAAGATGGTGCTTCGGATCGAGTCCCTGGACTACGCCGGCAACGCCGATACCGCTAACACTCTGGCTCGTTATATCACCGTGAAGGAAGAGCACGCGGAACTCTGCAAGCACGAGCTCCGGGTTCTGTGGGCCGACTACACCTGGCCCGGCACGGACGCCAACGACATCGCCGCCAAGTTCAACGCGGCGCTGAAACTGTCAAGCCAGTGTAAGCAGAGTGTAAGCATGGAGAGCGCCGAGGCGCTGGTCGCCGCGATTGACGACATCGCTACTGTGTTCTGGTCCACCAAGGGCGTGGAGTACAGCGACCCCAACGCCGCCGTGCGCTACGGCACGTAGGATTCGCTCAAGACAAAATAGCTTAGAAACAGCCCCGTCTAGCATCTGTGAGACGGGGCTTTGTGATGAAGGAGAGGTGGATAAATGCCTAAGTATCTGTTTCAGGCGTCGTACACAGCAGAAGGAGTCGGCGGACTTCTGAAAGAAGGCGGCTCCAAGCGCGTCGAGATGGTAGCCGACATGATAAGCGATGTGGGCGGAACGCTCGAATGCTGCTATTACGCATTCGGAGAGGACGACGTAATCGTGATTGCGGAGCTCCCTGATGAGGAAACGGCAATATCATTGTCGCTGATAGTGTCCGGGAGCGGTGCGGCTTCCGTCAAGACCACGGTGCTGATAGATCCGGCGACCATAGACGCCGCGGTGCAGAAGAGCGCCGACTACAGGCCGCCGGGCTCAGATAGCTAATAGTTTCCCAAATAAGGGTGAAGGCTCAGCTTTACTTGTAGTCTTCCCGGGGCGGGCTGAAGATGTCCAGCGCGACCGCCGGCTCGTTGGTGGCCTTCACGTAGTGCTCGACGCCGCCCGGGATCACGTAGGTGTCGCCTTTCTTAACCCTGGTCGTAATGCCGCCTATCGTGAAGTCGAACTCCCCTTCCAGAACCATTCCCGCCTGTTCATGCGGATGCTCGTGCATCGGCACCTCGGAGTTTGGCGAAATCTCCACTAGGCTCATCATTATCTTCTCACCCCACATCGTTCTGAGGAAGACGCCGGGCGCGAGTTCCCTGCGGGCTATGTCGTCAGGATTGTAGGTATAGGTCAAGGCGGGGTCCTCCGTGTCGGTCCGATAATCTGTGTCTTACGTGCCGGACACAGCCCTGTTGTGGGCAGGCGTCAGGCAGGCGGTTATGAAGTCGTTCATGGGGGTCGGCACGCCGAGTCTGTGCCCTAACTCCGATACCTTGCCGTTCAGGTTGGCGAGCTCGAGCGGCCTGCCGCCGTTCAGGTCTGCGTGCATGGAGGAGACCAGGCCGTCTCTCTCTTCATAGAGATGTGCCATAGTGGTCTCTGCGACATCGTTTGCCAAATTTACTCCGGCGCCGCTGCCCACGGCGGCGGCTTCTTCCATCACTCTGAGGGTCAGAGCGGCAGTCTGGGGAGTTTCTATGACCTCTTTGAAAGACGAGCGCGTGATGCAGGTCATACCGCTCAGGCCACAGATGTAAACCAGCTTGTTCCAGAGCGCTTCGTTGATGTCGGTCGCGACCTCGGACTCGATTCCGGCGGACTGGAGCGTTTCGAGGATCGCCGAGCAGCGCGCCGAGGGTCGCCCGTCCTGTTCGGCGAACACTATTCGGCAGGTGCCGCCGCGTTCGTCGAAAACACCCGGTATGGGATGAGAGGCGTCCACGTAGGCCGCGCCTAGCAGGACTTTGTCCGCGCCGAAGGCGGCGGAGAGGTCTGAGCCGGAGCCAATGCCGTTTTGCAGCGTCAGGATGGTGGTGTCGCCGCCAACTGCGGGCGCTATTGTCTCAATAGCCAGCGCGTTCTGGTATCCCTTCACACAGAACATAACCAGGTCCGGCGTCCAACTGCCGTCGAGCGAAGCGACAGCGTTGACGCTGAGAGTGAAATCGCCGGAGTTCACGCTGTTCACCCTGAGTCCGTCACGTCGAATGGCGTCCAGGTTTTCGCCCCTGGCGACGAAAACGACGTCGTTATCAGCGCGCGCCAGCAGGCTTCCGTAGTATCCGCCTACCGCGCCAGCGGCCATTATCAGAATCTTCATTTGCAGTCAGACCGCCTACTTCTTCAGCTCGACCAGCACATTAACGTACCGGCTGTCGGTGTTGTTGACTACGCGGTGAATCTTGTGCTCGCCATGGTAACGCCATGTGCCAGGACCGGATGGGCTGTCCTCGGATGTGCCGTCGTCATACTCCACGGTAAGGCCCGCGCCCTCAACGACGATTGTAACGTAGTCGCGCCCGTGCATATGCCAGTCACTCGCCTCGCCCGGTTTGACTACCAGGTTCCATATCTTCACGTTGTCGTTCTCGAACAGTACGTCTGTTGCTATATCGCCCAGCGGTTCGTTTCCTCTTGGCATAGTCTGTGACTCCTACTTCTGCTTTACTTCCACGATGGAGTTACTGTACAGCGCGTCTCCGACGTTGGTGACCCTGTGAACCGAGCCATGGTGTCCCTGCACGACCTGGCCCAGCGCAAGGTCGCTGACCGAGACCGAGCCGTCCTCGTACTCAGTCCTCAGCCTGCCAGCCCTGGTTACGGTGAACACGTAGGGCATGGAGTGCCTGTGCCAGTCGCTGGACTGTCCCGGTTCCAGTACCAGGTCCCATGTCTTCACGTGTTCGTCTTCCCACAGTAATTGAGTTCCAACGTCTCCCAATTCACGTTCCATGATGGCCTCCTTGCCGGTCTTAGGTTCTATTGAACGTTTTGTAGTTCATCCTCACCCTAGCCCTCTCCCATCAAGGGAGAGGGGATTATCAATACGGGTTAGAAGCCCAGATTTCTCTGCTTCATGCTGACGAAACTCTGCTGTCCGATGACGATGTGGTCCAGCAGCTCGATGTCCATCATGTCCGCGCTCTGATTAAGACGCCGGGTCACCAGTATATCCTCTGGACTTGGTGTAGGGTCGCCGGAAGGATGATTGTGGACGACGATGATGTATGGGCAGTTTTCGCGCACGGCGGGCCTTAGTATCTCCGACACGCGTATGGACGCCGAGTTCACCGTCCCCTGGTACACGTCCCTGATCGCCATGACGCGATTCTTGGTGTTCAGCAGCAGAACGCACAGACGCTCCTGGGCCAACTGCGACATTTCAGGGCCGACGATGTTGTTCACGTCGTCGGGGGAATTTATCGAGGGACGGTGTTCGGGATTGGCGCTGGCCGCGCGCCTGCCGAGTTCGATTGCCGCCAGCACCTGGCAGGCCTTGACCGCGCTTATCCCGTGAATGTCACTCATGTCTGAAACGCTGGCTTCCGGAAGCCCCGACAGTCCGCCCACTTTGACGAGAAGTTTGCTGGAGAGCGTTATCACGTTTTCGCCCTTGACCCCTGTGCGGAGAAGTATGGCTATCAACTCGTTAGTGGAAAGGGCGTTGGCCCCTAGCTTGAGCAGGCGTTCGCGGGGGAGCATATCCGCGGGCATATCGCGGATCATGGGGTTGTAGGGGGCTGGAGCCTGGTCGGTGTCTTGGGTCATTTCGGATGTGTCTGGTAGTTCTGTTCGGTCGGTATTGTATCATGCCGTGAACATTACGAGTCTCGCCTGGGAGGGCGCGATGCAGGAATCAATAGGACCTGTCCTGCGGCGGCTCCGTGCGCAAATCGCCTCGGACAACGGGAAGTGGGGCGTGACCCGGATATAAATTGCCGGGGCAGGACTGCAATCCCTTGTATTCCGGGCAGAGTCGAGGGCCTTCGGGCCAATCGCTATCAGAACCCCGATCAGACGTTGGATCATGGATGACAATGACCCGTGCATGGACTCTCGGGATTTGCTGCGACAGGAGGCTTCCCTGGCCTCCCATATGCTGACGTTCGGCGTCCCGGTACCCCAGGTTCACGCCTTGGTCATCGAGGACCACGGGTTGGACTTTCTGGTATCCGAATATATCGCCCACGATGGAACGGCCTATGACAGCGGACAGATTGGCGAATTGGTCCGCCGGATTCACGATTGTCCGCTGCCGGAAATACACCCGGTCGCTCAGACCGGCGCTTCTAACGAAGAGACAATCGCTCTGCGGCTGAGCAGGCGATTAGGTGTCGTAGAGGCTGCATCCGGGCGGCAATTGAGTTCGCACTCTCTGGACGAATTCAGGACTATTTTAAGAGGACTCGGTGACAGGCGTTCGCTACTCCATATGGACTTGCGTGCAGAGAACATTCTGACAAGGGACGGCAATATCGTGGGCCTGGTGGACTGGGATAACGCGCTCTTCAGCGATCCCGCTCTCGAGCTGGCTCGGATGGCAGAGTACGGAGTATTAAACACAGACTTCCTGGATGGATATGGCGGTTTGGAATGGAAGACTCAGTTGCCCATTTCGCTGAACCTGTTGCTTCGCCTGGACACGGCGGTGATGCTGGCGATTGTATTCTTGTCCGAGGCTCCTGACTCGCAACGAGTGCGCTCCGCCGTTGAGCGAGTGGCGTTTCTGTGCCGTGCGCTTAAAGGCGAAAATTAGCTCCAGCTTGGTATCTATCCAGCAACTGTGTCAACACTTGCCCGTCCAGGACTTCGTGCTGTCGCCCATCATATTCGCGATGTCGCTATGGCTCGCCACGCTCTTGACACTCGCGGAAGCGCGTCCCTATACTCACTTCCACAATCAAGATTTCAAAGGCTGAGAACAGGACTAGTACGCCGTCAGGCGGAGCGGCAGAGAGCCGGGGAGAGGTGAAAGCCCGGCGCTTGCGCGATGGCCGAATGGACCTGGGAGCCGCCAACCGAAGCCGCAGGTGCGGTTGTAGGCTTGGCCGGTGAGGGCACCGTTACCGAAGCCCGGGGCATCGAGGTCGAAGGACTTCCGTGCCTGTCAATGAGGCTGTCGAGTGCGTTACGCGCTTGACTGCGAATCAGGGTGGCACCACGGATACACCATACCCGTCCCTTTGTTGGGTCGGGTTTTTTTGTTTGGTCAAGAGTTTCCTGTTTGGAGGTGAAGGCGTGAAAGAAGTAGTCCGCCGATCATTGTGGAGAGCGAATCGTTAGCAATCACGGTTTTTTATTGCACGAACGGCACTCGCCGTTCTATCCAAAGAGGGAAACATGGCTACTCAAGTACAAGAAAAAACAGAAGGCATGACTGACGCCATTGCTCGAAAGCGCGTCTTCAGCGGCGTTCAGCCGAGCGGGGACCCGCAGCTTGGCAACTACATCGGTGCGTTCAAGCGGTGGGTCGAGAACCAGGACGCGAAGGAGAACTTCTTCTGCATCGTGGATCTCCACGCCATCACAGTAGAGGTGAGCCCGGATGACCTGCGACGACAGACGCGGGAGCTCGCCGCGATACTGTTCGCCTGCGGCATAGACCCCGACAAGAGCACGCTCTTCGTCCAGAGTCACGTGACGACCCACGCCGAGGGCTGCTGGATTCTCAATTGCGTTACGCCCGTAAGCTGGCTGGAACGTATGACGCAGTACAAGGACAAGTCAGTAGGGCAGGAGAGCGTTTCCACCGGCCTGTTGGACTACCCCGTTCTTATGGCCGGGGACATCCTCATGTACAGCGCGCACGAGGTCCCCGTGGGAGACGACCAGCGCCAGCACGTAGAATTGACTCGGGACATAGGGGGCAGGTTCAACCGGCTTTTCGGGGAGACGTTCGTGCTGCCCGAGGCGGTCATACCTGAGGTCGGCGGTCGCGTTATGGGACTGAACGATCCGAACGTCAAGATGTCCAAGAGCTATTCCGATATCAGGGGTCACGCCGTGCGCCTTATGGACGAGCCTAAAGAGATCCAACGCTCGATTATGCGAGCCGTGACCGATTCGGGAAACGAGATAGCTTTCAGCGACGATCCCGAGAAGGCGGGGGTGAACAACCTGCTCGGCATATACAAGGTCATCACCGACAAGTCTGAGTCCGGCGTAGAGCACGACTTCGCCGACGCGCGCGGCTATGGCGACCTCAAGCGGCGTGTCGCCGAGGTCGTGATCGAAGAACTCAGGCCAATCAGGGAGCGATACTACGAGTTGATGGACGACGTTGCCGAGCTTGACAGGCTGCTCGCCATTGGCGCCGACCACGCCCGCAGCATATCAGAACCCAAACTCGACGAGATGAAGGAGAGGGTGGGATTCGTCCTGCCCGGTTAAGGAGACGCGAAATGTACTATCCATCATTGGAGCAGGTCGCGTCCTACGAGGGCGAGGCGAATCTGGTGCCTGTCTATCGTGAGATAAACGCCGACCTGGAGACGCCGGTGTCCGCGTATCTCAAGGTCGCCAACAAACCGTATTCGTACCTCCTGGAGAGCGTCGAGGGCGGCGAGCGCCTGGCTCGATACAGCTTCATCGGAACCGACCCCCAGAAGATCATCAAGACCGGAGCGGGAGAGGAACTTGGCTCGGTTGATCCTCTGATAGCAGTCGAGGAGATGCTTTCGGAGTACAAGTTGGCCGATGTTGACCATCTGGACAAGTTCAACGGCGGTGCGGTGGGCTACGTCGCCTACGACGCCGTTCGCTACTTCGAGGAGCTTCCTACGCCGGAGGTTGATCCACTGGGTCTGCCCGAGTCCATATTCATGCTTTCGACCACCTACCTGGTATTCGACCATCTGCGTCACAAGATAAAGGTCGTAAGCCACGCCCACCTGAAGGGCGATACGAAAAGCGCCTATAAAGAGGCCGTGGGCAGGATTGAAGACGTAGTGCGCAGACTGAAGTCCTTCCCCAGCACACCGGAGCCGAACCTCGAAATGCAGACAGACGCGGATATTGAGTTCAACATGAGCCGCGAATACTACGAGGATATGGTGAATAAGACACGCGAGTACATCATCGCGGGTGACGTTATCCAGACTGTCGTCGCGCAGAGGATGTCTCGTCCCACGTCTGCACACCCGTTCCAGATTTACCGCTCGATCAGGACGGTAAATCCGTCGCCCTATATGTACTATTTGGACATGGACGACTTCCAGATTGTGGGAACGTCTCCCGAACTCTTGGTACAGGTCGTTGACGGCGCGGTGGCGGTCCATCCGATTGCTGGCACCCGTAGGCGCGGGAGGGACGAAGCGGAAGACCTGGAGCTGGAAGAGGAACTGCGTACCGACGAGAAGGAGCGCGCCGAACACATCATGCTGCTCGATCTGGGCCGCAACGACGTAGGCCGGGTGTCCAAGCCTGGTACCGTCGAGGTGAGCCAGATTCTGGACATCGAGCGTTACTCGCACGTAATCCACCTGGTGTCACACGTGACCGGCGAACTCAGGGACGAATACACCAACTACGATGCGCTGAGGGCCTGCTTCCCCGCCGGAACCGTGTCGGGCGCGCCCAAGATTCGCGCTATGGAGATAATCGCCGAACTCGAACCCGACAGGCGCAGCGTCTATGCGGGAGCTGTCGGGTACTTCGACTTCTCAGGCAATATGGACACTGCTATCGCAATCCGAACCCTCGTCCTCAAGGACGGGGTGGCGCACGTCCAGGCGGGTGGAGGGATCGTTTACGACTCGAACCCCGAGGACGAGTACATGGAGACGATTCACAAGGCGTCCGCTGTGTTCAAGGCGATAGACGAGGCCGAGCAGGAAATAGACACGATATAGCCCGATGGGAGCGCGGCCATGATTCTGCTTATAGACAACTACGACAGCTTCACTTACAACCTCTACCAGTACCTGTGTGAGCTTGGCGCCGAGGTCGAAGTCGCGCGCAACGACAAGATAACCCTGGAAGAGATAGAGCGGATGTCGCCGGAGAAGATAGTCATATCCCCAGGCCCATGCACACCTGCCGAGGCCGGAATCTCCAACGACGTCCTGAGACGATTCGGGCCTGAGCTGCCCACACTGGGAGTGTGCCTAGGCCACCAGTGCGTTGGATACGCCTTTGGAGGGACGGTCGGCGGCGCGGGAGAGATAATGCACGGCAAGATGTCCCTGATTCACCATACCGGCGAAGGCGTATTCAGCGGACTGCCCAACCCGTTCGAGGCAATTCGCTACCACTCCCTGGCGGTTTACAGGGACGACCTGCCCGACGAGTTGGAGGTCACCGCATGGACGGACAAAGGCCTGATTATGGGCGTCCGGCATAGGGAACACCCTATCGAAGGGATACAGTTCCACCCGGAGTCCATAATGACCGAGGTCGGCAAAGACCTGTTGAAGAATTTTCTGGACGCGCCAGTTTCGGCGACGCGGGGAGGTGAGTGATGATACAAGACGCGATACAGGCGGTGGTCGAAGGCCAGTCTTTGAGTTCGGACCAGGCCGCCGCCGCAATGGACGAGATAATGAGCGGAGAAGCGACGCCCGCACAGTTCGGCGCGCTCGTGACCGCGCTCAGAATGAAGGGCGAGACCGTTGACGAAATAGCTGGCATGGCGCGGTCCATGCGCGAGAGATCACTTCACGTTCCGGCGGCGGGAAAGCTTGTTGACACTGCTGGCACGGGTGGAGACAGTTCAGGCAGTTTCAACATATCCACCACCGCCGCCTTCGTAGTGGCGGGAGCGGGGGAGAAGGTCGCCAAGCATGGCAATCGCTCCATGTCCGGCTCGACGGGCTCTGCCGATGTTCTCGAAGCGCTCGGAGTCAAGATAGACCTGTCTCCCGAGTCTGTCGCCAGGTGCATTGACGAAGTGGGATTCGGCTTCATGTTCGCGCAGGGATTTCACCCGTCCATGAGATTCGCGGCGGGCCCCAGGCGCGAGATTGGCATCAGGACGGTGTTCAATATCCTCGGCCCGCTGACCAACCCCGCGAACGCCTCTCGTCAGCTTATCGGCGTGGCCGACCCGTCCATCGCCGAGCGCATGGCGCGGGTTCTCGGACAACTCGGCAGCGAGAAAGCGCTGGTCGTTCACGGCTCGGACGGGATGGACGAGATGACCATAACCGGCCCTTCCACCGTCTGGCAGCTTGAGAACGGCGAGGTTTCAAGCTACGAGTTCTCACCTGAAGAACTGGGTTTCTCGCTCTCCGACGCCGACTCCATCCGCGCCGACGGGCCGGATGACAGCGCCCGCATCGCGCGAGCAGTCCTGTCGGGCGAGCCCGGCCCGGCCCGGCTGGTTGTCCTGCTCAATGCCGCCGCCGCGCTCGTTGCCGCTGGCAGCGTGGATACGCTGGCCGCTGCCATTCACGTCGCCGCAAGCTCGATTGACACCGGTGAAGCGATGAACAGGCTCAATGCGCTCGTCGAATTGAGCCAGGAATTGGAGTGAGGGATCATGGGGAGAGGTGTGGTATCTCTGCTGGATGAAGAACACTCCGCATTAGTGGAGAGCCTCTGGGCTGAACTCGAGAGTGAGTTAGGATTACGAGATCTGTCTGGAAGGATTATTCCTCACCTCTCTTTTCATGTCGCCGACGCTTACGAACAACAACCTCTTCAGCGTGCGGCGGAAGCATTTGCCAGTCAACACAATAGTCTTCGCGTCAATACTGCGGGTCTGGGCATATTCACCGGACCGGCGCCCACTCTATACATGGCTGTCGAGCGATATCCGGCTCTTTCTAACTTCCACGAAGAACTCTGGGCCGCTATCTCGGATACCTCGCAGAACCCGTCTCGATACTATTCTCCGGAGAACTGGTCCCCTCACATCTCACTTGCATCCTGGACATACATGAGCCCCGACCTTAGGAAGCGCTTCCCTGACATCGTGGCCTTTCTGCTTCACCGGCCCTTAGAATGGCAAATTGGCCTTGATAACCTGACACTCTTGCGCAGCAGCGATGAGACCGGGGGAAGTCAGGAGACTGTGTTCACGGTTGCTCTGACAAAGGCTACGTCCCCACGGGTGGACACGTTATGAAGCGTAACGTAAGCGCCGATGACGCACTTTACGGCGACAACGGAGTCCACACATCTCTCTGGGATGCTAAGGCCGTCCTGTTCGACTTCGACTTCACGCTTGCGGATTCGTCCGTTGGTATCATCGCCTGCATCAACTACGGACTCACCAAGCTCGGCCTGCCCGAAGCCCCTGATGACAAGATAATGAAGACCATCGGGCTTTATATTCCAGAGGCTCTGGTCGCGCTTGCGGGTGAGGAGTATTGTCCGAAAGGCCAGGAGTTCTTTGGGTACTTCACGGAGAAGGCGGACGAAGTTATGGCGGACGGGACGGACATCTTCCCGGCCGCTGAGACCGTCATTCCGACCCTGGCTGACTGTGGACTCAGTGTCGGAATCGTTTCCACCAAGTACAGATACCGCATCGAATCTATGATGGAAGACGCGGGTCTTCTAGGCTATTTGGATGTCATTATTGGCGGCGAGGACGTCACGCGCCACAAGCCGGCGCCCGATGGCCTGTTAATTGCCTCGGAAAAACTAGCTCTCGATGTCGAGGACTGCGTGTACGTCGGGGACAGCCACGTTGACGCAGGCGCGGCGCAGAGCGCGGGTATGCCTTTCGTCGCGGTTCTTTCCGGCACCACGACTGCGCGTACGTTTGAGAGCTACCCCAGCACGGCTGTCTTGCCGAGTATAGACAGTCTCGTGGCAAATGAAATTTGGTAGAATGTCTGGAACGCGAAACTCTTCGAGTCATTGATTGAAGGTATCCCACGGACATGGTTGTCAGAACCGATTCCCCGGACATTCTGAAGAAGATAGTCGAGGTCAAGAGCGAGGAGGTCGAACGCCTCAAGACCGAGGTCCCGCTCGACTCACTGCTCGCCAGAATCGAATGGCAGGCCGAGCCACTTGACTTTGCCGCCAGATTGAAGGGGTCCGAAGTAAAGATCATCGCAGAGGTCAAGAGGGCGTCCCCTTCCAGGGGTATCCTCAGGGAGAATCTCAACCCTGCCTGGCTCGCGACTCAGTATGTCAAGAACGGTGCCGCGGCCATATCCGTCCTAACCAATAAAGACCACTTTCAGGGTAGTTTGACAGACCTTGAAGCCGGCGGGGCTGTGGCCCACACCCACATGGTTCCCGTTCTTCGGAAAGAGTTCCTCTTCGACCCCTACCAGGTACATGAGGCGCGCGCCTATGGTGCGGACGCGATACTGCTCATAGTGTCCATGCTGGACATCGGCGTCCTGTCAGCTCTGAAGGAACTCGCAGAGGGCTACGGTATGCAATGCCTGGTCGAAGTACACGACGAAGACGAAATGGATGTCGCAATCGAGGTTGGCGCCGGAGTCATCGGAATCAACAACCGCGATCTGAGGACGTTCCACACTACACTCGACGTCACCGACAAGCTGGGCCATAGGGTGCCCGCCGAAAGTACTCTCGTGAGCGAAAGCGGTCTCAGGACGCGCGACGACATTGAGCGTGTCAGGCGGGCGGGCGCTTCCGCTGTGCTGATCGGCGACGCGCTTGTTTCCGCGCCGGACCCAGGTGCGAAGCTGAGGGAGCTGATATGACCCGTTTCAAGATCTGCGGACTGCGCGATGTCCCAAATGCACTCGTCGCCGCCGACTCAGGAGCCGGATTTCTCGGGTTCAACTTCGTAGAGGGCGTCCGAAGACAGCTTCAGCCCGCAGAAGGCAGCCAGATCATCTACGACTTCCGCATGGCGTTCGACGGAGATAGTATGCCTGGGATCGTCGGCCTGTTCGCCAACCAGGACGCCGACTTCATCAACGACATCATTCACCGGTGTGGCCTGGACTACGTCCAGCTCTGCGGAGACGAGCCTCCCGGTCTTTGGAGCGAACTGGCTGCTCCGGTTATGAGGCAGGTCAAGGTCAGGGAAGACCTTCCGAGGTCGGAAGCGGTCGCATTGGCGTCTCACCAAGTGGCTGAGGCGCTGGAAGCGGGACACCTGGCTCTCATGGACAAGCATAAGCCCGGTGCGCTTGGCGGGACTGGCATTACTTTCGATTGGGCGATTGCCCGGGAGGTGGCGCGGGACAAGCCTGTCCTCGTTGCGGGTGGACTTAATCCTGATAATGTCGCCAAAGCCATCAGCGTTGCCGCGCCCTGGGGAGTTGACGTTTCCAGTGGCGTGGAAACCGATGGTGTCAAAGACCCTGGGAAGATAAGGGCATTCGCCGATGCGGTTAGGGCCGCCGGATAGCAGGCAAATGTCCGGGCCGCTGGTACTGAAACCTCAAAGCGTGGAGATAGACGCGCCGCGTGAGCTTGTCTTCCAGATGCTGACTTCCTTCCGCCGTGGACGCATCGCAGGAGACGATTCCGAGTCCTCCAGGCTGGTTTCGGAGCACGGAAACACGAAGATCGTTGAATTCAGGACCAAGGCCGGCCCATTCACTTACACTACCCTGGAAGAGGTAATGCTCTTTCCCCCGGAGAAGATTGCCTTCAGGCATCTCAAAGGCCCGCTTCACTTCTCCGAGGAAGAGTTTACATTCGAGGAAACGGCCGACGGACAGACCTTCATGACCCATTCCGGGAGTTTCATCTGGAATACATTCCCATTCTTCGGCTGGTTTGGAGGGGTCATTTACACCAGGCCGATGTATCACCGGGTAATCCGAAAGCATCTGGCCGTAGTCAAAGATGCGGCCGAGGCGAGAGCGGCCCGCAGCCACGTCTTCAGACGCCAGCAGTGAAAAGGCGCCGTAACTCAAGCTGGGTCAACTAGACTCAATTCGCTCGGTATGCTAACTTTATCTGCGGAATTCGCAAGTCAGAGGTAGGTTCGAATGTACTCCCATGACGTACTCATCATAGGCGCCGGATTAGCCGGAATGAGAGCCGCTCTTTCCGCGCGTCAGAACGGCGCGGATGTGGCCGTCATATCCAAGGTTCACCCGGTCCGAAGTCACTCCAACGCGGCGCAGGGTGGCATAAACGCCGCGCTCGAACACGCGGGCGACGACTGGCACGACCACGCCTACGACACGGTCAAGGGCTCCGACTACCTCGGAGACCAGGACGCTATCGAGGTCATGTGCCGGGAGGCAGGCTCCGAAGTCATCCAGATGGAACACTACGGAGTGACCTTCAGCCGTGACGAGAATGGGCGTCTGGGTACACGCGCCTTTGGCGGACAGGGCAAGGCGCGCACCTTCTTCGTTGCCGACTTCACCGGGCAGGCTCTCCTGCACGTACTCTACGAGCAGATAATGCGCGCCGGAGTGCGGGTCTATGAGGAGTGGTTCGTCCTGGAAATCCTGGTCGAAGACGGGGAGTGTGCGGGCGCGGTCGTCATGGAGATTCGTTCGGGCGACATACACGTCATTCGCGCCAAGGCCGTAATCATGGCCGCGGGCGGTCTCGGACGCGTTTTCGAGCCGTCCACCAACGCCCTCATCTGCACGGGCGACGGCATGGGGCTGGCCTACCGCGTCGGCGCCCCCCTCATGGACATGGAGATGGTCCAGTACCACCCCACGACGCTCAAAGGAAGCGGGGTCCTCATAACTGAGGGTGCGCGCGGCGAGGGAGCTCACCTGCTGAACTCCGAAGGCGACCGCTTCATGGAGCGGTACGCGCCCAACATGATGGAACTTGCCTCCCGCGACGTCGTTTCCAGGGCAGAGCAGACCGAGATAAACGAGGGCAGGGGAATTGACGGCAGTGTGCTGCTCGACCTCCGCCATCTCGGTGAGCCCCTGATTCGTGAACGCCTCACGCAGATTCTAGACATTGCGCGAGACTTCGCGAACGTCAACCTGCTCGAGGAGCCGGTGCCGATACGCCCGGGTATGCACTACCAGATGGGCGGTGTAAAGACCGATGTGGACGGTCAGACACCCATTCCGGGTCTGTACGCCGCTGGCGAAGTCGCCTGCGTCAGTGTGCATGGCGGCAACAGGCTCGGCGCGAACTCGCTGCTCGATACTCTGGTGTTCGGAAGGCGTTCAGGCGAACACGCCGCGGAACTCGCCAAGTCGAAGTCGCACAAGGACCTGGACGACTCCGCTGCTGATGCTGAGAAGGCGCACGTCCAGCGTCTAATGGAAAATCCCAAGAGCGAGGATATGTTCGGTCAGATTCGCGTTGACATGGGCACGACGATGAACGACCACCTCGCCGTCTATCGCAATCAGGCCGGCATGGAGTCCGCCCTAGACACGGTTCGACAACTGCGAGAGCGTTATCAGTCCGTCTATGTCCCCGACAAGGGCAAGACCTGGAACACCAACCTCGTCTTCACGCTGGAGCTAGGCTTCATGCTCGACTGCGCGGAGGCAATAACCCTGTCCGCAATCGAGCGCAAAGAGAGCAGGGGAGCGCACACACGCGAAGACTTCCCTGAGCGCGACGACGAGAACTGGCTGAGGCATATCCTGGTCAGGCAGACCGAGGACGGCCCCGCGCTGGACTACCAGTCCGTGGTCGTAACCCAGTGGGAGCCGCAGGTGCGGAGCTACTAGGCCGATTTGAGACTTCCAAACATTCCTACACTCACAGCCGTCATTCCCGTGAAGGCGGGATTCCAAGAGGAACCATAATGCAAGTAACGTTTAGAGTCAGGAGATACGACCCGGATACGCATCCCGCCGTTCCCAGATACCAGGAATACACGCTGGAGATGACCGAATCCAACACCGTCCTGGACGGCCTGATTCGCATACGCGAAGAGATGGACGGCACGCTCGGCCTCCGATGCTCGTGCCGGAGCGCGATCTGCGGCTCGTGCGCGATGCGTATCAACGGCCAGGCGGGGCTGGCGTGCAACACACTGCTGATACACGCCCTGCCGAAGGACGGTGGACCGATAGTCGTCGAGCCTGCTGGCAATCTGGAGGTACAGAAAGACCTCATCGTGGACTTCGCTCCCTTCTGGAGCAAGGTGCGCGCCGTCCAGCCCTGGCTTCAGCCTGAAGGTCCAGAGCCTGAGACAGAGTACATCGCCCCCGCCGATGATATGCAGCATCTCACCGGCGTAATGGCCTGCATCATGTGCGGCGCGTGCGTTTCGGACTGCACCGTTCTTGAAGTTGATGATAATTTCCTCGGGCCGGCGGCATTGGCGAAGTCCTACCGTTTCGTCCGAGATCCGCGAGACGACGCCGACAACTCAAGGCTGGGCGCGCTGAACGAGTACGGCGGCGTCTGGGACTGTACCCGCTGTATGCAGTGCGTTGAGGTATGCCCCAAGGGAGTTGACCCGATGGGCAGGATCATGGCCCTCAGGGACCGCGCGATGGAGGAAGGTTACACCAACACGACCGGCGCGAGACACGCCAACGCATTCGCCGACTCGGTCGAGCACAGCGGCTGGCTCGATGAAACTAAGCTGGTCGTCAAGAGCCACGGCGTCACCAACGTCAAGGAGATGCTCAAGTTGATTCCGGTCGGCATTCGCGCCCAACTCGCGGGTAAGCGTCCGCCCCTCGTACACAAGAGTATTCCGGGCGTGGAGAACGTCCAGCGAATCTTCGATAAGGTAGAGAACAAGCAATGAGATATGCCCTTTATCCAGGCTGCGTGTCACGCGGGGCCTGCCCTGAACTTTATGCCTCCACGCTGGAGATATGCCGGCGGCTTGGCATCGAACTAGACCTGATTACCATGCAGGGAGCCTCTTGCACTGGGGCCGGCGTCCTCCAGGAGAAGAATCTGAGGTTGGGCGATACACTGAACGCGCGCACGTTTGCCATGGCGGAGCGCGTGGGGCTGCCCATACTCACCATCTGCTCGACCTGCCAAGGAGTCATGTCCCAGGCCAACCAGAGGCTTCAGGACGACGAGTACCGCGAGTCCATCAACGAAGACCTCGCCGAAGAGGGTCTGCGATACAACGGCACTGCCGATCCCGTGCACCTCCTCTGGGTCATAGTGGAGGAGATAGGGATTGACAAGCTCAAGTCGCTCGTCGTGCGTGAGTTGCCGGAGCTGCGAATTGCGCCATTCTACGGCTGCTACATAGTTCGGCCCACGTCGGCGCTGAAGTTCGACGAACATCCCGAGCGAGAGGACGCGCTGGAGCAGGTCATAGAGGCCGTGGGCGCGCAGGTTGTGGACTTTCCCGGCAAGACGCTGTGTTGTGGATTCCCGATTCTCACCATCAACGAGACCAACTCGCTCAAAATGGTCGCCAACCACACGATGGACGCCAAGGGCAAGGGCGCTGACGCGATGGTGACCCCATGTCCGCTCTGCCATCTGAACCTTGACGGCTACCAGCCCCAGGCCGCGAAGGCCAACAGCCCCATGGCTCCCATAGACATCCCAATCCTGCACCTGCCGCAGCTAATCGGCCTGTCGATGGGAATAGATCCCAAGTTGATGCGCCTCAACCGCCACATCGTCTCCACCAAGCAGATGCTCTCCGAGTTGGCGTTGTCACCCTAGGGGAATACCCTCCTCTCCCTAGAGGGAGAGGACTGAGGTGAGGTGAAATCCATACTATATTGGATCTTCATTTGGAGTCCTGGTCGCCCCATTCGTCCGGAGATGAGAGAGTTTCACTGAATCGGCAGCGGCGGCTGCCACCAATGGGGCGTTTCGCTGAACTCGATCTCGGTCACCCACTTCACCCACTCAAATCCGCGCCTGCCCGGTGCTACCAGCCTGACGGGGTAACCATGCCCGTGTGACAGCGTCTCCTCCGTCACGTGAGTCGCCAGCAGAAAGTCTTGCGAGGCGTTGAGCGAGAACTTCCTGTAATACCCCGTTACAGAGCGCACGATTACGCTGCGAGCGGTATCTGAAGGCTCCAACTCCCCGACCACGTCTCTTAGTGCGACGCCGCTCCACCTCTGGGTAGAATGCCAGCCTCCCGTGCAGTCCAACGTCGCTGTCGTCTCCGCGGTGTTCGCCAGAAGGACAGGGTAAGTGATTTCCAATTCCCTGTTTACGACGCCGTGTACTCTCAGCCGCCATGTGCTGGAGTCTATCGGGTCGGGACTGTCGTTGAGCCAGGAGACGCGGGGGAAGTCATTGCCTGAGAAATCCCTGGCCTTGTAGGAGCCGGTGAATCTCCGACTCTGGCCGCTGAGATTTGCGGCGCGGGCCAAGCCCTCCGTAGCCTGCCACGCCACCAGCCCCAGCGCGAACGCGCCCACCGTCCGCAGGAAAAGCCGTCTGTCCGCCCAGAAGCCGATTGGGAATCCCCGAATCATGTACCAGATATGCCAAAACAAAAGCGGAATTATCGCCGCGCCGACGTAGATATGCCAGCTGACCCCACTGAATATCCACCACTGGTAGGGGCCGATGAGAGACCAAGCTACCCCGGTCGCCAGGCACACAACCAGCAGTATCGAGAGTATGAGCGAGGCGGTGCGCGCAGATACGTGTCGATCCCACTTAAGTGAACGCAGGACATTGGCGGTCTTCCACACGAGCGTAAGCAGAATTCCGTACCCGGCGATCCGGTGGAGCTGCATGTGGAAAGCGCGGTTCTCGGAGCCGGAAGTCAGGCCGAAGAACCCCGATACCAGTTCGAGGGCCAGGAACGTGAGCAGTAATATGTTGGCCCAAGGGAAGCGCATCTTGCGATAGGGTCACCCTCACCCCGGCCCCCTTCCTCAAGGGAGACGGGGTATGTTGAGTCGGCGTTCAGGGTTTGGCGGCGCGCCGTTCTCCATAGGATACGCGCGTAATCACAAATGGGATTGGGTCTTGTCGCCGTCAGGAAGAGAGGAATTGGTGCCCAGGAAGGGATTCGAACCCCCACACCCGTAAGGATAGCGGATTTTAAGTCCACCGCGTCTGCCATTTCGCCACCTGGGCACGTGAGAGGAGTTGGTTATCAGTTTACAGCGGCTTGGGGTTGGTTGCCACCGTAAACCGATAACTCTTTGGGTCTCGATGTTGTTTGAACACCCTCACCCCAGCCCTCGCTTATCAAGGGAGGGGGGACTCTTTAGTTGCTATAAGAAGAGTGGGGCGAAGACGAGCGCTACTATGCTCATTAGCTTGATGAGTATGTTGAGCGCGGGGCCGGATGTGTCCTTGAAGGGGTCGCCCACGGTGTCGCCCACGACCGCTGCTGCGTGGGTCTCGGATCCCTTGCCGCCCAGGTTGCCGGCCTCTATGTACTTCTTGGCGTTATCCCAGGCGCCGCCGGCGTTCGCCATCATTATGGCGAGCAGGAAGCCGGAGGCGATGGAGCCTATCAGCAGGCCGCCGAGCGCCTCGGCGCCGAGTATGACACCCACGACTATCGGCGCGAGCACCGCGATCAAGCCGGGCAGAACCATCTCTCTCATCGCGCCCCGTGTGCTTATGTCAACGGCACGCGTGTAGTCCGCCGGGGTCGTGCCTTCTAGCAGTCCGGCAATCTCGCGGAACTGTCGCCTGACCTCCTGCACCATCGCGTTGGCCGCCCGGCCTACCGCCTGCATAGTAAGCGCTCCGAACAGGAAGGGCATAAGGGCTCCGAGAAGCAGACCCATGAGGACATTGATGTCGGTAAGATTGAATACGTCAACCCCTGTGACCGTCGAGTAGGCTGCCATGAGCGCGAGCGCGGTCAGCACTGCCGAGCCTATGGCGAAGCCCTTGCCCGTCGCGGCGGTCGTGTTGCCCAGTGAGTCCAGCGCGTCAGTACGCTCGCGGACGACAGGGTCCAGGCCGGCCTGCTCCGCTATGCCGCCCGCGTTGTCGGCGACCGGGCCGTATGCGTCGGTGGCGAGCGTGATGCCCAGCGTGGAGAGCATCCCCACCGCGGCCAGTGCGACGCCGTAAGTGCCGGCCAGCGAGTTTGCTGTCCACATGGCGATCACCACCACCAGCGCCGGGATGACCGTGCTGACCATTCCGAGTCCCAGGCCGCTGATGATGACAGTCGCGGGGCCTGTCTCCGCCTGTTTAGAGATGTCGCGGGTGAACTTGAATTCGTAGCTGGTATAGACTTCCGACGACGTGCCGATTATCTGTCCGGCGATCAGTCCGGTGAGCACCACCCAGAAGAGCCTGAAGTCCATATCCAGAACGACCAGCGCGGCCGCTGTGCCGATGAGCACCAGGATGCCCGCTCCGAAGATACCGTACCTGAGCGACCAGAGCAGAGAACCCATTGTCGCTCCATCTTTTGTGCGGACGAGGAATGTTCCGATGATGGAGGCGAAGACTCCTATGGCAGCTATGAGCATGGGAAGCACGAGCAGGTCTGAGTCGAACGGGAGGGAATCCGCGTTTGCGACTCCGAGTGCGGCGGCTCCGACGGCGGCGAGCGCGATGGTGGCGATGATGGAGCCGGTGTAGCTCTCGAAGAGGTCGGCGCCCATGCCTGCCACGTCGCCCACGTTATCGCCCACGTTGTCGGCGACCGTGGCCGGATTTCGGGGGTCGTCCTCGTCCATACCCTGCTCGACCTTGCCAACGAGGTCTGCGCCGACGTCGGCGGCTTTGGTGTAGATACCTCCGCCGACCCTGGCGAAGAGCGCGATGGATGACGCGCCAAACCCGAACCCGGCGACCACCTTGATGTCCTGGAAGATGATGTACATGACCGTAAGACCGATGAGCCCGATGCCCACCACGCTGACGCCCATGACTGTGCCGGAGTTGAAGGCAAGCCTGAGAGCGGGGTTGAGTCCCTGCTGCGCCTGCACCGTCGTCCTGGTGTTGGCGCGGACCGCGATGCTCATGCCGATGAATCCGGCGAGTCCCGATCCTATAGCGCCGACAAGATATGAGATTGCGGTGCCCGGGATGCCGCTGGCGCTGCCCTCTATCCGGTTCAGGATGTCGAAGTCTATGAAGACCGCAAGGACTATGCAGATGATGACCACGAAGACGGCGAGCAGCCGGTATTCGCGGGAAAGAAAGGCCATGGCCCCTTCCCGGATGGCGTTCCCTATGAAGCGCACCTGCTCGTTGCCTTCGTCGGCTTTGAGGATGCGCGTAGTGAGAATGGCCGCGAACCCGAGGGCCACTACGCCTGAAACTATTGCGAGGATGAGAATTCCCACATTATACCTCCGTCGTAGAAACGGCCTCGCCACAGTTGTGGGAGGCCGTGATTCGCTTGGCGTTCAATGTAGGTGGAAAAGTAACACAGGGAGCGCGGGAGGGTCAAGTTGGAGTAAAATGAGGGAGAAGATTGCAAGAGTCTCCTGCCCCTCTTATTCGTAATTCCCGCGAAAGCGGGAACCCCGAATGGCTCGCCGCCAGGCTATCCAGAGGTGGGGAGGAGGCCCTGCGACTGCCATAACTCCACTTATGAAAACTTCTGAAAATGAGCGGAAGACAGAGCGCGAAGCGGGGTGACCGGAATATGAACAGGCGATTGATGCGCGACCTGAGAGAGGCTGTCAGGATCCTGGGGCCGAAGGAGGTCGTGGATCACAATGACCGGGGAAACAGGTACCGCGAAAGGGGCGCGTACGACCGCGCCCTGCGGGAATTCGACGGGGCGCTGGAAATTGCTCCGTTTGTGTCGCAGATATACTCGAACCGGGGAAACGCCCACGCAGGAAAGGGACACTTCGAGCGCGCCATAGCCGACTATGACGAGGCTATACGGCTGGAACCCGATGTCGTGGAACATTACACCAACAGAGGGGCTGCCAAGCGCGCGAAAGGAGACATAGAGGGCGCGCTGGCGGATTACGCCGAGGGTATCCGGCTCGACCCGAGATTCTTCGGGACCTACTACAACAGGGGCAATGTATATCTCGACAGGGGGGAGTACGAGCGAGCCATAGAAGACTATGTGACGTCCATACGGCTGAACCCCGGGTACGCCGGGACTTACATCAACATGGCTAATGCGCAGCGCGGCCTTGATAGATATGACCGCGCCATCGCCGCGCTGGACGAGGCCCTCAAGGTCGAACCCGACAACGCAGACGCATACGCCAGCCGCGGCGAATCGTACCTGCGAAAGGGCGACGAGGAGCGGGCGCTCGCCGACCTCGACCGCGCCATAAGTCTGGATCCACGCAACGCTACCTTCTACTATTCCAGGGCTGAGGTCTATGTCCGACGGCTGGACCACAACCGCATCATCGCGGACGTGGAGAAGGCCATTAGGTATAATCGCAGGCCCGACTCCACCTATCATCTCACGCTTGCCGACGCCTACCGCAACAGGGGCGACGTCTTTCTGAAAGAGGGCAATTACGACCGAGCTATCAGGGAATTCAACAGAGCGCTGAAACTCAATCCCGACGACGCTATGGCCTACAACGACAGGGGAGTCGCCTACGTGAGCAAGGGCAATTACGGAAGGGCGATGAGCGACTACAACCGCGCGCTCAGGCTCAATCCCGGAAGTTCCAAGACCTACCACGCCAGGGGAAGGCTTCATGGGCTGCAGAAGCGGTACGACAAGTCTATCAGGGATCTGGACAAGGCGATTGAGCTTGACCCCGATGTCGCGGTGGCATACGAGGACAGGGGCATATCCTACGAACTCTCTGGCAGCCCCGACAAGGCCATCGCGAACTATGACACTGCGCTGAAGATGAACCCCGAAAGCGGCGACGGCCACTTCAAGAGGGGATGCTCGCGCCTGAGCAAGAAGCAATGGGACAAGGCGCTGGAGGACTTTGACAAGGCACTGGAACTGGGCTCGACTGACAAGGAAATCTACCCTCTGAGGGCGAGCGCCTATCTGGAGATGAAGGAGTACGACCGCGCTATCCACGACTTCGACAAGGCGATAGAATTGATTCCCAGGGACCCACACCACTATGTGGGCAGGGGAATCGCATACGGGCGAAAGGGCGACCAGGACGCCGCCGTCGCCAGTTACGGCAGTGCCCTCCGCCTGGATCGGAAGCACGCGCCCGGCTACATCAACAGAGGAGTCGCCTACTTCGAGAAGGGGGATTACGACGCGGCTATGGCGGACTTCCAGATGGCGGTGAGACTGGACCCGCGAAACCACCTAAACTACTCCAACAGGGGGGAGATGTACCTACACATGGGCCAGCCCAGGCGCGCGATAGCCGATCTTGACAAGGCCATCAGGCTGAACTCCATGAACGGCGAGGCCTATAAGCACAGAGGCAACGCCTACATCGAGCTCGGAGACCGCGAGCGTGGAATGCGAGACCTGGCGCAGTACGAGCGTATGGGCGGCGACAACTGGCGCCTGAACGCCTAGAGGAAACCCCTTATGCGGGAAGTCTCGGCGACTCGTCCGACACCTATGAGAAATGCAGCGTCTCTGTGGGACAGTCCCTTTTCTCCGGCCGTTTCGCGCACCTTGCGATATGCCTTGCTGATGATGCTGTCGAGTTCCGTGTTGACTTCGTCAATGGTCCAGCGATGCTGGTATAGATTCTGCGTCCATTCGAAGTAAGACACTATGACGCCGCCCGCGTTTACGAGGATGTCCGGTATCACCGGAATTCCCCTGTCTTCGAAGATGTCGTCAGCTTCGGGAGTGAGGGGGTGGTTCGCCGCCTCGACTATCATTCCGGCTCTGACGTTGGGCGCGTTTTCTTTGTGAATTACGCGGTCTATGGCCGCGGGAATGAGAACTTCGCAGTCCAGTTCGAGCAATTCGGCATTCGACATGGGTTCACCCCCGGCAAACCCGGCGACGGTCCCCGCCTCTCGTTTGTGATCCAGCAGCGCCGGGATATCCAGACCCGCCTCGTTATGAACTCCCCCGTTGACGTCCGAAACACCGGTGACTTTGCAGCCAAGTTCACCGGCAATGTTCGCGGTCCACGACCCGACATTCCCGAATCCCTGTATGACAATTCTGGCCTGGGAGTGGTCCATTCCCATGTCCATCGCGGCATTGCGGGTTACGAATACTACGCCCCTGCCGGTTGCCTGTTCTCTCCCAACCGATCCCCCCAGCTCCACAGGCTTACCGGTCACTACTCCGGGGATATAGCCATGTATCTGCCCGTAGGCATCCATCATCCAGGCCATGGTCTGGGCATCTGTGCCGAGGTCGGGGGCGGGTATATCCCTGTTGACGCCCAGGAGATGCTCTATGTTGACTGTGTACCTGCGTGTAAGGCGGTTGAGCTCGTCTTCACTCAACTGTGCGGGATCGCACTGGACGCCGCCTTTCGCTCCCCCGAAGGGGATGTCGGCAAGAGCGTTCTTCCAGGTCATCAGAGATGCCAGGGCGCGAACTTCCTCCTGGTCTGCGTCCGGGTGATAGCGTATTCCGCCCTTGTAAGGCCCCCTCACGCCGTTGTGCTGAACTCTGTATCCGTCGAAAACCTTGATAGAGCCGTCGTCCATCCTAATCGGCACGGATACCCGGAGTTCTCGCCATGGCCGGCGAAGCATTTCGCGCACGCCGTCCGCGAGGCCAAGCCTGTCAGCCGCCTTGTCGAATGACTGGTTCACTTCGTCGAACGAGGACGTTCCATCACTTGGAGTCATTCGGCTCCTCCTCTAGGACTTTCATCTGAGGTTATGGTTGAGTTCTATTCCATAAATTTTAGCACGCTGCATCTGAAGAAGTGAGACCAATCCTGCTGATACCAACTCGCGGGACATCTTTAGTCTCATATGTGTCGGACGTAGGAGTCTCTGGACTTCCGTGAGCTTTGTCGGGGACAGAACTGGGTGCCTCATTGAATTATTGGTCTCCTCTCTGAACGAGTATGAGCGAATTTGAAGGCCAGGAATACGCCATGCTATAATTTGGGGTAACGGATAACTCATCAAGTGAGGAATCGGATACGTTGTACAAGTCAGTTTCGGCTATTGGATGCTCTTGTAAGACCTACCAGCGCGGGTAGGGTATCAGGAGACGACGGCAACCTGGAGGCAGGCGGTCCAGACCGCTGCTAACGCCCAGGATCAGGCTCCATGCCAGCGCCTAGCGTTCGGCGATGGGGTTTTTTTATTGTCTGAGCCAATCGCTTCAGCCGAATCGGAGACAGTAGCGCCAAAAGCAATTTGGAGGTACTCAATGGTTGCAGCTACTCAAGTCAGGCCGCTAACGCCTTACCAGGTGCGGAGATACAGCCGCCACATAATCATGCCGCAAGTGGGAAGCGTGGGACAGCGAAAGCTGATTGACGCGAAGGTGCTGATAGTGGGCGCGGGCGGACTCGGCTCCCCTATCTCGATCTACCTGACCCTGGCTGGCGTCGGTACCATCGGAATCGTGGACTTCGACACTGTGGACGTCACCAATCTCCAGAGGCAGGTGCTGCACTACGACAGCGACATCGACAAGCCGAAGGTGCAGTCCGCGGTCGAGACTCTGAACGCCTACAATCCTGAGACCAACGTCATCATCCACGAGTCCCCGCTCATGTCTGACAATGCGATGGAGATAGTCCAGGACTATGACATCGTGATCAACGGCGCGGACAATTTCCCTACCAGATACCTGGTCAACGACGCCGCTTATCTCGCCGGCAAGCCGCTGGTGGACGGCAGCATCCTGCTGTTCGACGGGCAGGCGACGGTGTTCATCCCAGGCAAGGGATGCTATCGCTGTCTTTTCCCGACGCCACCCCCTCCGGGTGAAGTCCCAAGCTGCGCCGAGGCGGGAGTTCTGGGAATGCTGCCCGGTATGGTCGGCACCATCCAGGCGACCGAGACCGTCAAATTGATTCTGGGTGTGGGCGAATCGCTTTCCGGACGCCTGCTGCTGATAGACGCGCTGGAAATGGACTTCAGGGCGGTCAAGATGCGCCGCAACCCCGATTGCCCGCTGTGCGGAGACAACCCGACTGTTACCGAGCTCATTGATTACGTCGCCTTCTGCGGAGGCGCTCCACTTACAGGATAAAGATCAACCAGAATACAAAACGGAGACCGGAATGAGTCTCCAAATTGGAGGATTAGAAAATGGCAAGCGTTGCACACCCTGAATCTATCGTAACGACCGAGTGGGTCGCCGAGAATCTCGGCAATTCCAGCGTACGGCTCGTCGAAGTTGACGTTGACACTGAGGCCTACGACCAGGGCCATATTCCTGGGGCCGTGGGCTGGAACTGGACGTCCCAGCTCAACGACGAACTCACGCGCGATATTCTTTCAGCCGAGCAGATGGGCGAACTCTTGGGAGAGTCGGGGATCAGCCCGGACACGACCGTCGTTCTGTATGGCGACAACAACAACTGGTTCGCCACCTACGCCTTCTGGCAGATGAAGATTTACGGACACTCGGACCTGAAGATAATGGACGGCGGTAGGCAGAAGTGGGTTGATGAGGGCAGGGAACTCACCACAGACGCGACATCGGTGGAGAGCGCGACATATGATGCCCCGGCCCCCGATCTCTCCATCAGGGCCACCCGCGACTACGTCCTGAACGTGGCTTCCACGAACAACAATACCGGCCTCGTGGACGTGCGCGCGCCGGAGGAGTTCGATGGCACGCTTCTCGCGCCCGCCCATCTGCCGCAGGAAGGCTCACAGCGCGGCGGCCATATCCCGGGCGCGGCGAACATACCCTGGGCGTCCGCGGTGGCCGAGGACGGCGCTTTCAAGTCGGTCGAGGAACTCCAGGCGATATACGGCGGCATGGGCATCAGCGGCGACGGCGAGACCATCGCCTACTGCCGTATCGGTGAGCGGAGTTCCCACACCTGGTTCGTCCTGTCCCAGATCCTGGGCTACGAGAAAGTCCGAAACTACGACGGCTCCTGGACCGAGTACGGCTCCATAGTCGGCGCTCCCATCGAGAGGTAAGCGATACATTTCACCCTTAAGCTGTTAAGCGAGAGCCCCGCCCAAGTGATTTATTTGGCGGGGCTTTATCGTTTCATCGAAGAATGGCGTTACACTAGGTTCTGGCGGTCAACCCTCTCCCCCGCCAGGAAAATATCAGCTACCTTTCTGAGATTGCCAAGATCGTCCAGCGGACTACCCTCGACCACCAGAACATCCGCCTGCTTGCCGGATTCCAGCGTCCCTACCTGATCGGCGATCCAGCAGGAACGAGCGGCGTCTCGCGTGGCCGACACTATCGCCTCCATGTTCGACATTCCTGCCATCGCGTGAGCCTCTATCTCCGTCTGGAAGTCCCCCATCTGGTAGTTTCCCCACGCTGAGTCGGATCCCGCGGACATCACCACTCCGGCGTCCCTCATCCGCGCGAACTGGTCCATTCTGACCTCTGATCCGGCGCGAACCATGTCGAGTTCGGCCTGCTCCTCGGGTGTCAGGTCGCCCAAGTCTTCGAGCTGGCGTATCCGATCTACGGAAGCGCCGATTGTAGGGTTGACGAAGACTCCGCTCTCAGCGATGCGTTCTGATATGTCGGGGCGGTAAGTGTCGGAGCCGTCAGGATCCTTGTGGACACCGTGGATTATCGTGTCAATGCCGGCGTCGAGTACGTTCACCATGCCCTGTGATGACGCGCAGTGCGCGGCGGCGTGCCTGCCGAACTTGTGCGCCTCTTCGCAGATAGCGCTCAGTTCGTCAACGTCGAACGAAGGCCTTAGTGGATGACTCGTGCGTGTGCTGCCTCCGGTCGCGGTTATCTTGATGAAGTCGGCGCCTTCCTTAATCAGTTGGCGCACTGCGGCGCGGCATTCGTCCTGCCCAGTAGCCTGAATGCCGAAGTAGCTCAGATGCCCTCCGATGATAGCCACCGGCCTGCCCGCGAGTACCAGCCGGGGAGATGGCAGAATGCCCATTTCGACGGCCTGGCGCAGCGCGAAGGTGGTGCGGTTCTTGGCTCCGCAGTCGCGGACTGTGGTGACGCCGGAGTACAGGTGGCGCCTCACGTTCTGAGCCGCCTGGACCGTGAGCACTTCGTCTGGCAGAGTAACGAGCTCGTCCCCCGCGCGACCGGCGCCAATCCCGATCAGGTGAACGTGGGAGTCCACGAGACCCGGAAGTATCGTCGCGTCGCCGTAGTCGAACTCCTGGACCGGCGCCCCCTCCGGCGCCTGGACCGTCTCGGAAGTCCCTATCCGGCGTATCGAGTCGCCTTCGAGCAGAATCGCGGCCTGTTCAGCCGCAGGGCCTCCGTTGCCGTCTATCAGCCGGGCGGCCCTGAGTATAGTAAAGGAGCTATTGGATGCTGGCATATCCGGTCTCCGGAGTATTGTGTTTCATTGGACCAGGCTGTCTTGACAACTACCGTCATTCCCGCGAAAGCGGGAATCCATATGTATGGATTGTGGCCTGGATACCCGCGATATAACCTGATTGGAACGTTCAATATTCAAGTGTCAACAGAATCTAAAGAGGGGCGGGAGCTTGTCTAACGACAGCCCTGGAATCATCGGAGCCGCGTTCCAGTTTCTGTCCGGCAAAGTAAACATCGGCGACATTCCACAGGTCGTTGATGTCCTGGGCAGGGTTGCCTTTCACGACCAGGACATCCGCCTCCTTGCCGGGTTCGAGCGTTCCAACCCTGTCGTCCATGTTCAGGGCGGCGGCGGCCCAGCTAGTAACTGATAAGACTCCCTGCATTGGTGTGTATCCCGCGTGGACGAGCAGCTCCGTCTCGTACACCGTATTTCCGAGCTTGTAGTTGCCCCAGGACGAGTCCGAGCCTGTGATGACCTTCAGCCCCATCTCTATCATGCGCCGCGAGTGGTCAAGGCCGATGTCCATATTGGCGCGCGTATCGTCCAGTTGCGCCTCTTCCTCCGGCGTCAGTCCTTCGTCGTCCCGCTTGTGCGCGAGTATCCAGGCGGACGACCTCCCTACGTGGAGTGTCGGGTTTACGTATGCGCTCTGCTCGCCAATGCGCTCGGCTATGTCCTCCCGGAAATTGGCCGTTCCGTCCGGTTCGCGGTACTGGCAGTGGATTATCATGTCAACCCCCGCCTCCAGAGAGTTGGCTATCCCGACGTTCGACATCGAGTGAGTGGCGGTCAGCTTCCCGAACTTGCGCGCCTCGCTCGTCACTGCCTTCAGTTCGTCCACGTTGAACGAAGGAAGATTTCGGTAAGAAGTGCGAGTGCTGCCGCCCGTCGCCGTTATCTTGATATAGTCCGCGCCCTCTTTGATAAGCTGCCTCGTGAGCGCGCGAGTCTGGTTCGGGCCGGTGACCTCGCCCCCGAAGTAGCCCATGTGCCCGCCGATTATGGACACCGGCCGACCGCACAGCGTCATCCGGGGGCCAATAGTCAGACCCGCGTTGATGGAGTCGCGCAGCCTGAACATAGTCACGTTCTTGGGGCCGTTTTCGCGGATGGTGGTCACGCCCGAGTAGAGGCTGGCTCGCGCGTTCCTGGCCGCCTGAACGGTGAGAATCTCGTCGGAAAGTAGCGCTAGGTCGTCCCCCATCCGCCCGTCGCCGAAGCCGTTGTGATGCGTATGGCAGTCCACCATCCCGGGCATCACCGTGCATCCGGGGTAGTCGCCCACGTCCACCGACGCCCCTTCTGGCGCGCGAACGTCTTTCGCTCGACCCACCGCGACGATCTTGTCGCCCTCTACTAGTACTGCCCCTCGTTCGATTGGCGGGCCGCCCCTGGAGTCAATCAGGCGGTCGGCGGTGATCAGGGTAAATTGAGCGTCGGAGGACATCGTCTTTCTCCCGTAAGCACGATATTCGCGCAAGCGCAACTTAGCACGGGCAGGGGAATGATGCAAGCGGGGCGAAACATGATACTATTCCCGATGGATTGTAAACCCCGATATTTCTATATCTGAGAGGAAAACGATATGACAGGCGCGGACCTGGTTGCGAGAATTCTGAAACAAGAGGGAGTTGATTTCATGGGGGTCATCCCCTTCAACTCGCTCGAAGAGGCGGCGGCGAAGGCTGGCATAAGGCCGCTCATTTTCCGGCAGGAGCGCGTAGGCGTAAATCTGGCGGACGCTTACACGCGAGTCACCAACGGCAAAAGAACAGGGGTGTTCGCTATGCAGGCCGGGCCAGGAGCGGAGAACGCTTTCGCGGGCGTGGCGCAGGCTTATGCAGATTCCGTGCCGATCCTTCTGCTGCCCGCGTCCGCGCCCCGAAACCGCGCCAGTGTCCACCCCACGTTCAGTCCCAACCGCACTTATGAGTCAGTCGTCAAGTGGTCGGGAAGAGTGGACCTGCCGGAAGAGATTTCAAACGCCCTTCGGAGGGCCTTCAGTCAACTGCGTCTTGGACGTCCAAGCCCCGTACTTCTGGAATTGCCAAGCGACATCCTGCGCGGCGAACTGCCCAGCGGCGACGCCGACTACCTGCCGGTGCGTCAGCGTCGTTCGTCGGGCGACCCCCAAGATGTGCGCGACGCCGCAAAAGTCCTTCTCGGAGCCAAGAATCCGGTTATTCACGCGGGACAGGGCGTACTTTACGCCGAAGCCTGGGACGAACTGCAAGAACTGGCTGAACTCACTCAGACTCCGGTGATGACCTCGATGGCGGGCAAGAGCGCCTTCCGCGAAGATCATCCGCTGTCGCTTGGAACCCGCTCCAGCACGACCACGGGTATGATCGTTCACTTCCTGGAAAAGGCGGACGTGGTGTTCGGTATCGGATGCAGCTTCACGCGCATCCACTACGGAGCCGACGCCTTCGACAACAAGGTGCTGGTGCATATCACCAACGACGAAAACGACGTGAACAAGGACTACTCGCCCGATGTCGCGGTCGTAGGCGACGCCAAGCTGGTGATGCGCCAGCTAATCTCCGAGGTCAAGGAGATTCTTGCCAGCGCCGGAGGCGAACGTGTGGATCGTGGCGACGTATCGGGCGAGATAAAGGCCGTCCGCGAAGAGTGGATGAAGGAGTGGCTGCCCAAGATGCACTCCGACGCGGTGCCTATCAATCCCTACCGCGCGCTCAACGATCTTTCCAAGGCAATTGACCACAAGAACGTGATAATGAATCACGACTCCGGAAGCCCGCGCGACCAGATGATCCCGTTCTACAAGACGGTCACCCCGCGTGGTTTCATCGCATGGGGAAAGTCAACCCAGTTGGGTTACAGTCTGGGCGCGGCAATGGGAAGCAAGCTCGCTGCGCCGGACAAGCTCTGTGTCAATGTAATCGGGGATTACGGTTTAGGTATGGTAGGAACCGACCTTGAAACCGCCGTGCGTGAGGAAATCCCAATACTGACAATAGTGCTGAACAACCACTCGATGGGTATATACAGGCCGGAGCATTTCGCCACCGCCCACGAGTTGTACGGCACGAAGACCACCGGCGGCGACTTCGTCAAGATGGCGGAAGCGTTTGGCGCGTACAGCGAGCGCGTCACTCAGCCCGACGATGTTACCGACGCCGTGAAGCGCTGCGCCGGAATAGTCGAGTCGGGGCGTACAGCCCTGCTGGAAATCGTGACCGACGACGCCGAAAAGGATATGCCGTTCAGGATGTTCTAAAAGGAATTGAGCAATGAACATAGAACCGTTCGAGATAAGCGTAAGCGACGAGGTTCTGGACGACTTGAAGCGTCGCCTTGAAGCGACGAGATGGCCCGACGAGATTCCGGGACTGGGCTGGGACTACGGCACCAATCTTGGCTATCTGAAAGAGCTGGTCGAATATTGGCGAATCGACTTTGACTGGCGCGCCCAGGAAAGGCTCATAAACTCCTTCCGGCATTTCAAGGCGGATGTTGATGGACTGGGCATACACTTCATACATGAACGCGGGAAGGGACCGGATCCCATGCCTCTGGTGATCACTCACGGCTGGCCCGGATCGGTATTCGAGATGCACAAGATAATCCCTCTGCTGTGCGATCCCGCGTCTCGCGGCGGCGACCCGGCGGACTCGTTCGACGTAGTCGCCCCGTCGCTGCCCGGCTTCGGATTCTCGGATCATCCACAGGAAACAGGTGTGGAGGTCGGAAAGACCGCCGCCCTGTGGGTTGAACTCATGGCCGGACTCGGCTACCCGCGATTCGCGTCTCACGGCGGCGATATAGGCGCGGGCGTCACCGCTCGGCTCGGTTATCGCCACGCCGATAGCCTGATAGGAATCCACCTGACCTCCGTCACCAGGCCCACACCATACCTCGGTCCTGGGTCCAGAGAGCTTACCGACGCCGAAAAGACTCACATGAGCGAGCGTGAGGAATGGCAGCGCTCCGAAGGCGGCTACGCTCACATCCAGGGCACCAAGCCCCAAACCTTGGGCTACGGACTCAATGACTCGCCCGCCGGCCTCGCCGCGTGGATCGTTGAGAAGTATCGCACCTGGAGCGACTGCGGCGGAGACGTGGAGAACCGATTCACAAAGGACGAACTGCTGACCACGGTAACTATCTATTGGGCTACGGAGACCATCGGCTCCTCCACCCGTATGTACAAGGAAAACCAGAGATACGAATGGACGATGGAAAGGGATGAGAAAATAGAAGCGCCGACCGGAGTAGCCGCGTTCCCTGAAGAAATCAGCAGGCCGCCGAGGGAGTGGGCGGAACGCTCCTATAATCTGCAGCGGTGGACGAGTATGCCGCATGGCGGACACTTCGCGGCGCTTGAAGAACCCGAACGATTGGCCCAGGAAATCAGGGAATTCTTCCGTCCTCTGAGGTTCATGTCCTAATCAGAATGAGATGGTACAAGCTAACGTAGAGGATCGATGCTTACGTCCCTGACCGATGCGGGGAGGGTGGCATAGACACCCGACTTGCTCACTCGGAGAACTGAATAGCCGCCAGCGCTCTCAGAATCTCTCCTCCCGCCCAGCTAACCAACTCCAACCCCTCCACGGCTTTCCCTAATTGTTCGTCATCCAACAGGTCCGCGACCATCTGCAGCCGGTCCCTTCCAATGAGCCAGAATCGTTCCAGGACTTGGCGTCCTGTGTCTGTCAACTCACACATCACGAGCCTCCGGTCGTTCGGATCCGAAACCCTGTCCACAAGTCCCCTTTCGACCAGGCGGTCCACGACGGTGGTAGTGGCTGATAGAGCCCTTCCGATGTAGATAGCGATATCGGTCATACGCGCAGAGTCCACGCGCTCCAGCAGTACCAGCGTCCGTATCTGGGGGATGGTCATATCCATCCCTTCCCATTCGTCCAGCTGGCCGCTGTGCATCTGCCGGTTCAGTTGCTCCGCAACCCTGACGAAACGGTTCTCTAGTTTCTGCCTTACTTCATCCTGCATCGCATTCACCCGTATTCGTGCTACTCAATAATGAGAGCGTTTGTCCTATTCTTGGCTCCAATGTATTGAGAATGCAGCGGCTAATTCCTCAAGACAGACAGGTCAAGATTATACACGGTGGGATTGTTTCGTATGAGTCTATTCCGGATCTGATGAAAGGTTCCGGTTGAGTTCGACCAGTTGCGCTTCCAGCCGACGCTGGCGCAGAGCTACGGTAACGTCGCCCCGGGTGCGCTCCAGGACTCCACGCATGACGTCGGTGGTGCGACGGAGGCCGCGGGTCACGCCATCAGGATAATCGAGGGTTACAAGGGCGGCGTAGATTTCGTCCATGATTCCGAGCAGGTTCTCGCACCTTGCAAAGTCGTCGTTACGTAGTAGGTCGAGGACGATGCGTCGGAGCTCCCCGATCGTTTCGGCGAGTCCGTTCATATAAACCGCCGCGCCGACGTCGAGTTCGTCCATCGTGGGAAGACGTGATCCCTCCGCGATAGCGAGAGTTGCGTGCGCCTCGACGAACTCCTTTAGAGCGTCCTCAACGTATCCGCCGTAGTACACGGCCGGGTGTGCGCCCCTCTGGGCTTCCAGCCTGGCGCGAAGATCGGCGGCTGAGGCGATGAGGCGGCGGGCCTCGTCATATTCAGCGCGATGTGTGGCCCTGATGGAGTTGGCGGAGAACCTGATTATCTGCCGCGAGGTGGTGATGGCCTGCTCTCTCGCGGCGTGAGTCCCTGCCATCAACTCGGACGCGGTGGCTCCCGCGGACTGTATCGCTCCGATGAGTTTTTCAGTGGGGGCGTGTTCGGTTGGCATGAGAGAATTCCGTCCGCTAGCTTGATGCGTCTTCGTACAGTTGGACGAGATCCTGCGTTGCCGCCGCCGGGTCGTCCGCGAATGTGATCGCGCTCACGACACAGACGGAATCGGCGCCTGCCTTCACTACGTCCGCGATATTGCTCTTGTTGATGCCCCCGATTGCGACTATCGGCTGGACCACGGCGTCCTTGACGCGGGCTATCTCCTCCGGGCCCAGGGCTGAGCGACCCGACTTGCCCATCGTGGTGGTAGCGTAGATAGCCCCGACCGCCAGGTAGTCCACAGGCTGTTGGGCTGATACCAGCGCCTCGGGAAGCCCGTTGTTGGAGTTGCCGATTAGCTGGTGCGGCGCGAGTATGTCGCGGGCGTCTGTGACCGGAAGGTCGCTCTGGCCCAGGTGCAGGACGTGGGCGTCGGAGGCGCGGGCCAGGTCGGCGTGGTCGTTCATCACGAAAAGCGCGTCATACTCGTCGCACATCGCCTTCAATTCGCGCGCCGACTTCAGGATGTCGCCCTTGTCGTTGAGCTTGTCCCTAAGCTGGACGACCGTCGCTCCGCCCTCCAGGGACTGTCGCGCCACTTCGCTCACCGGACGCCCTCGCGTGGCCTCCGGGTCAACTATGACGTAGATTCCATTCAGCTTGGGAGCGATTCGAGCGCGAATGTCGGCGGCTACGGCTTGTTCTGCCCGGGCGAGAATGCGCAGGACGCCCTGGGCGGTTTCCTCGTCCAGCGTCTCCAGCGCCGCCCGAAGGGAAGCCGCGATTTTCAGGGCGGCTTCTGGTCTATCTTTCACGCTTTCGTCAGGTCCCGTCTCAGATGAGTAAGTCAATGATCCGCTCAAGGCTCTCAGATCGTCGAGAAGAACTGATTGGTTGGTGAAGTACGTCTCCAGAAGGCGGACACCTTCCGCTAAGACGGCGCGCTGAGTTTCTATGAATGTGATCAATATCCTTTCCACCCTAACTTCCTGTAAATTCTGACTCTGACAACTGTGGCAGGAATTGTAGCACAGGTATGCGGGATGCAATCTCGCCTTCTTGGTCTTACAATAGCGGCGCGGCAATACGCTATATGAACTGGAGTGAACTAATGTCGGAGTACAACATTTCCGTTATCAGGGGAGACGGGATAGGGATAGAGGTCGTAGAAGAGGGGATCAAGGTGCTGAATGCCGTCGGAGGCGAGTACGGCATTGACTGGAACTGGGTGGAACATCCCTGGGGCAGCGACTACTACATGGAGAACGGGACGGTCATGCCCTCGGACGGACTTGATACGTTGAGCGAGTCCGACGGTATATTCCTCGGCGCGGTCGGCCATCCCGACATCCAGGATCACATCACGCTGGGCGGACTTCTGCTGCCCATACGCAGGTCGTTCGACCAGTACGTGTGCGAGCGTCCGAGCGTCCTGTACGAGGGAATCACGTCGCCCCTGGAGGGCTACGGGCCGGGCGAGATAGACATGGTGGTTGTCCGCGAGAACACCGAGGGCGAGTACGCCGACGTGGGCGGTTTCGTCTATCCCGACTTCCCGGAAGAGCTCGGCATACAGTCTGCGGTGTTCACCCGGAAGGGCTGCGAGCGAATAATCCGGCACGCCTTCGAGTTGGCGCGACGCAGGAATAAAGCCCGCCACGTCACCTCCATCACCAAGTCCAACGCGCTCGGATACGGGATGCTGGTTTGGGACAGGGCTTTCGACCGTGTGGCGGAGGACTACCCTGACATCGAGACCGGCTCCCTGCTGATTGACGCCGCCTGCATGGACTTCATTCGCAGGCCGGAATCATTCGACGTGGTGGTCGGCAGCAACCTGTTCGGTGACATCCTGACCGATATCGGCGCGATCATCACCGGCAGCATGGGTCTCGCTCCCAGCGGCAATATAGACCCGGAGCGCAGGTACCCGTCCATGTTCGAGCCGGTGCATGGCTCCGCGCCGGACATCACGGGGCAGGGAATAGCCAATCCGTTGGCGACGATACTGTCGGGAGCTATGATGCTTCGACACTTGGGAGAAGAGGCCGCCGCCGAGTCGGTGGAGAAGGCATCCCTGAGAGTCGTCGCGCTGGGAGAGACACTGACTCCCGATCTAGGAGGTACATCGAGGACCGAGGACGTGGGCGACGCCGTAGTCGCCGCGCTGACATAGGAGGCGAGACATGGCAGACATCGTCATAACCGGAGGACTGGTGGTAACGCCCAACGGGGCAGACAAGCTTGATGTATTCATAACGGGCGAAAGCATTTCGGCGGTGGCCGCGCCCGGGATGATGGATCACGGCGACGCGCGGGTAATTGACGCTACCGGGAAGATAGTCGTGCCGGGCGGCGTCGAACCGCACGCCCACATCGGCGGACCTCGCCAGCCGGAGCGGTCAGGGGCCGAGCCGGTATCGAAGGCCGCGGTCTGGGGTGGGACGACGACCGTTCTGGACTTCGCTACCCAGATCCCGGGATTCGATCTCTACCATGCTTTGGGGGAGGCCGCCGAGCGTTGGGGAGGTAACGCCTACACGGACTATTCTTACCACCCAATCTTCACCAACGGTGCCGACCGCGAGTCGATTGGACAGGTCGGCGATTTGGTCGAGGCCGGGTTTCCGAGCTTTAAGGTCTTCACCACATCCATTCGCCCGCCCAGTCCGCAGATGCAGAACAACAAGACCGACTTCGGAAGGCTCAATGTGATCATGGAGAACGTGGCAGAGGCCGGAGGCATACTGCTCGTCCACTCCGAAGACGACGACATGGTCCACTACAACTACGATAACGCCCGGGAGGACGGTAGGTGGGACTGGTGGAACATGCATCACATCCACTCCAACCTATCCGAGGACGTCTCCTTCAGACGCGTGCTCCGGCTCGCCTCCAAAACCGACTGCCCCATCTACTTCGTCCACGTCAGCGCACAGGAGGGGGTCGAGGCTGTCGGACAGGCCAGAATGCACGGCAAGCCCGTCTATGGAGAGACGCTGCACAACTACGCATGCTTCAGCGCCGAAAACTACCATCAGGAAGACGGCATGAAGTACCACACCTATCCCTCGCTCAAGTCGGAGGAAGATAGGGCAACACTTTGGAGTGGGCTCTTGGATGGCCGTCTATCCACGATCGCTACTGACCTTGTGTCAACAACCTGGGAGGAGAAGATCCGCTTCAAGACGGTGGCGGATGTTACAGGCGGTCACAATGGCATCGAGACCAGGATGGGTATCGCATACTCGGTTGGCGTGGTCGAACTGGGCATGAGCCTGGAGCGGTTCGTGGACATCACCTCCGCCAACGCGGCGAAGATATTCGGTATGTATCCCAAGAAGGGCGCTATCGCGCCCGGCTCGGACGCAGATATCTGCATTATGGACCCGGACTTCGACCGAACGCTTACCCTGGATGACCTACACCTGGAGGACTATTCAATATGGGAGGGTTGGCACGTTCACGGTTGGCCGGAGACGGTGCTGCTCAGGGGCAAGGTGATGATTGACGGACGCACGCTGACTGGCTCGCCGAGCGACGGTCAGTTGCTATCGAGGACAGTGAGCGAAGAAGTAACCAAGAGGCCAGTGTGCTGAATTGCTCTCAGGAGTCAGCTATAAGTTCTAGTACCAAAACCATGTGAATATGACATACTCCGACTACCACTCGTCATTCCCGCATACCTACTCGTCGTTCCCGCGAAGGCGGGAACCCAGGGGTGAGGGGCCGGGCCGGTTGCTATACATCAGAAACACATTGAAATGGTACTAGGTTGATCGAAATAAGGGTGAAGGCTCAGCCTTCCAGCCTTCTTGCCAAAGAGGGAGTTGGGCATTAACCTATGCCCGACGTTTTGAGGGGGATGCAACTTGCAGGCACGCGAGATAGAAGGTAATTCGCTGTCTTACATTCTGGTGGAACCGGACGGCTACGACGAAAATCAGGAGTATCCTGCGGTCGTCCTGCTCCACGGATTCGGAGCGAGTATGCGCGACCTGGTTGGATTGGCTCCAGGCATTGATCAGAGCGGATATCTATACCTGTTCCCGAACGCCCCTATTAGGATGCAATTCGAGTACGGAATGACAGGATACGCTTGGACTCCGTCCGGAGGACAGCCAGGCGGCGAGGAAGCGGCGACTCGCGCCGAAGAGCTCCTCGCCGGTTTCTTCGACGAGACGATGGAACGCCACGGAATAACCGAAGGCGGAATGGTAATGGGCGGATTCTCACAGGGTGGCACGATGACCTACCGCTTCGGGCTTCGCAGGCCGGAAATGTTCGCAGGTCTCGTCATTTTGAGCGGCAGGGTGACCTCGCCCGAGATTCTCGCCGACAATCTGCCGGAACATCGTAATCAGCCGATCTTCGTGGCGCACGGCACTCAGGACGCTGTGACCGGCGTGGAAGCCGCTAGAGAGTCGAGAGACTTCCTCACCACGCAGGGTTACTCCCCCCAGTACCGCGAATACAACATGGCTCACGAGATAAGCCAGGATGTAATGTCCGACCTTGTTCCCTGGCTTCATAACGTCATGCCGCCGCTGAGCTCCTGAATAGAACTACTGAAAACTAATATCCGATAACTGAACACTTAGAGGTGAAACACATGGTAACGCTGCGAAAGAACAACATCTTTGCGAAGAATAGGGAGGGCAAAGTAGGTCTCGGCCTGGGGCTTGTCTATCCCAGCGCGGAGGCCGTCGAGCTTGTCGGTATGCTCGGCGGATTCGATTACGTCAACCTGGACGGGGAGCATGGTCTTTTCTCGCCGGAGTCCATTGACGCGATGGTGCGTGTGGCCGACGGCTACGGTCTCACGGTCACCGCTCGCGTGCCGAACCTTATGTCTTCAACCATCAACCAGTTCCTCGACAGGGGCGTAATCGGAGTGCTCGGCCCGCACGTTGACACCGCCGAACAGGCCAAGCAACTTGTAGATGCCTGCCGCTTCGTGCCCGAAGGACAGCGCAGCTGGGGCGGCGGTCGCGGCACCTTCTACAACGACGGCGGGCTTATAGGTCAGCCCGGACTCAAGCGCACTGAATACATGGAGGCTGCCAACAAGGAAATGCTTGTCATGGCCCAGCTTGAGACCGCGACTGCTTTCGAGAACCTTGATTCGATTCTGGAAGTCGAGGGCATTGACGCCTTCGCTTGGGGTTCCAACGATCTGGCCCAGTCTATGGGACTCCCGGGCCAGCCTGACCATCCCGACGTCAAGGCCGCCGAGGCCAGCGTCGCCGGACGGATTCACGCTGCAGGACGCAAGATGTCCTACGATATATCCAGCGCGATAGGCTTGCCCGAGATAGTCCTGAGCGGAGCGAGGGCCTATCTCGAATCTCAGTCGTAGAACCACGGTACAGTTGCGAAAATCCTCTCTCCTTCGAAGGGATCACAGGGGTACATAAATGTGGAGTCAGCTAAGAATGTCAATCAAAAGATACCCTCTCCCCTGATGGGCTCACAAGGGCAGGCAAAAGTCCCTTCCCCCTTGACGGGGGAAGGTTAGGATGGGGGTGACTCCGCTAATCCAAGTTCAATGCCTACCCCTATCAGCCCTTGATGGGAGAGGGATAAGGTGAGGGTGATCGGGTTTCGATTCCCCACATCATTTCGAGCGTATAGTCATAGGGAGGGACGTGACTAATGGCGACGATGAAGGCCGCTTTTTTCGATGGCGAAGGAAAAATGGAAGTCAGGGAAATCCCGAAGCCGGAGGCCGGACCCGGCGATATGATACTGCGCGTCCGCTCTGTCGGAATCTGTGGATCGGACCTCCAGATGAACGTGGACAAGACCGAGCCTGACCAGCTTCCTGCCGGACACGAGGTCGCGGGCGAGATAGTCGAAATCGGCCACGGCGTTGACCCTTCCGTGCTGGGCAAGCGAGTTGCCGTCGAGATTATCGGTCACGGTCGCGCCTGTACTCTCTGCTGGTACTGTCGGCAGGGACAGTTCCGGGCCTGCCGGAACATGGCTCCGTCCGAGGGCGGCGGCTTCGCCGAGTACATGAAGCGCAAGGCGATAGGCTGCTACCCGGTTCCTGACTCCATGTCTTGGGAAGTGGCCGCCCTGGTAGAGCCGCTCGCAGTATCGGTTCATGGAATAAGGCTGGGCAATCTGAAAGGCGGTGAGGTCGTGACTGTGCTGGGTTCCGGGAACATCGGCCTGACTGCGATAGCCGCGGCCAAGGCACTTGGGGCAGGCAAGGTGATAGCTTCAGCCAGATACGAGCAGCAGGCTACGATGGCCATGCTGGTCGGCGCGGATGAGGTGTACTCAGACACCGGCCCCGATCTGTGGGATGCCATCGCCGAGGCCACCGATGGGCGCGGCTCCGACATGACTATCGAGACCGTCGGCGGCCACCAGTCCGCAACGATGCACCAGTCCGTCGAGGTCACGCGAATTCAGGGCAGGATAGTAATCATCGGCGGCTTCAGACGCCCCTTCGAGTTCGATTTCCTCACGCCCATGCTCAAGGAGCAGCAGTTCGTCTTCTCGTCCTGCTACAACGTGCTGGACGGGCGACACGACTACGAGGTGGCGATAGACATGATGGCCTCCGGCAAGGCGGACATCGAGTCGATGGTCACCCACAGGTACGGCCTAGACGATATTCAGACGGCCTTCGAGACCGCATACGACAAGAACAGCGGCTCGGTGAAGGTCCAGATACACCAGCAGCCAGCTTAGCCTGACGCGAAAATCCGCCCTCCCTAAATGGGCTAACAAGGATAGGCAAATCTGCAGTCGGATATGATTACCAACCAACAGACCCCCTCTCCCTGAGGGAGAGGGCTGGGGTGAGGGCGAAGAAAACTCCCCCATATTGAATCTGGAGAGACACTTATGCGCTACAAGAAGTTCGGAAACTCCGACCTGGAAACTTCTGTCGTCGGATTCGGCGGCTGGCCGATGGGACGCGGGCACTACGGCTCATTCGACGACGATGAAGTCGTCCGCGCCGTCCACGCCTCGATTGACCTGGGCGTAACACTCTTCGACACCGCCGCCGTGTACGGGTGGGGTGAGGGTGAAAAGCTTCTGGGCCGCGCGCTGGAGGGCAAGAGGGAGGACGTCGTTATCGTCAGCAAGGCAGGCATCCCCTGGGATGAGGAGGGAGGCGGTCGCCGCCGCGACAGTTCGCGCGAGTCTTTAGAAAAATCGCTGAACGAGAGCCTGACCCGCCTCCAGACCGACTATCTCGATCTCTTCCTCATCCACTGGCCCGACGAGTCCCGCCCGATGTCCGTCCCTATGGATGCCTTCGCCGACTTCCAGAAGCAGGGCAAGATACGCTACGGTGGCGTGAGCAACTTCAGCCCCCAGCAGATGTCCGACTGCCTTGACGTGTTCCCGGTAGTCACCAATCAGGTCGGTTATCATCTCTTCGACCAGAGACCGGAGCCTGAGATTATTCCCTTCTGCGCCGACAACGGCATGGGCATCATGGCCTACGGCTCGCTCGCGCATGGCCTCCTGACCGGAACCATGACGCCGGAGACGACCTTCGAGGAAGACGACTGGCGGCGTAGTCTCATGGCCTTCGGCCAGCCCATCTTCAAGGGCCAGAACTTCCTGGATAACCTCAAGAAGGTGGACACCCTGAAAGAGATGGCCGCCGACAAGGGCTTCTCCGTCGCCCAACTCGCCCTGGCGTGGGTCGCGTCCGAGCCGACCGTCTCCGTCGCCCTCGTCGGCACCCGCAAACCCGAAGAGATCCAGGAAAACGTCGCCGCGGCGGACTGGGAACTCTCCCCCTCAGAGCGCGCCGAGATAAAGGCGGTCGTGACAGGCTAGCCGAGTGCGGACTCGGCCTTATAGTGCGGCCATGCTGGTCAGAGACATAGGCGAATTCGAGCTGATCGCTCTGCTGGAGTCGCGGATACGGGAACGGAACCGCGTTCAGATCGAGAAACTGCGCGCGCTTGGGGTGGAAGTGGAGTTGGAGATTGGAGATGACGCGGCGGCCTGGCGGCAGACATCCGCGCGCATCGTTTCCACTACTGACACGATGGTGGAAGGCGTCCACTTCAAGACGGATACGACTCCGTGGGACGAACTGGGCTGGAAGGCGATGGCGTCGAATCTGAGCGACGTGGCTTCGATGGGCTGCTCTCCCACTCTCGCCCTGGTGACGCTCGGCCTGCGCGGGGACATTCCGGTGGGCGGCCTTGTGCAGATGTACGACGGGATGATGGAGGCGTGTGAGTATGCCGGCGGCGCTATCATTGGCGGGGATGTGGTGCGCTCGGACACCTTCTTCATAACGGTCGCGCTGGAGGGGGTATGCGACACGGGTTCTCATGCGCTGTCTCGGGGATCGGCGCGGGTCGGGGACCTGATAGGGGTCACTGGACACCTGGGAAGTTCGGCTGGTGGTCTGGCCCTTCTGCTGGACGCGGATGCCGGTCGGGGCGTCTCGGATGAATCGAGGGCGCATCTGGTAGAGGCGCACAATCGCCCCCTGCCGCGAGTGGCGGAGGGCCGGATGCTGAGAGAGCTCGGAGTCCGCTGCGCCATGGATGTGAGCGACGGGCTGACTGCGGACCTCGGCAAGCTGTGCGTGGCGAGCGGAGTGTCGGCGGTTGTTGAGGTAGAGAGGCTTCCGGCGGACGACCATCTGAAAGGGGCCTTCCCTGGCAGGTGGCTCGAACTTGCGCTGGGCGGCGGCGAGGACTATGAGATATTGTTCACGGCGAACGCTGATGTAATGGAATCGGCTGCGGAGCGTCTGGGAGAGGGGATCAGCATTATCGGCAGGATCGAGGAGGGGGACGGAGCGGTGAAGATAGTGGACTCGGACGGGAGCGAGATAGTTGTAGGCTCAGGCGGCTGGGATCATTTCGCGGGGCAGCATGGATAGTGTAACCGTCAGGCTGGACTCGGACTCCTCATTCCGTCCCACCGAGATAATGGGCGACCTTCGCATGGTGGCGGAGACGCTGTACTTTCCGATGAAGCTCGTTGGGTTCTGGGACGAGACGGCGGGCGGCAACCATATGTGTCCGGAGGTGGAAGTCGGGAGGGAGTGTCCTCACGGTCTGGCGGAGGATGATCCGGACTATGTTCCGTACACCCGCTCCATGGAGAGGCTCAAGCAGGCGGTCATCGAGGTGAGATTCCCGCACGCATCGGTTAGAATGTTTCTTAGCTAAACCGTAGGGAGGATGGCCTCCCTTGCCAAGCTCATTCAGGACAGAGAGGTACAGCGATGACGCTCGCAACATCTCAAGAACTCAGAGGGTCGCTGGCCCCATATGAGTCATACCCCCTCCATGGTCTGCTGACGCGGGCTTCCCAGCGCTTCGGAAACAAGACGGCGGTAATTGACGGCGACCGCAGGTTCACTTACCGGCAGGTCGGCGCGCATTCGGACCGGCTGGCTGCCGCTCTCGCTGGCATGGGAGTAGTCAAAGGAGACCGGGTAGCGATCCTCGCGCCGAATTGCGTGGAGTTCGTCATTTCGTTCTTTGGCATACTGAAGGCAGGAGCGGTGGTAAGCACGGTCAACTCCGGCTATCGCGAAAGAGAGATAGCACACCAGCTAAATGACAGCGGCGCGGAGACTCTGATCGTTCACGAGGCGCTGAAGCCAGTGGCGGACCTGGCAAGGGACGACGTGAGAGGCTTGAAGCGGGAAATCGTCATCAGTAGCGATTCGTCGAATTCATCTTCGTTCTGGGGACTGCTGGAAAGCGCGCCGGACGCGCCGCCCAATGTAACGATTGACCCGATGAACGACCTGGCCGCGCTCCCTTACTCGTCAGGCACGACCGGACTTTCCAAGGGGGTGATGCTTACCCACTACAACCTCGCATCCAACGTGCGGCAGTTCGTAAGCCGGAAAGATGAGGATGCCTCGCTGACTGAGAACGACATCATCCTGACGCACCTGCCGTTGTTTCACATCTACGGGATGAATGTGCTGATGAACGGCGCGATAGGCACGGGCGCGACGCAGGTAATGATGGGGCGCTTCGACATGGACGAATTCCTGGGTCTCATGTCGGGACATGGAGTGACGGTGCTGTTCACGGTGCCTCCTGTGGGACTGGGACTCACTCAGTATCCGGCTGTGCGAGACACCGACCTTTCCGCGCTCAGAGTGGGATTCTTCGGCGCGGCGCCGCTTTCGGAGGATATGCAGTTGCGGATTCAGGACGCTCTGGCGACGCCGATAATTCAAGGCTACGGAATGACTGAAGCCTCCCCCGTAACTCACGCCGACTTCATGGAACCACATCTCATCAAGCCCGGCTCAATCGGTCCGGCGATGCCGGACACCGAAGCAAAAGTAGTTGACGTGGAGACGGGCGAGAATGAACTGACGCCGAATGAGATAGGGGAACTCGTCGTTCGAGGACCTCAGGTGATGAAAGGCTACTACAACAACGAAGCGGCGACGGCGGAGACTCTGACTGAGGACGGCTGGCTGCACACCGGGGACATAGTTCGGATGGACGAAGACGGCTACGTATGGGTTCTGGACCGCAAGAAGGAACTGATCAAGTACAAGGGTTTCCAGGTGCCTCCCGCCGAACTTGAGGGAGTGCTGCTGGAGCACCCGGGGATATCGGACGCGGCGGTGATAGGTAAAGAGGACTTGGAATCGGGCGAAATTCCGAAAGCATTCGTGGTGGCGAATCCGGGCGCCGACCTTAGCGCGGACGACGTGATGAGCTTCGTCGCGGGGAAGGTGGCGACGTTCAAGCACGTGCGCGAAGTGGAGTTCATGGACGCGATTCCCAAGAATCCATCGGGGAAGATACTGCGTCGGACGCTGATCGAGCGGGAACGGGAGCGGGTGTAGATAACCCATTATTTCAACAGTGTTGGAATATTATCCCTCTACTATGCTTGCGTGAACGATGTTGGAAACCTTGTCGAGCCTGATACTGTGCCAAGGTTCCGGGGACATACAGTTGGACAGGTAGGTGAAGGACATGCCCGATTCCGGGTCGCCCCATGAGTATGATGTACCCGCGCCACCGTGTCCGAAGGTGGTGGGCGAGGCGATGGTCCCGAGCCCACGGATGGTGGGAGTGAACCCCCTGACGTGGGGGCCTATGCCTCGGTGCATGGGCATACCCATATTCTCGTCAACACGGTCGCCTGTGTGGTTGCGGGTGGCGTACTGTATCGCCCTGGGGCTGAGTACCCTGTTTCCGTTCAGCACACCTCCGGCGAGAAGCATCTGGTAGAAAGAGGCGATGCCGCGCGCCGTGCCGTAGCCGCCCGCGCCCGGCACGCCCGCCGCTCTCCATGCGCGAGTGTTGCGGGATGAGCGAGCAATCCTTTGACCGCCGATGTAAGCCTCGTTCTCTTCGAGATGGTGAATATCGGCGCACCTGTTGTCCGCTTCCTCGCTCACACCGACGAAGATCTCATTCTCAAGTCCGATGGGGCGCAGCAGTTCTTCCCTGACATGATTTCGGAAGTCTGCGCCTGTTACGGCTTCTATCAGGGCGGCGGCAACCCAGTGGGCCGCCGTGCCGTGGTAGTGGACCTTGGATCCGGGAGTCCACTCCAGGCTGAAGTCGCAGACAGCCTTCCTTAGCAAATCGTGATCCTCCCATGCCTCCTCCGGCACTTCGGCATTCGGAAATCCACCCTGGTGTGTGATGACCTGGAAGAGCGTAATATCGCCCTTCCCGTTGGCCTCGAACTCGGGAATGTGGTCGGCTATTCGGTCCGTAAATCGCAGTTCGCCGGCCTCGACAAGCTGCCAGAGGGCGGCGGTGACTATGACCTTCGTCTGGGAGAACATGAGCCAGAGGGTCTGGTCGTCGGCTGAAACTGCGCTGGGATCAACGCGGGCGTCTCCGAAAGTGGCTACCCTGACCAGCTTTCCATACCGCGCGACGGCGTACTGCGCGCCTGGATAGCGGTTCTCGGATGTGTGCCGCTCTATCAAGCGGTCGAGAGTAGCAAGTCTGTCGGGGTCGAGTCCTACGGACTCGAGGGATGCGGTGGCAATCGGGGCAGGACTAAGCGTCGCGGTGGTCATGGCAGTTTCCTCTCGTCTGAATCGGAGTGTGGGGGATCCTGGATCTGCAGGATGTAACGTCAGCTGAGTCCTGTCTCAGTCAACTACCTTTCGGAAGGCTGAGGCGAGTCTTGGGCCGACTTGTCTCATCTGCTCTACGGAGGCGCTGCTGAAGGCGAGGCGGAGATACTTGTCCCGTGCCTTATCTGGATCGTGGAAGAATGTAGAGCCGCTGGGGAAGATGAGTCCTTCTTCGGCTGCCGCTACCCTGACCTCGGACGCAGACGCGCCGATGCACTCCAGCCAGAGGAAGAAGCCTCCTTCGGGACGGGCGAACCGGACGTACTGAGCGCAGTGTTCTTCGAGTGAGTCGCAGAGAGTTCGACACTTTAATGCGTAGAGGTCGCGCATCTCCGCCACGTGAGTTTCCAGGTGTCCAGTCTTCAAATAGCGCGCCATTGCTCTGAGCAGTATGGGGCTGGTTCCCATGTCGTACCTGACTTTACTCAGGGCGCTTGTGATTTCATGCCTGGCCTGTACCCAGCCGATTCGCAGACCGGTGGCGGCAACCTTGCTGAAAGAGCCGACTCTCATCACACCGTATCCGTCGGACAGCGCGTACATCGAGCGTGGCGCCGCGTCGTCGAAGTAGAGTTCGCTGTAAGCGCCGTCCTCGACCAGCAGTACGCGGTGGACAGCGCAGAGGTCCAGCAAGGCTCTTCGTCGAGAGTCCGACATGGTGACGCCGGTCGGGTTGTGATAGTCGGGGATGGTGTAGATCATCTTGACCGTCTTGCCGGCCGATTCAGCCTCTGCTATGGCAGAGGCCACGGCTTCGAGGGAAATGCCATCACCGTCAATGGGGACCTCCACTACCTCGGCAAGATATGCTTGGATCGTCTCGACGATGCCGGAGAAGCTCGGCCCTTCGACTATAACGACGTCGCCCTGGTTGATGAACCCCTTGGCGATGTTGTCCATGGCGGCGGAACTTCCGTTGTGGATGATAAAGTTGTCCGCATCCAGGTCGAGGCCCTCGATGCGGTTCTGCCGGTCGGCCATGACCTCGCGCAGACCATCGAATCCCGTCCATCCGCCATAGACCATGGCGTCGTCGGCCTCTTCATCGAGGACAGCGTTCAGAGCCTCTCTGAATTGTTCGGTCGGGATCGTGGGGGCGTCGGGAATGCCGCCGCCCAGGGGAATCAGATCGGGGTACTGGGAGGGAAGGGTCCATGTCCATCCCGCGTCATTCGGGTCTCCGACGCCTGCCATTCTGGCAGACTCCGAGGCGAGGTTGGCTAGGGGGGTGTCCATCCAGATGGCACGCGATGTTTCGTTAGAATTCATTCTCATCCTGCCGTAGGCGGTCGAAGACCGCAATTAGCCTGTCGGTCGGACGATTGTAACCGAAACTGAATAGGGACTGACAGCAGCGGGCTTCGCAGGAGTCAGGAGCCCAGCGCCTCAACCTGGGCCAGCACGGTCTCGGCGGGCGGGCGGCTGGTGTAGTTCTCGTTGACCTGCTTCCAGCGAATTATGCCGTCGGCATCTATCACAAAAGTCGAAGGGTGAGGCAAATTACCAGCCAAGATGCCGTACTGTGCAACAGTTTCCTTTGAAGCGTCGAACAGGATGGGGAATTTGATCTCCGGCCTGTCCGGTATGTAGCTTGCGCCGCTGAAATCGTCTGTGCTTATAGCAAAGAACTGGGCACCCGACGCGTTAATTCTGTCTTCGTAGCGGGACAACTCGCCGAGTTGTCTCTGGCAATACAGTCACCAGAATCCTCGATAGAAAACGAGTACGGTGGTCCTGCCGCGGAAATCCTCCAGGTTATACTCTTGGCCGTCTATGGAGGGGAGCGTGAATAAGTGCGCGAGGTCGCCCACATTTGTTCCATATTCGGCAGCCGTCTGCTGTGCGGCCGGTGTAGGAGTATCGGGAACTTTCGTCGCAGTCGGCTGTGGGGTGGGAGTATCCGGAATCCTGGTCGGTGTTGGAATGGTTGTGGCAGTCGGTACTTCGGTAGGTGTTGGTATGGCCGTGGCGGTCGGCGCCTCGGTTGTGGTAGGAACCGGCGTGGGCTGAACGGGAGCCGGAGTAGCGGCAGGAATCGGGGCTGAGGCCGCCGTAGGCGCGATGGGCGGGGCCGTTGCCATATACACGCCTGAAGAATCCGGGGTTGGACTCGGGGGCTCGGACTTGGCGGTGGGAACAGGGGAGGCCGTCGGCTCAGGAGTAGGCTCCGGCGTGGGAGTCGCGGACGGCAACGGCACCGAGGTCGGGGCGGCGGTAGAAGTTGGAACCTCGGTGGGCGTCACTGCCCGCGAAATGGGAGCGGGAGTTGGGACGGACGTGGGCGTATCCGGTGAAACCGTCGCGGCTTCAGATGTTGGCTCCACAACCGGTGCCGCGGGTCTCTGGACAGCCTGTTCTTGAACCACTGTAACGTCCGAACAAGCGGCAAGCATGGTTGAAATCGCGAATAAGATAGCCACCACAAATGTGGATTTGTAACGATTATCTATTCTCGAAGCCATTTTACGCTCGCTCACATTCCGTTCTGTGGGTAATACGGCGGTATTGCGGGTCTGGATTGTGTTCAGTCCTCGGAGCTTGACCATTATGCCATGCGATTCTACACTTTGCCCAACTAATCATCCGGCGAAGAGCCATGCCACTAAGTCCAACCTCAGATTCGCTTTTCACAGACCTCTACCAGCTCACGATGGCACAGTCATACTACCAGAGTGGGCAACGGGGACACGCAACCTTCAGCCTGTTCTTTCGGAACTTTCCGCCGAACCGGGCTTACTACGTATTCTGCGGGCTGGGGTCCGCGCTGGATTACCTGGAGAGCCTGGCTTTTGGGGATGATGACGTATCTGTGCTGCGCAGACTGGGGCTGTTCGATTCGGGCTTTCTGGATTACCTGCGCGAGCTGAGGTTCAACGGAGATGTCCGGGCGATGCGTGAAGGGGAGATATTCTTCGAGAACGAGCCGGTCATGGAGGTGAGCGGGCCGATAATCGAGTGCCAGTTGGTTGAGACGTTCATCCTGAACCGGGTGAACCTGGAGTCCATGCTGGCGACGAAGGCCGCGCGAGTGGTGGACGCGGCAGAGGGCCGGAGCGTCGTGGACTTCGCGGCGCGACGGACGCACGGGCTGGACGCGGGGATGAGACAGGCGCGATCGTCCTACATAGCGGGCTTCGTGGGGACGAGCAACGTCGCGGCGGCGGCTGAGTTCGGCATTCCGGCGGTAGGAACGATGTCTCATTCATATATCTCGTCGTTCGGGAGCGAGCGAAAGGCGTTCGACGCTTATGCTGAATCCTTCCCTGACTCGACCACACTGCTGGTGGACACGTATGGCACGCTTGGCGGCGTGGCGAACGCGATAGCGACAGCCAAGGAGATGGAAGCGTGCGGTCATCGGCTTCGCGCGATACGGCTGGACAGTGGCGACCTGGAATCGCTCGCGCGCCGCAGCCGGGCGATGCTGGACGATGCGAGTCTGGGCTATGTCCAGATACTGGCAAGCGGCGGGCTGGACGAATACTCGATTGCCGAACTGGTGTCTGTGGGCGCGCCGATAGATGGATTCGGGGTTGGAACGAGGGTCGGGGCGTCCGCGGACGCGCCTTATACCGACTTCGTGTACAAGCTGGTGGAATACGATGGTAGCCCGGTCATGAAGTTCAGCGAGGACAAGGTATATCTGCCGGGGCCCAAGCAGGTTAGCAGACACATAGGTTTCGATGGAACGATGAGGCTCGATATGATACACGGAGCCGGCGAACGCGCTCCGCGCAGAGGCGGTGAGCCGCTTCTGCTGCCAGTGATGAAGGATGGAGAGCGGACACGCGCGCTACCAACACTCGATGAGATACGGACCTTCCACTCGCTCAGAGCGGCTATGCTGCCAACGAGCCTGCTGGGACCGGAACCCCGGGGGCGCTATCGTGTCCGGGTGTCGGATGACCTGGAGAAACTGGGCCAAGGGACGAGGGAGCGAATTGGTTCGGGTGCGGAAGATTGATCGGCATCCGATAGAACAGAAAGGACAGACAACAAATGGCGAGAGTTCAGTACGTTGAACGGGATCAGCTTGACGATGAAGGCAGTCGTATCTTTGACCATATCGCCGAGACGCGGGGTGGCATTGAACCGAGTACGCCGATGCCCAATTCATTCAGGGCGCTGATGAACAGCCCGAAGGCGGCTGAGGCGGTCGGACGGCTAGGGGAGTATCTGAGACTGCATACGACGCTGGACCCGGTGGTGCGTGAGATAGCGATAATCAGCGTGGCGCGACACACCAACAGCCACTATGAGTGGGCGCACCACGAGCCGATTGCGCGTGAGGTTGGGGTCAGGCCGCAGGTGATCGAGAGCATTCGTACAGGACGCGCGCCGATGGGCCTTCCGGCGAAGGAGGGGGTTTTCGCGCAGGCGGCGAAGGAACTGGTGGTCAACGGTGACCTGACTGACCGCACCTTTCAGGCCATCGAGCATCTGCTGGGGCCTCAGGCGGTAGTGGAGTTTGTTACGCTGGTGGGCTACTACGCGATGCTGTCGGTAGCGTTGCGCGCACTGGGAATAGAGATGGAGGAGGGGCTGGCGTCAGACTTGGATGCGTGAGAGGCGATACCCTCTTGACTCAACACAGGACTACATATTCCCATACCATATGCGCTATAATACGAACATACAAACTAACGATGGAGTGCCGACCACCGATGACGTTGAATCGAAAAATGCATAAATACCGACTTATACAACCAGAAATGTGGGAAGTCTGAAAAAAACTCCCATAGCTAACGCAGGTGAGTAACAGGTGAACGCAGGTGTTTTAATCACCTGTTGGCCACCAGTCAAGCCACCTGCTGCCACCTGTGGCTTTATAAATCAAGATATATGACTCGGAAGATACCGGCGGTGTCGGACACGCTTGAGAGGGGGTAGTTTGGTGGACAGAATCCAGTCAAGCAAGTACCATCAATCCACAGCATCGCCCCAATTCCAAATTGATAACTGACAATTGACAACCCCGGAGGCTTTCCGCTTGAAGTTCACAGACATCATCTACAAGAAAGAGGACGGTATCGCCTGGCTCACCATCAACAGGCCCGAGGTGTACAACGCCATCAGGGGCCGTACCACCGACGAGATGGCCGTCGCCCTCAAGGACGCCGGCAATGACGCTTCCGTCAGGGTAGTCGTGATTTCAGGCTCCGGCCCCAACGCTTTCTGCTCCGGCAGGGACCAAGGCGAAGACAGGAACAGCCCCGAGTACTCCGGCAGCAGCGAGTCCTCGTTCATGGACCTCGTAAAGCATATCCCCAAGCCCGTCATCGCGATGGTGGACGGGTACGCCATAGGCTCCGGCAACATCCTCGCCTACACCTGCGACTTCACCGTTGCCTCCACACGAAGCATCTTTGGACAGACCGGCCCGCGCGTCGGCAGCCCCGCTTCCGGCGCCGGCGTCGGATACCTTGCCCACGTCATCGGCCAGAAGCGCGCCCGCGAGATATGGATGCTCACCCAGCAGTACTCAGGTCAGCAGGCCCTCGACATGGGTCTCGCCAACTCTGTCGTCCCCCACGAACAACTCAGAGACGAGGTAATCCGCTACTGCAACCTGATAAAGAACAACAGCCCTGTCATCCTCCAGCTTCAGAAGATAACCTTCAACGAGTCCGCCGAATACCTGGAGGAGATGCCAAGTCCGACCGAACTCTACGCCCCGCGCTACTCCGAAACCGATGAGGCAGAGGAGAGAAGGCTCGCCTTCATAGAGCGCAGGCCGATCAACCCCGACAAGAACCTGCCCATTACCCCCACCAAGCGGCAGGCGTCCCTACTGGAGTAGTAGCTGAATTGAACGCACAGACCATTGACCTAAACCTCCGGCTTCCCTTCGAGGCCGCCGGAGTCGAGTTCGACATCAGCGTGGGCGAGTCGTCCGCCGACGCGGGCGCGTCCTTTTCACTGTCCGCATTGGATAGCTCCGGCGCTCCCATACCGTTCACTTCCGACGTCTCTCCCGTGCTCGCCGACTGGGTGAGAGGCTACACACGCTGGCTCTACCGCGCCGGAGTAACCGCGCGCTATACTGAAACCGCCATATCCGGCAGCTTCGGGCAGGGCATGAGCGCCGAGCAAGTCCTCGAGGGCGTCCAGCTCGCCTGCGACATGGTAAGGCAGCGCTTCGAACTCTACGAAGACTCGATCAAAGCCCGATAGAAGAGCTCCTTTAATCCCCTCTCCCTTGATGGGAGAGGGCTAGAGCCTGCCCCGTACTCCGATATGGGGGTGAGGGTGAACCTAGCTCGAACCGCCGTATATCCGACTATGCTCCCGCAGAGTGCAATTGTCCATTACCACTGACATTCCGGCATTGCACGCCCTCGCTGCCGCGTCCTCATTCACGACCCCGTCCTGCATCCAGATGAATCTCGCCCCCGCCTCGATTGCGTCCTCTACCACTGGCGGAACCTGGCTCGAACGCCTGAAGATATCCACCATGTCAACCCGCTCCGGTATCGAAACGATGTCAGGGTAGCTCTTCATCCCCAAAACCTCTTCGACCGCCGGATTCACCGGAATCACCTTGTAGCCCTGTTCCATCAGGTACTTGGCGACGTAATGGCTCGGGCGACTGGGACGCGGCGACATTCCGACCACTGCTATCGTCTTCGACTCCCTTAGCTGAACCTCTACGTCACTTTGGTATCCCATCGCGTATCTCTCCTAGATTGATCGCCGATGCCCTGACTCAATGGCATTCTAGCGTAGAACCTAATAAAATGCAGTGACTTGATCCCAGTGGAAGATACCTACGCGCAGCAAGCGCCATTCCCCTTTCGGATTGCCCCCTATGAATCATAGTTGCGCTGAACGGCAAAAGTGCTAGAGGAATTTCTGCTCCAGGACTTCGCGGTCATTATGACGGTCGCCGGGGTGGCGCTGGTCCTATTCAGGTTCGTCAACCAGCCCCCGGTGCTCGGATACCTTGTCGCGGGAATCTTGGTCGGACCATTCACTTTGCCTCTGGTCGGTATATCTTCCCCGATTCATTCACACGAGACGATCAAGACACTGGCTGAACTTGGCCTCTCGATACTGCTGTTCGCAATCGGCCTGGAATTCGGCTGGCGGCGCATCCGCATGCTCGGACTTCCCATTCTCGTGATGGGCGTTATAGAGATATCTTTCATGATCGCGCTCGGATACCAGTTGGGTCGCCTGCTCGGATGGACCGGAGTCGAATCGGTGTTTCTTGGTGCGGCCGTCTGCATCAGTAGTTCAGCCATAATCCTCAAGATGCTCCGTGACACCGGGGCGCTTTTCTCCACTCACGGAAGACTGATTGTTGGCCTACTCGTAGTCCAGGACTTCGCAGCGGTCATCCTGCTTAGTATTCTGTCGGGTGTGCCGTCTGCCGACGCCAGTCGCTTTTCCGACCTTTGGCCGCTCCTCGGCAAACTGCTGCTCTTTCTGATGTCCGTGCTGATTCTGGGTGGCGTCCTCGCTCCCCGCCTAATCAGGCGAGTGGGACGCTTCCACTCCCCCGAAATGCTCCTGGTCGTCGGACTCGCGCTCTGCTTTGGCCTTGCGCTCGTCGCCGACAGCCTCGGACTCTCGGCCGCAGCCGGCGCGTTCATCATTGGCGCCGTTCTCGGCGACGCGGACTACTCCGAAGACCTGGTTCGCAACATGGCCCCCGTCCGAGACGTATTCGCTGCGCTCTTCTTCGTCTCCATAGGAATGTTGATAGACATCTCTCAAGCGGGAGTATTCATACTGCCCGCCCTGATAGTTACGTTGGTCTTTATATTCGGCAAGACCTTCATTGACACGGTAGCCACCCTGCTCGCCGGACATATCGGAAACACGCCCGCTCGCGTGGGATTCGGAATGCCGCAAATGGGCGAGTTTTCACTCGCAATGGTTAAAGAGGGAAGCGACCACGGCGCCGTAGGCACGTTCATGTACCCGGTTATGGCTATTTCCGTTGCGCTCACCTCCCTTGTTTATCCAATCATCTTCAGGTCGGCTGATAGATTCACAGGATTCCTGTCAAGCCTTTCCCCGCTTTTCGTCAAGAGGTCCGTATTTCTGGCTTCCAATTGGATGGAATCCGTGAGAGTGGCTTTCAACCTCGCTGACTCCGTGGGTGACCAGATCAGGGACTCCGCAAAGGTGATTGTGGCCAATTCTGGAGTTGTCGTAGTCTTGATAGCCGTCGGTACTTTCGCACTCAGCTATGCGGAACCGCTCTCTGGCCTGTTGGGCCTCGGAGAACGTTTCATTGGTCTCGCGGTTACGATTCTTGTGGTTGTCTTTTCGGTTCCTCCTGGGATATTCATATGGCGAGCGCTTAGAAGAATGATTGACGCCGTTGCCGACGTTCTACTTGGAGAAGGTTATTTCTTCGGCGCTGCCTGGGCCTTGACCCTGCGCGCTATATTGAGGGACGCGTTCCTGTTCGCATTGATAGTTCTACTTGCAGCCTTCAGTATTCCGTTCCTGTCGGGCCTACTCTCTCTTGGCAGTTTCGTTGCCCCGGTTCCGATCCTGATATTCATTGCTATCGTCGCGGGAGCCTGGAGGCTCGTCTTTCGCCTGCACAGGTCCATGGAGAATGCCTTTAGGTTCGCCTTTCTCGATAGTTCCGACGAAGAGTCGCACGATTCCGAGGAACTCACTACCAGATAGCGGGATAGTCGTCGTGACTCTGGATACTGTTGCTAATAAAGAATCAGGCTGGCATACTGAGTTATCATTAGCTTAGGAGAGGGGTTTGAATCGCCGATTCAAACTGGGGAGATCAGCGAGACAGCAGGTAAAGGGTGTATCCGGTTCGGCTCGGCTCAGGGCCCGTCCGCCCAGACGCCGCTTTCTATCCACATTGATCCGTACCAGGCGCATAGGTAGAAGCGCTGGCCGGGTCGCCGCCGACACCGTTTCAGGAACGATAAAGGCGGCTGACGAGATCAGCGGAGAGGCTTCGGTGTTCGTTCGAGACGCCGTCATTGGCGTGATCGAAGGAACCAGCCGGGTTGCGAAGGTGTCGAGGCCGGTCGTCCGGGAAGTTGCGTCCGCCGCTGTCATAAGTTCCACCGAACTGGGCGCCAGCACGCCTGATTCCATCAGGCAGGCTATCGAAGGGGCCATTGTAGGAGCCTCGAGAGTCGGAGTAAGCAACCGCAGGGCCAGCGCTCAAGCTTCCGAGGGTATCATAGATGCCGTTCATGACCTCGGAGTTGACTTCACGGAAATCGTGTCCCCGGCGATTCACGGCGTAATTACTGGTGTGCTCGCCACGTCGGGAAACCTGTTCGAGGCCACACGGGAGACCGCCCGAGCCCTAATCAAGAGCGGGGCTGAATCGAACCAGGATGCGGCTGAAGCCGCTGGAATCATCGTAGGTGAGGCCATTCGAGCTACCCAGCTGTACAATGTAGGAACCAGTGACGCCGTCATGGGCGCCGCGAGAGGCTGTGTAGAGGCCGCGTACGACATTGATCGTCCGACGGGAGAGCATGTAAGAGTGGCGTTGCTGGCCCTGGTGGACGCGCCCCTGAACCTTCTTGCCCCACCCATCAGAAGATCTGTGTCTAGGGCCATCTCAGACCTTACTGACGAATTGAGGGCCCGACCCCAGTTCTGGCGTGGCGTGGCGCTTTGGCGGGCCGCCAAGCTATTGATGAGAGTCGGGGGAATAGATTCGGGCGCCGCTCTGGCATACTACACATTGCTGGCTTTCTTCCCTCTTACCGCCCTGTTCGTATTGGGTTTCTCTGCGTTTCTCAACCCCGACACGGTGCGTAGCATTGCAACTGAAGTATTCACCTTCTACTTCCCCGGTGCGGAGCAGTTTCTTTCCCATACGATAGATCACCTTTACGCTCAGCAACTGCTCGCGAGTATCCTGTCCATCGGAGCCATAGCTATCGGCGCGTTAGGACTCTTCGTGGCCGCCAACAGGGGCGTCAACAGACTCTTTGGACGCCCTCCCAAGAGGCTCTACGGGACCACCATCTCTACCGTGGCGATATCATCGCTGGCTGTCATCCTGTTTTTGGGTTCCATGGGATTCACGGCGGTGTTTCAGGCAGTCCTACGCCTGTACGACCGCATCCCGATAGTAGGTTCTCCGATAACCACAGTTCTACTGCCAATCGCCACCGTAATCTCGGCAGTGGTCCCCATGTTCATCGCGGGGATTGTGTTCGTCGTCGTTCTGAAGCGGTTCCCGAATCAGCCAATTGAGTGGAGCGACGCCACTTTTGGAGGGCTTGTTACGGTCGTGCTTTTCGAGATCGCTAAGTATATTTTCTTCTTCGTGAACCTATTCAGTCAACGAGACTTGCTATACGGTCCCATTTCGTCTGTCGTACTCGTTCTCATTTGGTCTCACGTGGCCGGAATGATATTTCTGTACGGCGCGGCGATTACCAAGCAATCTTCCGATTTGAGACCCAGGATACTGACAATACAAGCCGAAGAGGCTTCCACGGAGGCACGCGAAACGAGACGTCAGGAGAACATCGCGCTTGGCCGCTCTCCGTGGCGCGACGATGATGGCGGCTGGAGCCCAACCGATACCAGGTGGGGAGACTAGCTGACCGCTACGGCTCCCGGCATAGGGCTGCCTATCGCGCGACCGCCACCTGCGGCGTTGGAGTCTTCGCCTGCGTCAGCGACAGGGCTCCCACCGCGAACATTACCGCCACCGTAGCGAACACGAACTCGTAGCTTCCGGTTATGTCGTAGGACAGACCTGCCAGTATTGGCCCTATCCCGAATGAAATCATTGACGACATATTGATGATGCCCATGATGCTGCCGTAGTTACGGATTCCGAAGGCGTCCTGCACCACTATCTGGAACAGCGCTCCGAACGCGCCGTTGAAATAGCCGAACAGCGGCACCGATATCCACATTATCAGCGGCGAACCCGCCCATATCATCACCGTTACGAACGTCGCTTGTCCCAGCAGATTGATTATCAGCGTGTATCGTGCCGAAATCCTTTCGGCGAGAAAGCCCATGACGAATTTGCCTACCATGCCCATGATGGCGAACACGCTGAGCGCGGTGGTCGCGACTGCGAGCGACACCCCCTGGTCAACCAGGTGGGTGATTATCTGCGGCAATATCGCCGAGTATGTGAATGTGCCCATGACGATGGACAGCATGATGGCATAGAATGCCTTGCTTCTGAGCGCGTCGCGCACAGACACGCCGCCGATGATCTGGGAGACGCTTCTGTCGCCCGGCGCGCTGTCTAGCTGGTCGCCCAACTCAGAGACCGACGGGAAGTCTCGCACCGCCGCCAGGGTGTAAAATACCAATAGAACACTCATCACCCCGAGCGCGACGTACGCTTCCTGCCACGAGGCCAGCGTCAGGATCCCTCCCAGCATCGGGGGCACTATGAGCCCCCCAAAGTTGTTGCCCATCGCGGTAATCCCCATGACCCGACCGCGTGTCCGGTGAAACCACAGTCCAACCAGCTTTCCCGCGGGCAACATCGAGGCGCCTGTGTACCCGGCGTACTGAAGGAGGCTGAGAGCGTACCAGTGCCAGAGTTCGGTCATGAATGGGCGAAGAAGGAACCCGACGGCCGTAAGAGCAAGCGAAATCGTAATCACGTGCTTCGTGCCGTACTTGTCCATGATACGGCCCAGGATCGGCGCGATCAGGCTGCCGACCGCCGTGAACGATAACGATGCGCTTATCTGGGAGCGGGTCCAGCCGAACGTATCCTCCAACGGCTCGATGAAGATGCCGAACCCGTACTGTCCGGCCCCGGTGCCGATGGCCGCCGCGAGAAATGGTACGGATACAACCCACCACCCTCGGTATATCGAAGGTATCGCCACTCTTTTGGTCAAGTTCAAGCTGATAGGCACCGGTTCTCTAGGGGGTTGAGACAGTATATACAATTCCCAGTGAATTTCGTATAAACTTGCGCTTGTAATCGGGACGGCTCCCGCTGGAAAGCACGTTCGATGGCATACGAGCCGAGACAGGAGAACACCATGGCGAACTTCACAACACGACCCGTAGTCATGAGCGCGAGAGGCGTGGTTACCTCTGGCCACTACTTGGTCACCTCCGTCGGATTCCAGATGCTCGCGCGTGGCGGAAATGCCATAGACGCCGCCGCCGCGATGGGCATCTGCGAAACCCTGCTCGAACCCCAGTCCTGCGGCATCGGAGGCGAGGTCCCCACCCTTATCTACTCGGCAAGGGAGGGTAAGACCTACTCGATCTCGGGTATGGGATGGTCTCCCGCCGCCTTCACTATAGACTGGTGCCGCGAGAACGGCATAGACCTGATACCCGGCGACGGCTACCTGCCCGCCTGCGTTCCCGCCGTCGTGGGAACCTGGACGACCGCGCTCGCTCGCTTCGGCACGATGAGCTTTGCCGAGATTGCGCAGCCCACGATTGACTTCGCCGAGAATGGCTTCCCTGTGTACGAGCGCTTCAGTCAAACCCTCGCAGACAGCTACGCCAAGTTCACCGAACTCTACCCGACGACCGGCGAGATATATTACGCTAACGGCGGCGTTCCTGAGGTCGGCGAACTAATCCGCAACCCCGACTTCGGCGCGATGCTGCGCTCCCTCTGCTCCGCCGAAAAGCAGGCCAAAGTCAGGGGCCGTGTCGCAGGAATCGAGGCCGCCCGAGACGAGTACTACAAGGGCGGCGTCGCTGAGAAGATAGTCGAGTTCATCAATGACAACCCGGTCGAGGACGCCAGCGGCGTCGTCCACAAGGGCCTGATGGCTCTGGACGACCTCGCCGAGTGGGACGCGACCGTCGAGGAACCCGTCACTCTGGAGTACGGGGATTTGGACGTCCACAAGTGCTCCTCTTGGACGCAGGGGCCAACTTTCCTCCAGCACCTCGCTATCCTGAGAACGATGAACGCACCGTCGCTCGGTCACAACACCACCGACTACCTGCACGGCTGGATAGAGTCCGCCAAACTCGCCTTCGCCGACCGCGAGGCCTATTACGGCGACCCCAATTTCGACGACGTTCCCCTGGATGAGTTGCTGTCCTACGGGTACGCCGAGACGAGGGCGTCCCAGATTGGCGAATACGCCTCCCATGACCTGCGTCCGGGCGATGTTGGAGCCGGTGTTCCCGGGTACACCGCCATCGGCGTGGCCGACGACAACCGCGCCGCTCTCGGCGTAGAGGCGCGCGAGGTGCGAGACCTCGGTCTGGGCCACGCCCACATCGGTGACACAACTCACCTGGATGCCATGGACGCCGAGGGCAACATGGTCGCCGCCACTCCCAGCGGCGGCTGGCTGGGAACCTCCCCGGTAATCAAGGGACTCGGATTCCCTCTAGGCACGCGCGGCCAGATGTTTTACCTCAACTCCAACCGTCCCAACGCGCTAGAGCCGCGCAAGCGTCCCCGCGCCACGCTGACGCCTACGATGGTCACCCGCAACGGGGAGCCGTACATGGCCTTCGGCACTCCCGGCGGCGACTCCCAGGAGCAGTGGACGATCCAGTTCTTCATGAACCACGTGGATTTCGGCATGAATCTCCAGGAAGCGCTCGACGCCCCGACAGTCCATACCACTCACTTCCCATCGTCCTTTTACCCCCGGGCCGCCTTCCCTGCTCGCGTCGTAGCTGAGTCCCGTATCCCGTCCGATGTCCTGGGAGAACTCGAACGCCGCGGCCACGAGATTGAGCGGACCGACGCCTGGGCGAACGGCAAGGTCATGGGCATCCGCTGGCACGCCGACAAGGGAGTCATCGCCGGAGCCGCCTCTGCCAAGAACAACATCGGATACGCAATGGCGCTTTAGGCCAACGCTCCGGCTCAGTGTATGCGGGAGCCGGTGAAGATGCAGGTGGAATCGTCGCTGAACTTGGGTCTGTGCATAAATTCAATTGATATGTCGGAAGAGGACACCAGATTCGGAAACAGGTGACCAGTTTCTGGTGGAAAACTGATACCAGTATTTTGGGGAAACTGGTCTGATTCAACCAGTTTCCGACCAGTTTAGATCAGTTTTCGCCGTTCATGGGCGTTTCTGGTGTGCCCGGTTGTCTGGCATATACGCTCGTTTATAGTGCAATTGCTCCCCGCCGCGTCCTGTGTGCTTGGGCCGCATGAATTGATTATAGCACATGACAGAACCTTTGTGCCATAGCGTTTAAGTAGTCTCACGCTTCTACCGACACTCTCGTGCCTGCGAACACCTAGACCCCGCAGAGCTTTACGAGTCGCCGTTCTGCCGCCAAGCACATGCCCCTCTCATTACTCGGATGTACGAAGATGGCTTGAACGTATTAGCGACTGACCCGAGCCTATCCTATTGACTGCCCATTAGAACGCAGCCCTCTGCTAACATGGGTCAGCATAGACTAGAAGGTATTTAGTCGTAGACACTGGTGGGCCATCCTGGACTCGAACCAAGGACCTCAGTCTCATCAGGACTGCGCTCTAACCGTCTGAGTTAATGGCCCACTTTCGCGGGTATGATGGGACGGGTTCTTCCCATGAAAGATTGCAGCTTAGTCATGGCGAACTGCTATTACTCGCTAAACGCTCTTGAGGAAAATGACCATATGTTCCTCGTCAAGGTACTCTCCGCCTACGAATAGTGCCCTTGGGTTAGTGCCGCAGGAGACGAATCCGAGAGAGGCGTAGAGTTCTCTGGCTTGCTTGTTGCGAGTTACCACGGCAAGCTCAACCTGTCCAAGTCCTGGAAGTGACTTGGCAAGTTCAAGGGCATGGGTCAGAATATTCTTTCCGATGCCCTTTCCCTGGTCTTCGGATCGGACATACATACCCCAGATGTGACCTCGGTGCTGCTCTTTCTCCCCTGTTAATCTGCGGAATCCCACCACGCCTATCAAATCTTCTTGGCGATAAGCGCCAAGCGTGAAGTTGTTCGGAGACTCTGCGGTCAGGCGGAGGCGTTCCGCTACGAATTCCAAGGAGTATGCGCTCTCGCGCTCGTAGGTGGAACCGAATGCATCAGGGTGTTCTTTTAGGGCCCTGAGACGCAGGTTTTGAAAGTCAAGTGCGTCGTTATCGTTGAGTGTGCGGATTGTTATGGCTGCCATTTTGTGTGGTCGCCCTTCATCTGTGTGCTCCTTGTGTCTTCCGATGTATAGAGGTCGCCCTTCAAGTCTTGTGAATTTGCTATGAGAGATTCCTACCCGTGTAGTTCCAACCCCGTCCGTATGTTTCACCATCTGCTACCCAGTAAAATCGCCGTCTTCCATGTTAGCCTGGGCTTAACTACAGTGCGAAACTAACCGCAATACCGAAGGATCTCAATTTTATGCAATCTGGAGGGCTATCCCAGACTCGAACCAGGGACCTCAGTCTAATAAAGACTGTTTATTATAGCATGGACACCATGCTACTCTGCTACTATGATCGTGTTGTTCAAGCACAGTGGAACCGTGGATGTCTTCAACGGACGCGCCACCCGAACGGCCCGGCGGATATGTCCTCAGACGACATGGGGAGTAGCGCGGAGAAAGCTAGACCAGCTCGATTCGGCTACCGTTTTGGGCGATCTTCGCGTACCTCCGGGCAATCGGCTTGAGCGGTTGGCTGGTGACCGAAGCGGGGAATACAGCATTCGCGTCAACGATCAGTATCGTATCTGCTTCGTATGGACGGACACGGGTCCCGCCGGAGTCGAGATAGCCGACTATCATTAACCAGGAGACTCAGTATGATCCGCATACCGACCGACCGCCAGCCCACGCATCCCGGAGAGATGCTGCTGAAAGAGTTCCTGATGCCTCTTGGTATGACGCAGCAGGACTTGGCCAGGGCGATAGGGGTGCCGTACCAGCGCGTCAACGAGATTGTGCGGGGACGTCGCGGTGTCTCCCCGAGTACCGCTTTGCGGCTCTCCAAATTCTTCGGAGTCTCTCCAGGATTCTGGATGAACCTGCAACTCCGTTGGGACCTCTACCACGCGCAGCTAAGCGAAGCTGAACAACTTGACGCCATCCGACCACATGAACTGACCGAGGCCGTACAGAGCCGTTGAAGTTCCTGAATCCGACAGCAGAACACACCTGCCTCCCAATGACCGACAGCGAAGACTGATAATTGCCAATTGAAGAACTCTCGCGGGCCATCCTGGACTCGAACCAGGGACCTCAGTCTTATCAGGACAGCTCTCTAACCCGCTGTAACGGTGGCAGAGGTAGGCTTGACCGGCTCGATTCCAAGTTCGGCGCACCCTTTGAGATAGATGTCTATAGAGATGCGGAACTCCCGCTTGATGCCTTCTACGTCGGTTGCCTCGGCGTTGGCTATCGGGTATGGGCCGCTGTTGATGACCCTGGCGTGCAGAACCTCGGCCTCATCGTCATAGACCACCTCGCCGATGTAACCCTTGTACTCCAGCATCAACCCTCTCCTGTGCGCTCAATGAATTTCACAATATCACGGATACTATCTCGCCTTGTCGTAGGACGTGGATGCGGCCTGTGAACCACGATAGAATCCGGCCCTTTAACCAACTGTACCCTTGAACCGGCCCGTTCAACCAGACTGACTCCGAGCGCGTTCAGAAGGGACTCGATCTCTGCCCACCTGATGTCCACCGGAGTAGGGCTTGCCTGCATTCGTTCCAGTGTCCGCCGATGTCTCCTCCGAATTAGTTCCAACTGGTTACATCGCCTCGTCTGAAATTTCTCATGGGGCGGAATATACCAAAGTGGGGTGGTTCGGACAATCGAGGGAAACCTTTGGTGGGCCATCCTGGACTCGAACCAGGGACCTCAGTCTTATCAGGACTGCGCT
>VXRN01000017.1 GCA_009838465.1 Dehalococcoidia bacterium
ACCCTCACCCTAGCCCTCTCCCTGAGGGAGAGGGGATCTGTTGATCGGATTTCGTAGATACATGGATGTTTACCTACTCTTGTGAGCCCTGAGGGAGAGGGGGTTTGTTGATTGGGCTATCGTGGCAGGCTTCAGGTTGCCCTCATCCTTTTTCAGCTACTCTATCAGTCGGCGGCGACCTCTGAAGCCCTGGCCACTATGGCGACGAATGATTCGGCGTCGAGGCTGGCGCCTCCGACGAGGGCGCCGTCAATGTCGGGCTGGCGGAGGAAGGACTGGACATTGTCGGCGTTGACGCTGCCGCCGTAGAGACATGGGACGGCATGGGCCGCGTCTCCGAACCCGGACCGAAGGGCCGACCTGATAGAACTCATCATGTCCTGGGATATCTGCGGCGTGGCGGCCTCGCCTGTTCCAATTGCCCAGACAGGTTCATAGGCCACCAGTAACGAGGACACGTCCGTTACGTTGGCAAGGCAGGCGAGGAGTTGGGAACTCACGACGCTTTCCGCCCTACCCGCCCGCCGGTCTTCGAGCGATTCACCGACGCAGAGGATCGGTTTAAGCCCGGCTTCGATGGAGGCGGTGACCTTTCCTGCGATGAACTCATCGGACTCGGCGAACAGAGTACGGCGTTCAGAGTGACCGACGATGACGAATTCGACCAGTTCGGCGAGCATGGGGGCTGAAACCTCCCCGGTGAACGCGCCCGATGGCTCAGGGTGAACATCCTGAGCCCCGACACGAATGCTCGAACCGGCGACAGCCTGCGCTACGCGGTCGAGGGATATATGCGGCGGGCATATCACTATATTGCCCATACCTCCATCCGATAATATTTTCGATATATTATATCCCAATATGTGCGCAGACTCAGGCGTTGTGTTCATCTTCCAGTTGCCTATAATCGTCAATCTGTTCATGTGGACATATCCTTATATTGCCTTGCTTGAAATGACACAGTTTCCTAATTCCCCCTATCCCCCTAGTACCACTTCAATGTGTTTCTGATGTATAGCAACCGGCCCGGCCCCTCACCCCTGGGTTCCCGCCTTCGCGGGAACGACGAGTAGGTGTGAGGGTATGACGAATTGTGTGGGTCAAGCGCCAAACTTGTCGAGCTTTCCGGAGTGCGCCATGAGAAGCAGTGGGAGCGCGGTCGCGGGGAGGCTGCCCAGGTATCCTGAGCGACAATGCCGCTCGTTGAATCCAGGAGAACCCAAGCCTTCATTGGTGGACTGCGAGTTTATCATCAGAGGGACAGGATGCCAGCTATGGGCCGCCAGTGTCGAAGGGGTGGAGTGGTCTCCGGCTACCGCGACGACGTCGGCTCCCAGATCCAACAAGCGCGGGATGCGCCTATCCAACTCTTCAAGAGTCCCGACCTTGGCGTCGAAGTCACCGTCCTCCCCTGCCGCGTCGGCGGGCTTGTAGTGGAGGAAGAAGAAATCGTGATCATCCCAATGGTCTGAGAGCGTATCGAGTTCGGCGTCGAAATCGCGACCTGTGGGAATCACGTTCATGCCGAGCAGACTGGCTATGCCCCTGTACATTGGGTAGGCGGCGACCGCGCCCGGATTGAGACTGTACGCATCTCCGAACGCAGGCCAGTCGGGACGCCTGGAGAAACCACGCATCAATATCATGTTGGCGATGTCTCGGCTTCCCAGGATATCACGGGCGGACTCGATGAAGCGGGCGGCCTTGTGCGCGGTACGCTGGGCGGCGTCCGACCTGCCGGCTGGATCGAGCGGCGCGAATCCGGTTCGCTGGGGGTCGGTGTCTGTAACGTCTCCTCCCAGTCCGTCTCCCCTAATGACGACGACGAAACGGTAGTCTTGAACGGGTTGGACCATGATTTCGACGCCTGGGACGGTGATATTGGATAGCTGTTCGACCAGGGGCGCGGACTCGGAGGTGGGTATCCGCCCTGCCCTACGGTCTGTCAGAACGCCGTCAGAATCCAGGGTGCAGAAGTTGCAGCGGATGGCGATGTCGTCCGGGCCGAGATCCATTCCGATGCCGACAGCCTCCAGGACGCCGCGTCCTATGACGTATTTGAGCGGGTCGTACCCAAAGAGGGCTAGGTGGCCGGGGCCGCTGCCGGGGGTTATACCCGTGGCGACAGGGGTAGTCACTCCACATGCACTGCGCGAGGCGAGCGCGTCCAGGTTCGGGATGTTAGCGGTCTCAAGCTCGCTCCTGCCCGTTTGGGGATGAGGAAGTCCACCAAGACCGTCAACGACGAGCAGGACTATCCGGGAGTCAGTCTTACGGCAGATTTCGTTCAGGTATGGGAAATCAATCATGGTTAGTTCTCAGTTTCTGTTGTCGTCAAGGGCGGCTATGCCGGGGAGGTCCCTTCCTTCGAGGTATTCCAGGGTCGCGCCGCCGCCGGTGGAGACGTGGGAGAATCCGTCCTCGAGGCCGAGCGACCGGACCACATCGGCAGTCGAGCCTCCGCCGGTGACCGTGTAGGCGTCCTTGAGGTCGGCTATGGCGTGGGCGAGCGCGCGGGTCCCGTGGGAGAACCGGGGCCACTCGAACACACCCATCGGGCCGTTCCAGACGACGGTTCGGGCGATCTGGAGCCACTGGGCATAAGCGCGAACCGTTTCCGGGCCTATGTCCATAACGATATGACCGCCGGGTATGGAGTCCACGCCAGCGGTGACCGGGTCTGCGGACTCGTCAAAGACCTCGGCCACAACGACGTCCCTCGGAAGAACGAGCTCAACGTCGTTGACGTGGGCGCGGTCCAGAACACGGAGAGCCAGTTCGACGTCGTCCATATCAACGCCGGACTCGTAATCCAGCTTGCCCTGGGCGCAGAGGAAAGAGGCGGCCATTCCACCGCCTACCAGGAATACATCGGCAACGTCGGCGAGGCGATCAATGACCGGCACCTTGTCGGAGACCTTAGCGCCGCCCATCACGATGACATAGGGATGTTCGGGGGTGTGGATGACACTGTCCAGCGCGTTCACCTCGGATTCAATGAGGAATCCGGCGACCGAGGGCAGAAATTCAGTCACACCGGCAGTCGAGGCGTGCCTCCTGTGAGCTACGCCGAAGCCGTCGTTGACGTAGAAGTCGGCAAGATTCGCCAGGCATCGAGCGAAACGCCCGTCGTTGCTCTCCTCTCCGATGTGAAAGCGGAGGTTTTCCAACATCAGTATGTGGCCCGGGCTCATATCGGCTATGGCGGCCTCCACCTCGCTTCCGATGCAATCAGGGGCGAGCGCGATGGGACGCTGCATGATTTCAGAGAGGCGGAGCGCGACAGGAGTCAGGCTGTACCGGGTGTCCCTGCGTCCATGGGGCCTTCCTATATGAGAGCAGAGAATGACGCGGCACTGGCGTTCGAGCAAGTATTCTATGGTGGGGAGCGACTCGACTATCCTCGAGTCGTCGGAAATCTGGCCGGTGTCTCCTACGAACGTGACGTTGTAGTCCACCCTCACAAGCGCCCTGTCTCCGGGCGCTACACAGAGGTCACGGACGCTTTTCTTGCGATACACTATGTCGCTCCCGGCAGGCTGCGCAGGAGTTCGCGCAGGTCGTCGGAAGCGCGGCCCGGCGGAAGGGCTTCCCTGACAGCTTCGACCGCCCCAGCGACACGCGCGTCAATCTCGCGCTCGGCATCTTCGGAGACGCCAAGCTGAGAGATGATCGCGGACAGGCTCCTGACGTCGGAAGGCTCAAGGACGCGCTTGAAGTAGTAGTCGCCCAGCCTTCTTCTCCCTGAAGGGGAGGCAATCTCAAAGGCCCTGACGACGGGATAGAGCTTCTTCTTGTTCATGAAATCCTCGGAAGGAGAGCTATTCTCGTCGAGCGCGGAAGCGAGCTGCCTCATGTCGTCGGCGATTTGGACGGCGATACCGAGCTCTCGGCCCGCGTGGGCGAAGGACTTGCGCGTTGCTTCACTGCCGTCGGCGGCCAGCGCTCCGAACTCCATGGCGCAGGCATGGAGCGAGCCCGCCTTTGCCTCGGCCATTTTGATGTACGAGCCGGAGGACATATCCAGTCGTTCCTGCGCCTCAAGGTCCATGAAGCGGCCTTCGCAGGCGGCGAGACTGGCCCTGTCGAGGATCTTTACCGCCTCGAAAACGCGATCCGGTCCGATGCCGCGCTGTCCGAACCCGAGCAAGGCGAGGCGCGCGAGGGCGTGCATTCCGTCGCCCGCGTTGATAGCCTGGGCGGGGCCCCACTTCCACCAGACAGTATCGCGCCCATCACGGGAGATTCTGCCCGCCTGAATATCGTCGTGAATCTCGCAGAAATTGTGAACAAGCTCGGCTGCGGCGGCCGTAGGGAGAGCGGATTCGAGGTTCCCGCTAAGAGATTCGCAAGAGGCGAGGCATAGAGCTCCGAGCGGACGGGGCAAGGGAGCGTCTGAGGAATCCATATCCGAGAGCCAGCCGAGGTGATGCTCCATCATCGAATAGAGAGGCAACCCTCTATCGGAGACGATGCTCCTCAGTTCGCCTTCTACCATGGAACTGTATCTGCCGATTCGATCCAATCCGCGACTCCTTCCTGAACATGGAATCACCCTCTCCCATCAGGGGCTGAGAGAGGTAGGCATCTGCCCTAACCCTAACCCTCTCCCAGAGGGAAAGGGGACTTCTACCTGCCCCTCTGAGCCCATCAAGGGAGAGAAGACTTTCCTTGGTAGAAGGTTCAGATTGGATTTTACACTTCCAGGTCTATGCCTGCCAATTTCTGAATGTCGGATGCGGACAGCGCGCCTTGTCTCAGGATCCTGGGCGGGTCGGCGGTCACGTCTATCACCGTGGAGGGTGCGGAGGGAGCCAGATTGCCGCCATCGAGGACGAGGTCGAGCCGACTTCCGAGTTCGGCGACAACATCCTCGGCCGCGGTGAGGGCGGGCTTTCCGCTGACGTTCGCGCTGGTAGCGGTGATGGGCGCGCCGAGTTGGGCGACTATCCCCCTGGGAGCGGGATGGTCCGGGATACGGAGGCCGACGGTGTCGATCCCTCCGGAGACCACATCGGGAACCAGATCGGATTTGCCGACCACTATGGTCAGCTTGCCGGGCCAGAAGATTTCGGCGAGGCGGACGGCGGTGTCGGGGATGTCTCTGCCGTACTTGTAGAGGTCGCCCGTATCGGAGACGAAGATAGGCAGCGGGCTGCGTTCCCCGCGGTCCTTGACGCTGAACACCTTGGCGGCGGCTTCAGGGTCGAGGGCGTTGGCGGAGATGCCGTAAAGCGTGTCGGTGGGGAGGGCGATTACTCCGCCGTCTCTGAGGATTTGGACGGATCGGGAGATGGAGGTGGAGAGGTTTGACATGGGGTTTTAGTCTTAATCAGGAATTACCGGAAATGGAATGAATAGGATGATTGTGTGCAATTAGAACTTTCATGCGTATATTGTAGCAGAAGGCGAGGTGTAAGAGAAGGTTGACGTCGGAACAAGGGATCAGGGGCATCTTCTCTTTAGCCAGGGCCTTTGCAAAGTCCAGTCTATCCAGGATTCGGCCACGCCCCTCCCCTGGATTCCCGCCTTCGCGGGAATGACGAATGCAAAATTCTTAGCCATGAACGGCAACTTTGAAAAGGCCCTGCTCTTTAGCTGAGCTATCTTGACCGGAGAGACGAACGGCGCATAGACTTGAATGGCCCTGATACCGAGTTAGATAGCCCCGAGAGGTCTGTGATGGTCGGCAAGACGACAACTCCCACCAGAACACACACCGAACTCGAACGCTTCCCCGAGTTTCCTCCGCGCGACGACATGAATAATCCCATCTATCTCTACCGCCCCTCCTACATCTACGCGCTGGAACTGCACATGGGCAACCCGGAGACCACGATAGTCCTGGGCGAGGTTCCGGTGGGCTGGACTCCCAGGCAGAGCGCGGGCGTTCGCGTGCCCGACCTTCTGATAGCCGACAACGTCAACCGCGCGGTCATCATTGAACAGTGGGGTTATGCGATAGAACAGCAGGGAAAGCCCCCCGACTTCGTGATGGAGGTGGCGTCCGCGACGACCGGAGGGACCGATTACACCGCCAAACGCCGCGACTATGAAGCCTACGGGATACCAGAATACTGGCGCTTCGACCCGTCAGGTGGGGAGTATCACGACGCGGCCCTTGCCGGCGACCGTCTGGTGGACGGTGCGTACCAGTCCATCGAGATAGAGTGGCTGGATGAGAATCGCTGTCGCGGTTACAGCGAGTTTCTGGGTCTGTACGTGTGCTGGGAGTATGGCGAACTGCGCTGGTACGACCCCAGGACTCAGAGTTATCTCCGCACCCACGCCGACGATGTGGAACGCGCCGAACGCGCCGAAATGGAACGGGATCGCGAGGCAGCGGCGCGGGAACAAGAGGCAGCGGCACGGGAACAAGAGGCAGCGGCGCGTAGAGAGGCTGAGGCGGAAGTGGAAAGGCTTCGCAGACAGCTGGAAGACATAGGCGATCCAGAGTAGGCGACACGTACTCAGAGGTATCTGCAAACATCCGTAAGACTGTCTGGCGACTGAATGGCTTCGAACGGCTCCGTATTTTTCTTGACCCAAATGCGGCGCATCGGTTAGCCTGATTCCAGACGCAGCTATGTCTTCAACTCGCTTCCAAGAGTCTAAAAAGTCCTCTGCCGCCGGTCGAGAGCCGGTCGGATTGGCATACTCAGAAAGCGGGCCGTCGGCCACCTCTTCAGCTCCCACACCGCCCGATTCAGGCCACCAGGAGACGATTGTCGTCATTGATTTTGGTTCGCAATACTCGAGGCTGATAGCCAGGCGCATCAGGGAGTCCAAAGTCTATTGCGAGCTGATCCCCCATACGGCTCCCTGGGAGACCGTGGCGCATCTCAATCCGAAGGGCATCGTGCTGTCGGGCGGGCCGGCGAGTGTGTATGAAAAAGACGCTCCGCTACCGCCGGACTGGGTTTACGAGTCGCGTCTGCCTGTGCTGGGAATATGCTACGGGATGCAGGCGATGGTCCACCAGCTTGGCGGGAAGGTAGCGCCCGCGTCGAGGCGTGAATACGGGTATGCCGAGCTAATCCAGGACACGCCTTCTGATCCGATATTCCACGAAACGCCGGAGTCCATGCAGGTATGGATGAGTCACGGCGACCATATCTCCGAGCTTCCGCCCGGGTTCAGCGTGCTGGCGCACACCGACAACTCCCCTATCGCGGCGCTGGGAGACCGGAACGGAAGGATCGGAATCCAGTTCCACCCTGAAGTGGTACATACGCCGAAGGGCAAGCAGTTAATAGAAAATTTTCTTTACAAGATCTGCGGCTGCTCTGGGTCGTGGACTCCGGGCAACTTCGTTTCCGAGACAGTGGCAGCGATAAGGGATCAGGTCGGCGGCGGCAAGGTTATATGCGCGCTGTCGGGCGGCGTGGACTCGGCGGTGGCGGCGACACTGGTTCACCGAGCTATCGGCGACCGGCTGACGTGCATCTTCGTGAATAACGGGTTGATGCGACACCGGGAACCGGAGCGAGTGCGTGAGACGTTCAAGAAGTACATGGAGATGAACCTGAGCTACGTGAACGCCACGGAACATTTCCTGGGTGCGCTGAGGTCGGTGACAGACCCGGAGACCAAGCGAAAAGTAATCGGAGAAGAGTTCATCAACGTGTTCGAGGATGAGGCGTCGAGGCTGGGCCAGGTGGACTTTTTGGCGCAGGGAACGCTGTACCCGGACGTGATAGAGAGCCAGGTGCCAGGGGACGACGTTTCGGCGAAGATCAAGACACACCACAACGTTGGCGGGCTGCCGGAGCACATGCGAATGGAGTTGGTGGAGCCGCTGCGATACCTGTTCAAGGATGAGGTGAGGGAGGTCGGACTAGAGCTGGGACTGCCCCGGGAGATGGTGTTCAGACAACCCTTCCCGGGGCCGGGCCTGGCAATCAGGATCATCGGCGAGGTTACGAACGACAGCCTGGATACGCTGCGCGAGGCGGACCGTATCCTGATGGAGGAGATCGAGGACGCGGGGCTATATGAAGATTTGTGGCAGAGTTTCGCGGTGCTGACGGATTCGCGGTCGGTGGGGGTGACGGGGGATTTCAGGACATACGGTAACGTAATCGCGATAAGGGCCGTAACGAGCGACGACGCGATGACTGCGGACTGGGCGCGGATTCCATACGAGGTCCTGGGGCGTGTGTCGAACCGTATATGCAATGAGGCACCGGGGGTGAACCGGGTAGTCTATGACATCACAAGCAAGCCGCCCGGGACGATAGAGTGGGAGTAGGCATGGGTTCGGACATGAATATTCTCATCGTCGGCGAAGGCTCGCGCGAACACGCAATTGCCTGGAAGATTGCATCCAGTCCACATGCGCCGCGCATCCTCATCGCGCCCGGCAACGCAGGAACCGCGCAGTTGGGCGACAACTTCGACGTGTCTGCCGGGGACATAGAAGGGCTGATCGAACTGGCGAAGGAAGAGTCCGCGGATCTAACGTTCATTGGCCCGGAGATCCCTCTCGCAGCCGGCATAGTGGACAGATTCCGCGAAGAAGGGTTACGAGTGTTCGGGCCCACGAAGGCCGCAGCGCGAATCGAAGCCAGCAAGTCATTCGCCAAGGATGTAATGACTGCGGCAAACGTGCCTACAGCAGCGGCGGAGGTGTTTCACAGCGCCGGCGCCGCTATCGGATACGTAGAGTCAGCGACGCCACCATTTGTCGTGAAGGCGGATGGCCTGGCGGCCGGCAAGGGCGTGATAATGTCGGAAACGCCAGAGGAAGCGGTCGTCGCGATCAATTCTATGTTTGTCAGCAGAGATTTCGGCAACGCAGGAGACACGGTACTGATAGAGCAATGGCTGCGGGGTCAAGAAGTCAGCATCTTCGCCTTCGTGGACGGACCTTATGTGTCCGAGATGACCGCCGCCTGCGACTACAAGCGCGCAAAGGACGGCGATCTTGGCCTGAACACCGGAGGCATGGGCAGTTACAGTCCCCCTCCCTTCTGGGATGACGAACTAGAGAGAAAAGTTCGCGCAGAGATAATGGAGCCGGTGGCAGCGCGGATGGCGGAGATCGGGTGTCCGTTCCAGGGATTTCTGTACGCGGGGCTGATGATTACCAAGGAAGGGCCGAAGGTTATCGAGTTCAACTGCCGCATGGGAGACCCGGAGGCGCAGGTTGTCATACCACGACTGAAGTCAGACTTGTTGGAATTGGCGCTGTGCACCGCGGAAGGCACTCTCTCCGAGCAGAAGGTGGAGTGGTCGGACGATTCGTGGGTCGGCGTAGTGCTGGCATCGGACGGGTATCCGGGCGGATATGAGACGGGTTTCGAGATCAGCGGGCTTCCTGAAGATTCTGAAGAGTGTGTTGTTTTCCATGCCGGAACAAAGTTAGACGAAATTTTAGAAACAGACCAAAACGCTAAAATTGTGACTTCCGGCGGGAGGGTTATGACAGCCGCGAGCCGTGGGAAGACAATTTCTGACGCAAGATCGTCCGCATACGAAATTGCGGGAAGTATCGAGTTCGGCAATGTGTATTACAGAGGGGATATTGCGGCGGATGTATGAAGGGGTTCACGTTTTCGGAGACTTTTGTTTACCCCCATTTGGTGGTAACGTGGCGGTTGAGTGTCGGCTACCCCTGGCTTACTATGCCCCACCTCCACCCCTGGGTTCCCGCCTTCGCGGGAACGACGGTGGTTATGCAAGGGTGTCCTTTCGTGGGAATGACTACAATAAATCAAGATTACAGAAGATAACGAGGTAAAGAGATGCCGCTAGTAGGTGTATTGATGGGCAGCAGTTCGGACCGTGGGGCGATGGAGCCTACGTCGGAAGTGCTGGAACAACTGGGAATCAGCCACGAAGTCGAGGTCATGTCGGCACACCGGACGCCGGACAAGGTGCGTGAATACGGTATGTCGGCGAGGGATCGCGGCGTCGAGGTGATAATCGCGGGCGCGGGCGGCTCGGCCGGACTGCCGGGCGTACTGGCGTCCTGGACTACACTGCCGATAATCGGCGTGCCTATCCCGTCCAGCGACCTGGAAGGAATAGACGCGCTGTACGCAATCGCGCAGATGCCACCCGGAATTCCAGTGGCGTGTGTCGCGGTGGGCGAGTGGGGAGCGCGGAACGCGGCCTTCCTGGCGGCTGAGATACTGGGAGGAAAGCACGAAGGCATACGGAAGGCTTACGACGACTATCGGGAGGGGCTGAGGAATCGGTAGTCTGAATGGATGAGAGGGTCTCCAATCCGAAGTTGACCCTACCCCACTCCTAGATCCCCGCTTTCACGGGAATGACGGTGGTATCTTCTCATGGGATGACAGCAGAGTAAGCGGATACGCTACGTACGGAGTATGAGCAGATGATAGAGCGATATGCCCGGCCTCGTATGAAGCAGGTCTGGTCGGACGAAAATAAGTATGACAAGTGGCTGCTGATAGAGCTTGCGGTGTGCGAGGCTTGGACCGAGGCGGGAGTCATTCCCGAAGAGGACATGGAGAAGTTGCGCGTCGCCACATACGACATCGAGAGGCTGAACGAGATTCTGAGCGTCACGAAGCATGACATGACGGCGTTCCTGGGGTCTATGACGGAGCAGCTTGGCCCTGAGGGCAGATGGCTGCACCTGGGTCTCACTACAAGCGATGTGTGGGATACGGCCACAAGCCTCCAGATGGTTGACGCGGCGGACGCTCTCGGCGACGAGATAGATAGCTGCATCGAGGTACTCGCCACTCGCGCCCGGGAACACAAAGACACGCTGATGATGGGACGCACGCACGGCGTTCACGCCGAGCCGATCACGCTGGGGCTGAAACTCGCGCTGTGGTGGGACGAGATGCGGCGGAACAAGGCGCGGCTGACCCACGCCAGAGAAGACATAGCAGTCGGCAAGATCTCGGGGCCAGTTGGCACTCATGCCACAGTTTCGCCGGAGATCGAACAGATCGTTTGCGGCAGGCTTGGCCTTGCGGTGGCGCCGGTATCCAACCAGGTGATACAGCGCGACCGGCACGCCAATTTCGTAACGACGCTGGCGGTTATAGCAGCCTCCCTGGAGAAATTCTCCACCGAGATACGGGGACTCCAGAGGACGGAGATACGAGAGCTGGAAGAGCCGTTCTCAGAAGGGCAGACGGGTTCGTCATCCATGCCTCACAAGCGCAACCCGGAGCTTACAGAGCGGGTTTGCGGGTTGGCGCGGCTGATCCGGGGACACTCGGTCACCTCGCTGGAGAACGTGGCCCTGTGGGGTGAGCGGGACATTAGTCATTCGTCGGCGGAGCGGCTGATACTGCCCGACTCCTGCATGGCGCTCGACTACATCCTGAACCTGTTCACCGGCGTGGTCGCCGGTATGAGAGTCTATCCGAAGCGGATGGAAGAGAACATGGAACTCACGCGCGGGCTACTGTTCTCCCAGAGGCTGATGCTTACGCTAATCGAAAGGGGCATGAGCCGGGAGGACGCATACAAGACGATGCAGAAGAACGCTGCGCTCACCTGGGATGCGGACGACGACTTCCGAGAATTGGTTCGCAATGACTCGATTGTGCGGGAGCGGCTGGATTTGGAAGAATTGGACAAGATATTCGACTACGGATACTACGTCAGGTTCGTTGACGACGTATTCGAGCGCGTGGGACTCAACTGACAGAATCTTCAACACAGGGAGAGGCCAATGACACTTACGACCATTCACGAAACAAACCTGCCCAATCTAATGTACCGAGGCAAAGTCCGGGATACCTACCCTATTGACGACGAGACACTGCTGATGGTGGCGACGGACCGCATTTCGGCATTCGACGTGGTTCTGCCGACTGGGATACCGGACAAGGGCGCGGTTCTGAACGGCATATCCGCGTTCTGGTTCGAGAAGACCTCGCACCTGGTACCGAATCACCTGACAGAGATGGCCGTTGATCGTCCAGACCTGGATATACCGGACGAGATTGCCAGGCGGGCGATGCTTGTGAAGAAAGCCGACCGCATTGACGTGGAGTGCGTGGTGCGCGGCTTCATCACAGGATCGGCGTGGTCTGAGTACCGGAAGTCGGGCACGGTTCAGGGCAAGCCCATGCCCACGGGCCTGAGAGACGGCGACCCGTTCCCGGAGGTGCTGTTCACTCCGACTACGAAGGCTGAGGTCGGCCACGACGAAAACATGAGCTTCGAGGAAGTGGCTGACATGGTGGGCCAGGAAATGGCGGAGCGTCTGCGGGACACGACGATAGAGGTATATGAGTACGCGAGGGACTACGCGCAGGAACGGGGCATCATCATAGCGGACACCAAGCTGGAGTTCGGGACGATTGACGGCGAACTCATCCTGATTGATGAGTTGCTGACGCCGGATTCGAGCCGTTTCTGGGACGCTGAGGGGTACGAGCCGGGCAAGTCGCAGCCGAGCTACGACAAGCAGTTCGTGCGGGACTGGCTGGACGACGCCGGTTGGGACCATGAGCCGCCCGCGCCCGAATTGCCGGATGATGTGGTTTCCAGGACAACCGAACTCTACGCCGAGGCGTATGTGAAATTGACCGGGATGGAGCTGAAATAGCATAATTGATTCTCAGAGGGACACCCTCACCCTAGCCCTCTCCCTGAGGGAGAGGGGATTTTCGATCATTTGACGGTGAGATCTTCGGTCAAAGGTGGATATGTCAACAGCATCCAATCGTTCAAGCAGAAGAATGACGCCGACACAGGCGCGGGCCGCCCGCAGGCAGCGACGACAGCGGCGCAGGCGTGTACTGAGGTATGCGGGTGGAGTCGCGGTGACTCTTGTAGCCGGTGCTCTGATACTCTCGCTGTTCCTGCCGGGACTGCCGCTGGATACACTCTTCCGGAGCGGGACGCCGGACGGCCCCGGGGTCCGCATGGAGGACCAGGGACGCGAACACGTCGCTCCAACCGAGGAACACCCCGCCTATAATTCTTATCCGCCGACTTCGGGATGGCACTACAACGTGCCTCTCGCGCCCGCGAGGTGGGGGTTCCACGACGAAGTGCTGGAAGACGAGATACTTCTGCACAACCTGGAACACGGGTATGTGAACGTGCACTATGACTGCCCGGACGGCTGCGACCAGCTTGTGGCGCAGTTGGGCGAGCTAGTACAGGAAGGGGTTGACAGGGGCGGAAAGCTGCTGATGAGTCCGTATCCGGGCATGGACAGTCGAATCGCTCTGACAGCGTGGAACTTCATTGACCAGTTCGATGAGTTCGACGAGGACAGGATCAGGGCATTCGTGAATGCGCATGAGAGTTCGCCGAACGCGCCCGAATGGAACGTCCAAAGGTAACCGATGTTTCTAGCGAAGGTCTATATAAGCCTGAAGCCGAGCGTCAACGACCCGCAGGGGTTGACGATACGGAGCGGGCTTCACCAGCTAGGGTTCGACTCGGCGCTGGACGTAAGAGCCGGGAAGTACATCGAGATACGGGTTGATGAGGACGAGGAGTCTGTAGCGCGAGAACGGGTATCGGAGATGTGTCGCCAGCTACTAGCGAATCCAATCATCGAGGATTTCAGGTTCGACCTGGATGCGGTCTAGGCGCAGAATCTCGCGCCACACTTTCTTCTGGAATCCTGTTTAGAGGAGAAAGTAGTTCACCCTCACCCTAGCCCTCTCCCTAAGGGAGAGGGGATCCGTTGATCGGATTTCGTAGATGACTGGATGTCTGCCTACCCTTGCGAGCCCTCAAAGGAGAGGGGACTCTTGCAGCACGTGACCAGCGGCAAATATCAACACGGACTATTCGGTGATGGTGCCTTTTGTGCTGGGAACCTGCCCTACCCTTCGCGGGTCGTATTCCAAGGCTGTACTGAGCGACCTCGCCAAGCTCTTGAAGATGGCCTCTGCCATGTGGTGATTGTTGACGCCGGACAGAAGCCGAACGTTCAAGTTGAATCTTCCTTCACGGGCGAATGATTCCAGGAAGTGTCCGACCAAATCGCCGGGCAGACCTCCCATGTCGCTGTCGCCTATCTCGGCATCTATGACAGCGTAGCCCCGACCGCTGAAGTCCACAACCGTGAGGGCGAGGGTCTCGTCCAGGGGTATGTATGTATGTGAGGCCCGGCGAATTCCAGCGCCGTCGCCCACCGCTTCAGCCAATGCTCTTCCGAGTACGATGCCGAGATCTTCGACCAGGTGGTGAAATCCAACCTCAGTGTCGCCACTCGCGACTATGTGGAGGTCAATGAGGCCGTGCCTGGACAGTTGGGCGAGAAGGTGAGCAAGCATCGCGTTGACCACATCCAGCTCGTACTCGCCCGTCCCATCTATGTTCAACCGGACGGAGATCTGGGTCTCGGCGGTGTTTCGCTCGAGCTTGGCTATCCTGGGAGCGGCAGTCATTGGGCAATCTCCGTGACGGCGTTCAGGAAGGCCGCGTTTTCGTCGGGCGTCCCTATGGCGACGCGGAAGCAGTCTCGCAGCCTGTCGGAGCCGAATTTTCTGACGAATACGCCGCGCGAGGCAAGCCCGTCAACCATGGACTGCGCGTCTTCCGTGCGGTCCATCTGGCAGAGGATATAGTTGCCCTGGGAAGGCCAGGGCTTGATGCCGTCAATTCCGGCGAGGTTCTGGAAGAGGGATTCGCGATCATCCACGATCTTCTGGACGTTGCCGAGAAGGTACTCGCTGTCCTCCAGGGAGGCGATTGCGGCGGCTTCGGCAGCGGCGTTGACGTTGTAGGGCTGCTTGATGTCGATTATGTGGTTTATGAGGCCGCTGCCCATTATTCCGTATCCGATGCGGAGTCCGGCAAGTCCGGCCCACTTGCTCATGGTACGCAAGACTACGAGGTTGTCGTACTCGCCAATCAAGTTGCCGACGGTCTCCTTGCTGAATTCGTAGTAGGCCTCGTCAATTACAACGATGAGGCCGGTATCGAGGAGGGCGCGAACCTGATCTTCAGAGGCCATGTTGCCTGTGGGATTATTGGGAGAGCTTACGAAGATAATCTTGGTCTTGTCGTCAATAGCCTCACGGACGGCCTGTACATCTATTTGAAACAGTTCGTCGCGCTGTATCAGCCGGAGTTCGCCGCCGGCTATTCGGGCGCAGAAGGCGTACATGGCGAACGTGGGCTCGCAGTCGAGGATGGCGTCGCCCGGCTCGATGAACAGCCTGAAAAGCAGGTCTATGAGCTCGTCGCTGCCCGCGCCGGCGATTATGTTCTCGGTTGGAAAGCCGGTGTACTCGGACAGCGAGGCGCGCAGTTTGCGCTGGAAGGGATCGGGGTAAATGTGCATCGGAGTCCGCGACAGGGCCTCTGCCGCTTTTGGCGAAGGGCCATAGGGATTTTCATTGCCGTTGAGTTTGACGACCGATTCAGCGGATATTCCGGCCTGCTCTGCGAGGACTTCGGGTGGGTCAACAGGTTGGTATGTCTGAATAGAGGCCAGATGGGGCCTGATTAACTTTTCTACTCGGTCTTCAGGCATGTCGGTCTCCTGAGTTGTAGCGACTTCACCCCCATCCTAACCTTCCCCCATCAAGGGGGAAGGGATTTTGTCCACCCTATGGGACCTCAAGGGAGAGGGGACTCTTCCGAATCAGTGAGCGTAATGTTAGTTCGGGGATATTTTCAGATAGACAGGATACTAAACGAATTAGACATCAGGCGAGTTCCTGGCGTATTTCGGCGGCCTCGGCGTGGGCGGTCAGGCCCTCGGCGCGGGCTATGACAGCGGCGGTCTGTGAGAGATCCATGGACTCGGCATCATCGAGAGCAATTACCGGAATCGTCTTCAGGAATTTGTGTACGCCAACACCTGAGTTGAACCTGGCAGTGCCGGAGGTCGGCATAACGTGGCTGGGTCCGGCAACGTAGTCTCCCAGGACTTCGTGGGAGAACTCTCCCAAGAACACGGCGCCGGCATTCTTGATCTTCCCTACCCAGGACCAGGGGTCGCGGACGGCGAGACACATATGCTCAGGCGCGAATAAGTTGGCGAGATGGATGGCCTGCTCAGTGGTCTCGACCAGTGCGATAGTGCCCTGCCCTTCGACGGAGGCCCTGGCGACGGACTCTCTACTGAGCCTTCTGAGCCTCGTTTCCACTTCACGCGCTACCTGTTCGCCGAGCGGCTCGGACGTGCATACGAGCACGGGTCGCGCCAAGGCGTCGTGCTCGGCCTGGGCCAGCAAATCCGCGGCACAGAGTGTCGGGTTCGCGGAGGAGTCGGCAATAATCAGTGTTTCCGTCGGCCCGTACAGGCCATCTATACCGACGTCGCCGTAAACGAGCTTCTTGGCGAGGGTTACGAACAGGTTTCCCGGACCGCAGACCATGTCCACCGCCGGAACGGATTCGGTGCCGTAAGCCATGGCCGCTATGGCCTGCGCTCCGCCTATGGCAAATACCCTGTCAACCCCGGCTATGCGAGCGGCGGCAAGTACAACCGGGTCAGGCAGCCCGTCAGACTTGGCAGGAGAGCAGAGAATGATCTCCTCCACTCCCGCAACGCGGGCGGGTATAGCGGTCATAATGGCCGTAGAGGGGAGCGGCGCGCTGCCACCCGGAATGTACACCCCTACCCGTTCACATGGACGCACCAAGGCCCCATATCCTGCCGCGAAGTCCATCCAGTCGTTCGTCATCGAGGATTGATGGTAGTCGCGGACACGCTCCGCGGAGGTGGCCAACGCATCCAGAACGCGCTCATCCACCGAATCGGCTGCGGCCGCGACGATGTCAGGGTCAACTTCGATCAGATCATGTTCGGAGCCCTCAATGAGCAGTGAGAGGCGTCTTATCGCTTCGTCACCATTCTCTCTAACGTCCTCGACTATGCGGGAGACGACTTCCAAGGGAGTGAGTCGCTCACCGAACATCCTCTCCGAACTATCCAGAACGGCTTCGGGAACGCTGGACAGATCGAGCCGTCTGCTTTCGGACAGAACGACGCGACTTTTCTCATAACCTTTAACGAATCTCATGACAAATAATCCCTGAGGGAAGCGACAATGGTCTCGACCGCCTCATCACGAAACTGTGTAACGTGAGAGCGCGGTACATGGTCGTAAAGCGCATCCAATGATTCATCAACTGACTGAACGAAATGCTCGGCATAGGTATAAGCAGGGTGACTCTCGTCGCCCGCGGATATTCTTCTCGCCATGAATCTGAGTCGCTCCCAGGAAAAGCCGCCTGACATCACGCGCGCGACCCATTCCTTCCATTCTTCAAGGTCTTCCTGCGGCAGGAATTCTATGTGGACATTGGCGGGATCGGCATCCATGCCTTCCACAGAATCCTTGACTTCATCCCATGCCGTCCTGTCGAAGTCCAATTGAAGGGCCCGATCCCATATCTTGGCCATGGCATCGGTCTCGAAGGAGCCCGGCTTGCCAAAAAAGGGCCTGAACATCTTCACGATGTACGACTCGTCAGCGATGAGATGGGTAATGTACCCGGCTATGAAGGCCCTCATGGGACCGTCGTGCTCCGCCGCGTCCATCAACTCAGGGTGAGCGATGAACATGGCTTCGACGCCAGTGCCAATCGTCTCAAAATCAAGTTCTACGAAGTGGTACTCGGAACGAGCGCGCTTCGTCAGCGCGCGAATATCGGGAGAGGTCGAGCCGAGGTAGAAGTAACCGAGATTTGAGTCCAAGTCAGTATGGCGCATTTGGTCGGCGGCTGAAATCGCAAGCTGTATGTGGGTGGGTAGATTGGGCATGAAGTGACTTGTCAACCCTTACATGAGACGGGCGTAGGACTTGCATTCGGACTGGAACAGGTAGTGTGGTTTGGATACTCGAACGCTGCTGCCGCCTATCTCCCTGAGCCTGGCGACAGCGGGGAGCAGTCGCTTCTCCTCAACCATGACCGTCACAGCGAACCATCTCTCTCCTTCGGGATTGAATACAGTCGAGATAGTCGGTCCTCTCAGGCCCGATGTGTCGGAGCGCTTCATGACATATTCAGCGACCTCGGCGTCGGTCTCGCCCTTCATGTTGGCGGTCACCTCGAAATAGCCACCGGCGTGAAGGTGGGCTTCCATCATTTCGAGAAGCAGACGAGCCGTCTGGAGGATTCCACCATCTTCACTTTCACTCAGTTTGCGCGATACGACACAGGCTTCGGAGCGCATGACCGTTCCGCTCTCTATCTCCTTCAGCCTGTTTTCTCTGATTGTAGTCCCACTCTCAGTTATGTCTCCAATTATGTCGGCGAACCCCATGGCCGGGGCAACTTCGAGGGTACCGTCGGAGGGTATCACGCTGAAATAGTTTACGCCATTTGCGAGAAGGTGGCGTCCGATCAGACGGGGGTACTTGGTGGCGACCCTCAGATCCTGGCCCCTGCTTCTGAATTCCACGGAAATGTCAGCGAGGTCGGACATAGAGGTGACGTCTATCCAGGAATCGGGCACGGCGACTACCAGTCTGCTTCTACCGAACCCCAACTCTTCGAGGACGATCCTGGTATCGCCATCCTCGCGCCTGTTTTCGAGAAACTGGTCTTTTCCAACTATCGCCAAGTCAACGCTATCTTCATCAACCTTACCCGGAATGTCGGAGCTGCGCTGAAACATCACCGTGGCGTTCGGCAAGGAAGGAATAGCCGCTATGTATCGCCTGTCGTTGGGTCGGGAGACGGCCAGGCCGCAGGAGCGCATAAACGACATCGTCGGATGCTGGAGCGCCCCACTGCTGGGAAGGGCGAGGCGCAGGGTGGAATTCGTCATGAGGTTTTCCCGCTCTCCCGGTTGATGTTCCTTACGACCTCTTCTACGTAGAGGGCGAAACCGCAGGCAGGCACGTTACCGCCGCCGAAGGCCCTGACAAGCTCATCATATCTGCCGCCGCCCCCAATCGGATAGTCGTCCGGCCCCTGCCCTGCCAGGAATTCGAATACTATCCCGGTGTAATAGGTCATCCCCCGAACAAACGAAAGATCAAGGTGGATGGTCGAGTCGCTTACTCCTTCGGAGCGTAGCTTGATTAGCGTTGCGCCCAGTCCCCGGACACTGGCGAGAGAAGCGCGGTTGGACTTCAGAATAGCTTCCGCGTCTTCGAGCACATCCCAGGCATTTCCATCGAGGGATACCAGCTGCGCGACGTTCTCCACGGCGGCCTCGAATTCGTCCATCGAACAGGCGCGTTTCATGCGGCTCGACAGGCGAGCGAGAATCTGACCCGCGCTGCGGCGTCCGGTGGGCGCCGAGATAGAACGACGTATCACATCCAGTTCAGGCATCGCTTTATCCAAGCCCTCAGTAACCGGGGTGGACTTATGCTCCGACATTACCAGGTCGGCGGCGATGGCGCTTTCCAGTAATCGCTGCTTTCGGTCCGAATCACATCCAATCTTTTCCAGATTAGAGACGATGAACATTTCCACCTGCTCGGAGAGGCCCTGGGACTGAACGAGGTCGTGAATCATGCCGATGTTCCCAAGCCTCAGAGTGAACTCCGAAATGCCGGCGGCGCGCAGACACCTCATGGCCGCCGTTAGTATCTCGATGTCACCGCTGCTGTCCGGGACGCCGATGAGTTCCGCTCCAACTTGCTGAAACTGCCTGAACCTTCCCCTCCGAGTGCCAGCGTATCTGAATACCGGACCCGAATATTGGAATCGTTCAGAGTCGGCTGCGCGAGCGGCGTTCTCTATGTACCACCTGATGATCGAGGGCGTAAACTCCGGCCTGAGACTGACACTCATGCCGCCCGGGTCCTGAAAAGAGTAGAGACTGCTGGAAACCTCACCTCCCGACTTCCTAACAAAGAGGTCAGTGGGCTCGATAACGGGGGTATCCAGTCGCTGAAAGCCGCTGCGGGTGAGGACTTCCGTCATACGGCGGGAGGCGTTGAAGTTCGCTTCGGCCTCAGACGGACCAAGGTCGCGCATGTGATTCAGTCGAGATATAAGATCTGTCCGCAAGTTCGGTCGCCTCTCATTTTCTAAATTCTACATTACACTCTCGATGGCGTTCAATCGGGAAGGACGAGTATCGCTGTCAACAGACCGGAACCAAAGACCCGTTTCGTGTATTGACGGTATGCAGAGGCTGTAACATAATTCTGGATACTTGGTCCAAGTAAATTGCCTGCTAAACTGAACCGAGGGGAATCTCTGTCTTGACCTCCAGCGACGGGACGCCGCGGGTTGCCGTAGTAGTAGATAGCGCGGCATCGGTTCCTGACGAATTCAGGGCCAGCCCACTGACCCACATCGCTCCAATGCGACTGCACGTTGGCGACGCGACCTACAGGGACGGTGTGGACATCTCACCTGCCGACTTCTATCAGCGGCAGAGGGGGAACGCGCACCAGATCAGCACGTCGGCGCCAACGCCGGCAGACTTTCTGGACGCTTATGCAGCCGCTTCGGAAGTGTGCGAATCCGCGCTGACTATCCTGGTGTCCGGGGCGTTCAGCGCGGCGGGCAGGTCCGCGGAACTGGCGCGTCAGGAGTTCAGCGAAACGCATCCGGGATTCCAGATTCGCACGCTCGACTCTCAGAGCGCGGCAGGCGGGCAAGGATTGGTGGCATGGGAGGCATTGAAGGCATCCCTGGCAGGCTGTGGACTGGAGCAGACCGAGGCGCGCGCGCTTGCAATTCGCAGCCGAGTTCGACTGATTGCCTATGTAGATACACTCTACTACCTGTGGAAGAGTGGACGAGTGGCGGGCATCGCTCATTTGGGAACTTCTCTGCTGAAGCTCAAGCCGATATTCGAGCTCAGTCAATCGCAGGTCTTAACCCTCGCCAAGCCCAGAACAGCTTCTCGCGCAGGGGAAAAGATGATGGAACTGATGGCGGAGCGAGTCGGCAACTCGACGGTTCATGCGATTATCATGCACGTGTCGGCCAAGGAACAAGCTCTGCTTCTGCGCGACGCGGTGGAAGAAAGATTCGACTGCGCAGAGACTTTCGTGACAGAGTTTACGCCGGTGATGGGGGCTCACATAGGCCCGGGGATGGTCGGAGTGGCCTTCTGTCCTGTGAAATAGGTCAAGCTGTCCAGAAATGAGAGAGGAAGTGGCGCGCCCGGCAGGATTCGAACCCGCGACACCTGGTTCCGAAGACCAGTGCTCTGTCCCACTGAGCTACGGGCGCTGGATTGTTAAAGCTCTGGAAGAAGCCATTGCTCCTTCTAGTTTACCAGCCCGTCGCAGAATTGGCGAAACTCCATCGAGCCGGTGTGGCGTATCATCGAATCGTCAGTGAATTCCACGTCTCCCAGGTCTTCGAGGAGTTCAACGTGGGCAACGATCTCGGACAGGGCCATGAACAGGTTGCCGCCAATCAGTTTACGACGTTCGAAAATGCCCCTAGTCATATCCTCCAGGCCGGTAGGACGGTCGTCTATGCGCTGTATGATCTGGGCAAGACGCCGGTCGTGGTGATCTATCACCTCGGCGGCTCGACGTACCGAAACGAAGTTGAACCTTCCGCGGTTAAAGAGTCTATGCGCTGGAAGGACAGCGTAGCTTTCGCCAAGATCCAAGACCGTTTTGAGCGAGGTCATGTATCGCTTGAGGCCATAGGACTTTGACGGGTCGCTGAATTTAGCCGGTATTTCCCGGGCAACGTGGTCCGAATAGCCCGCCCTGGTCGTGGGGTGGGGTGTGATTTCGGGCAGAACGTGATCGCCGGTGAATACGACGTTTCCCAAGGTAAGGCAGATTTCGTCAGGTGAGTGCCCAGGGGCGTATATGAATTCCACATCGCCCACCTTGTCTCCGTGATCCACCTCATGATCAACGGTCAAGCCCTTTCTCGAATCCACATACCTCCGGTTACGAGCGGCGTAAGAGGAACTTCTTCCATCCATGTTACCGGAAACAACGCGATTCATCGCTGCGTGAATTGGCGAGGCGCCTCGGTCCTGCACTTCCCATGGGTTGTAATTTATCAGGGCGGCGTACATCTGATGTGCCCAGAGCGCCGAGTCCGATGTTTCCATGAGTTGTGCGATGGAGCCGTCGTGGTCGGAATGTCCATGGGTGACCACCACCCTGTCTATGTCTCTAACTGAATAGCCCACAAAGTTGAGGCAGTCTTCAAGTTCTGAGAAAGAGCCGTGGGCGCCCGGATCTATCAGGGTGATCGCCTCGTTTTCGAAGACGTAGCACCAGGTTGGACCCGTGCGGGACGGCCAATCCTGCGGTATTCCGAGGGCATGGATCTGCTGGCCGGCGCTGGATTTCAGGCGAAGCGCCATCCGATTGCCTTGAGGGTCGCCCTCGCGCAGGACGTCCACTGAGGTAAATCCAGTTGGCATCAAGAGGCACTCCTCGGAAGCGAAAAAGCAGGGTCCTTGAAAGATGACGCGGGGCGAAGTGTGGGGTGAGCGAGGGGATTCGAACCCCCGATCTCCAGGGCCACAACCTGGCGCCTTACCGCTTGGCCACGCTCACCATAACTACAAGAAAATTTTATCATCCAGTGTCGAAACGGGTCAACGCGGAAGAAAGCTGGGGCAATAGCTTCACACGGCGACGGCTTCTGGCTCGACATCCGCCGGCGTCTCATGGGATTCCATGATCCCCTGGAAGTTCCGGCTCGTCAGAGCTTCGAGCAGTTCCGAGACAATGACGTCTTTCTTCGTATGGTGGCGGAGAGGCAGAGTAGGATCCACGTTGTAAACATTCCGTCTTCCAGACTTCTGTCTCGTAATATACCCTGCCCGTTCCAGGTCCGAGATAATTTTATGCACTGTTCTCTCGGTTACCTTGATCTGGTCGGCTATCTCACGAGCAGTGCTGGTGGGATAGTGGTATATGTAGCTGAGCACGAGACCGTGGTTAGTGATGAAAGTCCACCGCGATGAAATGTTCAAGTCACTGCACCTCTGCTAACTATGTGAATGGGTACTTGTGAAAATAGTAGCATATGGCAGAAATGAATTTCCAATTTCAGTTGTCGGTAGTCAGTAATCAGTCTTTAGTTTTCAGTGTGAAACACTGCACCCAGCCCACACAATGCGGTATCTGACGAAATCGGGGGCTGACAGACGCGCTGTCAGCCCCCGATGAGCGTAGCGAGTTAGTGTATTCACCGAATCGAGACTGAGTCTTAGTATTCCAACATAATTGAAAAGACGGCTTATCTACCCTGACCCCCGTGTCGCTGTACGGGGGAGGCTCCAGCCCTCTCCCTATGGGAGGGTATGACTCGGAATTGAATATCCATCACGAATAGGTTATCGCGTAACTAGTACCACTTCAATGTGTTTCTGATGTATAGCAACCGGCCCGGCCCCTCACCCCTGGGTTCCCGCCTTCGCGGGAACGACGAGTAGGTGTGCGGGAATGACGAGTGGTAATCGGAGTATGTCATATTCACATGGTTTTGGCACTAGATTCAGGGCCTACTCGGAGGCCAGCGACGTCGCCAGCTCGACCAGCGTGCGGACAGGGACTCCGGTCGAGCCTTTCGGGTTGATTCCTTTGTCAGATGTCGTCCTGGTCGTGGCCGCAATGTCCAGGTGGGCCCACTGAGAGTCGCCCGCGAACTCACCGATGATGAGCGCGCCCGTTATCGCGCCGGCGCCTCGTCCGCCCGTGTTCCTTATATCGGCGATGTCGCTGCTGTATTCGGACTTGTATGAAGCGTATGTCGGGAGCTGCCACATGCGCTCTCCAACCTTGTTCCCCGCCTCCACTACTTCGTTTACCCAGTCCTGGTCGTTGCCGAACACGCCGGTCGCGCCATCTCCAAGCGCGACGCCAATGGCGCCCGTAAGGGTAGCCACGTCCACGATCCGCGTAACGCCCTTCTCGACGGCATAGCAGAGCGCATCCGCGAGAACAAGTCGTCCTTCCGCGTCGGTATTGCCTATCTCGATGGTCTTGCCATTCATCGCCGTTACCACGTCACCGGGGCGCTGCGCCCGACGACCTGGCATATTCTCGGTGGCCGGCACGATGGCCAAGACGTTTATCTTCGGATTGAATGCTGCAATGGCCTTCATAGTGCCAATGACGCAGGCACCGCCGGACATATCGCTCTTCATCGTAAGCATCCCGGCGGCGGACTTGATGTCGAGGCCACCGCTGTCGAAAGTTATCCCCTTCCCCAGCAGGCCTAGGTTGTTGCCGGGGTTGTCGGGGTCGCCCTCGTGCTTTATGACAATAAACTTGGGCGGCTCCTCGGTGCCTTGAGCGACTCCCGCGAAGGAACCCATGCCCATTTCTTCTATCTCCGAGCGGTCCAGGACCGTCAGCTCCATAGATGTGCCTCGAGTGACGTCGAGCGCGATCTCGGCCATTCTCGTTGGCGTCATGATGTTGGCGGGCTCGTTTCCCATATCGCGCGCGAGGTTGACCGCTTCCCCAATGTCCTTTCCGCGCTTGACGCCGTTCCGAATAGCCTCGATTTTCTCGGCGTCGAACTCCACGATGTTGACTGACTCGATGGACTTGGAGCCGGAGTCGGCCTTGTACTTGTCAAAGGAGTAGAGTCCCATGACCAGTCCTTCGGCGGCGGCCTGCGCAGCCGCACTAGGATCCAATCCTCCGATTCCTGCACCATGCAGTACGGTAGCATAGCTATTCACGCCTACGGATCGAATGAACCGGGCGACACCGGCATTGACCTCCCTGGCCGCGTTCAGGTCGAATTCGTCGCTCTTGCCGAGTCCGGCTACTATGATGCGTGTCGAGTTCAGCTTGCCCAGGGAGTAGATTAGTACGTTGTTTCCCTTCTTCCCGGTAATGTCGCCCTGTTCGATGAGGTCGCTTATCGCGCCATCCAATGCGCCGTCCACGGCTCCGGTCGCGCCGCCGGGTCGGGTCACGCCTTCGAACAGGTTCACAACGATAGCCGAGTCGTCGCGTTCCGCTATGTTTCCTTCAACAGTGTTGATTTGCATATCTGCCTCCTTATTCAGAACAGTCAACATTATAGCCGAGTCTGATATAATCCACGCGGATTAATCATCGGCAATGCCGGTACAACGAGTACGAATTCACGCAGCAAGAACAGGAGAAAGAGCATGACTCGCTCGCAGTCGGATAGAGAACGCCAACTCGTGGAACGCGCCCACGCGGTTCTGCCCGGCGGCAACCTCGGCAACGTCGCCAAGGACATCGTAATCGAAAGAGGGCAAGGCAGTCACATCTGGGACGCGAGTGGCAACGAGTATATTGACTACCTGCTGGGCTCCGGCCCAATGCTCATAGGACACAGCCACCCCGAGGTGCTGGAAGTGGTCCGGGAGCAACTCGCGAATGGAACGACATTCTTCGCGAACAACGAATTCGCCATCGAACTGGCGGAAGAGATCGTGAGTGCGGTGCCCTGCGCCGACAAAGTGAGATTCAGCTCCACCGGGTCCGAGGCGACTCTATACGCGATGCGGGCAGCGAGGGCTTACAGGCGCAAGGACAAGATACTGAAGTTCGAGGGCGGATTCCACGGGATGAATGACTACTCGCTCATGAGCATCTGGCCTTCCGAGTTGGAGGAATTTCCAAGATCCGTCCCGGGTTCGGCCGGTATCCCGCAGTCCGTCCAGAACGAGATGCTCATCGCGCCATTCAACGATCTTGATACGACACGCGGGATAGTCGAGCGTCATCACGACGAAATAGCGGGCATTATCGTCGAGCCGTTCCAGCGGCTGATTCCTCCCAAGCCGGGGTTTTTGCAGGGTTTGAGGGGGCTGGCGGACGAGTTCGGCATACCGCTGATATTCGATGAGGTTGTCACCGGATTCAGATTCGCCTACGGCGGGGCCCAGGAGTTCTACGGCGTAACGCCCGACATCTGCACGCTCGGCAAGGCCGTCGCGGGCGGATTCCCACTGACGGCTATCGCCGGCAGCGAGGAAATCATGGCGCACATGGATGGAGGCGAGATGCCCTCCGAGGACTTTATGCCGCAGATCGGCACGCTTAGCGGCAATCCGGTTGCGGCGGTCGCCGGGCTGAAGACACTTGAGATTCTCAGAAGGCCGGGGACCTATGAGTCAATGCGCGCGGCCGGCGCCACTCTGAGGGAAGGCCTGCAGCGAATGCTTGATGAAGCCGAGATTCCGGCGCGCGTGACCGGAGAAGACGTGCTCTTCGATGTGTATTTCACTAATAACGAGATTACGGACTACCGCTCCACGCTATCCGCTAACTCGGCGACCATGGGAAGATTCAACTCTGGTGTGTTGGAGAGGGGGATATTCAAGGGCGACTCTAAGTTCTACATCTCGGCAGCCCACGGTGAGAACGACGTGGTGCAGACGCTCGAAGCATTTAAGGACGTTATAGAGGAGATCCGTTAGACCCGAGATCGGATAGAAGTTAAGACACGGAGACAAGCAATAGAGGTGTCGGAAAACCGACACCTCTTATATTAGACAGGTTAAGGATTTGCTCGTATATCAGATTAAGTGAGGTTACGAAATTCGTAGTGATAAACTTGATATATGGATGTTATTAGCGAATAACCGATGATATAAATTATTTTCCAACAAAATTGAGAAAAATATAAACTGCTCCACGCTTGACTCTCTTTCCGTCCGATCGTACCCTTTAGGTGGTGGTTGTGGGAGAAGCAGCGCGGCAGAAGTGCCCCATAAAATAGGGTTATGTTCAATCGGGGCCCTGAATTCACAGCCGAATCAGGGCGACCGCTACGCTGATAATCAAGACCTCGTTCAATGAGAGCCATTGAACAGCCGTATGTCACCCATCATGACCCGAAAGCTGTCCAGGCAGCGGTCAGCAGACGGGTCTGAAAAATGCAATCTTCATCTGTCCTAGGATGACGTGCGTCACCCGACAGGCCGAGAAATCGGTCCAGCCGGCAGAAATGGTCTTGCGCTCCCCTACCTCCGCATATGACATGAGCCGTATTATGCAAGGGGGTTTAGTGATTGAGAATAGGGAATACGAGCATTGAATTATTGAAGGACGGTACATTCAGGGTGGACGGAGGCACTCTCTTCGGCCAGGTGGCTAAGAGTGAGTGGGAGCGCTACATCAAGCCCGACCGCAGAAATCGAGTAACCCTAGGGTTGAACGCCGTTCTGATTAACACACCCGAACTGAAGATACTCATAGACACCGGCGCGGGCAATAAGCGAATCGCCGAGATGCGAGACGATTTTAATCTGAATGGCAACAAACTCATAAAAGGGCTGAAGGAGCGCGGTCTGAGCGCTCGCGACATAGACATTGTTGTTCTCAGCAATCTACATTTCGACCACAGCGGTGGATGCACGAAGCTGGACCGTACCGGAACAGCCATACCAATGTTCCCAAATGCGGTTTACATGATGCAGAGAAGTTCCTGGGATGCGGCGCAAGATCCCAACGAAAGATACCTCGACACGTTCTACGAAGAGGACTACGAGCCACTGGCAGAACGCGACATGGTCAGGTTTCTGGACGACGGCGACGAGATCATTCCCGGCGTAACCGTCAAGCTCGCGCCCGGACCCTCTCAAGGGAATCAGATCGTTTTCATAGAGTACGGCAGCGAGAGGATAGTGTACGCGGGCGACTTGATTCCAACACCGTTCCACATGCCACTACACCACATTCCCGCGACGGCAGAGTTTCCGAATGACACTCTTGTACAGAAGCGCGAGCTCCTGGAGACTGCGATAGAAGGCGGCTGGCTCATAGTCTTCGGGCACGGCAACGAATACAACTCCGCCTATGTCCGCGACCGTGGCGGAGTGTCACAACTGGTTCCCGTGGAGATATAGACGTCGGTCCACTTCATGCAGCGATGCAAAGAGCCCCGCCGAGATTGTCAGGGGGGGCTCTTTAATAGACGACTGTCTGCGGGCCTTCAATGCCGCGGGGTCAGGAAGTAACCGCACTCCCACCCCACGCGAGAGTTTACTCTCCCGGGATACGCGCGTTCATTACATCCCCATCGAAACTCTCCAATGCGGCGAGCGTTATGCGGTTGGCGAGGTCGGACTCTGACTGCGCGCGCGTTCTGAGATAATTATCCGTTAATCCCTGCCACACCATCCCCTTGTCAGATGATGTCGCCCTCTCCCAGAGGACCGGTCTCGTTTGCCCCACCGACGCCTCTCTGAAACGACGCGCAAGATCATCTACAACCGCGGTGAGTTCCTTGACTCTACCCGACTTGACTGTGGGATCTACCTGGTCATCGAAGTAAGCGGCGCTGGTGCCGGGCCTGATGGAATATGGGAAGACATGCACGGACGCAAGGCCGGCCTCGACGCAGGCGCTAACCGTCTCCTGGAAGTCGCTCTCCGTCTCGCCGGGGAATCCAACGATGGCGTCTGCGGTGACCGCAACACCAGGGACAGCCTCCTTCACTTGGCGAATCGAGCGCTGAAACTCGGCGGAAGTATAGCGGCGGCGCATTGTCTTTAGAACCGAGTCGCTGCCACTCTGGAGGGGAACGTGGAAATGCGGGCAGAGCCTTGGATCGTTCCAGAGCGCGAGCAGGTCGTCCGATATGTCCTGTGGCTGGAGAGAGGAAATCCGAATCCTCGGCACCTCGGTCCGTTCCAGCAGGTTCCTGACCAAATCAGCGATGTCGGTATTCTCCAGGTCGAATCCATATGAACCGAGTTGAGTCCCGGTCAGAACGACCTCCTGGCAGCCCATATCGGCGTATGACTTGGCCGTTGCTACGATGTCATCCACTGGGATGCTGCGTTCCCTGCCTCTCACCGTGGGCACTATGCAGTAGGCGCAGACCTGATCGCAGCCTTCCTGAATCTTCACCATCGCCCTGGAACGTATCCTCAGGACTTGGGCGAGGGCCTCGTCGCTGCCCACCGCACACGCAGAATCCGGGTCGGAAGCCAGATTGCCGATCATTCCTGCCAGCGACGGCTTGGAAACGTTGCCGGCGACGAGGTCTATTTCCGGCATCGAGGACAGGTCATCGGGGGAGCGCTGAGCGTAGCAGCCCGTTACAACGACGATACTGTTCGGATTCCGCCTCTTGGCCGCTCTCACCGCCTGGCGCGCTTTGCGGTCGGCAACGTGAGTCACGGTACAGGTATTCAGGACATAAACATCTGCCTCTTCGATATTCTGAGCTACAGTGTACCCTGCTATTCCGAGCTCTCGTGAAAGGAGTTGCGTATCGGCCTGATTGAGCTTGCAGCCGTGCGTCTCCATCATTACGGAAAGACCGTCAGCCGCTATCACTTTCTCCTTCGAATCTGTCGGTGATTTCATCATTCCCTCGCGGCCACACACTTCCGTAAACGACTGGCGGCTGTAAGTCATCTACTGAATTATATATAGTCGTTCCCTGCCTGTGCTACAATTCGTTCTGCTTTCCATGTCCCCTCCTAGAGTGAATCGCTACACCTGTCCTGACTCAATATGACAATCGCGCAAGACCAAGACGCACTTGAAATGTGGGTCAGTCGCACCCGCAGGATGGTTGGCTACCTGGATGAGGCGCTGGCCTTCCTGGGACGGGCGGGCGGCCAGTTCCCTGTACTGGAGTCGGACATCGGCCTTGTCTGCCGCTTGTGGGCAGTCGCGGATGAACATGACGAGATAATGTGCCGCGCCTTAACGAGTTTCGACTCGGATCTGTTCGAAACCCCAGGTGAGTTGGACATAACGCGAGGAGTGGAAACCCGTCCCACGGCTGAGCAAGAATCCGGCATCATATTTCTCTGCACGTGGTCCATGGTGCGCCCGGAACAAGATAGGGTGAGCTGCGTTCTGTACGCCGAGCAACTTACGGGCTCCGTTGGCCTGGAAGTGCGCGACAGTGGAGGTTCCAGCCATCCCCTGCCCTTCCCGATTACCGATTCGTCGGACGTGTACAAGACCCTCAGCGACAGTTTCTTCAGACTTGTCGCAAGACTGTAACTCACCTCACTGGGGATAAGAGGACATCGGATTGAGTGTTCACACGGAGGGACTTTAGATGACAGATACAGGCGAAACCAGGATAGCGGTGTTCGGCGCTCCCTGGTGTCCCGACTGCAAGCAGGCCAAACAGTTTCTCGGCGAACAGAGAATATCCTACGACTGGATTGACATAGACCTGGACGAGAGTGGTCGTGACTACGTCAGGCAGGTAAATGACGGCAAGCAGATCATTCCGACAATTGTATTCGAAGACGGCTCCATTCTCGTCGAGCCTACCAACGCGGAACTCGCGCTCAAGCTGGGCCTGAATCTGACCGCGTCCCGCACATTCTATGACCTTATCGTGGTAGGAGGCGGACCTGCCGGCCTGACCGCCGCGCTGTACGCGGCGCGCGAGGGTATAGAGACGCTGGTAATCGAACAGAGTGCTATCGGCGGCCAGGCCGGGGTGACGGAGCGGATCGAGAATTACCCTGGATTCCCCCAAGGGGTGAATGGCGCATACTTAGCGGAACAGATGCGACTTCAGGCCGAGAAATTCGGTGTCGAGATACTCCAGGCGCAGTCAGTCACCGACTTGCGTTCGGAAGGGAATTTCAAGATAGTCTCCACAGATGCGGGGGACGAGTATTCGTCAGGCGCGGTCGTTGTCGCCACTGGTAGCAGATACAGAAGACTCGACGTGCCGGGTGAGGAAGATCTGATAGGCGTGGGCATACACTTCTGCGCGACATGCGACGGCCCTTTCTATAAGAATCGAGAACTGCTTGTAATTGGCGGCGGCAACAGCGCGGTGGAAGAGGGGATCTTCCTGACCAGATTCGCCTCCAAAGTGATGATCCTGGCAAGGGGCGACCAGCTCCGGGCAAGTCAGATACTCAGAGAAAGAGCTGAGAACGAACCGAAGTTGGAAGTCCGCACTCATACATCGGTGCAGGAATTCAGAGGAAATTCCAGTATAGAATCTGTTCTGGTAACCGATTCTCGAAGTGGTGAAAGCGAGGAGCTTCACCCGGCAGGAGTTTTCGTGTTCATAGGGCTGGATCCAAACACCGGGTTCGTGCGTGGCACGCTGGATACTGATAGATGGGGTTTCATAAAGACCGATATGACATTCCAATCAACAATGTCCGGGGTCTATGCGGCTGGAGACGTTCGAGCCGGCAGCACCAAGCAGTTGGCGGCGGCTGTGGGCGAGGGTACGACGGCGGCCATGATGGTCAGGGGCTACCTAGAACGGCTCCAGGGGAACCGTGGTTACGCCGGAGACGAGTAATATCCTCGTCTGTGCTATAATCCCTATCGAAGTTTGGGCTTCGAAAGACGCCAATTGAGCGGACGCCCTTCCCTTGGGAGTTTCTCCGAATGATCCCTAATCGAGTTGTGGTAACTGGCGTGGGCATCGTTAGCCCCCTGGGACTGGACACCGAGTCAACGTGGAAGAGTTTACTTTCCGGTCAATCCGGTGTCGGACCGATAACGGCATTCGACACCGAGGGCTACGGCACGACCATCGCCGCCGAAGTAAAGGACTTCGAGCCTGAAGGTCTGCTTGGACGCAAGGAAGCAAGGCGGATGGACAGGTTCGTCCAACTCGCCGCTGTCGCCGCGTTGGAGTCGGCGGGTGCGTCGGGCATAGAGATAACGCCCGAAAACAGCGCGCGGATGTCCGTTATGATCGCGAGTGGCATCGGTGGCATAATCACGCTGTCGGACCAGGTGGGCGTGCTGGAAAATCGCGGGCCGAAGCGGATATCGCCGTTTCTCGTCCCGATGATGCTCCCCGACATGGCCTCTGGGCAGGTCTCGATGATGATGGGGGCGAAAGGGCCAAACTACAGTACCGTTTCGGCCTGTTCCAGCGCCGCGGACACAATCGGGCAGGCATTCGAAGCAATCCGCCGGGGTGACGTGGACGCGGCATTCGCAGGTGGATCGGAGGCGGCGATATGTCCGATAGGCGTGGCCGGATTCAATGCTTGCCACGCGCTCTCCAAGCGAAACGACGAGCCTGAAAAGGCGTCCAGGCCGTTCGATGCCGACCGCGACGGGTTCGTTCTCGGTGAGGGAGGCGCTGTGCTGGTACTCGAAAGTCTCGAGCACGCGATTGCCAGGGGGGCGACGCCCATAGTTGAAATGACCGGCTACGGCTCCAGCGCCGACGCGCATCACATCACCCAGCCAGCGCCCGAAGGTGAGGGCGCCGCCAGGGCTATGAGCATGGCCCTCAACCAGGCACAGACACAACCCGAGGAAATCGGCTACGTGAACGCGCACGGCACATCAACCCCACTGAACGACAAGTACGAGACCATGGCGCTGAAATCCGTCTTCGGTGAAGAAGCCTATAAAGTACCAATAAGCTCGACCAAGTCCATGACGGGCCACCTGCTGGGAGCAAGCGGCGCCCTGGAGGCTGCGGTCACGGTGCTTGCTCTGTCGAGATGGGCGATACCCCCTACTATCAATCTCGAAACACCCGACCCTGAATGTGACCTTGACTACACCCCGCATATGCTCAGGAGAGGGCGCATACGCTCCGCTATGAGCAATTCGTTCGGATTCGGCGGACACAACGCTTCGCTGGTGTTCCAGGAATTCGAGGAATGACAGACGAGCGCGCGTCCTGCCAACTCCATTCCCTTCGGTGATTTCCCGTAAAATCGTTACCGAATGACGCTTTAAGTTATCGCCATTAGGGTGAAAGCTTAAAGGCATGGAGACGATTGCGCTCCCACTTTCACCAGGACGGATTTTATTGAGACCTAACTGGAACCTGATGCCGCCCGTGCCCGATGACGTTGTAGGCGCGCTCGGATTTCCGCGTAACCAGGCCCAGCTTCTATTCAACAGGGGATTGAGTTCGCGACGGGAGGCTCAGTCATTCCTGACGACGGATGAGTCGCAGATACACGACCCCTTCCTCCTGACAGACATGGACAGTGCGGTGCCCAGGATAGGGCGCGCGATTGCAGATGGCGAGCGTATAGGTGTCTTCGGGGACTTCGACATTGACGGGATCAGCGGCACGGCGGTCATAGTCACCGGGCTGCGAAACCTGAACGCCAACGTCACGCCTTACATACCCAACAGAAACCGCGTTGAAGAGGGGCATGGCCTGAACCAGTCCGCCATACGCTTCCTGGCTAGCAGCGGCGTCACCCTTCTGATTACGGTGGACTGCGGAAGTTCCGACTCCGACGAAGTGAAGCTGGCATCGTCCCTGGGGATAGACACCATCATCACCGACCACCATACAGTACTCGATTTCCCCCCTGCCCTGGCCTTCATCAGCGCGAACAGACCTGACTCTGAGTATCCTTTTCGATCCCTGGCGGGCGTCGGAATGGCATACAAGCTGATTCAGGCAGTCTATCAGGACGCCGGATTGGAGGAGCCGAGCGAACTGCTGGAGTTCGTCGCGCTTGGCACCGTCAGCGACGTCGTTCCCCTACAAGGTGAGAATCGCTACTTCGTCAAAGAAGGTCTGTGCCGACTGAACAGAACCAGTGTCCCGGGACTCAGCGCGCTGATCGAGGCTTCCGGCTATCGCGGCAAAGAACTCGACACCACTGCGCTCTCGTTCGGCCTCATCCCGCGCCTGAACGCTCCCGGAAGGCTGTACGACGCTGAAGATGCTAGATACATGGCCCTGAACCTCATGACCACCTCCGATGCTGACAGCGCGCGCTACATGGCCGCCGACATGGAGGTCTCAAACAGACGACGACAGGCGCTGACTGAAGAGGGTGTATCACAGGCCAGGGCACAGGTAGCCAAGCGGTGGGGCCGCTCCTCCCTCCCCGGCATAATCATGGTTGGGCACAGTGACTGGAAGCCGGGCATAGTCGGCCTAATCGCATCGAAACTGGTGGATATGTACAACCGGCCCGCGATTGCCGTCTCAGTAGGCGAAAGCGAGAGCAGAGCGAGCGCGAGAACCGTTCCCGGCTTCAGCATATTCGAGCCAATCGAGATGAAGAGCGAGCTGTTCGTTAAGTTCGGAGGACACCAACAGGCCGCCGGTTTCACGACTTCCAACGCACACTTGAGAACACTTGCAGACCACTTCGAAGCTGTCTCTGAAGGACTGTTCGACAGCAGCGCGGGAGATGTCCCACTCGACATCGAAATGAAGGCCGGTCCATCGCCGGTGGCCAAGGACCTCTTCGATTTTACGCTCGAACTGGCGCCTTTCGGACAGTCCAATCCCCAGCCGCTTTTCGCATCCGAACCTCTCTATGTAGTCAACTCCTTCGGCGTCGGCTCAGGCAAGCACCTCAAGTTCACCCTGCAAGACCAAGGCGGTTCAACGTGGGACGCTATTGCATTCAGGCAAGGCAGACGTATCAGAGAGGCTGCGCCGGGCAACTATCTCAACGTCGCTTACAGAATGGAACTCAACACCTGGCGCGGCTCCACCAACCTTCAACTTGTGGTTGAAGATTTCGCACCGTCCGCATAGATTACCGAGTCCTATCCGCGCTGTCGCCTCCGGCGCTCGGCTCTCGAACCTTGCTTCTCTGGCGGGATTGGCATATCCGGGACTTCACCCGCCGGTATAGGGCGAGCCTTTATCAGCAGGAGCGGCACCGTAATCACCAGTACCAGCAGGGCTATAAAGTGGGCTTCCTGCATCCCGAACGCCCATATCCTGTCCTCTCGCAGGAAAGTTACTCCGAATCTTCCCAGCGAGTAGAGGGCCAGATAGAGCGCGAAGAGCATACCGTCCGGACGCAGCCGATTTCGCAGTTTCCATATCACGAAGAGCGAGAGCATATTCCAGATCATCTCATATGCGATCACGGGCTGTACCGACACACCAAGTCCGTTTACACAACGTCCGGCGTCGGAAGCAGGATTAGTCCAAATAAACCCAAACGCAAAATCCCACGCTTTCGCACAATGTTCCCCGTTCACGATATCGCCCAGGCGACCGATGGTCTGCACGAACAGCATGGCAGGAGCGGTCAAATCGGCGATGACACCGACCGGGTGTTTCCGCCAGAGCGCATACGCGGCTCCGCCCAGGAATCCACCGAGTATGCCGCCCCAGAGTCCGATGCCGCCGTTCCAGACAGCTATCACCTGGCCCGGATTATTTTGGTAGAAACTCCAGTGGTCTATCACGTGAACCACACGCGCGCCGACTATGCCACATATAATCGCCCATGTCGCAATCGAGTACACGTCGTCGGGATGGATACCACGCATAGGGGCCCATCGTCCAACCAGAAACACAGCCGTTGCGACCGCGATGAAGCTGAAGAAGCCGTGCCAACTGAGAACGAACGTGCCGAAGGCGACGAGATTCGGGCCTATGTCAATTTCAATCATCTGCTAATGTCCTGAATCACGTATTTATTGAGAAGAAGCGCAATGCGATCTGTGGATGCTTCAACTAGAAAGGTCGTGGAACTGCGTCACCTGCCAGGCGCCGTCTGCTAGAATCAAAGACTACCCTAATGATACAAGGCCGTGCATTTATGAACGAACTCGTGGAAAACTTCCTCCACTACATGACCGTAGAACGCGGCGCTTCGCCGAACACTCTTGCGGCCTATCGGAATGATCTTACGCAGCTTACCGAATTTCTCATGTCGGCCAACGGTCTCTCAAACGAGCATATCGCCTGGGAGGAAGTCACCGAGCAGGTAATCTCAGATTATGTCCTGTATCTGCATGGATTAGGATATTCGGAAACGACCAGGGCGCGCAAGATTGCCTCTACGAAGTCGCTGTTCGGGTTTCTCGTAATCGAGGGCGCTTTGGAGGCCAATCCCACGGCGAATGTGAGCGCGCCAAGAGTCGGTCGCTCCCTTCCGGAAGCGCTGACTATCGAGGAAGTTGACAGGCTCCTCGCCGCCCCGGGCGAAGTTCACACACCGGAGGCAGTACGCGACCAGGCTATGCTGGAACTTCTCTACGCAAGCGGGATGCGAGTGAGCGAACTGCTCTCGCTCGATATCGAGGACGTGTCAATCGAGTCGGGAGCGGTAAGGTGTTTCGGCAAGGGGGGCAAGGAGAGAATCGTACCGATTCACGGCCAGGCGACCGAGGCAGTGAAATACTACATCGAGGAAGTCCGCCCCGGCCTGCTGCGCTCAAAGCCCACTACCGCCTTGTTCCTGAACCGTAGGGGAAACAGGCTGACACGGCAGGGTTTCTGGCTGATCCTGAAGGGTCATTGCCAAAGGGCAGGTCTCCATGGCAAGATCACTCCCCATACGCTGAGGCACAGTTTCGCGACACACTTGCTTCACGGCGGCGCTCCCCTGAGACACGTCCAGGAACTACTCGGCCATGCCAGTATCAGCACGACCCAGGTTTACACACACCTGACAAGCGAGCACGTTCGCTCCGAGTACGACCACTCGCATCCCAGGGCCTGATTTGAAACATTTCCCCGACAGGTTTATCCTTATCTTGCCTTATATCTCCTACACAGGAGGAAGAATGAAATGCCAAGCAAGAAAAAACGAGCCGCATCTCGCCAAGCAAAGCTGAGCGGGCGCAGAAAGCGCAGAGGCGGCGCCGGACGAAGACAAAGGCAGGAAGGGAGCGGCACATTAGTCGCATCCTCAACGGCCAGACAGCGGAGCGCTGCCTCCGCTACCGAAACAGTGGCTACACAGACCCAGCGTCCGGCAGTCGCAGTACAGCCGACGCAGACGCAGCAGAGACGCGCCCGTAACGTGGCGACTGCTCCGATGGCGCGGACCAGGGCCTCTCAGAGTCGCGCGGCGATTTACGAACCACTTCCGATGTACGCATACCTGGGCTCCGAGATAAAGAGAATCGGTGCAATAACAGCGATCATGGCCATCGCTCTGGCCGCTCTGACGGTGGTACTGGGGTAGGCATATAGATCAAATCACAGTCAACTGAGACATCGGCGGCGTCTTATCCTGCTTTGGAGGGAATGCCGTATGAACGAGGTCCATGTGACCGCGAGGGGCAGCGTGGTCGTAGCGGAGACTCCAACTTTCATAGAGCGTTTGCGCGCCCTGCCGGCGAGGCCAGGGGTTTATTTGATGCGCGACGGTTCCGGCGTCATTCTCTACGTGGGGAAGGCGTCGAGACTCCGCTCGCGCGTCTCGACCTACTTCGGCTCCCCCTACGACCTGCCACCAAAGATCAGGCAGATGGTGCGCAGAGTCGCCGATTTCGAGTTCATCGTCACCGAGTCAGAGCAGGAAGCGCTGATACTCGAAAGCAATCTCATCAAAGAACACCAGCCCCAGTACAACGCCCGTCTCAAAGACGATAAGTCCTACCCTTTCATCAAGATAGACACGACTGAAGACTTCCCCCTGGTCTATATAACCCGCAGGGTCAGGGAAGACGGCGCGCGATACTTCGGCCCGTTCGCCAGCGCGTCCAGCGTACGCAAGACGCTCGCGCTGCTCAAGAAACTGTTCCCCTACCGTTCATGCACCAAGACTATCACCGGGAATGATGACAGGGCCTGCCTGGACTACTACATCCACAGGTGCGCCGGGCCGTGCATAGGCGAGGTAGATAAGGGCCAGTACCACGAGATCATTAATCAGGTGGCGCTGTTCCTGGAAGGCCGCACCGATCAGGTAGTCAGGGGAATTCAAACCAGAATGGAGGATGCTTCCGAGAACCTGGAGTTCGAGCGCGCCGCCCTGCTCAGGGACCAGATAACTGCCATAGAGAAGGTGCATGAAGGCCAGAAGGTACTCCACCTGACTAACGAGAACGTGGATGTCATCGCCCTGGCTCAACAGAACCGCGACGCCTGGGTGGAGGTATTCTTCATCAGGCAGGGCAAGCTGATAGGGCGCGAGAATTTCCTGATGCACCGTGCCGACGGCGATGAGCCTGCCGAGGTGCTGGCCGCCTTCGTCAAGCAATTCTACTCGGCGAATCCGTATGTCCCGCGCCGCGTACTGCTCCAGTACCTGCCGGACGACCTGAAGGCAATAGAGGGCTGGCTGAGAACCAAGAGACAGGGAGCGGTCTATCTTCACGTTCCGCAGCGCGGTGAGAAGAAGAAGCTGGTGGACATGGTGGCGCAGAACGCCGCCCAGGGACTGGAACAGCTAACCATAAAAAGGATCCACGAGTCCACAAACAACGCCAGGGCGACGGAGGAACTCCAGGAAGCGCTCAGCCTGCCCAGGCCTCCGACCCGTATAGAGTGCTACGACATCTCTAACACACAGGGTACGAACGCCGTAGGGAGTATGGTGGTGTTCGAGGACGGCAGGCCCAAGAGTTCGGACTACCGCCGCTTCCAGATAAAGAGAGTCGCCGGGATTGACGACTATTCGATGATGCGTGAGGTTCTTACCAGGCGGTTCAAGAGGCTGTCGGATGCGCGCAAGAAGGGGCGCGAGAACGGCGATAACTTCCCAAACGGCAAGAGCGACAATGCGTGGGGCATCATCCCCGACCTGGTCATAATAGACGGGGGCAAGGGGCACCTGGGCGCCGCTCTGCAAATCTTCCTGGAACTGGGCATTGACGACATTCCGCTGTGCAGCCTGGCCAAGGAGAACGAGGAACTCTTCGTCCCCTACGAAAAAGACCCCATCGTCCTGCCAAGAAGCTCGAAGGGTCTCTTCCTCGTGCAGCGCGCGCGCGACGAGGCGCACAGGTTCGCCATCACCTTCCACCGGCAGCGTCGCTCCAAGACCAGCGTGAAGTCATCGCTCGACCTGGTGCCGGGAGTCGGACCAAAGCGCAAGAAAATGCTCATCCGCAGGTTCGGCTCGGTGAAGAACATCCGGGAGGCGTCGCTCGAAGACGTCGCTTCCGTGCCTGGCATGACACTGACCGTGGCGCGCGCCATCAAGGACCACATCTGACCGCAGCCTAGTAGTCCGACTACTCAGTTATGAGGGGTACCCAGACTCCCCATCATCCCCTCTCCCTCTGGGAGAGGGTTAGGGTGAGGGTAGATAAACCTTCATTACAAATATGTTGAACCTCTAATCGTCCCCTGCCCCATTTCCTCGACTGCCAGAAGAAGCGCCGCCGCTCGCAGCGGCATTCAGGAACGGGTTGAGCAACTGCGTGAACTCCATCGGGAAGATGAACTTGGAGCTGGGGCTGTCACCGAGTGACTTCAGAGTGTCGAAGTATTGGAGGCTGAGGGTGTTGGCGTCTATCCCGTTTGCCACCTGGTGTATCTTGTCCAGCGCTGTGCTGAAGCCCTCCGCTCTTAGAACGGCGGCCTGCTGGTCGCCCTCGGCGGTAAGTATTTCGGACTGGCGATGTCCCTCCGCCCTCAGGATGGCCGCGGACTTTTCGCCCTCGGCAACGGTGACGGCGGCCTGCCGCGTTCCCTCGGCCTCGGTAACGACAGCGCGGCGAATCCTCTCGGCGGACATCTGGCGGTTCATAGCTTCCTGGATGTCGCGCGCCGGCTCTATTTCGCGGATTTCGACCTGTGTGACTTTGATTCCCCAGCGCTCCGTAATCTCGTCGAGCTTGATTCGCAGTTCCTCGTTGATGCGCTCGCGCTGGGACAGCACGTCGTCAACGCTCATCTCACCGATCACGGCGCGCAGTGTCGTGGTGGCTATACCGACGACCGCGCTGTAGTAGTCCACTACCTCGAGTACAGCCTTCTCAGCCTGGTTTTCCATGATTCGCATATAGACCAGGAAGTCAATCTCGATGGGCGCGTTGTCTTTGGTTATGTTGGTCTGCCTGGGTATGTCCAGCACCTCTTCCCTCAGGTCCACCCTCTGGGTGGAGTGGAACGGCCAGAACAGGACTCGCAAGCCGGGCTGCATAAGCCCCGAGTACTTGCCCAGCGTGAATAGCGCGAGACGTTCATATTGCTTGATGACCTTTATGTTCGGAATCATGTTAGCTCCTCTTTGTTGGGTTGGATGACAGCGGATCTCTGAATACTTTCAACGTGAGGCCATCCACTTCGGTGACCATTACCCTTTCGCCGGACTCGATGGATTCGCCGGAGTCGGATTCGGCTGTCCAGAGTTCATTGGCGACCTGGACGGTTCCCGTAGGATCGAGGTCGGCTCGCACGGTGCCTACTTGCCCCACCATCTGTGAATCCCTCGACGGGCTGTGTATGTTTCGGGCCTTCCTGGCGAAGTACCAGAGACCGGCGAGACTCGCGCACATGAACGCTACAGTGCCGCCGAAGGCCCCGAATCCCAGGACGGTTCTGTTGTCGAACAGAAACAACCCCCCAATGGCGAAACTGATTACCCCGGCGGCTCCAAATGCGCCGTAGTCGGACCCTCCGGTAAACTCGAACAGAAACAGCGCCAATCCGATGGCGATGAGCGCCAGTCCTATCCAGCTAAACGGCAGGCTGAGCAGCGCCAGCCCCGCGATGGCAAGAAGCGCCACACCCGCGATACCGGCAATCCACCCTCCCGGACTTGCGATTTCAACCAGGAGCAGAACCGTTCCGACGGCAATCAGCGCGAATACTACCTCGGCGCTTGACAGCCAGCTAAGAGATTCCAGTTCAGGCATAACACTCTCCCCTGGCAGGAACCCGAAATCACAAAGAGACCGACGACATCACTCCTCTTTCCTTACCGTCAGTATAACACCGTCCATGTCCGTTACGACGACGCTCTCTCCGACTTCGATGCTCTCGCCAGAAAGGGACTCCGCCGTCCAGAGTTCCCCTGCGGCATACACCGTGCCTCTGGGTTCCAGGGTTCTCCGCACAGTACCCACCTGCCCGACGATCTGCGATTCTCTGGACACGACGGTTATACCTCTGGCCTTGCGCGAGAAGTACCACAACCCGGCCAGGCTGAGGGCCATAAACGCCGCCGTCACTCCCAAAACTCCATAACCTACCCTCACGTCGGGCGCGGGCAGTCCGGGCACGCTGGTGTCTCCGAAGAGGAAGAAGCCGCCCAGTATGAAGCTGATTCCCCCAGCGAGTCCGAAGCCTCCCCAGCCCGGCGCTTGCAGTTCGACGAAGAAGAGAACGAGTCCGGCGCCGATGAGAACGAGTCCAATCCAGTTCACAGGCAGGCTGCCAAGTCCCAGGAAGGCAAGAATGAGCAACCCGGCGCCCAGGATTCCCGCGACCCAGCCTCCCGGTATGAAAATCTCCAACAGTATCAGAATAGCGCCCAAGGCTATCAGTATGAACACCAGCGTCGGGTTGGCCAGGAATTGGAGGACCCTCTGAACGGGGGAGACCTCGGCGCGTTGGACGGCCAGCCCTCCTGTTTCGAGTGTGACGACGCTCCCCTGCACCGACACTTCCATTCCGTCCATTTGGTCGAGGAGGTCGGAGACGTTGATGGCGAGCAGGTCAAGTATGTCGAGCTCCAAAGCCTCCACCTCGGAGTAAGACGAGGCCTCCGTAATAGTTTTCACCAGCGCCTCCGAATTCCTGTCGCGCTGGTTGGCAATGCTACGGAGGAGGGCCGCGACGTCCTGGGTCGTCTTCGCCTTTATGGTTTCGGGAAGCTCTTCCCCACCCGCTCCGACGGGCGAGGCTGCCCCGATGGTCGTGCCCGGAGACATGGCCGCCACGTGCGCCGACGCTACAAGGAATGTCCCTGCCGACGCCGCTCTCGACCCGGAGGGCGTTACCAGCACGGCGATGGGGACCGGAGAGTCGAGAATGTCCCCGACCATCTCGCGCATTGATTCGAGGTCTCCGCCGGGCGTGTCGAGTTCGAGCACGAAGAGTTGAGTGCCCGCCTCATGGGCGTCGCTGAGCCACCCGCGCAGAATACGCGCGGAGACTGGATCAACCGCACCGTCGAGACGGCCGACCATCACACCGCCGGTGTCGGGTTGGGACTGGGCGCTTATGACAGCTGACGCAATGGGGAACAGGCTGAAAAGCACTCCCAGCGCGAGCAGCGCGCGCCTCAATATCTTTAGCCGTTCTAACATAGTTCGCGCCTGTGAGTTTGTAATGGATGTGCGGTGACGCTGTATCAGATTCGTCGGCGCTGCCTATGGCGAGAAAATTCCCTTCCCCCTTGATGGGGGAAGGTTAGAGCCTGCCCCGTACTTGATACGGGGATGGGGGTGACTCCCCTGCCTACCAAACTGATACAAGTTCTGTGCGGTCGTGCGGTTGTAAAGGGGCTCTTCGTGCGAAACCATAGATTTGATCGCGTTATAATCCGGGCGATGCTATCCTGCAGCCCATCGCCTCGAAGAAATCCTCGTCAACGCAGGCTACGGGCAGGTCCATATGGAGCGCGGTGGCGGCGACGACGGCGTTGGGCATCAGGGAGGCGTCGTCGGACTCCAGTCCGCGCGCCATGCCCCCCGCTCGCCTGGCGATCTCGTCGTTCAGCTCTACCACTTCCACCATCGAGAGCAGGGCCATCAGTTGGATCTCGGCGCGCCTGTCGGGAATCCTGCGGACGGCTTCGGCTATGGACAGCGAGGATACGGAGGCCCGAATGTCCTGGCTGACTATCAGCGAAACCCACTCGGATTCGGGACCACCGTGCCAGACACTCTCGATTATCCTCGTGTCCAGTAAGACATGGGCGTCCATCGCCAATCGCTCCTCGGTATGGTGAACAGGATCCTTCAGTTACTTCCCGATACCACTTCCGTCGTTCGTCCTGAGCTTGTCGAAGGGAGCCCGTCGAAGGGCCGCCCGTTCATAGTTCGTCCTGAGCCTGTCGAAGGGTCACCACGGACGTACTTGGTTTAACTGGTTGATACTCGGACGACCCTGGGTGGATAGTGGGAATGCACTACTATCGAGCCTCCGACCCTACCGCCTCTCTGAGAATGGCCGAAGCCTCGTCCGTCGAAAGTTGGACGGGCGAGCCGACCGGCTGGCGTCCCTGCATTGAGAGATACTCGTCATTCCAGATAGACTCCCGCTTGGGCGCGGAAGGGTGGTCCTGTTCTCCGTTCAGCGCCATCTCAAGCGCGTTCTCCAGAAAGGTCCTGAGCGGAACACGCATCTCAGCGGCCCTCGCCTTCGCGCTCAGATACAGGTCCTCTCTGATCTGCGCGTAGAGTTGTCTTGTGGGGACAGAGCTTTTCTGCCTGGGCATAGAAACATCCTCTGTTCAGACTGTATTCCTATACTATCACATCGGATTTCTAAGAAAAGTAATGAGCGAGGATATGAGCCTATCCCGTCTTAGTTGGTACTGAGCGTGGGCGCCAAAGTCCATTCCCCCTTTGATGGGGGAAGGCTAGGATGGGGGTGACGACCCCGCCTACCAAACTGGGAGAGCATCCGTGGATACATCGTTCGCGCCTTAAAACAACCGGTCTCATCTCAACCTTACAATCGGACGCATATAAACCTGACAATCAGACGCACCCTAAACTTACAATTGGACGATACCTAACCTGACAATTATCCGATACCCCGGACCGTAATCTACGCCTTGACTGAGCACTGACAGTCTTGTACAACCAGCAAGGGGGAGCAACATGCTCCCCTATCCCTCCGAAGTACCCAGACAGAAAGGCATTGCGTATGAAGTCATTCGAAGACTCCCAGATATTCACGAACGAGGATACATCCAAGCCTGAGAATAGGGTTAACTTAGCCCTATTCAGCCTGATGCCGCAGGATTGGCTCCGCGAGTGGTTCTTGGAAAAGCTAAACCTGCCGCCGGATTCCATACTGTATCCTCCAACGAATGAGCAAGGAGCGCGTCCGGATCTGAAGGTTGAGACGCCGGACGGTTCCACAACGGCTTGGATAGAAGTAGAACTCGGGACCAACGTGGAACAGATTGAGGACTACCGCAGTCGGTACCGTGAACCTATCAAATCGGTATGGGGCAGGCGTGACCATGGCGGCGATCTGAGCCTTGAGGAGATTCGCGATTTCCTGAGTAGGCGTGTCGGTTCCCTTCCACGGCAGACTGAAGTGAATGTCAGACATCTGAGGAAGCTCATCAAAGATGGATTGGATGGACATTCAGTATCTCAGGAACGAACTGAAGTATCTGAGAAAGTGCGCTGTCATCCATTCGTGGTCGGGTTGGAGGAACGACTAGGAGACAAGCTCAAATTTACTAGGGGAAGAATCAATCCTGGAGAACTCAAGGCGGACGCCATTATGGAAGATGGATTTTCATTACGGGCTTTCAGTCCTGTGTCGACGACAGGATCAGTTTTCCTACTGAACATACGGGGAGGAAGTCAACAAGCTAAGTTTCCAAATAAATTATGGCTTGAAAAATACCTCCCAGACGATAGATCTTCCGCCATCGAAGAATACGTGGCACTGCTGAACGAAATAGGATTGAACATAGACACAGGGAAAACTAATGTGTATGCCCGCGGTTCTCTGTGCGTTGATGACGTTCTTCCATACTTGGACGACCTTGCCAAGTGCGTCCTCACGCTCGTTGACTCGGACTGACATCAAGATGATATACGATGACCGTCAGGCTATCTCAGCCGCGCTTGGAGATAGAATATGTACAAAGCCATTCTGCTTGATCTGAACTCCACTCTGTCCGAAAACTGGCGCAGTGTCGGCGTCGGCAGACACACCTCCGAGGACAAGATAAGGAACATCGAGCGATATCGTGCATGGTTGGCCGACTGGCTGCGCGGAGTTGACTGCAAGGTCTATATCTTCACCGTGCGCCCCGTTAGAACTCAGGAAGCGACGCTCGAAACCATCTCAAAGAGGTTGTCCTGGACGCCGGACGGCGCATACTTCAACGACACCGCCTTCACCGGCAACGACGCCGATAAAGTCAAATCCATACTTCTTGATCGCCTAATGGACCAGACCGGCTTGAAGCCCGAAGACCTCTACGCATTCGAGTCCAATTCCCAAACCCGCGCTATGTACAACAGGCGAGGCGTCCAATGCCGCCGGATAGGCGAACCTTCCCATTTGCCCCCAGTCGCCTGGTTCAGAAAAGGCGCTATGAAAGCTGACTGATGACTGAACTCCAATAGCCGACAGATTCCACGATCCAATCTTGCAATTGCCCTTTACACAACATATCTGATTCTGTAAACTACCCTAAACGAACATATATTCTCTGGAGCCGAACTCTCACACATGACAACCGCCGTCCTACAAGAAATAACTCCGCAGGAGCAACTCGCCAGAATCGTCCGCGAAGAAACCGATGGCGGACGAAGCATCGTCAGGTTCTTCAGGCAGGTCGTCGAAGGCGAACGCGACTCCGAAGGCTTCCAGCCCAACCACAAGATGGACTCGGCCAAAGAGCTCGTTAAGATCGGTCTATCGGAGTTTCAGGACTACATAGACGCCAACGCCGCGCCTACAAAGCGACGCAAGTCCAGTAAGCCATCCCCGGACATCAACGAAATCTCTCGCGAAATACTGAAGGCGCGAGAAGAACTTGCACAGTACGCAAGAGAACTCACCCAGGATGGCAGGACCGTCATCGAGATGTACTCAGAAGTGATGGACGGTCTGAGAAACGACGACGGCTTCAAGCCCCATCACCGCATAGCCGCAGGCAAGGAACTCCTTCTGCGTGGCTTCGGACCCATATCAGCCTGGCCCGAACCCGTCTCGACAGACTGCAAGATCACAGACCATCATCAAAATCAGACAAATCACGGTTCAGCCCACGCCTCCGAACCTCAGACCGAGACACATCCCACCCTGTCTCTCACCCCCACTGTCTCAGAGAATCTCTCGGACGCGGTGGAAGCCTACGAAGAACAGGGTACGCTCAGGCAACTGTTGCCTCAGGAAATCCTGGACGTAGTGGACAGCGAAGACCCACTGGACGACTGCCCATGCGCCATAGCCGAGTACGAAGGTAGGGACATCCCCTGCCCCGAAGACGAGGAATGTCCCTACTACGGCCTCGAATTCCCCAAGTTCACCGAAGAACAGAGGGCGAGAATCAAGGAAGAAGCCCTTCGCGGCCTCCAAATGCGTGCCGAAATGCTCTGGGGGATACCGAACCCGCCCGAAGACGACCCCTGATCGCCGGCACCCAAAAACCAAAGACCCCGCATTAGAGGCCAGCTCAGGCTATACCATGCGTAGCGGGTCGCGTACAGGTAGCTCGGGAAACAGCGAAAAGTCTCTGTCCCTGGTTAGTAGCGCTTCTACCCCATGAGCCACGCAGATTGCCGCTATACGCACATCGTGGATAACGCCACCTGATACATGCGGCCTGTCTATGAATCTATGCAGGATGTCGAGGAAATCGCCAGTCTCCCCAATAAGCCGGTTGGACGGTGAGTCAGCCCAAGCCGTCACCTGTTGCCAGGCTCGGTGGACCGGAGTAATCCCGTCACCCCAGATACGCCTGTTGGTAACCACGCTTAGGAATTCATAGCAGCAGGGCCATGGTATAGCCCATGGAATATCATTCTCTGCCAGAGACGCAATTAGAGGCGCTGCCCGAGAATGGTACGGCGAATCCGCTCGATGAGCATACACCAGTATGTTGGTATCAACCGCAATCACGGTCGAGAACCATCGACGTAGATGATGTCGCGTAGCTCAGGCCAGGTGTAAGAAGCCAAGGGATCATGAATATCGGGGCCGCCGTAGCTGCGATCCGGAAGGACGTAACGCTCGGAGCGCGTCTCCTTCGACAGGACCAATCTGAGTCCTTCCTCGACCACCGCCCGGAGTGGGCGACGTGTTTCCTGCGCATGTCGCTTTGCTCTAGTCAACAGATCGTCATGGATGTCAAGCGTAGTTTTCATCATACCCATATTACCCATAAGATATAGTATGGTCAATACATATACATGATTAGCGTGTTGCAAAACCCGGTCTGAGTCTCAATAAGAAAATCAGGACAAGATTGGGAAGAATGAAACACCCCGCCTATTGGCGGGGTGTTCTCCCTACCTTGCCCTACCTAACCAGACCAGAACCTACCAAAACCCCACCATGCGTCACCATGCCATGTTCAAGTCTCTCAATCCTGTCGGTGTTGTGCGTAAGTTGTCTTGCCGCAATCATTTTTTGTGAGTCGTCTAGGCGATGGCGGCGGGGATATGGGCGTAGTGGGATTGATATACCAAAGTACGCACATTCTACCATAAATCCCCATGTCCACATCGCTTTCAAGGCTAAATCAAGTCCTGTGTACCAAACGGACTATGACGAAACTAGGCCCTTGATGACCTCTATCCCCACTCCCTTGATAACTTCCAAGGGCACTGTACTAACGTTGTCCCCTAGTTTCTGTTTGACCTGTTCCCACACTGAGTCGTCACGTATCGCATCTAAGAAGTCGTGCCCTTCCCATGTCAGTCCTTGGATGGAGACCCAATATGTACCTCCGAGCGACCAATTGCCATTACCGTTAACGTATCTTTTGTTAGCAATCAACATATCAAGATGATAGTCAACTTGCTCCTCGCTAAAGCCTTCAATGTTTAGGTCGGGGGCTTCTTTAAGTGATTCCGTAGCTTCTATTCTAAGCAGGATACTACGCACTAACGACATGTCTCGCTTCATTTTTGTTCAGCCTTCTCCCTTTTTCCGTCTTGGGCTTCGCACCTAATGTTCAGCGTATCCACCACAGAACTAGATACACGACGGCTATCAGAGTGTGAGTGATAAAGACTGCGCGGGCGGCCACATACTGCATACGGGTCAGTGGCGGGTATATCCTCCGACCGCCTTTATCAATGCCGCTGTCCTCCGCTTCGTCGTTGAATGGCTGACTCGGCAAGTCCTTTTCCATCGCCAGAATGATGTCGTACTTGACCTTGTTGATTTTGCTGTGAGCGTCCAGCAGGGCCAACCAGAGATATGAAACACCCATGCCCGCCACCCCTACTAGGAAGTGATAGGGTTCTGTGAGCGGCAAGGCCAAGTGTCCCGCCAAGATAGCTAGATGAACCGGCACCATGTACCGATTTATCGCTTCCCGGCGGATACTGGTGTTCTCTGCCGTCTGGACGTAGGTTTGCCACATGGCAACCCGGTCGCTCCTATCGGTGTCCGGCAAGAAGCAACTCCAAGTTATTCCAAGTCCAGTTGTACATCTTGTCTGTGGACTTGGCCGATTTCGGCTTGACGCATTTCCTCTTTCTGTATCCCCGCAGGAGGAAGTAGGGCTTGTCGAGTTCTCGCGCAATCGTGATCTCTGCACTGACGCCAGATGCTTTGTCGGTGTGTTGTCCGCACATCACGATAACGACGCTGCACCGTTCTATGCGCCCCCGGGCCTCTTTCCGCCATTTGGATTGTGGCGCGGCCTCTTTCATTGAAAAGTCAGCTACATCGAAAGGTGAATTGTCGTTACGACTCTGTCCAATCAAACCCTCTTTGAGTTGCAGGTCGTTGTCATAATCGAAGCTGACGAACACGTTTTGACGGCTATCGCTCACTTTACCTCTCCATCTAGGACTCAATCTCGATGCTTACTCCCCGCCGTCATATCAGACGACGGGGATACTGATGAATATGGACTACCTAACAATTATTTCCGCGACCGCTCCCATTTCAAAGCAGTCGCACGGGTTACTCGTGGGCCAACGACTCGCATCCTGCCACGTCTGCCAGCGCGCCTATGCTCGCCAGCCCGACGCTTCGGGTTGTTCGTTATCCCCCGATACCCGTCCGGGTATGTGTAACGATAGGTGCTTCTTGGCTTTCTAGCCATAGCGACACCCCTCTGCCTAGTCTCACCATAGTGGGCGGCTTCGACCTGGGTTCCATGTCAGAGAACCGAACCTTGCTTGAGACTTCACAGTTAGGCAGGTAGAATACCTGCCGCATTACGCTGTTGAGTCTCCCCACTATGGTGGAGTTCAACCAAAAGGGCCTGCCGGACGGCAATCCAGCAGGCCCTTCTCTGTTGACAAGATATTTGACTGTGTTAGTATGGTCTTGCATCGTGTTCTTCAAACTCTTTCGATGCACTTACCCCTTTAGGTTTGCCAGACCTTAAGGGGTCAACAATTTTCCCTCCGTCACAAATTAGCTGAGAAGCACAATTGTGTCAAGTCTCCGCAAACCGCGTGTTTGAGAATGTCCGTTATCGAGACTGCCCTAGATTTTGCCTTTCCTTATATTTGTCAATGGCGTACTCAATGGACGTGACCCACGCCTTCAACTCCTGACGTTCATCATCAGAGATATGAAAGTCGTCGTATAGCCTTTCAACGTTGTCTGCAAGCATGGCCTTGAAACGCTCGGAATATCTGAGGTCTTGCGAATCCAAGTCAAGGGTTGCTACTGCCTTTCCGATGAGTAGAGTCATGTGCGTTTCAATGTCCATGATGTAACTACTCCCCCCCGATTCTGGATTTGGTAGATTTTTGAGAAATCAGTCAGATTGTCCCCCATTCGGCCATGCGAGCGGTAGGTCTTTCTCTCGTAATGGTCGAATTCACCCCTGAAAACCCTTCGTGCTGGGACGGGTCTCTCTGTGGCTTCTCCGCGCCACTATTACCAGCGTTCCGACGAAAAGCGGTCAGTTTCGGAAAATGCGGAATTTCGGCACAAGCTATTGTTTGAGACGCTGGAAATCTCTATGGTTAATAGTAGGTGTGTGTCAATCGCGTCCTGCGATGGACAAAGAGCAACGAGAAACCCCGCCCTACGGTCTGCAAACTAGAAGGCGGGGTTGAAACCAACAAGAAAGGTGAGTGAAGTCCGAAGCCCTTTCGAGAGAGGAACCTACTGGCATTGAGGCCCTTTCGTCGGGTGGCATCCCTTTAGTAAGGCGAGGCCCCCCTTTCTGTCCACCGCCGTCTCCGGCGGTTCGAGTGGTGCGTACTGACACACACCCCTTTCTGTCGAGAAATACCATACCTAGGTGGCGAGCGTTCTGTCAACGATTCCGGCGTTATCAAAATCGGGCCGCCCGCCGGAACGCATTTGGAACGCTTAAAACACCAGAGAAGAAAGAGAGGTAAGACCGATGACGACCGCGGGGGATGTAAGGGAATACCTGTTGGGGATAGTTGCCGAAACCGACGCGGAGATTGCGCGTCTGACCGAGACCCGGGACGCCGCGCTCAGGCTGATACAGGAACTTGACGAAAGGGAGTCGCTTGGGACGGCTGAGGAAGCGCGGAAGGGTCCGGCGGTCAACACAGGTCAGGTTAAGGAACCCACGTACAAACAGCAGGTCGCACAGGCCATCGTAGAGGTTCTGACTGAGGAACAGCCGTTGCACAGAGAAGTAATACGCGAACGGGTAGAGGCCAAGGGCATTCCGCTGACCGCCCGGAAGCCCATCGACACCATTGCCCAACGTCTGACTAGCGATGACCGATTCGTGAACGTAGTGCGGGGCAAGGGGATTTGGGCATTGCGCGGATACGAGTCCCAGAACCCTCTACCGGCGGTTGCCTAGTGCGGAGATAAGTATGCAGTAGAGGAAACAAATCAAGGGAGGAATAATGTCTGCAATCGGCGGATTCGTAGCAAAAAGCGTTGCTCGTATATACACATACTGCTATAATAGAACAGTAGTACCAATACAGGGAATTATCAGGACTTTCAGGGTTGCCCGCGTCTCAATCTTCGACAGCCCCGACAGTCTGATAATCGAGACCCCTGTGAAGCACTGACTACAAAGAATCGGGGTCGCCCGCGTCTTACTTCTGGCGACCCCTGTGAAGTACAGGAGGCCGTTGCATGACCAGTCCCGTAACTCTTTTTCATTGTACGTCGCCTTGTTGTTTGGGGCAAGTGCCGGTCGCCGCGCCGACCGTAAGATCCCTGGACCCTGAGCCGATAACGCGATATGACAGCATAGCGATGATATTGGACTCGATTTGTATGTTGCCGTCCGTCAAGGACTTGCTTTCGGAAATTGAAGCTCCCCGCCGCCGTACAGGTCGCAAGGGCTACTCGCCGGTGTCCATGCTCCGCGCCTTTCTAAGCCGGTTCTTGACTGGAAGCAAGAATACTCAGGCGTTCATACGGGAGTTGAAGCGGTCGGAGGGTCTGCGTATCGCGTGTGGGCTGGTGAACGGCGTACCGCATAAGTCCACATTCAGCAGATTCTTCGCAAAGCTGGCCGAGAATACGGACGCGCTTGAAATCGCTCAGGTCGAATTGGTCAACGCAATGAGGAAGTACCTGCCAGACCTGGGGCTGAACCTTGCGATAGATGCGACAGATATTCCAGCGTATGCAAACCTGAGAAGACAGAAGGAAAGCATTCCCAGAGAACAGCGTACAGACGTTGATGCCGATTGGGGATACCGAACGCCGAAATCGAAGTACGGCGGCGGCACGGGGAAGCGCGGCGGCGGTGCGAAGATGCGCGACAAGAACGGCGACGGCCACTTCGACCTGTTTTGCGGCTTCAAAGTTCACACGGTATGTGACACCAAGACGGGCCTGCCGCTGGGGTACATCGTTCTCGATGCCCGTCAGAGTGAATCAACCGAACTGCCCAACGTACTCGACAAGATACTCGGTATGCACTCCGACTGGCTAAAGCCGCACTATCTGATGGGCGACAAAATCTTCGACGGTGAGCCGAGCCACGACGCGGTTATGAAGCGCGGGATAGTCCCGATTTTCGACATCAAAAAGCCCGCGTCCAAAGGCCCGACTAAACACCCCAACCGGCACAAGGGCGGGCTGTACGGCCCCGATGGTTCTCCCACCTGCCCGGACTCCGAACACACGGTTATGGAGTATATACGAACCGTTCGGGAGTCTGACGGCGCGATTTACCACGAATACCGATGCAACCCAAATGGCTGTCCCCTGAAAAGCCGGTCGTCGGGCGCGATGTTGTATTGCAACCGCCGCGAGATTCACCGTGAAAAGGTGGAGGAAGGCAACTACTGGATGCAGGGTCCGGTGGCGCGGGCGAATCCATTTTGGAAGGAACTGCATGACGAGCGGCCAGAGGTTGAGAGGCTGTTCAGTCGGCTAAAGGATAGTCGCAGTCTGGAAGCACTGACCTATCGCGGTCTGCCCAAGGTTCGGGTACACGTCGGGCTGTCGGTACTGGGCTATCTCGGTACAGCCCTGGGGCGCGTGAGAGAGGGCAGGATAGACCTAATCAGGACAATGACGCTGGAAGATGAATTCTAAGCGAGAAAGGACGGAGAACGTGAACGATTTCGAGGTACTGAGTCGGCTGGTGGAAGCGTTCGGAGACCGCTTTCGGACAACACGCCGATACTACCAGTTCCACTTGCGTGTCGGAGGGACTATCTACATCAGACGGCGGTTTCCGGCGGGGTTCGAGAACCTAGCCCGAATCCGTGATACGGCCATAGAGAACTTCCCGAACAGTCAGGAATTGGGCTGGTATCTGGAGGGAGAGGATGTGCCATGCGAGCCGAACGGTCGTTGGGATGAGTATATGGTCGGCCCTGAGCATATCGAGGATGTAATCGGCATCATGCTTGCAGGTCTTGACTTGACTCAAGACTGGGCCGCGTAGCCGCGAGAGTCCTGTCAGAACGGATCCTGGACTCTCCGGCGGCACCACCCTAAAGTGGGTGGAGAAATAAAAGCGACCGCCGGGCGGTCAGACTGCCCAGCGACCAGTTCTCTTTGATGCTCACATGGAGAATTCCGCGCTTCAATCCGTCTCCCTGCCGTCGCCGTCGACGACCTCCCCGATCCAAGGCATGAACAACTCCATCGGGTTTATCGTAGGGCTGTCCTGTCCACTCTCTTTCGCTTTACCGTAGCCGCTGAGCATTGTGTCCATAGTATTACAGGACTCACCCATCATAGCGATGATGAAGTCCAGATCATCAGACTCGAACTTGCCGGTTCTTTCTAGCGACCCACGCACGGCATCTATCGCGCCACCGTCGCTGAAAACGTCCGACTCAATTAGCCCTTTGTCGTACAGTGCGGCGGCAAGTTTGAAGAGACTTACGTGCATCGCCAATGACGACGCCAGAAAAAGCCGAAATTCATTTCCCATATCGTTCCCCCTAGGCGTTCTCTTGCTGGTCTGCCTCTACTACACTAGCGGAAGACACAGCTTGCTCGAATTGCTCTCGAATCTCACTCCAACTACTCCCAAATGGCGCGACTTGAACCGACACGTTGGCTGCCACGCCGTCATCGGACGGAATACTCTCAATCACATAGATGAGCAGGTATTCGTTCCCGTCGACACCTGTGATTCGCTCTGTTTTCAGTGGTATGGGTGCCATCGCTGGTCTCCTCATTCGGTTACATCTGGTGGAAAGGCTAGTTGGGCCAGTGATCGGGCAGTTGACGCGGCAGACGCCAGCCGCGCTATTTCGGCCAACTCTGAACGCGGCAGAGACCCCATTTCTTTGCCTTCATCCTCAGTCTTAACTAGATACGCTCGCAGGGCATCCTCCGCCAACATAGCGGCGGTCTCCGCCCGCATTTTGCCATCGTCTGAGAGTAGCCTAAAAACGTAAACGTTGAGTCTGGTGGACATTATCGCGCTCCTTCGATGATGTCAGTTACGACGCCAATGTCGGCAAACCTTATAAGGCCCGATGGCTCTGAATAAGCAAATTCGCTGTCTTCCTCAAGTTCGCCCGTTGTTGTGTTCTTTCGCAAGAGGTTCCTTATCACTCCCTCCCGATGTGTGATGATTCCGGCGATTGTCCATCCTGTGGAGGTGGGGAGTAGCATCGCTCCACCAGAGAATCCGGCGTTCACGTAGCCCCCGGTGTAGTGGATTCTTGCGGCGGCATTGGTCTCAGGCCGGACATATGCGGAAACCAGTGTCGTTAGCGGCACAGGAAGCCCGTCGATTTCCGCAACGTGTGAAATCTCCCGCAGGTCGGTAATGGCTGGGAACCCCATCGCTCGCCCCACTCCTCCTAAAATGACGTGTCCCAGACCATATCGGGGGGTTAGCGGCGATAGATTGGCTGTCGACGTTTTCAGGACGGCGACATCGGCCTCTCTATCTGTACCTACGGTCTCCCATTGGCAGGATGCCCACTCGCTGTATCGTCTAACCAAGGGCTGAAATCCACACGGCTCCGCTACGTGTAAGGCGGTAGCCAGATACTCTTGGTCTTGGTGGCGAATCGCCACTCCACTGCCCACGGGAACGGCGACCCCGGCACTTACGGCGTGTCCCAACCATAGGACTGATAGCAAGAACTCCGAGGTGGGTACAGTGTTTTCTGTCATACTCTCCTCTATCCTAATTCCACTTACAGAAATATCGGCGTATGTCTCAGAATCACAATCACACTGACGCCCCATATAGCGTAAACTGCCAAGACACTCGGAACCGACGGATGGGCGCGTGGACGAAACTCAGAAGCATAGAAGCCGAAAAGTAATGCAAGAAGAATCCCAAGTCCTGCTATAATTATCTCGACTAGTCCGGAATCAAAGGACATCATTGTGAACTCCCTTCACGTCCTGAAAGTCTTGTCGGGTTGGTCGCTGACCGTTGGATGTTTGCGTCATCCAACGGTCTTTTTATTGTACTGGATTTTCCCGTTTGGCACCAGAAACACGGCCCATAAGACTGTCCGGTTCGTGTATATTCTAGTAGTGAAAACTGGTCAATTCGGAGTCTGACGCGGTGTACCCTGACGATGTGAAAATGCTGAGGTTGGAGCAGTCCGAGTACCTGATTCCCACTGCGGACGCCCCAATCCTTGAAAGCCTTTTGCGTGGACGCAGACCGCCCGTCGATTACAGCGTCAAGCCGCTCCCGCCACCGCAAGACCCGCTGGCCGCCGAGCGCACGGCTGAGATTGAGGACGCGGTATCTCAGATGCCCTACGACGACGGCGACACATTGCCGGAAGGCAGTTACGCCTTTGACAAGGGCGCGTTGCGCCGAACCGGACCCGCCCAAGCGAAAATTGTCTGGCACGGAACAGCCGCCCCGACAGACACAGCCATTGACCTAGAACCACGCGCTCCGATGGTGGACGGTCGGGAGCATCTTCGGGGAGTCGCCGCTATCTACACCACCAGCGAACCGCTAATCGCACAGGATGTAGCCTTTGACCGATGGCGCAGGGAGCGCGACCGCGGCAGGGGGAATGAACAAAGTTCCCAACTCTACCAAGCGGTGGTCACGCCCAGCGAGACGGCTGAGTTGGGCGATTGTACGGACGCCGACGCCGTGGAGACTGCAATCGAGTCGGGGGCGGATACAGTCGAATGTCCGGATTGGATAACGCCGGGCGGAAAGGCCGTGCCGGAGACCATCGTGCTGAATGAGGACGCCCTTCATGTCGCCCGCGCCTACCAAATCGACCAGATCCCCGGTAAGGACGTATCGGAAGCGGTGGAAGAGACGGAACAGGCGTTACGCTCAGACAAGAGGATTGGGCCGTCAGTAAGGCGTCCCAGAGGAATGCCGCGATTCACGCGGTTCAAAGACCTGCCAGCGAATCCACGGAAGCGAAAGGGGAACAAGGGGCATCCGTTTCTACGGAATGGAAGATGATGTGCGCCCCCGTGCTATATCCCACACGACTCCCCGTTGACTTATTCCACTCATCCGTCCCGGGAGACGGATTTCAGTCTATCGCTTGGTTGCTGGCCGCGGACTGGATACCGCGGGCGGCAGGGCACATCTGAATTGTAGCATACCCGCTTACTGAGACTGCCCCGATTCGTCATCCTCAGCAGCCCCCCGCCGAAATTGGCGCAAAGTTCTGCCCAGGGCGTTAGCGATAACCGGCAACTTAGCGAGTCCGAACAGTAACACCAGCACGACCACGATGATGACAAGTTCCACAGGCCCTAATCCAAGAAACATGAAACCTACTCCTGTCGCTCAAGAACTGACGACGTGTTATAGCGAGCCTCTCGTACCCCCGCGAGTCCGGCGACCAACTGACGATACCCCGATATATCGAACACAGCGCGGGCCGGTTCGGAACCTCCGACCCGAATCTCAAGTAGGTCGCTGTCGTTCATACTCTCGGACAATCTAAGGCTTGCCCCGACAGTAGGCGGCGCAACCCATGTATCTCCGCTTCCGTGCCACCTGACCGCCATCCATTGCTCCGTCTGTTCGACTGGCATTTGGCCGTCCAGTCCGATGCAAACGGTGACCGTCGTCTCGCCCGACTCATCATCCACAGGAACGATGCCGGACGCCCAAGTGAACGTACACGACACATAAACGAGATAGTCCACGTCGTCCTCGTACTGTGCGAGTAACGTGGCCCCCTGCCCCGATGCTACGGTCGGTTCATGCGAATCGAGTCCGAGAACGGGTTTATCTTCAACATAGAATCGGTAATGCCAACCCGGGGGAACCGGCATGAACCACGTTGGAATACGTGCGCCCGTGCGTCTGCGGGTCATCGCCACGACCCACAGAATCAGTGTCAGGGAGACCATTCCACACGCCGCCCACAACATCCATTCGACGTTACCGACTATCCCGACCAGAACGCAGAACAGTATCAGCACAGACAGCGCGAATTGCAGAGTGCGGTGTATATCCTCTGCGGAGTCGCTTTCGTCACGCATGGCAAAACCCCCTTGAATACTTTGAACTCACTGACTTACGGGAAACCGCTGTGACCGGACTATCCACGCGGGTTCGTAGTCTCCGGCCAGCACAGACGAGTAAGAGACAGTCGCGCCCAGCGCGGGGAGGACTTCACTGCTCAATGTCCAAAGTGAAAAGTCGAGAAGATAACATCGCTCGCTGTACGACTCCCGACAACCGCTTGCCGCATACGCTTCGCGTACAGCCGACGAGTGAATTTCAAGGTCTGTGGGAGCTGGGCCGAGCGACGCCGTTATGCGGTTCATGGCGGCGTCCGGAGTCTCACCCGTGTTCGGAGTGATGTATCTGGTGACGTAGGCGTTCGTGCGCTCATACAGCACGGCGAGAACGGGGTTGTCGGGTGTCCGGCTGTCGGTGTCCCATAAGGATGCCAGATACCATGTGAGGTATCGTTCTGAGCGATGCGGCGGTTCGGTCTGGCGGATATTATCGGCTTCGGCTTTTGGGTGAGTCGCGTCGTGGAGGTATCCGAGGTACAAGATTCCGACGACCAACCCGAACTCTAGGCAGACACATAGCAGCACAAAGGCTAGAAACTTACGCACGAAAGCGTCCCCCGTATCGGTTCGTGACTCAGACCGCGAGTATTGACTGACTACCGAGAGTCCAGTCCATGCCGAGAACGTCCAAGGCATGACTCCGCCACTAGGGGCAGGGGATGATGAAATTGTGAACCGAACATTGGTAGCGCAGATAAGCTACCACAGACCTGCACCTGACACAATAATGTTGCCAGTCGAAATTCGGGAAAGATACGAACGGAATTTAGATTCATCCGTTGTCGAGGAAGGAATTTTGTGCTAGTTTTGTTTCATGCTACCAATGTTCGGTCAAGATTCGGCTATTTGCACAGAGAGTCAAGGACGCTGGGCGCACTTCGCGCCCCCGCGTGGTCTCTGTGTGAACGAGCGTTGGTAGCACTGCGCCCATGTCCCCTATTCCACAAGGGGGCTTTTCGCGCTCGTCGGTACAACCCAATGAGAAATCCTGCCGAGTAGCGGGGTTGTGTTCACAAGTAAAAGAGGTGAAGATGATGAATGATGATTATGTCGCACAGTCTGTTGTAGCACTCCGAGACTTGGCTATTGGCAGAGCAGTTCTAGCCCTAGACGAGTCCCGCGGAGATAGGCTTCCAATCGGCCCTGACGTTCAGAGCCGTAAGTTCGTTGAAGTCTTGTACGCAGAGATTGAACAAATTGCTCAATCTCGTCGTCTGTCATCTTCCGATTACGCAGAGCTTCGGGAGTTGACGGATGGACTAGCGAACACTGTTGAGAATCTTCGGATATAGCAACACTCGAAGTTGTCATAGGAAATCCTCCTATCTCGACCTTAGCGGTTCCCGGCGCGAATTCCAAGGCCCGGTGCGAACGCGAACGGGAATCAACACGCTGAGATTGCATCACAACGCATTGATAGGTACGAATGGCTGGTAAGTCTAAGCGACCCAGGGCGTCCGCGCTGGTGGTCAGCAGGGGCAAGGTACTGCTCGTTAGGCATCGGCGCGAGAAGAACTTCTCGCTACCCGGCGGCGGCATAGAACGGGGTGAGACTGCACTAGAGGCCGCAGTCCGCGAAGTCAGGGAAGAAACCCGACTCCGAGCGTACTTCGCCAAGCGTCTGTTCGACTCCGACGTCGACGGCCAAATGGCCCGGCATCGGGTCACGTTAATCAAGGCGAACGGCAGAGTACGGTTGCAACACCGGGAAATCGCGGAATATCTGTGGTGGGATGGCCGGTCGAAGATTCAGGCGAACGGCCATATCCGCAGTATCGTCAAGTCCTCTGGGGTCTTTAAGCATGACTGACGCGGACCCGGGGTCGGAATGGCACGGGCTATGACGGATTTCTTGGACGGGCGCGGCATCGCGGTCTGGATTGCCTTACTGGTGGCGGGCGTTGCGCTCCGTCAGGTCGTGTCCACTCTGTTGAAGAAGCCGATACGAAATGCTTGCCGGTCTCTGCTGAGAAAGATGTCCGGGTTCAAAAGACACCTGAGACGCCGGAAGTTGGAATCTTCTAAGTACGTCCGAGCGAGCGTGTTGATAGTGCGAGACGGGCGGCTTCTGCTGGTCAGGAACAAGGGCGAACGCCGCTACTCGCTACCGGGCGGGCGCATGAGACCCAAGGAATCCCCCACGGACGCCGCTATCCGTCAGGTCGCGTTCAAGACCGGACTCCAACCGTTCAACGTTGAACGCCTAGATGACTGCGATACCGAGACCGCCAACTCACGGCATCACGTCGTCAGAATGGAGACAGCGGGGGATGTGGCTTTGAACAAACGGGAAGTCAGCGAATACAAGTGGTGGGACGGGAACGCGGGTATGCGTCTGAATGAACACGTTCCCATCGTAGTCGGCAAATCGGACGCAATGCGAGAAATCGGGCCGAACAAGGCCGTCTGAGTCTTTCGGAGTAGCTAGAGAGAACCATCAGGAGAGAAATGGGAGAGTGCGGACGTGAGTAAGGAACGCTATTTATTGAATCCTGCTCAACATGAAGTGCATAGACTCGACGGATGTGGACACCAATCCACACGCGACAGATGGACTTCCTTGGGCTTCCACGAGACGCTTGCGGATGCCGTCGAACACGCCCAAAAAGAGGAAGGCGACCCCGATGCCAACCAATGCGACTGGTGTTCTGGGGGCGAAACGGACGACAGACGAGTTATGACGGAGATTTTCGATAGGATGATGGGGAGAGGACAGGGACAGTCTGAATAACGGCAGACCAATCCGACCAGCATGAAAGGCTGGTGAATTATGTCATGGGGTATCTGTATTTACTGCGGCAAGGGCGGCGTCTCGCTATCGGATGAACACGTAGTTCCCTATGCGATTGGTGGCAGAAATTCTCTTGTACTAAAGGATGCTAGTTGCGAGAGTTGCGCCGTCATTACCAGTAAATTTGAGAGAAATGTAATGCGGGGACTGTGGGGCGATGCAAGAATCGCCTTTGACGCGCCGACACGCCGACCTGCGCGGCGAAAGAAACATTTGCCTATGCCGTCTTGGGGCGGGCGAGATAGCATCGCCATCCCAGCATCGGAGTACCCTGCTGGTTTCGTGTTCTACATAATGGACGTTGCTGGTATTCTACGGGGATTCTCTGAGGACAAAGACGTATCGGGAGGTTGGCAAATGGAGGTCATCACCGATGATGAGAGGCAAAAGAGATTTCTAGCTAAACACATAGGGAGGGAATTGGGTCTCAGCTTTCGCCATGTCCCCGATGACTTTGCTCGGATGATAGTCAAGATTGGCTACGGGCAAGTGGTGGAACGTCTCACCCCTTGGATTGACTTCCTCCCCTTCTGCACACCTTATATTCTCGGCAGTAAGACCAATGTTTCGTTCATAGTTGGAACGAATCCTGAGAGGCAGCCGCCAACCCCAAATGAAGGGTACGTGCTGAGGACTGTGGGGGTCGGTTCTTTTGACAGGTTCACCCTTTTAGCTTCGGTTCGCCTACTCTCCAATGCTCACACGCCCACATATCATGTTGTGGTCGGGGAAGTCGTTGGGGCCGGTCGTGTTCAAGTAGCACTTCGGAAACTAGGCGACACGGAAGCAATTCCCTTACAGGAGGATGATTCCTTTCCCTCCAACCTGTTCTAGCACACATATTGAACCTTTCCCTCTTACCGAATCTCGGCCAAATCCCTTATTGAGACTCAGACAGGGTTCAGATGAGCAATGAAGAACTCGGCCAACTGTTTTCGGATGATTGCGAATAGGAGAGCATGGCATGAAGCGTCGAATATATGCTGATTACAAGGGTGAACGGGTATTCGGGGAGATAGACACCGACCGAATACTGGATGAAGCCCGCGGTTCTGTCGGGTTCGGAGACTGCGTTCGCCTACTTAACCCGGTATCGTCATGGATGACTGCTACCGGGGCCGCTAAAGAAGCCACTGGTAGAAGTGATGAGGACGGATGGCAATTCTGGCGACTGAGCGATACGGGCGAGAGAATCATCGTGTTGCTACGCCGGACAGCGTAATGAACACGTTCCTATCGTAATCGGCAAATCGGACGTAATGCGAGAAGTCGGTCTGAATAAGGCCGTCTAGGAAAGGGATTGGTATGTATCAGCCTAGCCATAGTGACGTCATAGAAGCCCTTCGGCGTAAATACGCAGGAAGTGGGATGACAACCAAGGCGGAAGTGGAGGTGATAGAGGGGTTCCGCCAAGACGTGGTTGTTTACAAATCTGGAAAAATGATACACATCATTGAAGTTGAGTCGGCGAATACAAACTTATCCGCCGAAGCTAGTAGCCAGTGGGTCAATTACGCTGAGGCTTTCAATAATTGGCATTTGGTAGTGCTTTATGGCGAGGTAGAGACCGCCAAGAAACTGTTGGAAGACAACGAGATAGAGAACTGTACGGTGTCCTCTTGGTGGCTTCCAAAAGGAAGCCAAAACCTAAGCTCCATTCAGTTCACAACCGGGCTTCCAGGGCTGTCATAGTCATATGCGGGGGATACTTCGGTCTCGATGGCCGGATTTCTAAACGCCCTGTGCTAAAATCAATGAGTAACGGAAAGGCGGACGGCAATGTCGATTGGGATAGACTTGGGACAGGTTCTTACTGTACTGGTCAGTGCGGCATCGGTGGGTGTTGCCCTGGGCGTCTGGATATGGCGGATGAACCGCCACATGGAACAACGGCTGGAACGCCAAATGGAACGCCAAATGGACGGACTAGAACGCCGCATGAATGAGCGTGTGGACAGACTAGATACCCGCATGGATGGGTTTGATGACCGTCTGCGCGGAGTCGAGACCGGCCTTTCCGAACTCACGGGATACATAAAAGGGGTGTTGGGCAATCCCGAACGGGCGTCTCCGACTCAGTAGGCCCGCGACATAACCGGACCCACAAGAGAAAGCCCGCCGTCCGGCGGGCTGTACCATTCCCCAGAACCTAGGCGGGTTTCGTTACCGGGAATGGTATCTCCCATCATTGGTGGTGTTATGTTTCGGGTTGCGTCCGTGCTGTTGACGATGGGAAGCCAGTTTCGCGGACTCGACTCTCTCTGCCGACTTCCGGGAAATCGGCTTTGTTTCGACTACCAGCCTATCGCCCTTGCCAAGTTTGCCCTTCTGTCTATGTTCCACCGCTCGCTGTCTGGGATTGTTGGTAGTGCCGATGTATTTCGTCTCCCCCCTGGACCCCTCGATTGCGTACTGGACTGACTTGCCGCCCTTTATCTGTCCTTTGGACGACGACCGACCACTGCGGCCAGAACTTCGACGGCCACCCCCGCTACTACCAATTCCACGACGACCGCCGCCGCTTCTGAAACCGCCGCCCCTAGAACCGCCCCTGAATCCTCCTCTGAATCCTCTCGCCATTTTCTGCCCCCTCGATTTCTTCCAAATTGTGGAGCGGCGCGAATGCCTTTCCGCTGACCATCAATGACGATAGCATACAATATCGAGAGTCGGGGAGTGAGGAATTTGAAGAATCAACACGTCAAAGAGGTCAAGGCAACCGGCCTTAGATTCGGACTCTGGCTATGGGAGAGAGAACGGAAAGCCGCCGTTGCCCGATGGCGGCAGGGTTGGCGGGAAGGGGTGGAGAGGAACGGGTGTTGGCTCACTACCGTTGCCGTGGTCTTTAACGTCTCAGTCCCGTTCATTCTGTTGGGTTGGGCATTCGACCAAGGCATCGCGTTCGGGACGCAGTTTGTCCTTGCAGTCGCGTTCGCCGTCTTACGCGGCAACATATTCAGACATCCGCTTATGACGACCCTAGTTGGTGTGGGATTGGTGATAGGCGTCTATGTCCTCACTGACTTACGCGATACGATACTGGGGCTGGTGTGGCAGGGCCAAATTCTGAATGCGGCGATACTCGGCGCGGTCGCGTTCCGGATACGGCAGTTGAAAAGGGAGTTTGATAAGGGACTGCCCCAAGCCGGAAAGATGGACGACAGCCCGCCTAAGACGGCGGGCTGTCGCTTTCCCGGGATCTAGTCCAGTCATGGGAGTTTGGAGGAAACGAATGCTTACACTTGATGGCCTTGCGAAATTGTTTGAATGCGAAGTGCTGGCAGGGACACCAGAGGAAAGGATGAAACTGCTGGGGATTATCCTCGATATGCCGACAGTGCATCCGTCCCCGCGTCAACAACATAGCAGGCTGTTAGTGGATATTGGCCCGTTCTGTCAGGGATGTGGGCGAGATTACGGATTTGATACTCGCGTACTTGAAGTTGACCATATCAGGCCAAAGTCAGACGGCGGGACTGATGCCTATGACAACCTCACTTTGCTATGCCCACCATGCAATCGTACCAAGCAGAACAGAATGACACTGACCAGATTACGGGAATATAACCGAACAAATGGATACCTATTGAAAGGGAACGAACGGAACCTACGAAATCTAGCCAGAATCCCCTATTGAGACTCAGGCAGGGTTCAGACGGGGTTTTGCAACACGCTAATGATATGGAATGACATGCAAAGGTTCTGGGCCAGTGTATTGCGTGTAGGCTTGGGTGTATAATCCGTCCACTATGAAAATTGTGATTGCGCCCCAGGCGTTCAAAGGAAGCATATCGGCGCTCGACGCGGCGGAAGCGATGCGCAAGGGCATCGTGGCGGTATTCCCCGACGCCGACGCGGTATTGGTTCCGGTCGCGGACGGCGGCGACGGCACACTCGAAACGCTGGTAGAAGGCTCTGGCGGCGAGATACGCGAGGCAACTGTCACCGGCCCCCTCGGAGAACGCAGAGCCGCCCAGTGGGGCGCGATGGGCGACGGCGTCACCGCCGTCATTGAGATGGCCCGGACCTCCGGTCTCGCGCTTGTTCCGCTCGACCGTAGGGATCCGCTCAACGCCACAACCTACGGCCTCGGCGAGATCGTACAATACGCGCTCGACGACGGATTCCGGCGGTTCATCATGGGAATAGGCGGGAGCGCGACGAACGACGCGGGTGCAGGCATGGCACAAGCGCTCGGCGTCCGGCTTCTGGATGCCGCCGGTGACGAACTGCCACACGGCGGCGCGGCGCTGACGAACCTCAGCCGAATTGACATGGCCGGGATTGACCCTCGCGTCACAGAATCATCCTTCCTGGTGGCCTGCGACGTGAGCAACCCTCTCACCGGTCCGGAGGGAGCGTCCGCCATCTACGGCCCACAAAAGGGAGCTACGCCGGAGATGGTTCAGACCCTTGACTCTGCCCTGCTCCACTTCTCAGAGATCGTGCAACACGACATCGGGGCCGACGTCAATGACCTTCAGGGCGCAGGTGCCGCGGGAGGGCTTGGGGGCGGCATGGTCGCCTTCCTCGACGCCGAACTCCGCGCCGGCGTGGACATCGTTCTGGACACCGTCGCCCTCGACACCGCGCTTGAAGGCGCCGACCTCGTTCTCACAGGTGAAGGCGCGCTCGACTACCAGACGGTTTACAGCAAGGCCCCCATAGGCGTGGCGGAACGCGCCAAGCGATTCGGAATCCCGGTCATAGCCATAGCCGGGACCCTCGGCGACCGCTACCGGCTGGTACACGAACACGGGATAGACGCGGCAGTGGCGATCACCAACGCCCCTATGAACCTGGAAGAGGCATCATCAAGGGCCGCAGAGCTGATAGCGGACGCCGCTGAGCAGGCGGCGCGAATGATGAAGGTCGGCGGGAGGTTTCTCGGCGGAAGCTGAGTTCTTCCCTACCCGATAAGCACCATGTGGACTTCGCCCGGGCCATGCACACCAGTGATCAGCTTGTACTCGATGTCCGCCGAGCGGCTGGGGCCGGTTATAAGGTTCATGTAGCTACCCAGGTTCCCATTGACGAAGTCGTCGCGGCTGAGGGTGAATAGTTCGTCCAGACTGGGAAGTACCTGCCCCTTCTCCACAAGCGCGATATGCACTGGCGGGAGAAGCGAGACGAGCCTGCTAACCCCGGCGCGGGGTATGATGACGCAGGTGCCGGTCTCGGAGATGGCGTAGTCCACACCGGTCACGCCGATGTCGGAGGCCTCCATGACCGCTCTAAATCTGACACGGTCCTGCGCGTCCAGTTCCTCAGACTCATGGCCAAGCGCAACCGGCTCCGCACTTATCCCCGCCTCCGACAGCGCGTCCATGGGCAGCGCGTCCCTCACCACCTGATGGAGCGAATAGACCAGCGACCGCGCTTCTATCTCGCGGGCGACCCCCACTAGATAATCTCCGGCGGCTTCCGCGTCCGCGACACGGGCGACCTTCCAGCCGGATGTCACAGCCACACTAGCAAGCACAGACATGAGATTGTCTGCGTCGTGAGAGATGAGTTCGCGCACCATCTCTACGCGGCGGTCAAGCTCGTCGGGCGGGCCCGCGCTGTGGGGAGTCTCAGATACCGGGGCTTCCAACGGCGTCGAGCGTCCGAGCGCGCCGCGTATGTTCGCCAGGAAGTCGTCTCGTTCGCTCATCGATCTTTCATCTCGCGCCACCGTGATCTGAAGGGCTTGGCGGCAGTCGGGAAGTCGCGGTGTTCAGTCCACCCGGAGAGCGGCCCGGGCAAGCTGGATACATTCCCGTCCTTCGACAGAACGGACTGCCCCAGCCTCGCCAGCAGATTCGATGCCCGCATCGCCCCGTCTGACGACACGGACGCTCGCCAGCCCTTCATAGCAGCGCTCTCGGCGGCGGACGCGGTTCTCTGGTCGGGATAGTTGTCGCCCTGGGTTAGTTCCTTGCGCAGATATAGCAGCATCCTGGGAATGTCTATCTGCACCGGACACGCCTCTTTGCACGTGCCGCACAGTGTAGAGGCGTAGGGCAGATCCTTGGCATCGGACAGCCCTGTGAGCACCGGAGAAACTATGGCGCCGATGGGCCCCGGGTACACCCAGCCGTAGGCATGTCCGCCGACCTTCCTGTATATAGGGCAGGCGTTCAGGCAAGCGCCGCAGCGCAGACAGAAGAGCGCCTCGCGCAGATCAGGGTCTGCAAGAAGGCGGGAGCGTCCGTTGTCAACTATGACGAGGTGGAACTCCTCCGGGCCGTCCTCTTCGTATTCGCGGCTTGGGCCGGTGACCGTGGTGACGTAACTGGAAAGCATCTGCCCGGTGGCGGAGCGTATCAACAGCCTCAGGAAGACGCTGAGGTCTTCCATCGAGGGAATCACCTTCTCCATCCCCGAAATGGCGACGTGAACCTTGGGCATGGAGGTGCACATTCGCCCGTTGCCCTCGTTGGTGACAAGCGTGACCGTCCCAGTCTCGGCTACGAGGAAGTTCGCCCCCGACACCCCCATTCCCGCCTCCATGAACTTCTGACGCAACTGGACGCGCGCCTCGCGTCCCAGGTCTTCTATGTCCTCGTAGTAGGGCGAGCCGAGCGTCTCCGCAAACAGTTGTGAAACATCTTCGCGGGACTTGTGTATGGCGGGCGCGATGATGTGGAACGGGGTATCCCCCGCGAGCTGCACGATGTACTCGCCCAGGTCGGTCTCCACCGGCTCGATGCCCTCCGCCTCCAGCCTCTCATTCAGGCCCATCTCCTCGGAGAGCATGGACTTGCTCTTGATAATCATGTCAACGCTGTGCTTGCGTGCTACCCCGGCAACATAGTCCGAGGCGGCCTGGGCGTCCTTAGCGAAGAAAACGTGTCCGCCGGCGCGTTCGACGTTCCGAGCGAGCAGGTCGAGGTAGTAGTCCAGGTTCTCGATTACGTGCGCCTTGATGCGGCGTCCGGTATCGCTGAGTTCCTGCCAGTCGGAGGTGGCGGCTGAGGCGGTCAGGCGCGCGCTGTGGAAGCCGGAGTACAGTCCGGCCAGGTTCCTCTGCACGTTGGCGTCGGCAAGCGCAGACGCCGAGTTCCGCCTGAATTGCCTGGTCTGAGTCTCCATCTATCCCCTGCCCTCCAGTCCTGCGACTAGGATCTCTGCTATGTGTGTCACCCTGACATCGCTCCCACGCCGCCGGAGTCCGCCGCGAATGTGCATGAGGCAGCTAGAGTCGCAGGCCGTAACCACGTCCGCGCCGCTGGCCTCTATGTTGTCCAGCTTGTCACTGAGCATTGCGCCGGATATGTCGGGATACTTGACGGAGAACGTCCCGCCGAATCCGCAGCAGACCTCGGCCTGGGGCAGTTCCACCCTGTCGGCTATACGGTCGAGCAGCGCCTTTGGCTGCGCGTCAACGCCGAGTTCCCGGCGGGTGTGGCAGGCCTCGTGGAACGCGACTTTTCTATCGGGCCTGCCGCTTCCAAACAGTTCGTCCAACCGCTCGTCGTCCATCTTCTCCGCCACATACTCCGTAAACTCATAGACGTTCCGGGCGAGCCTCTCCGCCCTCCTCAGGTTAACCGGGTCATCCGCGAAGAGTTCGTGGTAGTAGTTTCGCACCATCGCAGCACACGACCCGGAGGGCATAATCACCGGCTCAGTTCCGTCGTACTGGCTGAGGAACCGCCTGGCGAGGGGCTTGGCATCGTTCCAGTAGCCGGAGTTGAATGCGGGCTGGCCGCAGCAGGTCTGCGTGGTATTGAAATGCACCTCGTCCCCCAGTGCGCGAAGAGTCCGCACGACCGCCTCTCCGACTTCGGGGAAGAACTGGTCAACGACGCAGGTCACGAAGAGGTGCACGCGGTTCCGGGGTTCATGGAAAGTGAATTCGGGCATATCTTCGGGGTTCCCGGGGGCAGCAATTCGCGCGGATCACAGGGACAGCAGCCCGCGCGCGATGAAGCCGGCCATCCAGGCCATAATGAACACGCCGCCAGCGGCAAATAGACTGCCCTCGGTCTTACGTTTCGCCGGGCCGTGCAATGCTAAGTACGCGATGAATAGTCCAAGCCCTATGGCGACGAGCCACACGGACAGGTCATTCACGCCGAGCGCAAGTCCGATGACGAATCCCACGACGCCCCAGGTGACCCAGGAGTCCAGCTTCTTCAGGACTACTCCGACACGCGACGATTGTATTCTTGCTAACAAAGTCATTCCCTGTACTGATGGTGGATTTTCTAGTATAAGAGGATACACTCGCGGGGTGAGTGTTGCAACGCAAAGGCTAAGCCTTCACCTTTGTTTGGACATGACTGTGTAGGGTTCAATGTAAGATTCGATACCGACCGGGCAGGAGGAATAAGATGATAACGGGATTCAACCATTCGGGATTCGTGGTAAAGGATATCGAGAAGATGGTGGCGTTCTACCGCGACTCGCTGGGGCTGTCGGTGATGCGGGAGGTGGACAGCGTTGCGCCGCCGGAGGGTGATCACACCGGCATTCCTGGAGCACACAGGACGCTGGTGTTCGTGGGCAAGCCGGAGGGCGAGCACGCGCTCGAGCTCGTCCACTTCATAGAACCTCCCAGCCCAGAGGGACACCTCCACAGGCACCAGCTCGGGGCGGCGCACATCTGCTTCAACGTAACGGACTTGGCGGCGTTGGCCGAGAAGTTGAAGTCCGAGGGCATCAGGTTCATCACCGACCCAATCTTCCATGACACGCCCGAGGGACGGCGGGGCATCTGCTACATCCAAGACCCAGAAGGGAACTACGTGGAGTTCATCCAGCCGCCGATGTAAGAGTTGGAGAATGATGGAACAGGACAAAGACGCGGGCAAGCCGGAACCGCAGCTTTCTATCCTCAGCGTCTCCAAGCGATGGTGGCACGTTTGCGTTATACTGTTGTGTGTGCAGACGCTGGTATGGATGGCGTTCGTCTGGTGGGGCTCCAGAGACGAAACGGACAGTTATCGGGAACTCATCGAAGCCATGGTGTATGGCTCTTCTAGGGCTATACCTCTGTTTATAGTTCTCTCGATGACCGTACCGCTGGTCGTAGAATTCATAGGAGGGTTGATAGTGGTACTCGCCCAATACCTGATACGCAAATTCGAGAAGCGCGGAATTGAGATAGGCGAAGGGCGGGAGAGGGCTGCGTGGATGATCTGGTACAAGAAAATGAAGGACGCCGAGGCCAAGGGCGAACCTTTCGACGAGCCGCCGCCTTCCATAGAGGAGAACGGAAGTTCACAAGAGAACTAACTGGAGTTTGATCCAGCCAGGGCATCGAGTACGTCCGGGGCTGTTTAAGTTGTTACGGGGCCTGTGGGAATGTTTCGCCTCTCGTCGTAGTAGAACAGGGAAAATCCGTTTCCACGCAGGCGTTGTAGAGCTTTGGCCTTGTTATTGGAACTAAGCCTATATCCATCCTCGCCCTGGATCACTACAAGAAAGTTGGCGTGGTTGGCTTGTTGTACTTCCATAGCTCCCAACTTCTCCAGAATAGCATCCACCTCCTGCTTAGCCTTGTTGGGCTGTACCCTCAATTGATCCCAATTCATCTTGACCTCGATCCCGATACTCTCATCCGGGCGAGTAATGAATAAGTCGACTCGACTATTCGTACCAGATGATGGACGGTATTCAGTCTGGATAACGGTACCTCGGGGTAGTTTCGAGCGCAGACGATGATAGAGTTGGGCGTTGAAGTCTCCTTCGACCGGGAATGTCCAGCCACGGTTCTGCTCGTGTTCGTGGTTGCACCAGAAGAAACCGTGATACTGGCGTCGGCTCTTGCCGTACAAATTCAATGTCGCTTTGATACACTTTGAGATTTGATCTATAAGAGAGGATTGGGAGTCGGTAACGGTCTTCTTCTTGACTACTCTTGGCCGGATCATGGATCTGTCAAGGATAACCAACTTACGGGCAGCCTGTGGATACTCCTCAAGGATCACAGATTTCTGGGTCGGGCTGAGAGTATTTCTGTTGGCTGGTATGAGATATAGCCTGCGGATATTGCGGTCCCGGTACCCTGTGAATTTCTTCAGTTCAGCGTTAAGAGCCCTAGAGTTCAAAGTGGTTTTCAGTTCAATCACAGCCTCCGCAGAGTAGTTGAATGGATTTCGCCTGGCAGGATTGCATATGAGAAGATCGGCTTTTGACGGATTCCCGTTCTCAGCTTTCGCTTCCGCGTGTAACAGACAGGTTGGATGGCCCAGCAACTTGGAACCGAGACGATGTCCGTTCAGTTTGAGTTGGTGCAAGTTATGGTATAGCTCAAACTTGAAGTCGGACTCATTGTCGAACTTGTCTCTCACAGAGTAGGTTCGAGCCAGAGCCCGCCTTATGAGACTGTCGAATTCATCCAAGTCAACGAAATGTCGTTTTGTGGGCATCTCTTGAGCGTCCTTATCAGGACCCGCTACGCCTTCCGATACACTTGGAACCGGTGCCGGTTCGTCTCCACAACGTACAGCCGCTCCTCGTCGTCGAGGCGGACGGAGACTGGGCCCCAGAAGTAAGGTTCTACCTGGGATGAGACGTGGTACGGTGTGTGGAGGTGCTCGGGGAGTTCGGGCTCGAGGTCGGAGATCTGGCGGACTTCCCATTCGTCGGGGTTGGCGGAGAAGTAGTCCATGGCCCACGACGACAGTGTAGCCTGTCCGCGCAGGGTGGCGGCGTGAGTGCCGTCGGGGTTGAAGACCTGGACACGCTCGTTGCCCCAGTCGGCGACGTATATCAGGCCATCTGAGTCCACGGCGACGCCGGAAGGGCGGTTGAGCTGCCCGTCGCCGTCTCCTGAGGCGCCGACACTAAGCAGGTGTTCGCCGTCGGGGGAGAATTTCTGGACGCGGTCGTTGCGCCAGTCGCAGACGTACACCGCGCCATCGGCGCCGAGTCCAATGCCCCAGGGCAGATCAAACTGGCCGTCACCTGTGCCGGGTTCGCCCCAGCCGGATATGTATTCTCCATCCGCGCTGAATTTCTGGACACGGTTGTTGTGCTGGTCGGCGATGTATATGTTGTCCTGCCGATCAACGGCGATTCCGGCGGGGCCGTTGAACTGACCGGGAGCGCTCCCCAGTTGGCCCCAGTGGGTAATGAAGTCGCCCGAGGAGTCGAACACACTTACACGCTGGTTGTATTCATCAGTTACGTGGAGACGGTCGGCGCTGTCGAAGGCTATGCCGACAGGCCAGATGAACTGTCCGTCCCCGGCTCCGTAGCCGTTTCCAAACTCGAAGAGGTAGTCCTCTTCCATATTGCAGACGCCGATGCGGATGGCTTTGGCGCGCGCCGGGTCGCAGCGGTTCAAGACGTAGATGCGACCGTCGGGACGAAACGCGATGTCGTAAGGGTTGGCGAATCCGCGGCCGTTGTCGCCGTTGTTCACTATGCCGATGGTCTTTACGTATTCAATTGAAGCGGCAGCCTGCGCAGTCACCTTGTTCACCCCGTTTCGGTTTATGTGTGTGTTGTGTTGGCAGTTGTCTTAAGCATATTGGGGAAGGTTTCACCCCCATCCTAGTCTTCCCCCGTCGAGGGGGAAGGGATTTTTCCTTAGTCAATGAGCCGACATCCAGGGACGCCGGCTCATTTTCATGCCAGATTCTGTTGTGTTGGGATTCTCCAGCTACGCCAGTTGGTACTCTTTGGACGACGCTATCAGCCGCATAATGTTGGCGACCTTTCCGGTAGCGTCTTCATCTTCCAGGTTAATGTCGCCGAACTGGGAGGCGAATGCGACTATCGCGCTGCGGGTGTTGTCCTCGACCTGGATGGGACCCATGAGGTCGAGGCATCCGTCCACAAGCTGTTCGGGGGACTGCGTGTGTCCACCGTCGCGCGCGAGCCGCTCGGACATGGCGCGTACCCCGGGGTTATCGGGGTTGCCGAGTTCGCTTGCGGCGAAGTTGACGCGCTCGACGAGGGAGCCGGAGTCTATCCACTCTACGCCCTCGTGCCAGCCCTCTACGGTGGGAGGCTGCAGGAGCCCCTGACCCATGAAGAAGGCCTGGTTGGCCAGCATATTCACGCCCAGCGTCGGCTCGCGGTAGGAGCCGGCGAGCTTGACAGCGCCGACGACGGTCTCCACCGGCGCCTTGACGCGAGCGTAACGGGCCTCGTCCGACCTGAAGTACTCGGAGTTGAACAGCGTTCTGAGGACGGAGCGGATTTCGTAGTCGGACTCGAAATAGGAGGCCATCATCTGCTCGATTGCGGCCTCGCCGGCCTCGTTAATCTCGTCAGCGGCGAAGAACTGGAACAACCTGGTGCAGACGAAGCGCGCGGTGGCGTCCTGGCGGCAGATGATGTCAACTATCTCGTCGCCGTCGAAGTTGCCGCGCTCACCCAAGAATTCCTTCTCCTGGTCGTCGTGGTCGTTGTCGCGGAACTCAAAGTGCCAGGCGATGCGGCTGTACGGCCAGATGGAGTCCTTCATAGCGCGCATGGACATGTACTCGGCGTTCCTGAGTGTCCAGCCAGTGAAGGCGCGTGACGCCTCCTTGATGTCGTCCTCGGTGTAGTTGCCGATGCCCATTGAGAACAGTTCGAGCAGTTCGCGTCCGTAGTTCTCGTTGATCGCTCCGTCGTGATTGTCGTTGTTGTCCAGCCAGATGATCATGGCGGGATCCTTGGACAGTTCGACGAGGATGTCCTTGAAACTGTTGAATCCGACGCGCCTGAACATATCAATCTGGTTGAGCAGCGAGCGCGCCTGGTTGAGCTTGGAGTAGCCGGTGGCGAACAGGCTGTGCCAGAACAGCGCCACCTTCTCTTCTAAAGGCGCGTTGGTGGAAATCATTCGATAAAGCCAGTTGGCGCCTGCGCCGTCAAGCTGCCTGAGTTCAGACTGATCTACGTGGTAGCGGCGAATTACGTCTTCAGGGATCAATCCCCTGTCGCCGCTTGGGTTGAGCAGATCTTCAACTACGTTCTCGTAGCCTCTGGCAATGAGATGTTCAAGTTCATCGCGGGTGGCCCCGAATCCCGCGCGTCTCATCAGGTGGGCCATCAGAGAGATGTCCGTGGCGGTGGTCATCTTGGTTCTCCTTTTCTATCTTGTGTAGGTGTGGGGATTTCACCCTCACCCTGGCCCTCTCCCTCAGGGAGAGGGGATTCTACCTATCACGCTAGGCTGGCAGGAAGTCGAAGTGTTCGAACTGGCCGTTGACTATCGGCTCGGAATCTACCTTGAACCAGCGGTCCAGCAGGGTGGCGTAGGTCATCCTGAAGTCGTTGTTGAAGTGGAGGTCTCCCTCAAGCTGCATGTGAGACTCGATAGAAGGGTAATCTCCGTAGAGACCGCCGTTCACCTCTCCGCCAATCACGAAGGCGGTTCCGCCCGAACCGTGGTCAGTGCCGGAGCCGTTGTCCTTGATGCGGCGACCGAACTCGGAGAAGACGAGTATGGCGACGTCGTTCTCACGCCCATGCTCGCGGAGGTCGTCGTAGAAGTCGCCGATTCCGCCCGCCACTTCGTCCCAGAGCTTGGCGTGGCTGACTATCTCCCCGGAGTGGGTGTCGAAGCTGCCGTGCTGCGTGTAGAAGATGCGGGTGCCGAGGTCTGCGAACAGCACCTGCGCGACGCTCTTGAGGCTCTGAGCTATCGGGTTCGCCGCGTATTCCACTGTGGATTCGTACTGGGCCGGAGCCGTGCGGAGTATGTCCGCGCCCTTGAGCGCGTCCCTGCCCGTCTGGCCGAGGAACTCCATCACGTTGTCCTTGCCCTGGCCGCCGTACATCTGCGAGAACGCCTCGAGCGCGTACTTGCGCATGACTTCGTCCTGCACGTCCGGGAAGAGGCCGTATGTCTCCAGGTTGCCGACGGAGGCGACGGGAACGCCGCGCACGGAGAGCGCCCTGGGGAGGCCACGACCAAAGTTGACAGCAGTGAGCACGTTGTCGCCGGTCGGGTCGAGCTCGCGGGTGGCGAGACCGAGCCAGCCGTCGCGCCCGATGTCATCAGGCATCGCGGTGTGCCAGATGTCCATGGAGCGGAAGTGCGAGCGGTTGGGATTGGGGTAACCGATGCCGTTGATTACGGCGACGTTGCCCTCGTCCCAGAGACGTTTGACCGGGCCCATGCTGGGATTGAATGCGAGGTCGTCGCTTATCGGGTGGACCTTGCTCGTGTCAAGCCTAACCTTCTGACGGAAGTCGTGGTACAGACCGTTGTTGAACGGTACGACGGTGTTCAGCGTGTCGTTTCCGCCGGACAGCTGGACCACTACCAACGCCTTGTTATGATTTCCGTTTTGCGACGCCATTGGAACGCCCCCTATTACGAGATTTTGAGCGGCTAATCTATATGCAAAGAATTTACTACTTATCCACGCTTGGCGCAAGTGTTCGGAGCGAGATTTGAGGACCTTTGCATAGTCGGCGGAAGAATGAGTCGGCGACGATACAACATATATTACAATTAATACTTACACATGAAAGTGCTGGGCGCTAACTGGGAGAGTCACAGGGTCGGGCTGGGACGGATTTCACCCTGCGTTGCCCAGTGTTTTCCCAGCGTTAGCTATGGGAAGACTTCCTACTTGGCCTTCTCAAACCATTCGTATAATCTCCAACTTATGTTTCATCTGCCATTTCGATGAAATTATTGTAACACAGAACGGATGTATTATTGTAGTATAGCGCAAGGTCAATCAAGGAGGGTGAAATGAGTTCGGAGTACGGAGGGTCGGCGATTGAAGCGTGGCGGGCGAGAGTGGCGAGGCATCACGCGCAGTCGGAGAGTGTGATGGAGGCGTCGCTGAGAGAGGGGGATTTCTGGCGGAACCTGGCGCCGATGTTCCGCGCAGACCCCTATCGCGAGGACGATGCGGTACTTAACGTTCTGCTGGAGATGGTGTCGGAGGGTACGAGCGTGCTGGACGTTGGCGGCGGCGCGGGCCGGTTCGCTATCGCGCTGGCGGTGAGACAAGGAGCGGTGACTACGGTGGTTGACCCCTCCCCGTCCATGCTGGAGCAGCTAGAGGCGTCGGTGTCGGAGGTGGAAGGAGCGAAAGTGACGGGCGTGAACGCGGAGTGGGAATCGGCGAAGGTGGAAGCGGCGGACCTAGTTCTGTGCTCGCACGTGGTGTACGGGGTAGCAGACATCAGGCCCTTCTTGCAGAAGCTCCATGATCACGCCCAAAAGAGAGTGGTATTGGTCTCATTCGTGGACTCTCCACAGTCCGGTGTGGCGCCACTGTGGGAGCCGGTGTACGGGGAGGAACGGATCAACCTGCCCGCGCTGCCGGAGCTGATGAACGTGCTTTGGGAGATGGGGATCTTTCCGAGTATCAATATGTTGCCGCCAACCGGTCCGCAGAGTTTCGAGAGCGCGGAGGCGGCGGTGGAGGAGGTGAGCGGGCGGCTGTTCATCGGCTCGGATTCGGAGCGGCTGGAACGGCTGTCGGGGTCAATCGAGGGGTATCTGGAAGCTGTGGACGGAGGGTACAGGATCAAGGGAGCGCGGACTGTGAGGCAGGGAGTGGTGTGGTGGAACGTGGAGGGGTGATACAGTATCATCTCGGTCGGCGGGTATTGATGTCAGAATCAGGATTCGCAGGATTAGAGCATGTTCAGGATGAAATCCAGCAGGAGGTTCTGTCCGCAGCGTGTCGTTGACTAGGTTGATACGGGTTCGGAGTTGCGTTTAGCCAATGGGAAAGACGCTGAAGCCGCTAATCATCGGTATCATCATTGGAGTCGTCGGGCTGTACGCATACCAGAACCCGGAGATTCGCTCGCAGATTTCTGATTTTGTCGGGGGAATCTTGAACTCGGTTTCGGAAGCGCCCGCCCCGGCATAAACCCCGCCTGCAATGGTCGCACTTCCTGAGCCAAGTGCTACACCTACGCAAGTGGCATCCACCCAGGTCACGCCTCTTCCGACTGCGACGCCGTCACCGTCGCCAACCGCGACTCCAGAGCCTGAGCAACTGCCGACAGCCACGCCTACACTCACGCCGATGCCGACGCCTGTTCCCCCTTCGTACTCGATAGAGGTCGTGAGCATGAAGGCATTAGAAGACGGACAGGTGGACTTTATGCTGGAGGTGAAGAATGACCAGGTTCTGGAAGATGAAATCGCGCAGCTCCAGATGTCTATTGACGGCGGCCCACCCGAACTGGTGAACATCATCGCCAACCTGCCTCCGGGGGAATCCGCGTCGTTCGCATTCGCTCATTCGTTTGATCCGGGGTCCCACGCGATAAAGTTCTCGGTCGGGGATTCGCATACTACGGTCAACGTGAATATCGAGCCAGAGGACGTTACCGTCTTGACTCCCACACCGCAGCCAACAGTTACGGCCACACCCACCATAATCCCGACCCCAATGCCTACAGACACACCCGTACTGGCCAATACGCCCATGCCAGCTATAACGCCGTTGCCAACTGACACGTCCGTACCAGTCAACACGGCTACGCCGATACCGACTCCCGAAACTGCCGTATCCCCAGACCTGCGGCATTTGGAGGAGAAGACTTACATGCTCGAACTCATCAATGCCGAGAGAGCGAAGGCTGGTGTGGGTTCGGTTGTACTTGGCGACAATATAGCGGCGCAACTGCACGCGGAAGCCGCTTTAGAGAATTGTTTCGCGTCGCACTGGGGAATTGACGGACTCAAGCCCTATATGCGTTACAGTCTCGCGGGTGGATACCAGTCCAATGGGGAGAACGGATCCGGAAGTGACTAATGCATAAAGGCGTCCGACGGCTATCGGGCTATCAGGAGTATCAACACCGAGATTAGAGAAGCTATGGAAGGCTGGATGGACAGTCCTGGACACAGGCGCAACATTCTTGGCAGGTGGCATAAGAAGGTCAACATCGGTCTGGCGTGGGACCGATATAACTTCCTGGCCTACCAGCACTTCGAGGGCGATTATGTCGAGTATGATGAATTGCCGTCTATCGAGAGTGGTGTTCTGAGAATATCGGGGAGAACGAAGAACGGTGCGCGAGTAAGCGGAGACCGCGACCTCGGTGTACAGATTTTTTATGACCAGCCACCTCATTCACTCACCAGGGGCCAGGTTACAAGAACATACTGTTACGACGGCGGGCGACAAATAGGGGCATTGAGGAAGCCGCTGACCGGAGGCTGGTACTATGAGGAAGAGGAATTCACAAAGTCATACAGGCCCTGCCCCGACCCTTATGATGTTCCAGTGGACGCGCCCGCACCACGCTCACACAACGAGGCTCACAGGTTCTGGCAAGCAGCCTACGATTTGAGTCAAGAGCGTCAGGAAACTCTACTCGTATTGCCGTGGATTACGGCATTGGAATGGACGACTGACGGAGAGACGACCGACGGAGATATGTTCGCTGTATGGGCGGACTTGGGAGGCCTGTTAGCCGAATATGGAGACGGAGTCTATACAATCCTAGTATGGGGAAATCTTGGCGTAGAGCGCGAGGTTATTTCGGAGTACTCGATATTCCACGGGGTGACGACGCCGGATACGTACACATATGGCGAACAGTGAACACAGCTAGCCCCAATAGGCGAATATATCGGCTACAGTGCAGGTAGAGCCGACGACTCATTTGTTGTACAGAGTGAGCAGTCCATCAACCGAAGCGAAGGGGAGATTGTGTCTCCCCTTCGCTTCCCATTCGATATTCTAAGGGCCTGCAGCGTAGGCGGAGTGGAAGGTATCTACGCCGGCGCGGAAGCCGGAGGCGGGATCGCGGATTATGGCGACGGGGCTTGCGAAGCTAGCGAAACCGCCTTCGACGTGGCCGTCGCCGATGGTGTAAATGTGGTGGCCTCTAGATTCGAGCTCGGCGACGACCTCTGCCGGCAGGCGCGGGTCGACACTGGTGACGGGAAGGGAGCAGTCCAGGCGGGGTGAGTCTATGGCTTCCTGCGGACCCATGCCGTAGTTGACGACCTTGGTTATGAGCTGAGTAACGCAGTTGGTGATCCTGCGTCCGCCGGACGCGCCAACCGCGAGTTTCACGCCGTCGGAGTCCATGACGAGCGCGGGGGTCATATTGTTCAGCGGGTACTTGCCGGGCATTATGGAGTTGACGCGGCCCGGAACGGGATCGAACCACATCATGCCGTTGTTCATCACCACGCCCGTTCCCTTCGGGATGATTCCCGAGCCGAATCCGGCCATGAGGGTATTCGTGAGGGAGACAGCGCCTCCATCGACGTCCATAGCGCATAGGTGGGTTGTGCCGGAATCGAGAGCAGGCGCGCTGGCCTCGAACACGCGGGAGGGCGAACCCTCCTCAAAGGCCCAGGGGTCGCCGGACTCTATCTTGCCCAGACGTTCGGAATCTATGAGCGCGCGACGGTTCTCGGTGTAGCCATCCGACACAAGTCCCGCCCAAGGCACATCCACGAACGCGGGATCGGCCATGTAGCGGAACCTGTCCACGTAGGCGAGCCGGGCGGCGTAGATATAGGCGTGCAGAGCTTCCGGGGAGTTATGCCCCATCGCCTCGATGTCGAAGCCGTCCAGAAGTTTAAGTGTCATGGCGGAGGTGGTCCCGGCGCATTGGAAGGGCGGCACGCGCACCGTGTGGCCGGAGTAGCCGAATTCGAGGCCGCCGTCCCAGACGAAGGGCTTGTACTCGGCGAGGTCGCGCATGGACAGGATACCGCCGTTAGCGCGGATGTCGGAGGTGAGCGCTTCAGCTATGTCGCCGGAATAGAAGGCGGACGCCCCTTCCCTGCCGATAGCTTCCAAGACATCAGCGAGGTCGGGCTGCTTCAGGTTGGCCTGGGAGGTCAGGTCGCCGGTGGGCAGACTGCCGCCCGGCATAAATACGCTTCTGAGTTCATCGTACTTGAACAGCTTGTCGGACATCATGGAGAGCGAGTATATGTTGTGCCAGCCGGGGGAGTATCCGTCCCTGGCGAGCGATACGGCGGGAGCGACTACTTCGGACAGGGGGAGCTTGCCAAGCCGCAGGTTGGCCTCGCACAGACCGGCGACGGCCCCCGGGGCCGCGATTGATCTGAAGCCTTCAAGATTCTCGTTGTTGACGACGCCGGGCCAGCCGAAGTTGCCGACCGCCTTTTCGCCGGTGAACTCGTACATATCAGGGGTGGCATCCAGCGGACCCTTCATGGGGAAACCTATGACGCCTCCCTGATCTCCTAGCTGATAGACCATGTATCCGCCGCCGCCTATGCCGCAGGACCAGGGCTCGACTACGCCTATGGCGAAGCAGGCAGCGACCGCGGCGTCAACCGCGTTGCCTCCCATTTCCAGCATCTGTACCCCGGCTTTCGTGGCGTGAATGTCCTTCGTGGCGACCATTCCGCCGGTGGACCGGGCTTCGGTCTTGTTGATTGTCGTAATGGTTGGGGCTGATGTTGTCATTCAATTCTCCTTGTAAATGGTGATGCTGAGCTTAATCGTTGTAACGGCGTAGTATAGAGCGCGTTTTCCCTAATTTTAACAATTTCTTAAAATTTCGTTAAAAGCCTGTTGACAAGGGGCGCATCGCAGTATAGTATAAATGCACGTCCCAATGGACCGAGCCGAATGGAGGAGACCATCAGGGATCAGGCGGCCCACCCGCCGGGTTCCAGGGGGTTGAGGACAGATAGGCAAAGCCTGTTGGGGCGTACTCTTTTGTCAAGAGTTCTCCTCCGGCCTGAGGGTGGCGATGAATGGCAGGTTCCTGTACGTCTCCATGTAGTCCAGTCCATATCCGACCAGGAACTCGTCCGGCGCCTCTAAGCCTACATACTTTATTTCCACGTCAGCTATTCGTCGCACTCGCTTGTCCAGCAGCGCACACACTTCTACGCTGGACGGGGAAAGAGAGTGCAGGTATCCGGTCAGCCAGTTGAGCGTCATTCCGGTGTCAACGATGTCCTCGACGAGGATGATGTCCGCACCCTCGATTTCTATGTCGAGGGACTTGGTTATGCGGATGCCCGGGCCGTCTTCGCCCGCGTAGTGGGATATGGACATGAAATCCATGCGTATGGGCAGAGATATGTGGCGCATCAGGTCGGCCATGAAACAGACCATGCCGCGCTGGACGCCGACGAGCACAGGCTGACTCCCCGCGTAGTCGGCGGAAAGAGCCTTGCCAAGTTCCTCCACTTTCTGGCCTATCTGCCGCTCAGTGAAGAGCACTTTGGAGATGCGCGGCACGTCAGGGCCTGACAGCGGGCCAAATCCGTACTTTGCCAACAGACGGTGGAAATCCTTTCTATACAGCAGCTTCACGTTGACATCCGGGTAGGTCTCGCGCATCTTGCGTATCTTGCGATTTTTCTGGGTCACGAGGGACTGTTTCATAGTGGTCAATTCGAGATACAGTTCGAGATCGGGCAGGTAGAAGTCGGGGGACATCATTTCGACCGGACCGTCATCGTTCCACTCCAGCGGGAAAGAGATCGGTTCGTAGTCCCAGCGCAGTCCGTAGAAGTCCAGAATTCTGGCGAACTCCTCCTCGCTGGGATGGGCAAACTTGGGGCTGCCCTCGCTGGCCGGATTCGGAAAGGGAGCCGGCATGGACGCTTTGACTACCACCATTCGACGCCTCCTTTAGCCTATTCTCGAATCACTTGTGTTGTTGCGGCGCAATTCTAACACAGGATACGAATGTTCGTTTTCAAGTCAAGAGTGGTTGACCTAATATATGGCTGTTCATATAATCGTGCCATTCCCAAGTCACCCTCACCCCCGTATCAAGTACGGGGCAGGCTCCAGCCCTCTCCCATGGAGGGACAGGGAAATTACCTATTGGAAAGGTGGACATGGCTAACGCGCAACTGAGTTCGAATCAAATACAGTTCGACGACTGGAACGAGGTGGTAGAGGAGTATATAGAGAGGGGCTGGACGGACGGCCTGCCAATCATGCCGCCGACGCCTGATCTGGTGGCTGAATTTCTGGATGCGGCGGGCAGGAGTCCTTCGGACATTCTGGGCACGGAGCCGACCAAGGGCAGAGTCATCACAGCTGAGAAGGTCGCCGTGAATTCTGTCATGGCGGGATGCAGGCCGGAGTATTTCAAGATCGTGCTTGCCGCTGTGGAAGCGATGTGCGAACCGCAGTTCAACCTGCACGCGGTGACAGCCAGTACGCAAGGTTCAGCCGTACTTGCAGTCGTGAACGGGCCGATAGCCCGGGATATCGGGCTGAATTCGGGCATCAGCGTCTTCGGGCCGGGACACCGCGCGAACGCCACGATTGGGCGCGCTATACGCCTGGTCATCATAAACGCCACCGGATCGGTGTCGGGCGAGATAGACAAGGCGACGCAGGGACATCCCGGCAAGTACACCTGGTGCATCGCAGAGGATGAGGACGTATCTCCGTGGGAACCGCTCCAGACTGACCGGGGATTCTCGTCCGAGGACAGCACAGTGTCAATCTTCGCCGGACTGTCCAGCATACAAGTTGACAACCACGCATTTCAGAGGCCCGAAGAGATACTTGTATCTTTCCGGGAAGCGATGTTCGCCGGAGGCGTGGGCTGGAACCAGGGGGAGGTCGTCGTCGTGCTCTGCCCCGAGCACATTGGCCATCTGAGACGTGCGGGCTGGTCGAAAGAGCGGGTCAAAGAGTTTCTCTACGAGGCCGCGCGTCGGAAGATCTCAGAATGGCGGTCTGCGGGACGTTTCATACGCGACTCAGTGGGAGCGGCAGACGACTACCTGCACTCGGTAGTGTCCCCGGAAGCGATTACGGTAATGGTCGCAGGTGGACATGCAGGGGCATTCTCTTGCGTAATTCCACTATGGAGCGGCGGAACGGGGTCACGATCCGTAACAAAGCTGATAGAATAGGAAGGCTGAGCCTTCACCCTTATCTAGTAGGATGATTGCAAGCTGGACAAGATGGTACTTGCCTGACTTATTTCTTACAGTATCAACAGAAGAGAGGTGAAGTATGAATGGTTCGACAGGCATAGCGGTATTGGATCCTACGGTGGCTCCGCTGCCGGCAGACGGGGTTGTCGCGGACAGGCCAACGACTCTGGACGGAGTCACGATAGGGCTGCTGGCGAACGGCAAGATGAACTCGGTGGAGATGCTGACCGCTCTCCACGATGTTCTGGCGGACAGGTACGACTTCGGCGGCGTGGTGGAGCGCAACAAGATGAACGCTTCCCGTCCCTGCCCGGAGGACATAATTGACGAGATGGTTACCAAGTGCGACGTGGTGATCACTTCGTCGGGCGATTGAGGGTCCTGCTCATCGTGCAGTGTGCACGACGGACTTACCTTCGAGCGGCGCGGCGTTCCCACGGCGGTGATTTGCACTGAGCCGTTCATCACCAGCGCAGACGCAATGGCGAACCTGGGCGGTGTTCCCGACTATCCATACGTGGTTGTCCCCCACCCGCTCGGCAGCCTGACTATGGAGCAATTGAGAGAACTGGCGGCGAAAGCCGCTCCGGATGTGCTGAGCATTCTGCTCGCCCAGAGATAGCGTCCACCGCAGTGGCGGGGGCTGTTGCCGAGAGGTTAACGACCCAGGAATAGAAAGATGGGGCGAAAATTCGCCCCATCTTTCTTTGTGTATGTCCTGGCGGGAGCGAGAGGGAGTCGAACCCACCGCGCCAACCGCTGGGTTGCCGCCGGACGGTTTTGAAGACCGCGAGAGCCACCAGGCCCTATCCGCTCCCAAGGGGATATTCACCGTCTCCCTGACCCTATCCCAAGGGGGAGAGGGAACTTTTCCTACCCTTGTGAAGCCCTTGAGGAGGGAGAGGGAGTCTGGGTTTCGTTCCGGAGAGGATCCCTAGGCTAGGGCTTCGTCCACCCTCTTCTTGAGCATGGACTTGGGGACCGCACCGACTACCTGGTCAACAGGGTTCTCTCCGCCGTTGAAAATCAGCAGAGTCGGGATTCCCCGGATGCCGAATTGCATGGGCGTCTGGGGGTTGGAGTCAACGTCCATCTTGGCGAACTTGACCTTGCCTTCATACTCGCCCGCGAGTTCCTCGACTATGGGCGCGATCATCTTGCAGGGGCCGCACCACTCCGCCCAGAAGTCAATGACGACGGGAACGTCGGAGTTGACGACCTCAGCCTGGAATGTCGCGTCCGTGATTTCTACGGTGTTTGCCATGTTTCGCTCCAATCTGAATCGGGGTTTGCATTGTACCCATTCATTATATTAGATGCGGCGGGTTCATGTCAGGTTCAGTAGGCGCAATCAGTTCCTGCGGCGATATTCCACGTAGTCCAGAACCACTTCGTCCACTTCGTCCCACCAGAAAGTGCCGAGCGTCAGGCCTTTCGGGACGTCGAACAGCATCCAGCCAGAAACCTGGAATTGGCGGTCCAGTTGAACCTGGCCCCAGAGAAGTTGGGTGCATCTGCTGAGATCCTCTTCATCCCCGGTGTCCCTCAGGACCGAAGCCTCATCCGTGGACTCCACGATGGCGGAGCGCTCGAATGGATCGGAAGCCGGGATTCTTTCGCCCCTGCGGTTTCCGAGCCTCGCCGCCTCCGGATTTATCTCCAGCGGCATTACCGTGCTGGTCCGGTTCACCACTGTGACGCAGACCGCGGCCATCTGGCGATTGGATGCCTTGGGCCTGAAGACGTAAATCTCATTCCCCGGGGCCTGGTAAGAGAGTTTCTCGGCTACAACAGGCCTCTTTGCGTGTATCTCGATACTTCGTCCGCGAACTCCGACGACATCGGGATCGCTTGAGCATCCAAGAATTGCCAGCGCCATGAGCGCCATAAGCAGGGCTACGCATCTCTTCCCAACCATGCTGAGCATGAGGGCTCCATGCTTGTACTGCGTTATTCGTCCAATTTTCTTTGAAGCGTCAATTTGCATTAGCATCTAGCGTCTCGAATTGATTCATGGTATCGGCATACGCTTAGAGATTATTGCAGGAACCGACCCTCGCAATGCAATAGAGAGTGGTCCAGTGTCCCATCGCAATCATAACAAGGTCCACGCTCTATACACCGGACAATGACGGCATCGCCCGAAGCCTGGTTACCAGGTCCGTCAGCGTATCCAGTAAATATTCCACCTCTTCGTCCGTATTGCCTTTTCCAACGGTAATACGCAGGCTGCCCTGTGCCAGATCCGCGGAAAGACCAATCGCAGTGAGAACATGCGAAGGTTCCAGTGAAGCGGCGGAACATGCGGATCCGCTCGAGGCGCAGATTCCCGCAAAGTCCAGTCCGAGTAGAATGGGCTCGCCTTCCACGTTTTCGAACGACACATTGACATTATTAGGCAGCCTCTGGGTAGGATGTCCGTTCAGTCGAACGCCGTCCATACGCTCAAGGATACCGTGGATAATGCGATCCCTCAGCCTCGTGATGCGTGGAGTCACCTCTTCGCGTTCGGTATCCGCAAGCCGCATCGCTTCAGACAGGCCTACCACCCCCGGCAGATTTTCGGTGCCGGAGCGCCTGTCCCGCTCCTGGCCTCCGCCCATTATGAGCGGCTCAAAGGGCGTTCCACGTTTGATGTACAGCGCCCCTGAGCCCTTGGGACCCCCAAACTTGTGCGCGGAGAGGCTGAGCAGGTCCACCCCCAGTTTGCGAACGTTTACCTCTATGGCTCCTACCGCCTGGACCGCGTCAGTGTGCAGGTATATCTTTCTGCCAAAGCGCTGGGCCTCGCCCCGGAGGGCGGCCGCTATCTCGGGTATCGGCTGGATGGTTCCTATCTCATTGTTCGCGAGCATGACGCTGACCAGTACGGTTCGATCCGTAACGGCGGCAGCCACATCACCCGGGTTGACCAAGCCGTCTCCGTCCACTGAAAGATATGTAACGTCGAAGCCGAATTGCTCAAGCTGGTGGCACGTGTGCAGTACCGCGTGGTGCTCGATGGAACTAGTGATGATGTGGTTGCCTACATTCCTGAGGGCGAAGGCGACACCCTTGAGGGCGGCGTTATCCGACTCTGTTCCGCCGGAGGTGAAGACTATCTCGCTGGAGCGGCCGCCGAGCGACTTTGCCACCGCGCGCCTGGAGTCGTCCAGGACTCCCCTGCTCTGTTGCGCGAGCTCGTAAATGCTGGAGGCATTGCCGAAGTATTCTGTGAAGTATGGAAACATCGCGCGAACCACCTCCGCCCTTACAGGTGTGGTCGCCGCATTGTCCATATATATTACCCTGTTGGTCAGAGCCATGGGGTACACCTACCCTGGGATTTTTGTCGCACAGCCGCGTGAACAATTGTACCACGAACTCACTTCCACCCGGCTGCGACGTATCCCATAATCTTATACGCAAGCCTGGCCGCTGTTGAAGAGCAGGCCACAGGTCCCTCTTCAGGACTCAACTCTACTATGTCGAAACCGACGACATTCTTCCTGGCCGCCACCTCTCTGAGCAGGCTTGTCAATTCCCACCACGTCATTCCGCCGGGCTCCGGCGTTCCGACAGCGGACATAATTGAAGGGTCCGCAACATCCAGGTCAATAGAGATATACACGTTAGACGACAGACGACCGCAGACATCAGCGTTCAGCGCTTCGCTGTCCCTGCCGGGGGGCCAGTAGAAGATGGGAATCTTGCGGGAAACCGCGAAATCATATTCTCCCGAGCTAATCGAGCGCACGCCTACCTGGACGATGGGGCATAGCTCAGAAACTCTCATAGCGACGGAGGCGTGCCCCCATCGCGTGCCCATATACGATTCCCTGAGGTCGGCATGGGCGTCCAGGTACAGGACGCTCAGGTCTTCAACGTGATCCGCGCAGGCTAGAACGGCCCCGACTGTAATCGTGTGCTCCCCGCCCAGCAGCACGGGCATCTTATCATCGTCCAGTACCTGTTCGATCAGGGCGCTGACCTGCCCTACGACCCGCTTAGGCCCTGACATATCGGGAGACATCTCGTCGAGTGTGTATATGCCCCACTGTGAGGCATCTATACCCGTTTCGACGTCGAAGTCTTCGAGATGCCGGGAGGCGTCTATTATGGCCGCCGGGGCATACCTGGAACCCGACCTGAAGGATGTGGTGCTGTCGTACGGGACGGGGACGACGACAAACCGCGAGTCTTCGTAAACGTGTTCTTCCGGCGGGGTGTCCAGAAACGTCTGCCAGTTGTACCCGGTCCGCAACACGTCTTCGCTACTCGGCGCCGACAGCAGACCCGCGCAAACCGATACGTTCACGCACCATGCCGGAGTATGTCTCCCTGTCGCCGATATACTCCAGTCCCCTTTCGAGCAGGCAGGTTTCCATTTCGCTCAGGCCGAACAGCCGCTTGACGACGGTAAGAGACTCTTCCGCGTCGAATTCCTTGCAGGAGAAGATGTCTATGTTTACATAGCCGCGCTCGGGAAATGTGTGGATGGTGATATGGCTTTCGGCGATCAGAACGAAGCCCGAGAGTCCCCAGTCCCCGGGTTTCTGACCCCGATACGTATATACCTGGGGAGGCGCCACCTTGGTCATGCCAATCATGTCAGGGTAGTCCCTCAGAAAATCGTGAATGATCTCGGCGTTTCCCAGAGACTCGTAGTCTCCGCCGTAGCCGTCAATTACCAAGTGCAACTACATGATTCTCCGCAAAATACATCCGGCCCGTTGGCAGCCAGTCCTTCGTCGAAACGAAATTGGCTGCCCAAGTGGTAACTTAGCTTATCACTACTGCTAAAGTTGGGACAACAGCCTAGGTGAGACTTGGAACGACTAAGCGCAACCACCAGGGACTGCCTCTAGGGAATAATACGCCGGCCTGCCATGGGGACAGGGGCGTCAGCAGCTCAAAATTGGTAATCGGATGACCCTCGAGCCCGGCGCTGGTCTTGATTAGCTGAAACAGCATCAATTAGAATCCGTAGGATTTCGTTCGATGCCTCGTTGAATCTGCCGGGGCCTCTTGTTCGTAATCGCTATCGAATCCAGTTCGTTGAACTTGAAATATCTGAACAGGACGGCGTAACGCCATGATAGAAGTCAACGGCGTAACCAAATACTTCGGGAACTTTCCCGCGATAACCGACATCAATTTCCAAGTCGAGCAGGGTGAGGTTGTCGGATTCCTCGGACCAAACGGCGCCGGGAAGTCCACGACGATGAAGATAATAACGGGATTCCTGCCGCCCACGAGCGGCTCCGCTTCGGTCGCGGGCTATGACATAGTGAACGAGTCTCTCGAAGCGAGAAGACATATCGGGTACCTGCCGGAGACCGTTCCTCTCTACACGGAGATGACAGTCCGTGAATACCTGGACTACATGGGCAGACTGCGTGGTATGACGTCGGACAGGGTCCGCGCGCGAATTGACGACGTGATCGACATCTGCCATCTCGAAGACTACTATACCTCGATAATCGGCAAGCTCTCCAAGGGATTCCGACAGAGGCTCGGAATAGCCCAGGCGATCCTCCACGAGCCGGACGTGCTGGTGCTGGATGAGCCGACTATCGGTATTGACCCGATACAGGTGGTCGAAACCCGCCAACTCATAAAGGATCTGGGCGGAGACCACACGCTGATAGTAAGCACACACATCCTTCCCGAAGTCAGCCAGCTCTGCGAGCGCGTGATCGTCATTAACGAAGGCGAGATAGTCGCAACCGACGACCCCGAGAATCTCGCAAAGCGCCTCCTTGGAAGGGAGCGCGTGGACTTGCAGGTCAAGGGAGCCCAACAGGAAGTGATTGCCGCGCTCGAAAGCGTGGAGGGCGTGGAAGAGGTCCGCCGCATCAACATAGAGCGTGGTGTAATCCCACAGTACCGGGTCGAATCCGAATCCGGCATGGAGATAAGGGCGGCGCTCGCACAGAAAGTAATCGAGGGCGGGTGGGAGCTCCACAGGCTGGAGGCCGTCACCATGTCTCTGGAAGAGATTTTCCTCAAACTTACCACCGAGGACGAAGAGTGAACACATTTCACATAGCCCTGAAAGAGAGCAAGCTGTATTTCGCAACGCCCGCGGCCTATATAGTAGGCGCGATGTTTCTGGCCCTTACAGGCGTGTTCTTCGTATTCGACATCACCGCTCCATTCGCCGAGGCCAGCGTTCGGGGGATAGTTGACTGGGCCAGCTTCTTCATCATATTCCTCGCTCCGCTTCTCACGATGAAACTTCTTGCCGAGGAGCAAAAGCTGGGCACTCTCGAGCTCCTGCTAACCTCTCCCGTCAGAGACTGGGAAGTGGTTATCGGAAAGTACATTGCCAGTCTTCTCATACTGCTGGCGATTGTTGCCGTAACTCTTTACTACGTGCTACTTCTCTATGTGTTCGGCGAGCCGGACACGGGTCCTATCTTGAGCGGCTACCTGGGACTGATCCTGTATGGCGCAGCCGCTCTTGGCATAGGTATGCTTGGGTCTTCTATTTCGAGCAACCAGATTGTATCCGCAGTCGTTGGGATCGCCATCCTCCTCATGCTCTCGTATGTACATCTCATAGGGGGAATAGTAACGGGGCTGGCTTCGTCCATACTGGACGGCATGTCAATGAATCAACATATAGCAGACTTCAGTCGCGGCGTGATTGATACCTCGAGCGTGGTCTTCTTCCTGTCTCTGGCTGCGGTCTTCATCTTCCTGACAATTCGATCTCTGGAAACGCGCAGGTGGCGATAATTGGCAAGGCAGTCTGATAGAAGAGCGGCCCTGAGCCTGGATCTCTTAGAATCTCTCAAGTCAACAGGTTTCTGGAGCGCAATCGGCGCGGTCGTAGGCGTAATCGCCACGGTCGCCGGTATCGTCGTCTTCCTCACGGTGGACGAACTCAGGAATTTCGCGGTCTCGGTCCTGATAATAGGGCTGGTACTGCTGTTCATTGCCCTGGTTCTGTCCCCTCGCGCCATCGCAGTCTTCATGGCGGGCCGCCAGGGGCGTTATGGCGCTAACATAGCCGTGATGACGCTGGCGTTCTTCGTCATAATGATATTGATTAATTTCCTGCTGTTTCGCAGCCCGACCAGGGTTGACGTGACCGCCACGCGGGTGTTCAGCCTATCCCAGCAGACGGTACAGGTGCTGGAAACGCTGGACAAGCCGGTCAGGGCAAACGCCTTCTTCGTTCCGACTGACACGAGGACCGCGTTCGACCAGCAGCAGGCCGAAGACCTGCTGAATGAATTCTCGCGCCGGAGTTCCAACTTCGCCTACCGGTTCATAGACCCCGAACTAAACCGGAGCGTAGCCGTTCAGTATGACGTCCGCGACTATCCGGTGGTCGTTTTCGAAGACTTGGAAACGGAGGCCCAGCAGAGCATCTTCACCCTGACGGAGCAGGACTTCGTGACCGGAATCCTGGTAGCCACCGGGGTACAGCAAAAGCGTATCTATTTCCTCACCGGACACCAGGAAGCGGCATTCACGCGCGACCCAGCGACCGGCGAGACGGATGAGGAAGGTCTTGACTTCGCTCTTCAAGGGATGCAGAGGGACAACTACGAGGTCCGATCATTGAACCTGAAACAGGATGGTCAGGTGCCGGAAGATGCGGCCATCCTGATCATAGCCGGCCCCAAGCGCGATCTGGATTCGGAAGAAATGGACGCCATCATGGGCTACCTGATAGGGGGCGGCAAGATGGTGATTCTGCTTGATCCGGACGCTCCCGACTCGTACCGGCAGTTGCTTGCGGAATGGGGTCTGCTTATCGGCAAGAATCCAATCGCGGATCTGATTAGCAACGTGGCGGGTGAAGCCAAGTCGCCGATGGCCCAGAAGTCAAACGCACAATTCGTTTCGAGCGGACTGACCGGCGTGCCAATCGTTGATCAGTTAAACGTCGTGTTCTTCACTGACGCAACGGCGGTACAGCCCATCATTCCGATGGAGGACATTCCGCCTTACATGACATACGGCTCCTTGACTCACACGACCCCCGCAAGCTGGCTAGAGACTCATCCCGAAGAAGTGAACTACGATCCCGGGGACGATCTCCAGGGGCCATTCGACGTCGGGGCGGTCATTCAGGCGGGAGGCACCCTGACTGGCCAGCCGGTCACCGCGGACGACACTGTGGCCAAGATCGTGGTGTTTGGAGATTCGGACTTTGCCAGGAACAAGTTCTTCTTCAGCCAGGATAACTCAGACCTCCTGCTCAACTCGGTCAACTGGCTCGCCGAAGACTACGAATTGATTTCAATCAGACCCAAACTCATTCCCTTCAGGGAGTTGGTGGTGAACCAGCGAGAGAGAGACTTCATCAAGTGGTCGAGCTGGTTCGTTCCGCCTGTAATCATGCTTATACTTGCAATCTTCGTGTGGTGGAGGCGCCGGTAACAGGCGGCAGATATGAACTGGAAATTTACCGCAGCGCTGGTAGTAGTCGCGGTTGCGATTGGGGCGGTCGTTTATTTCAATCCCTTCGCGGGTGAGGAAGACAGACCACCAAAGGACCCGTGGTTCTACCAGGTCAGCTTTGACGACATCATTCATATCAAGGTTCAGTCGGGCGACAACGTGGAGAGTTTCACCAAGATCGGCGAAGCATCATGGGTGTTCGACAGCCTGGAAGGCATTCCTCCCTCTCATTTGCGATGGGGCGGAATAGTTCTGCTTCTCAGCGGGCCGCAGACCAGTCGCGACGACATCAGAGTTGAAAGGCGCACCATAGATGACCCGGCGCAGTACGGGCTCGATGATCCGGGGCTCATCGTCAATCTTGGACTCACTGGCGACCGAGATTTGGAGTTCAGACTGGGCCACAAGACTGTCGACGGAAATAGCAGCTACGGCCAGGTCATCGGGTTTCCTCAGTTGTTCCTGATAGCCGACATCTGGGGAGACGTGCTCGGCAGGCTCGCAAACGAACCTCCCTTTCCAAAGTGGTGGGAGGTGCGAGATCCCGAGACAATCGCCGAGGTCAATATCGTCCTGGGCACTCCCGGTAAAATGGACCCCCCATACCTGCGAATTCAGCAGAAGGACGGGGAGTGGTCCGCGCGGCACTTCACCCATGACACTGATAACCGACCCCTGGATGAAGAGGTGTGGGCGTCCGATTACATTCCTATCATAGGCGGGCCGGGGAATATCAAGGTCGCGGAGTACAGGGTGCGAGACCGCGACTACGTGGACTGGGGCATTGATCAAGACGGCCTCTCGATAGAGATTCGCTTTTCGGGGCTGACGGAGCGAGGCACCAGGTTCGTCGACGGCGTCCTTTTCCTGATCGGAAACAAGACGGAGGACGGCAAACACTACTTCGCTGTCCCGGCTTCCGATCAGACCCTTGTTCCGATACTTCTGATTGACGCAGAGTGGGCCGACACGCTGTTCAACCTGGTTGACAACGTTCCATACGCGGAAGAGGCGGCGCAGTCGGGATAGTCTCTCCCCTCGTCTTTCACACTACCCCAAGACGGGATATACTTGTGCCGCAAATAACTCCCAGGCCGTTTAATCACGCACCGATTCAGAGCACACTCGAGGTCTCCTTCATTGAACGCTGAGATAATTTCCGTCGGAACTGAACTGCTCATGGGCGAGATAGTGGACACTAATTCTTCTTATCTCGCCGACGAACTTGCCAAGATAGGCGTGGACCTGCACTGGGCCACGAAAGTCGGCGACCATCCGGGACGGCTTGAGGAGGCTATTGAGCGGGCGTTAGACAGGTCGGAAATCACTATTACCACCGGAGGGCTGGGACCAACATCCGACGACCTTACAAGGGAGTCAATAGCCGCTGTCCTGGGCGAAGGTATGGAGGTTCAGGATGACCTGCTGGCGCACCTCACGTCTCAGTTCGAGAGCCGCGGAGTCAAGATGCCCGCCACGAACATCAAGCAGGCGACCCTGATCCCATCAGCGAAGGTCATCCCCAACCCGATGGGGACCGCGCCGGGATGGTGGGTGGAGAAGAACGGTCACGTTATCGCGGCGATGCCCGGCCCTCCCAGGGAAATCAGCCATATGTGGGACAACGAAGTTGGCCCCCGCCTGCGCTCGCTCAACCCGGAAATCGCAATAGTTACGCGTACGCTGAAGACCTTCGGGATCACGGAGGGAGGGCTCGACGAAATGCTGTCCCCTCTCTTCGAGAGTGATAACCCTAATCTGGGCATCTACTCCAAGCAGGACGGGATACACCTCCGCGCTATTGCAAGCGCGTCCACGCAGGGAGAGGCCCAGGCTCTCATTGAGCCAATGGAGCGCGAGATACGGAAGATAGCGGGCCACGCTATCTGGGGCGAAGACGATGACACTCCCGTGTCGGCGGCGCTGGACGCTCTTTCGGAAAAGGATCTGACACTGGCTATTGCCGAGGGATTCACCGGCGGGCTGCTGTCCAGCACTGTGCTGGAATCGGCATCCGCTTCCGGCGTCCTGGCGGGAAGCATAGTAGTCACCGGCGGCGATTCGGACAGACTCATACTGGGCCTGTCGGTTGCCGACCCGGATAGTCCGCAGCCCGAGGATGCCTCCAACTTGGCCCTTGCCGCCAGGGACAGGCTCCGCGCGGACATCGGTCTCGCCATGACGCCGCTGGTGTCCAGGGAGACCGGGGACTCCGGCCCTGTCGGAACGACGCATATAGGCGTAGCGACAAGCGACGAGGTATTCGTTCGCTCCGGCCACTACCCCACCCGTCGGCTGCGCATCCGGGAGCGCGCCGTAACCCACGCTCTGCTTGAACTCGCCAGATGCCTGGAAACGGGATCCGGCGGTCATGAGTCGCGCTGGGGCTAGCGGTACTTCCCGCGTTAAGCGAATAGCGCTTACGAAAAGGGGCGTCCGTATATCGGACGCCCCTTCTGTTGCAAATTCAACTTAAACCGGGCTGTGTCACAAAAGCAACGACCTACATCGTCAGCCGGCGGTACAGGAACAGCAGCCGCTCCGGCAGGTCGTATATGTTGTCCAGGACTTCGTAGCCCATGTCGGCGCACATCGTCTTTAGGTAATCGTGGCCATTCTTGTCCACGGTCAGACAGAAGGCGTTGATGTCCTTCCTGCGCGCCTCTTCGAGGGCCATGCGAGTGTCATGGACGGCGTACTCCTTCTCCACTCCCTCGCGGCTGTAACCACGGTCCTGAGGACGCCCGTCGCTCACCAGGAACAGTATCTTGGTCCGGGCGTCGGCCATCTCCAGCTTGGAAGTGGTGTGGCGTATCGCCGGCCCCATCCTTGTGGCGTGCAGCGGGGCTACGCGGTCAATGCGCCGCTTGACACGGTCCGAGAAGGTCTCGTCCAAGTCCTTGATGGTGTAGTACTCGACGTTCTCGCGCCCATAACCTGAGAAGCCATAGATACCGTATATATCTCCTATCGCCTCAAGCGCATTGACGATCAGGACAATCGCCTCTTTCTCCACGTCTATGATCCGCTTGTAGGACCTGCGGGCCGCTTCGCCTCTGCGGGTTCTCAGCCATACCATGTATTCTACAGGATCATCCGGGGCATCCCAGTCGTCCGCGGTGCGTTTGCCTTCGTCTATCGCCTCGGCAGTAGAGGCGCTCGTGTCAATCAGGAAGGCGGCGGCCACCTCGCGCTGTACCTTGTTTCTGCGCCAGTAGAATTTGTCGGACGGACTTGCACCCGTCTTCATGTCCACTATTGCTTCGATTACGTCGTCTATGTCTATTTCTTCACCGTCTTCCAGCTTTCGTACTCTGCGGAAAGTCTCCGGCACCATGAGCTCGAACTGGCGCCGGATGCGCGATACGAGGCCGCCATAGCTGTGTAGCGTCGCGCCGAAGAAGTTGGGGTCGCCCTCGGCCATCATCTTCTGCCGGACGATGCACCACCTCGGCTTGTAGTCGGCCGCCCTGAAGTCCCACTCGTCATACACGAACGTCTGCGGCTCGTTGGCTTCCAGAGAATCTCCATCCTCATCTATATGCACGAATGGCCCATTGCTGAACTCCGGGTTGTCCGGCAACTGCATACCCGCTTCCTTGAGCAGGTTGTCTGCGAACATTCCCTGGGTATCCTGCAAGTCGCCCTCTACGGCCTCCAAGTCCAGTTCCGCGCTATTCTGAAGCAGTTCCTCAAGCTGTTCCTGGGTAATGGGTTCTCCCGTGGACTCACCGGCGTTGTCCTGCTGCTGCATACGAAGCTGTGTCAGAAGTTGTACGAGTTCGGGCTTGAAGTCTCCCCGGTAGTCCACCTCCTCGGAGGACTCGTATTCCTGTTCGCTGTCCGGACGGAACTCCATGTCCATGCCCATTGCCATCTGCTGGAGAAGGTCCTGCATGTCGTCGGGATCGGTGTACTCTTCCTCCTGGTCCTCTTCGGTATCCACGTCATCCCAGTCGTCCTCCGGAACTTCCTCGTTCGGGATCGAGGATATGATGGCGTATATGCGAAGCGTGGCCTCGGCGGTATCCTCCACGGTCGCCTCGGCGTTCATTATCTGGCGGGCGACGGCGGCTATCTGCTTCGCCTGTTCCACATAATCGTGGGGAGCTGGTATCTCCCGGTCATGCTGAAGACTCAGCCTCACCAGGAACTCGACCATAGCCTCGCGCGCGGGCATTTCGGTTATCTCCGGCCTGCCCTCGGACGAGTCACTCTGGACGCGCTCATAGGCCGACTTTATGCCCGGATACTCATATTTGACTCGGAAGTCCAGCCTCCCATCCTCGACGACGGTGAAGACGTCGAGCGCGAGTTTGCGATCCTCGAACAAATTGAAGAAACGCTGCATGTCGGTTATCCAGCCACGTTCCAGGTCCTCGCCCGACAGCTCGCCATCCGCGACGCTCCCGTTGGCGGAGCCGTTCTCCGCGGCCTTCTGCGCCTCCACCTCGTGACGCCTGTCCTCGAACAGCGCCGACGGGGTGTCGAACTCGAAATAGAAACTCCCGAATTCCAGCCGAGCTACCTGGTGAGTCGAAACCACTTTGAACCAGGAAAAGTTCTCGTCCTTGGTGTGGTACCGGTCAACGATGTCCGGCACGAAGACTGTGGATCCCTCGGTGGTGGGTGATTCGACGGATGCCCAGCCGATGTTCATGTCCACCAGTTCAGGGGAAGAAGCGAGCTTGATCTCCTCACCCGCCAGACCGCGGCAGTACATCTCCATAATCGTCTTGATTCGGTCGAACTCCACGCCGGAGGAAAGCGCTTCGAGCATCTCTTCGGAGTGGGCCGATTCGATCTTAAAATACGCCAGACCGCCGTCCGGGTTCTGGCGGAGCAAATTCACTCCCTCTTCGTACCACCTGTCTAGCTGGTTCATCGAGAGCCGATCCATAACCTGGGCCGAGGACTTGATGAATTCGGGCACCGCGTCCGGAGATTCCTTTATCAGCGCTTCGGACAGATTCAGAATGTTGGAATGTAGGTCAGGGTCTATCTGGGCGAAAGCCTGGGACGTTTCCAGCATGACTCCGGGTATATTGGAACCACCCTTATGCACCAGTTCCTCCGCGATTCTCAGGAATCTGAAACGCTCCTGGGGATCTATCTTTGGCAAAGCCTTGGCGCCGGCGTCGAAGAAACTCTTGACCTCTCGCCATCCAGATTCCACCAAGGCCGAGGCGAGCGTTATGAATGCCGTCTTGTCCTCCCCTATCAGCGGGAATATCTGGGTTCCCAGCGTAAGGCACTCGGATGCAAGGTCATAGGACCTGTGAGACAAGGCGTCGAGGAAAGCGACGAATCTCTCCAGTTCCGGGAACGTGAGGCTGTCCATCAGCGCGGGGCTGTATGTGAAGAACTTGCAGGCGAGCGTGCTCGACTTCCATGTGCCCTTGTACAGACTGCCGCCCAGCCCGGCCCAGCTCTCTATGTGCCGGGAGCGGAGCTTGCCCATTGCGGCGGGCGAGGCGTCGAAGTAGGCAGCCGCGAGTGTGGGAGATTCCCTGCACAGATCAGAGCCGCAGTCCGTCCACTTCATAAAGTAGTTGAACGGCATGTAGGCTACGACTTTGGGGCTAACCTTGAAATACTGCGCCGCGGCCTCCCATGAACGAACCGTCTGGTCCGCGATCTTCAATCCCGCCTGACCCCAGAGAAGGATGTTGCCTTCTTCCATGGTCTTGGGCATCACAGCGCGGGCCTTGTCAAACTCCTCGACGACCGGCGCCGGGAATCTCTTGAAGTCAGCCCTGAGCTCTTCTAGTGTTGGCAGTTGCTCTTTAACCACGGGGCCTCCTTACAAGGGCGCGTCTTTTGTCAGACTCAAGAATTGTTCCAGTATCCTCGCCGTCGCTCCGAAAATTACATGGCCGTCATACACGTAAATGGGCATCCTGTGAAATTCGCCATTCTCCAACCTGACATCATCCCTGAAAGAAGTGGGCTTCCTCAGATGAGATATGGGAACCAGCAGCACCTCGGCCACCTCCACCTCGGAAGGCGTGAATGTATATGGGTAAGGAATCGAACCAACGAATGTCGAGATCATAAAGTCCGAGATTGTCGGAGTATCGTCCAGACGACCCAGTACTTGGACGTCTCCGGGATGGATTCCCATCTCCTCGTCGGCTTCTCGGAGAGCAGTATCCAGACGGGATTGATCGTCTTCGTCAACCATCCCTCCGGGGAAGGAAATCTCACCTTTGTGGTGCTCGACATGCTGGGAACGCTTCTGGAGAACTATACGCAACTCACCATCAACCGGATATAGTACGAGAAGGACGGCGGCGGGAGACATACTGTGATCTTCCACCGTCGCCGTCTTTCGTTTCTCGAGAACACACTTGGCGCTGTGTATGAAATCTAAGCCCAAACCAGGCCCTCATTCCCCATACCGACTCCCATAGCCGCGTCCCTCTTGTAGGCGCCCCCTCTCACCTCTCCCTCGATGGGAAAGGGTGAGGGTGAGGGTGAATGATTATTCGAATATTGAAGTGGTAAGTTCCTCTATGCTGCGCTGGATACTGAAGTCGTCGGTAACCGACCAGTTCACGGCGACCTGGCAGGCTCGGCGGGGCGAAACGCCCTGCGAGATGAGCTGGCCCGCGTATATGAGTAGGCGGGTGCTCGCGCCTTCGGCCAGGCCGTGCTCCTTCAAGTTGCGGATCTTCTCGCCCAGCTTGGCAAGTTGGAGCGCCGTCTCTTCGTCAGTCCCAGACTCGTGGGCTATGATTTCAGCCTCCGTGTCGCGCGGCGGGTAGTCGAATTCGATGGAGACGAACCTCTGTCGCGTGCTGTGCTTGAGGTCCTTCAGAGCGCTCTGGTAACCAGGATTGTAGGACAACACCAGCAGGAAGCCCTCGGCGGCCTCAAGCAGTTCACCGCGTTTTTCGACCGGCAGAATCCTGCGGTGGTCGGTCAACGGGTGAATCAGGACGGTGGTGTCCTTGCGCGCCTCCACGATTTCGTCGAGGTAGCAGATGCCGCCGGCCTTCACCGCTCGAGTAAGCGGGCCGTCAATCCACACAGTCTGGTCGCCTTCGAGCAAGTACCTGCCAACGAGGTCGCTGGCGGTCAGGTCTTCGTGGCACGCGATGGTCACGAGCGGCAGGTTATCCGTGTCATCCGTGTCGCCGCTGCCATTGACCTGCTTCACCCGCGTCAGCGGCTGTCCAAGACGATAGGACATGTACTCGACGAAGCGCGTCTTGCCGCAACCAGTCGGGCCCTTGAAGATCAGAGGTATCTTCTGGGCGTAGGCCGCCTCGAATAACTGGACCTCATCGCCCAGGGGAACGTAGTACGGCTCTTCAGTGAGATGGTACTCCTCGATTATGTAGCTTCGGAAAAGTGTTTGCGTCCGTGTTGTCATCGGTCTCCTTCTATCCTTCTATTCGCGCGGAAACTCTCGAATTCCAGGTCTCCGCAACCGAAGACTCAAGCTCATAGATTCCCGAAGCGTTTTCGATGATTACGTCTGCGTGAGTAACCCGCTCTTCCTGCGGCATCTGCGATCCTATCCTGGCGAGCGCCTGTTCACGCGACATTCCCCTTCCAGTCAGCCTGGACAAGACATGCTCTTGCGGAGCCGTTACCACCCAGACCTCATCTGCGAGCGGAGTCCATTTCGCCTCTATCAGCAGCGCGGCCTCTACGACGACCACTTTTACTCCATCGGCTCTAAGGGACTCGATTCGATCCCGAATCATAGCATATATTCTGGGATGCACAATGGAATTGAGCCTTTGGAGGTGCGCGGGGTCACTGAATACGATGGCCCCCAGCTTTCTGCGGTTGATCTGCTCGTCGTCGTCAACGATTTCCTGACCGAACGCAGAAACGACCTCGCGCCATGTCTCAGTATGGGGCAGATACGCCTCATGCCCTACGGTGTCGGCGTTGATTACCGTCGCTCCGTGTTCTTGGAGAAGTTTCGACACATGGGTCTTACCCGTGCCGATGCCCCCTGTAAGTCCGATGACGAACATTAAAAACCTAGCGTTTGAGAAAGTCTTCACATTCTACTAAAGCGGTTGAAACAGGGTCAACATACCAACTCAAAGTTACGAGTCACTGGTGGGTCGCCTCCCGCTCCGGCTCTGCCCGGGTTATTTGACTGCGACGAAGCCGACCTACGCCGTATATAATGACTACAGGGAATCGCGATATGAAACGGAACAGACGGAAATGACATCCAGATTCAGAGAAATACCATCGGTTAACCAAGTGCTTCGACAAAGGAAAGTCTCCGACCTCATTTCCGAGTACTCACACGATTCGATAGTGGAATTAGTCAGGGACGAACTCGCCGCCGCCCGGCAGTCGGTCGCTTCAGGGGGGGAACCTCCGAGTTTAGACTCGATTTCGAGTTCGGTTACAAAACGCGCGGACTCACGATGGAAGAGTTGGCCCGAGACCGTGATCAACGCGACGGGCGTCATTCTCCACACCAACCTCGGTCGCGCCCCGCTCAGCGACGAAAGTATCGAGGCGGCCTCGGTCGCCGCGGTCGGCTACAGTGACCTGGAGTTCGACCTCGAGTCTGGAAAGCGTGGCTCGCGACAGGCGCACATTTCCCAACTGGTATGCCAGGCGACGGGTGCGGAGGCCGCGCTGGTAGTGAACAACAACGCCTCGGCGGTCATGCTCGGACTGGCGGCGACAGCGGCAGGCAAGGAGGTCATCGTCTCGCGCGGCGAGGCCGTAGAGATTGGTGGCGGATTCCGCATACCCGACGTGCTGCGCCAGAGCGGCGCGACCCTCGTCGAAGTCGGCACGACTAACCGCACCTACGCGCGCGACTTCGAGGCCGCGATCAGCGAGAATACCGGCGCGATCCTGTCCGTCCATGCTTCCAATTTCCGCGTGATGGGCTTTACCCACGCGCCCACGACCGCCGAACTGGTGGAGGTGGGCGACCGGAACGATGTCCCGGTTCTGCACGACCTGGGAAGCGGCTGCCTGCTGGATACCCGACCCTACGGGCTGGCCTGGGAGCCGCGTCCACAGGAGAGCGTCCGCGCAGGTGTCGCGCTTGGCTTCTTCTCGGGAGACAAGCTGCTGGGAGGGCCGCAGGCGGGCATCATAGTGGGCAAACGCGAGTACGTGGATGTAGTATCGGCGCACCCCCTGGCGAGGGCGGTCAGGATAGACAAGATGAGCATGGCGTCTCTGTCGGCCACGATGCTCCACTACATACGCGACGAACCGACTGAGAAGGTCCCGATATGGAGGATGATCTCCGCGCCGCTGGACGAACTGAGAGCACGGGCGTCAGCCTGGAATGGGAGCGCCGGCCTTTGGGCTGAGGTCGTCGAATCACGCGCCGCGATAGGCGGAGGCAGCCTGCCCGGAGAGACGATAGAGTCGTTCGCACTGCGCCTGGACTGCGGTGCGCTGGGTAGGAGCGCAGAAAGCATTCTCACGCACCTGCGCCAGCGTGACCAACCTGTCATCGGCAGAATTGAAGACAATCACGTCCTCCTGGACACCAGAACCGTCCTGCCCGCACAGGACAGGGCGGTGTTATCCGCCCTCCAATCCCTAATTCCAGATTTATGATTCTAAACCGATAACTGTCCTCCCCATGACCCTGTTCGAACACAGAATGGCACGCGACCTCGACCGCCTTGCGCCGCTGGCCGAGCGTATGCGCCCGCGCAACTTGGCCGGGTTCGTTGGGCAGGAACATATCTTGGGGCCGGACACCGTTCTCAAAAGATCGCTGGACGCCGGACACATCCCCTCGATGGTGTTGTGGGGACCGCCCGGAACGGGCAAGACGACCCTCGCGCAGATAATCGCCAACTCAGTCAACGCTCATTTCGAGCGGGTGAGCGCGGTCACGTCCGGCGTGGCGGACCTGCGTCGCGTGGTGTCCGAGGCCGGGGACAGGCTCGGAATGCACGGCGGACGCACCATCCTGTTTGTCGACGAGATTCACAGGTTCAACAAGGCGCAGCAGGATGTGATTCTGCCGCACGTCGAGCGCGGAACGGTGATTCTCATCGGCGCGACAACCGAAAATCCGTCCTTCGAGGTCATATCTCCCCTGCTGTCCCGCGCGCGGGTTTACACACTGCGCCAACTCACCAACGGGCAGATTTCCGAGATTCTAGACTCCGCCATATCCGACTCAGAACGAGGGCTGGCCAACCTGAACCCCACCATAGAGGATGACGCCAGAGAAGCCCTCGTAGCACTGAGCAACGGCGACGCCCGCATAGCGCTGAACACCCTGGAACTTGCAGTGAACGGCACGCCGCCAGAGGCGACCGGTGTGCGGCTAGTCTCACTCAAGACAGTTGAAGACGCCATACAGCGCCGAGCTACGCTTTACGACAAGTCCGGTGACCAGCATTACGACACTATCTCGGCGTTCATCAAGTCGGTGAGATCTTCCGACCCTGACGCCGCCGTTTACTGGCTGGCAAGGATGCTCCACTCAGGAGAGGACCTGATGTTCATTGCGAGGCGGCTCGTGATACTGGCAGCCGAGGACGTGGGACTCGCCGACCCGAATGCGCTCACCGTCGCGGTGTCCGCTCAGCAGGCTGTTCACCTGGTCGGGATGCCGGAAGGCAGGATACCGCTGTCCGAGGCGACCGTCTATCTCGCGTCCGCGCCCAAGAGCAACAGGGCGTACATGGCGATAAACGAGGCGTTGCGAGACGCCGAGCGCAGCATGAACGAACCCGTGCCCCTGCACCTGCGAAACGCCGTAACCGACCTGATGCGAGATCAGGAATACGGCAAGGGCTACAAGTACACCCACGACTACGAGGGCGGCTTCACTCCCACCCAGAACCTACCCGAGAATTTCAGAGGCAAGCGATACTATCAGCCCTCCGAGCAGGGCTACGAGGCCGAAGTCTCGAACAGGCTGAAACGCTGGTGGGGCAATCGCGAGGGCTGACGGGCGTGCCTGCCGGCTACTCGTCGGAGACCGCCGATGGTCTTGACACTTCCTCGCCTAGTTCGTCGGATGCTATCTCCGCTTCCCTCTCGACGCCCGACGCCCTCGGAATGAGCCTGACGGCGTTCAGCATCACGATGACCGCGCCCACGCCCACCGCGAGCGGCGCGCCGAAGAAGGTGGCAAGCGCGCCGGTGTGGAATCCGGTCATGCCGGTCACCCCCCACAGCATGGACTGGAAGCTGAGTACCCGCCCGCGCATATTGTAAGGCACCCCGGTCTGGAGCATCGTGTTGACGACCGTCTCATAGACAATCGCGGTCCCGTACGCCAGGCTGAGCGCCGCCAGCGACAGCGGGACCGAGCGCGACAGCGAGAACATCAGTAGGAAGAAACCATAGCCGAACATCCCAGCCACCAGCATAACCCCCTTCCTCCTCGGGTTCTCGAATGAGGACAGGACTACGCTGGTTGCCGCCGCGCCCAGGCTTCCGGCCGCCAGCAGATTGCCCAGACCCGTCGCTCCCATGCCCAGAACGTCCCTCGCCATGACCGGCAGCATCGGCTCGTGCGACCAGCCGAACAGTTCGTTCAGCAGTATCGCGCCCAGCAGCGTCCTGACCAGGGGTGACTTCAGCGAGAACATCGCGCCTTCCTTCAGGTCTTTGAAGGGAGACGACTTATCAGTGCGTTTCCTGTCGGGAGGGTTGACCAGGGTGAGCACGGCGACAGAAATAAGATCGCCCGCCGCCATGACCGCGTATGCCCAGCCCATGCCCGCGCCGTCAACTAACCTGCCTACTGCCAGAGGCACCAGGACGCCCATTCCCATCATGGAAACCATCCTCGCGGCAGTCGCGCTCACCAGCCGCTTTCTGCCAACGATGTCCAGGCTCAGCGCCATGAGTCCCGGGATTCTTACTGAAGCGGTGATGCCCGAAGCGAGCGGAAAGAGAAGCACGTGCCACAGTTGAACGGAGTCGCTGAAGATGAGCGCGGCGATGACGACTGCTCCGATGCCCCTGAACAAGCCCGCTACCTGCACCGCCCTCGTCTTCTTCACGCGGTCAATGACCACGCCGCCGATCGGCGAGAACACGACCAAGGTCAGCCCGCCAAGGAACGAAGATATTCCGACCCACCAGGGAGAGTCCGTTATCTGGAGCACAAGCCAGCCATGAACGGCGAAGTACGCGATCAGGCTTACGTCGCCGAACGCCCCGGCTATCCAGAATGTTCTGAACTGTGAGTGCCGCAGAAGTAGAAGCATCGCCGGCCTCGCCGTGCAGTGTGTTTCTCAGATAATGTAAAGAGCGGACCCGCCTTTCGGCGAATCCGCCCTCAAAGGTCTATGGACTTCGGTCCAGAATCTAGCCGCCGTTGGAGAAGGCGTCCCGAACTGTCTCCAGGGTGTAGTCAATGTCCGATTCGGTAATGCCGTAGTGGGTCACATATCTCCAGCGCTTCTGTCCGCCGCCACCCTTCACTCCGCGCTCCACAAGCAGTCGGTGCAGTTCGTCTCTGTCCTCGCGCTCGACGTCGAAGAACACGAGGTTGGTCGGCAGCGCGTCAGGCTCGATGCTTATACCAGGTATCTCCGCGAGACCATGGGCGAGTTTGCGAGCGTTGGAATGGTCCTCCGCCAGCCTCTCGACCATGTTGTCGAGCGCGACCAGGCCCGCTGCCGCGATTACTCCCACCTGTCTCATGCTCCCGCCGACCATCTTGCGCCAGCGTCGCGCCTCCAGGATGTAGTCCTCGGAGCCAACGATTATCGAACCTATCGGACAGCTAAGCCCCTTCGACAGACAGAAAGTAACCGAGTCCACGTCTTTCACCAGCTCGGACACGGGGGCCTCCAGCGCGACCGCCGCGTTGAATATGCGCGCTCCGTCAACGTGGACGGGAATCCCGTTCGCGTGAGCTACGTCCGCGACGGACTTCATATCGTCCTGAGTAAGCGTCGCGCCGCCACACATATTCTGGGTATTCTCAAGGCAGACCAGCGCGGTACGCGGCATGTGCGGGTCGTTCGGACGCACAGCCGCCTGTATGTCGTCGGTGTCCAGCATCCCGCGCTCGTCGTTTGGAATCGTGTGGAACGATACGCCGCCCAACGCAGACGCACCGCCCGCCTCGCTTCTGAAGATATGCGCCTTGTTGCCCAGTATGATCTCGTCGCCCCTCTGCGCGTGAGACAGCACGGAAACCAGGTTTCCCATAGTGCCGCTCGCCACGAACACCGCTGCCTCCTTGCCCAGACGGTCCGCCGCCTTCGCCTCGAGAGCGTTGAGCGTTGGGTCCTCGCCATAGACATCATCTCCAAGCTCTGCCTCGTACATGGCGCGTCGCATCTCTGGAGAAGGATGTGTAACGGTGTCGCTTCGCAGGTCAACTACTCTCATTTGTCATGCCTTCCTCGCGCTCCCGGGCGCGTGTTCTCAGTATCGCGGCTCGCGTAATTCTACCAACCGAACTTGTCAAACGCCATAGGGCGACTTTAAGATTGGAATCACTGGGAAAGGGATGGTGCATGACTTGGAAACCAACGACCAGCCTATCACTATAGACAGCGGTGGGCTCAGCATAGAGGGAATGTTGCACCTGCCGAAAGGCTCGACCGAAAAGGCGCCGGGCATCGTCATATGCCACCCACACCCGCGATACGGCGGCGATATGCACAACAACGTCGTGCTGGGACTGACCAAGCGGCTGACAAGGGACGGATTCGCCGTGCTGCGGTTCAACTTTCGCGGTGTAGGGGGCAGTGAGGGAATGTTCGACTGGGGAGGCGGCGAGACCGATGACGCCGACGCAGCCCTCGAAACGCTTTCCCTCCACGACGAGGTGGACGGGAGCCGCATAGGTATCGCCGGGTACAGCTTCGGCGCGGCGGTGGCGATACAGTCAGCAACGGACTCCACGATGGCGCACGCAGTTGCCGCGATAGCCTGCCCCGCCCCCCAGTTTAGAGCGTTCAGCGGCATGGAACTGCTCCAGCCCAAGCTGTTCGTCTTGGGCGACCACGACCACAACTTCCCCGTTGACCAGTTCCGCTTCCTCTGCCGACGCTTCGCCGACCCCCGCCAGTCCGAGGTCGTCAGCGGCGCGGACCATTTCTTCCGAGGCTCCGAAGCGCTGCTGGGCGAGATGACCTCCGAGTTCTTCACCACCTGGCTAAAACGCTGAAGTCATGGTAAATAATCTTAACCAAAACGCTAATCGAAGATAAATCCATACTATATAAATCATATACGTGGTCATCATCCAATCACATAAATCCCTCAATCACATAGATCACAGTTCAGACAACAGCCATGAGACAGTCCGCCATAGACTTCAGAAGCAAGCGACTGACGTTGGAGGGCATCCTTTCGACACCGTCGGAAGCCGGACCGTACCTTCCCGCAATCGCCGTCTGCCATCCCCACCCCATGCTCGGCGGAGACATGAACAGCCCAATAGTGACCGCCGTCTGCCGCGCGGCATCCGATGAGGGTTTCGCTACGCTCAGGTTCAACTTCAGAGGCGTCGGAGAGAGCGAGGGAGAGTTCTCCAACGGCAAGGACGAACACAACGACGTCAAGTCCGCGCTAAACGTCCTGTCCCGTTGGCCCGGAATTGACCGTAAACGCATCGGCGTCATCGGCTACTCTGCTGGCGCGTCAATTCTGCTCGACGGCATAAGACACATCGGGCGCGCCTCCGCGATTGCGTTGATCGCGCCCACACTCGCAGCGCTCCGCAACCGCCGGTTCAGCAAAGACAAGCGCCCCCGCCTGATCATAGCCGGGTCCGAAGACCGCGTAGCCCCATCCCTCCAGATCCAGAACATCCTCGACGAATGCCGTGGCCCGGTCCGCTTCCACGAGCTAGTAGCCGCAGACCACTCCATGCGCGGTCACGAGTCCGAGATAGCACACGTCGTGGCGGACTTTCTGGTACAGAATCTGTAAGTACATCCATGCGCCGACGCTGGTACACTATCTCCACAGACCATTTGACCCTACCGACTGAACCACAGGAGCGATAAAGTGTCAGACTCACAGAAATACAGGCTGGAACGCGACTCGATGGGCGAGTTCAACGTGCCGGTGGACGCATACTACGGCGCGAACACGATGCGTGCCGTTCTCAACTTCCCCATCAGCGACCTAAGGTTCGGGCGTTCCTTTATACACGCCATAGCCTCCATAAAACTCGCCGCTGCCCAGGTCAACCACGAACTCGACCTTCTTTCAGGGGACGTAGCAGAGGCGATAGTCACCGCCGCGAGCCAGGTGGCGGACGGCGAATTCGACGACCAGTTCGTGGTGGACATCTTCCAGACCGGCTCCGGCACCTCGACCAATATGAACGCCAACGAGGTCATATCAAACCGTGCCATCGAGAACCTGGGCGGAACGAAAGGCTCGCGCACCCCGGTCCATCCCAACGACCACGTGAACATCGGCCAGTCCTCCAACGACGTCATACCGACCGCCATTCACATCGCCGCACTCAGGGCGATTCACGACGAACTCATCCCCGCGCTCGAAGAGCTAAACGCCGATCTGGACGCGAAGGCGGACGAATTCATGCCAATCGTCAAGACGGGCCGCACCCACCTACAGGATGCCACCCCGGTTAGGCTCGGCCAGGAGTTCCTCGGCCACGCCGGACAGGTGGAGCGGGCAATCTCGCGCCTTCGGCAAGCCGAGAAAGAACTCGGTGAAGTCGCTCTAGGCGGGACGGCGGTCGGCACCGGCGTGAACACCCATCCTGAATTCGCATCCAGGATCTGCGCCCGCCTGTCCGACGCGCTCGGCGTCGAGGTCAGGGAGACCACCAACCACTTCCAGGCACAGAGCACTCTCGACAACATCGTAGCCGCAAGCGGCGCGCTCAAGACGGTCGCGGTCAGCCTGATGAAGATAAGCAATGACATCCGCTGGCTCGGCTCAGGCCCACGCGCCGGATTCGGCGAGATTATGCTACCCGAAGTCCAGCCCGGAAGCTCCATAATGCCCGGCAAGGTGAATCCCGTGATACCTGAGTCGGTCTGCCAGGTCGCCGCGCAGGTGATTGGAAATGACGCCACCATCGCGGTCGCCGGACAGTCGGGCAACTTCGAGATAAACGTGATGATGCCCGTCGCCGCATACAACCTGCTTCAGTCCATAGACCTGCTCGCCGCCTCCGCGCGCAACCTCGCCAAGCAGTGCGTCCGAGACCTGGAGGCGACATCGGCAGGCCCCGACATGGTTGACCGTGGACTCGCCATCGTCACGACGCTCGTGCCGCACATTGGATACGACGCCTCGGCGGACATCGCCAAAGAGGCCCAGGCCACCGGTCAGACCGTCAAGGAGGTCGCGCTCGTAAAGACCGATCTGTCCTCCGATGAACTCGACGACATTCTGGACCCGTCCGGCATGACCGAACCAGGGCTCGGCTCCGGCGTCGCCCTTGGCTAGAAGCGCGACAACATAGTCGCGATGGATATTCAGATTCCCATTTATCCCCTCTCCCTTTGGGAGATGGCTAGGGTGAGGGTAAACAGGCCGTCAATCCAAAAATGTTGGTTCTTCACTAGTTGCCAGAATCATTGAGAGGCTTTCAACCTGTCCAGGACGAAAGCCTCTTCCTCCACCCTGCTCTCAATGAGCCCATCCTGCCTCGCTGCCCGTAGCCATCTCTGGATTCTGCCCACTTCCGGCCCTTGTGGAACGCCAAGCGCGATGATGTCATCACCTGTCAGCATCGTCCGAAGCGGCCTGTGAACCCTGAGATACTCTTCCATTCGCCCCCCGATTGGACTTCCCGCCCTGACGATAGCGCATCCCATTACGCCGAGCTTCGATAAAGCGTCCAGCGCTTCAGCGACCGCGCTATTAGCCGCGCCCTCGAACTCGCCTCCATCAATCCGATCTGCCAGCTCAGCCGCATCTCGCAGCGCACGGCGCGCTCTCGCCCCCAGCTTAAGCCGAGCTGCCACGCCAGTGGACTCAGGCACAGACATCGTGGCTCCCAATATAGCGTACCCCACCGCTATCCTGCCCGGTTTGGATAAGCCATCCGTTCTTTCTGAATACAGGGACCATGCGTCTGCCTCATACTCGAGCGCCGGACTGATCGCAGACAGCGCCCCCCATTCCTCCAGCAAACCAAGGGCGGCGGCGGCCTGAGACTCGAGAAAGACTCGCTCCAACTCGTCCCTCATCCGCGCGGGTGAGATTTTCGAGATGAACCCAACCGAATCGAGTAAGTGGTCTTCCGTGTCAGGAGACAGAGCGAGAGACAGCCGGCTGGCATACCTGGCCGCCCGGAGTATCCGCGTCGCGTCATCCCTGAAGCTATCGGGATACAGGATTCGCAACATCCTGGCTCGGAGGTCGTTCAGCCCGCCCTGCGGGTCGAACAGGTCTCCCCAGTCAGACTCAGCCAGCGAAACAGCCATCGCGTTCACCGAGAAGTCGCGCCTGGCTAGGTCTTCCGCGAGCGTGCCGGGACGCACGACCGGCAGACTACCGGGCATCGGATAGCTCTCCGCCCTCGCTATGATGAGATCGAAGCCGTAGCCTCCAACCTTCATGGCGACCGTGCCGAACTGCGAGCGCTTGGTGATCTCGCCGGACACGCGGCGGGCTATGTCGTCGAATGTCTCGGAAGTAGTGCCAACCAGCGTTATGTCCAGGTCGGGGGAAGTGGGAGCGCCGACTATGAGGTCGCGCACCGAACCCCCGACAAGATATGGCTTCACGCCGATCTCTTTCGCCGCCCGTCCGACAGCTCGCAGGGTGTCCGTCTCTATCCGCGACTCCATCTGCCTGGCAATGCTAAAGTTCCCGAATTTCACCGCTATACACCTTCATATCGGAAAGCCGGCTTCCGATAAAATGACTTTCGCCGTGCGCATAGCGTCGCCAAATTTACGCTTGGAGAACCAAGATGACAGCCCGCTTCCAATCCAAGATAAGCCTATCCCTGTGGCTCGACGGGAAAGCTA
>VXRN01000007.1 GCA_009838465.1 Dehalococcoidia bacterium
GAGTAATCCCACTAAAGACGCATCCAACTTGAACGGCTTGCCTTACTTGTCAGCTGGAATCACAAGCCAATCAACCGGGACAGAGCTCCGTTTCGCCATAGATGTTGATGATTTGCCGCTTTTCACGAGGCCTCATATCGCGGAAAAGAGTATTCGAAGGGCGTTACCCCTTCCGGTCCTGATATTGCACAGGGGTCTACGTGACAAACGGACATGTGCAGCTTTGGCGGAGTCCGTACGTGGTCAAAGCGAGATTGTGCTGCAGGGCTACTATGGTATTTCCCTAGCTAGGGCCCCGGAATACCTAGGATACCGGCTGAATGCCATCCTAAACTCCGAACTTGCCACTTATCTGATGTTCTTTCACAGTTCCATATTGGGGTGGGAACGATCTGTAATCGAAATCCGAGACTGGTTACAACTGCCTTTGCCGCCTTCGATACTAGAAGGCGATGTCAATGGAGTTTGGGCGGAAGCCTCGAACCAAGAAAGGTGGTTGCGTACCCACTGGAAACGCGATGTGGACACTCATGAAGATCATCACGTTGATCGTGTGCAGCGCGAACTCAATGACCACATCTCACGCTTATATGAGCTGTCAGAGCAAGAGAGGGTGTTAATGGCGGACACCTTGAGCTATACAATCACCCCGTTTCTCGGGCGAAACGTTCGTCGTGCCACCGCGATCCCTGAGGAGCCAACGCCCGAGCAACTCCACGACTATGCGGTTCGCCTGTGCCACCAGATTAATGCCATTCTTAGGCAAGGCGGAATGCAGCTCGATGCAACTGTAGTCGTTGGTAGGCACCTTGGACTCAATGCGTGCCGCTTCGCCTGGCGGAGAGGTGATGGGGGAACCAATGTCTCCGAGTTGAATGCCGAGAGAATGAGCGACATTTTGGCCCAAATGTCCATCGACCTTCGTGCAACAGTGGCAGATCGCTTATACGTGCAGCAAGATTTGCGGGTTTACGACGACCAGGCATTCTGGATCATCAAGCCATCGCAGGCTCGTCTATGGAGCGAAACGGCTGCCCTCAATGACGCGGATGCCGTGCTACGCGAGCATATGGATTGGCCTGCTAATGGATAGTGCCTCAAATAGCTCGCTGGGTCAGCCTACGCTGCCATTACGGGAATTGTACGTTCCCGCAGTTTTGGAACTCTTACTGATTGGAGCCAGTGACCTTCAGGCAGAGGGCGTGGTGCACTCTTCGATGTCCGAGGACATGATTAGCGCCCTCCTCAACCAGCATATGCGTGCCGCTCGGATGGCGAATAACGCCAGCGACATCCTTAGCTGGTTCATGCGTGCTTCGACTCCAGCCGACGCCGAGGGGACCTCAAACTTCGCCGAGCCTGACTTTCTCTTTACGTGGGGTCCCTACCCCAGTAGAGAAGACCCTTCCTTGTTCGTTGAAGCTAAAAGGCTCCGAGGCGTCGGCCCCTCGCTTGCCGGGGATTACGTTGACAAAGGGGTCATGCGTTTCGTAGAGGGCAGTTACGGCCGAGGACATGATTATGGGATTATGATGGGGTATGTGGTGGTGGCGCCCAAGTCTATCGCAATAAGTAGGGTGAGCGTAGCCATGAACAGCCGTAGAGGCAAAGTGCAAGAGTTTTCAGCGTTTGTTCCCAATAATTCTCTCTGCGCATCTCCTGACACCCATCACAGTACACACTTGCAGCAAGTGACGATACAGCCCATAACTCTGGTGCACATATTCGTAGACTTTTCGTAGATTAGAGTCGTTTTAGCCATGTATGACCAGACACAGCGAGACGTTTGGGTAGGGCTATATGAGTTCAGATACCAACGCAAGCCCGTCGTTTGACCTTCTTGCGGAGCTAGCAAGGTTCGGACTGGACCATAGAATCTCACTTAACGACCCTAAGGCGATTCCTGAATTCTCCACCTTTGTTGAGAATGTCGTAAGGCGCGCTCTATCACAGCCGAACCTGCTCCATGGACGTCGAACAGAGGCGATGTTTGAGTCGATGCTACTTAGCTTGGGAGGCTATTCCCTACTAAAGACTGAGGACAATGGCGATGTTCACCCCAACGACGAATATCTAGCGCCCGACTTCCGTGTTGTTCTCCCAGACGGAACGCAGTGGTTGATCGAAGTGAAGAACGCCTACATCGAGGATCCATTTCGGCAAGAGCGCCAGTTCATGGTAAGCGGCTATCGGGAGAAATTGGAAAGATATGCCTCTGCCACAGGAGGGAAGCTGAAACTGGCAGTCTACTGGGCAAGGTGGGGCATTTGGACGCTTGTCTCTCCCGAACGATTTCTTGACGCAGCCGGAAATGTCTCAATGGACATGCAAACTGGAATGATGGAGAACGAATTGGTTCACTTGGGGGACCAGATGATCGGCACTAGGCCTCCGCTTAAGCTACGTCTCGAAGTCGACCCTACGACCACCGAGCCAGTCGCTGCCGACGGCACGGTAAAGTTCACCATCTCCGGCGTCCGGCTCTATTGTGGTGAGGAGGAGTTGTTAGACAGCCTCGAAAAGGAAATCGCTTGGACCTTCATGAGGTATGGAAGGTGGAGGATGGATGGTCCCCAACCAGATGTGAAGGGAGACCGACTCATAGCTGCTGAATTTCGATGGGACCCAGAGGAAAACACCAACCAGGGATTTGAGACGATTGGAACGCTCAGCGAAATGTTCTGCCGCTACTACTCGGAACAAACGCTGTTGAATCAGGAGGTGGTGCAACTTCTTGCGCGGCCCCGCCCCGGGTGGTTTGCTCCTCTCGTCGGATCCGAATACGACAAAAAGGTGTTACCGCTGTGGCAGTTCAAGCTCTATCCGAGGCACAGTTCAACTTCCCAGTGTTGACATGGGTGGATTTGACTTAAGGCAATACCACAACCATTGTGGGCAATTCGGCAGGCTGGGTCATCATTTCAGTTCGCAGTTCTGTACGTGTGAGGCCACAGGCAGTCCGGGAGAACCCTTCGGGATCGCTCATTTGCGAGCGTCCCTACGAGATCACTTGAGAAGAATCGAATCGGTCATCGTGCGCCAAGATACGTTCTGGTACGCGGGAACAATGTGACCCCTCCTTTGTGAATCCGCTTTACCGACCCCGTTTGAATGGAACTAAAGCCACGGCCCACGCCTGACTGAGTTTTCCATTGCTGTTGAGTCCCACATATGAAGGTTTCTCATTCCGTCCACTCTCGTGGGGTATAGATTGCTAATGCTAGAACCCTATATCTCCGCGCTGTGCTTGTCGATTCGAAGCAAGGGATGATACAAAAGCCTAGACGGGAAAGTTAGGGCATAAGTGAGAATTCTCCAGGTCATCCACGGCTATCCAATGCGGTACAACGCGGGCTCCGAGGTGTACACCCAAGGCCTTGCCCAAGCGCTTGCGGAACGTCACGAGGTGTACGTCTTTACGAGGCAAGAGAATTCGTTCCTTCGTGAATACGGCACGCATCAGGAAACCGATCCCTCCGATCCTCGAATCATTCTTCACGTCATCAACATGGCCAGGGCGCGGGACGGGTACCGGCACGCTGCCGTGGATGGTGCGTTCGCAAGTCTATTGGACGAGGTTCGCCCAGAGGTGATCCACATTGGGCACTTGAACCACCTGTCGACCTCTCTCTTGTTCGCGGCGAAGGAACGGCGCATTCCGGTCGTCTTCACGCTTCACGACTACTGGCTAATGTGTCCGAGAGGTCAATTCATCCAAATGTACCCTAAAGACCCTACCGACGTTTGGGCACTCTGCGACGGACAGGACGATAGGAAGTGCGCCGTTCGGTGCTATGTGCGCTACTACTCGGGCGATGAGGGGGATTACGAGACGGACGCAGCCTACTGGACAGGATGGGTGGGCAGACGCATGGCGCATGTTCGAGAGGTGTGCGATGCAGTCGATGTGTTTATCGCACCGTCGCGGTATCTGCTCAGACGGTTCAGGGACGACTTTGGAATCCCGGAACGAAAGCTCACGTACCTCGACTATGGATTCCATCGACAGCGCATGGAGGGCCGGCGCAGAGTACAAGGTGAGCCGTTCACGTTCGGGTACATTGGGACACACATTCCGGCGAAGGGGGTAAACCATCTCATAGAATCGTTTGGCAGTGTGTCCGGCAATCCCAAGTTGCGGATCTGGGGACGTGACCGTGGCGTCGAGACCGAGGGATTGAAGGCGCTGGCGAGAAGCCTCCCCAATTCCGCCGACGAGCGCATCGAGTGGATAGGGGAATACAGGAACCAGGATATCGTTGCCGACGTATTCGAACTCTGCGACGCGATTGTGGTTCCATCGATCTGGGCGGAGAACTCGCCTCTCGTAATTCACGAGGCGCTGCAGGCGCGGGTTCCCGTGATAACCGCCGACTACGGGGGGATGGCCGAGTACGTGCATCATGAGCGGAACGGTCTGCTATTCTCCCATCGCGACACCGACTCCCTTGCTCAGCAGATGCAACGACTTGTCGACGACCCGCAGCTCGCCATACGGTTGGGCAGCAGAGGCTACCTGCAGTCGGAAGACGGGAATGTCCCGGATATGATGGAGCACTCCCTTGCGGTGGAGGCCATCTACAAGGACCTGATAGGCACAAGACAATGAGCGATCTAGTCGTAAGACAGAGACCTGAATCGAAGACAGGGTCAAGCCGGACGACTGACGAACGGCCAGGCCCCTGGCGCATCACGTTCGACACCAACCCGGACGACTGTAACCTCCATTGCATCATGTGCGAGGACCACTCTCGTTACAGTACGACTCAGAGCGACAGGCGGAGGGAGGGTCGTCCCAAGCGTCGAATGGGCATCGAGCTGATTCGACGGGTCATGGAGGAGTCCAAGGGCACGGAACTGCGCGAGATCATTCCCTCCACCATGGGCGAGCCTCTGCTCTACCGGCACTTCGACGAGATTCTGGACCTGTGCAAGGAGTACGGCGTCAAGCTGAACCTAACGACCAACGGGACGTTTCCCCAGCGGGGAGCCAAGGCGTGGGCCGAGCGAATCGTGCCCGTTACGTCGGACGTGAAGATATCCTGGAACGGCGCGACCAGGGAGACTCATGAGAACGTCATGCTTGGATCGAACTGGGAGACAGTGGTCGAGAACGTTCGGACTTTCATCGGCGTGAGAGATGCCCATGCGGAGGCCGGAGGCAACCGCTGTCGGGTGACCTTTCAGCTGACCTTCATGGAAGTCAACGTGTCCGAGCTGCCCGGCATCGTGAAGCTGGCAGCCGGCCTCGGTGTGGACAGAGTGAAGGGTCACCACCTCTGGGTCCATTTCACGGAGATGCGTCACCAGTCGATGCGGAGAACCCCGGAGGCCATCGCTCGTTGGAACGGGATCGTGGACTCGGCGTACGAAGTGGCCGAACGCCACAGGCTGCCGGGCGGACAGCGAGTGCTGCTGGAGAACATCTTCAGACTCGATGAGGACAGTGAAGGAGACATCGCCCCGCACGGAGAATGTCCGTTTCTCGGACAAGAGGCATGGGTGGCCTCCGACGGAAGATTCAACCCGTGCTGCGCTCCTGACGCGCTTCGCCGGACGCTCGGCTACTTCGGGAACGTCAACGACACCAGCCTGTACGACATCTGGGAGAGCGAGGAGTACAGAGATCTAGAGGCGAATTACATGGAGAATCCGCTTTGTCAGGGCTGCAACATGAGGCGTCCAGCGGACTCATGACTGATGAGTGGCGGCAATACGGGATATCCGAAGACGTATCCCACCACGTCTATCAGGGCAAGCCCGCCTATAGTTCGAGATTCCACGAAGTCCAGAAGTTCCATGAGCCCGGACTCGCTCCGGTTCGTGATGCCTCCGGCGCGTACCACATAACTCCAGACGGACTGGCGACCTACGAGTCGCGCTACGTCCGAACGTTTGGATTCTACGAGGGCCGTGCAGCCGTCCAATCGGCGGAGGGATGGTTCCACATCCTCTCGAACGGAGAGTCCCTATACAGTGACCGCTACGCGTGGTGCGGCAACTATCAGGAGAGCCGCTGCACGGTCCGACTGTCAGACGGCGGCTACTTCCACATAGCGGCGGATGGAACACCGGCGTATCGACAGCGCTACCGCTATGTCGGAGACTTCAAGGACAGCCATGCCGTTGTCCAGCGGGAGGACGGCAAACACACCCACATAGACGCCTCCGGCAATCTGCTTCATGGTCGATGGTGCCATGACTTGGACGTCTTTCACAAGCGATTCGCCCGCGCCTGCGATTCCGATGGCTGGCACCACGTGGACATGACCGGAGAGCCTCTATACGAAGATCGATTCAAGAACGTGGAACCGTTCTACAACGGGCAGGCTCGTATAGAGGGGTTCGACGGTTCACTGACGGTGATAAATGAGTCGGGTCAAACGCTATTGGAACTCAGAGGGCCTTCACAGTCGCAACTCGAGCAACTATCGAGCGACATGGTTGGTCTCTGGCGGACCCAGGCGATCCACGCTGCTGTGGAGTTGGGTGTCTTCGAGGTCCTGCCCGCATCAGCCGAGGAAGTCGAGTTACGAACTCCACTGCACAAATCACTCGGTGACAGATTGATGAGAGCGCTCATGGAGTTGGAACTCGTGATGAGGGATGAAAAGGGTGTTTACCACCCGACGAACCGGGGATCGTTTCTCTTGCGAAATCACCCTCTCTCGCTTACCGATGCAGCTCGACACTAGGGCAGAGAGTCCTATCAGGCGTGGGCTGGGGTCTCTCAATCACTTCGGACGGGTGAGTCCGCCTTCGAGAGACTGGATGGCGTGAACCTTTTCGACCGGATTCAGGACAGACCCGCTGAACTCCAGTCCTACCATTCGGCCATGTCGACTTACGCAAGACACGACTATCGAGACCTTGCCAAATCGGTGGACTTCAGCGCTCACGACAGCATACTGGATGCCGGAGGGGGCACAGGAGAACTAGCATTCGCGCTATTGCGTTCCTGTCCGGGGCTCTTGGCAACGGTGATGGACAGGACTGAAGTAGTCGATTCTGCCAACACGCCTGAGGACCTTGAAGGGCGGTGCCGGTTCGTTGCGGGAGACCTATTCGGGAAGTGGCCCGTTAAGTCGGATGCGGTCATTTTGGCGCGCGTGCTCCACGACTGGCCGGACAGAGATGCCCTGCGAATACTGAAGCGCGCCCGTGAAGCGATGTACAAGGATTCGATGCTCTACGTGGTAGAGATGGTCCTAGATGATAAAACCGGAGGCGGCGGTCTGCTGGATTTGAACATGCTCGTGATGACTCAGGGTGCTGAACGCACGAAAGAGCAGTTCGGGGCCCTATTTGCCCCAGCCGGATTCTGCCTGGTCGACGTGATCGGGACTAGGTCAGTAAGCTCCGTCATCAGGGCGAGAGCGTCATGACTGACCCCGACCGGGAATCCTGGATCGTAGAGCAACTTAGCAACCTACCAGACAAAGCGGATGCGGCACTCATTCTTAGACATGCTGAGCGGGAAGAGATTCCGCAGGGCACGTTCGGCGTAGACGTGCCGCTAACCACCTCTGGGGTCACCTCCGCTGAAAGACTTGGAGCCATACTCTCCGGCATCAGGCCCCTGGTCTACGCATCAGCCAGTCCAGTGCCGAGGTGCGTATCGACGGCGACGGCGATTCTTCGAGGCGGTGGCTGGCCCGAAGAGGTTGCGCTGGACTGGAGACTCGGGGACCCCGGCCCGTTTGTTGTGGATGAGGAGGTCAGTGGGGCACTCTTCCTGGAGACTGGTATCTTGGAGATAGTGAGGCATCAACTCACGCTTGCCGAGCCTCCCGCGGGGATGAGGCCGACCGCCGAGGGAATCAACCTGCTTCTGGGGCTTACAACCAACAACCTGTATTCTCACGGACGCCTGAATATCTACGTGACCCACGACGCAATACTAGCCGTCTTAGTCGCTTATCTGTACCGGCTACGTATAGACGAGATAAACTGGCCCGGCTACTTGGATGGGCTGCTGCTGTGGCGGAGCGGAGATCGAGTCAACTTTATCTGGAGAGGACTAGAGCAGGGTTCTCACCCACTCGGATGTTAACGAGATCGCTTCCTTGGGTGAGACTTCAGGAAAATAGCTGAGCACTCTCCGAGCCTTCTCGACGCTGAACGACTCCCTGTGTCCCTCTTCTCCCGGACGGTAACATGCGTGCTCGATTGGGACGTTGTTCCCTATAGTTTCGCGGCAGAGCTTCGCGAGGTCGTCAATGGAGTGTTCCTCACCTGAGCCGACGAAGAACTTCTGCCCCACAATCTTCTCTACGGGAGCTTGAATTGCCAGTGTCCAAGCCCGAACCACATCACCGATGAACGCCACGTCGCGGGTCTGCTTCCCGCCCTCGACGACTATGGTATTGCCGTGCAGTGCGTTCCACAGCCACTTGAAGATAAAGACTTCCCTGCGCATGTTGGGACCGATAACGACACCCGTGCTCATGACTATCGATGGAATGCCATACGCCAGTTGCCACACCCTCATAGCCATCTCAGCCGCTGCCTTCGAGAAACCATACGGATTGTGAGGAGTCAACGGGTGGTCTTCGTCGATCGGCAGATACAAGGCTCGCCCGATCTCATTACCAGACCCCGCGAACAGAAGCTTCGATACGCAGTCTGCCTGTCGCACCGCCTCGAGAAGCGCGACCGTGCCCTCGATGTTCTGCATAACCGTGTACCGGGGCGACCCGAAGGCAAGCGGAGCATCCGGCTGTGCTGCAAGGTGCACAACTACCGAATGGCCTTCCACGTCCCTAGGTTGGATGTCCTGGATGCTCTTCCACAGGTAATTGAACCCGGGGTTCGACACCTCATTGCGGAGTAGAGCAGCGTGGCCCGGAGGCACTATGTCCAGACCCGTCACCCCATAGCCCAGGGCTAGCAGGGCTCTGGTGAGATTGGAGCCGCCAAATCCAGCCGCGCCTGTGATTAGTATTCTCATGTCACGGTCATTTGTCATCGTGGTCGGCAATTAATGCTATGGCCGTTTGAAGGAGTTTGTCCAAGAGTTACTTTCAAAGGAGACCACCCAATAAGTCTGATTTGATAATAGAGGACAACCGCCCGTCCTTCCAAGCAAATGCGTCATTGCCGATCTCAAGCGTACGTCATTGCCGATCTCAAGCGTACATTGGATAATGCCATGAACATTCGGCATTACGCCGCGAGCACCAAGTGAGATGTGAGGGTACGTGACTGAGGACAAAGACATATCCACTGCCGACGTGCAGACACTGTCGACGCGGGATAGTGTGTCGGCCTTTTTCGCTACCCTTGGTTATCGAACGGACAGCCGGCAGCCGCAGGACGTATCGGCGATGGGCATCACCGCCGAATCCTTGTCGCGCCAGATCAAGTATATAGAGCGGGTCGCTGTTCATGACGACGGCGCAGAGCCGTTGGATCTGTATCTCATAGAGCTGAATTCTGTAACCGTGGCGGCTACTCAGGGGCTGGCTCGTTCACTGAGAAACAGGGTCGGAAACTTCCTGCTAGTTCTAACTGATGACTACGAGCGCCTAGACTTCGTACTCTTGGAACGCTCGTTACCAAGTTTTTCCACTTCTCGGATGTCGACACGCGGTGTCACAGTAAGGCCACGCACCCTCACGGTCAGCCGACGGGATCCCTCGCAGGTACAGCTTCGTGTTCTGCGCCGCTTTACATACACCGAGGCGGACTCCGATGCACAGTACGACAAGCTTCTCTCCGCCTATACCGTTGCCGAGTGGTCAGAGCCGCTCTTCAACAACCGGGCCCTGTTTTCAGATTACTACCTAAATGAGCGCCTGCCTGAGTTGGCAGAATGGAAAGAACGACCGGAAGCCGTGTATCACCGCTTGCGGGAACTCACGCCCCGTCTACGCTACACCGAAGATGGCGCAACTAAGGGTTCTCCGATTGAGTCCGCGCTTCAAGCGTTGGGATTTAGGGTAGATACGGCCACAGGAGGCGACGCCCCCGACTTTCGGCTGTACTCCCCCGACAATCCCGACAAGCCGGTCGCCGTGTGCATATCCTACCCCTGGAATCGATACCTGGATGGCAGGGATGAGACCCGTGACGCTAAAGCACCGGACGAGAACCCCGGAGCGCGAGTAGTCACCATCCTCGAGTCGGGCGAGGCTCCGTGGGCCATCGTCACCAACGGGAAGCTCTGGCGTCTCTATTCGGCGAGGACCCATTCACGGTCAACCAACTACTATGAGGTTGACCTGCATGAGACTCTCGCCATGACCGACCCCAACGAAGCATTTCGGTATTTCTGGCTCTTCTTCCGCATGGAAACCTTCGTCACGAGCGAAATCCCACGAGATGGCCGAACAGTGGAGTCTTGCTTCCTTGACAGGATCTTGGATGAAAGCGAAAGCTACGCCAAGGGTCTGGGAGAACGCCTGAAGGAGCGGGTGTTCGAGCGGGTGTTCCCTCACTTCGCAGCCGGTTTTATCGAGCATCTCAGGGGTCAGGTTGGGATGGCAGGTTCTCATCAGCCGACGTTACTGCCGGTTTCCGAGCAGCTAGCACTGAAGCGGGAGCCGCACGAAGAGTTCCGAAGACAGGTCTTCAACGGAACTCTGACGCTGCTATACCGCTTGCTCTTCCTGCTGTACGCCGAGTCACGCGACCTACTTCCGGTAAGGGAAGCGCGTGGCTACTGGCAAGAGAGTTTGACCAAACTCAAGGCAGACATAGCTGAAAGGGCGGGCAACATCGAGGATGACGTTCCTGTCCGGCTGAAAAAGGCGTACCGCGATTCGGCGGATGCCACCGAACTGTACGACCGCCTGCTGGCTCTGTTTTCGGTCATAGATTTGGGCACACGAGATTTGAACGTGCCACTTTATAACGGTGGCCTCTTCGTCACGAATCCGGACGGTAGTGATCGTTCTCAAGAAGGGGAGACTGCCCGCTTCCTAGAGTCGCACAAGATACCCGACCGCTATCTGGCACTGGGACTGGATCTGCTGTCGCGCGACACGGATGATAAACGCCAAGACTTGGTGTTCATCGATTACAAATCTCTGGGGGTACGACAGCTCGGCTCGATCTATGAAGGGCTCTTGGAGTTCAAGGTTCGCATTGCCCAGGAAAAAATGGCGGTGGTCAAGGGCAGGAAAACGGAAGAGGTCATCCCATACGAGGAAGCGGTTCAGTCCAATAGAAAGGTGCTGACCATAGGCCGAGGAAAGAACGCCAAAGAGCGGGTGTACCGTCCGGGCGACGTGTACCTGGAAAATGACCGGCGGGAACGCAAGGCCACAGGCTCCTACTACACGCCCGAACACATAGTGAAGTACATCGTGGAGAACACGGTAGGGCCGGTGCTGTCGGAGAAGTTCGATAGGCTGCGCCCCAAGTTTCGCGAGGCCGGGGGGCGCTACCGGCAGAAGCTCCGGGAGGCTGAAGCATTCAGAAAGCAGGGTAAGGCGCCCGACGACCCGGCCAAGATCGCCAACACATACGAAGGCCTGGTCGACGATCTGTTCGACCTCAAGGTGCTCGATCCCGCCATGGGCTCCGGCCACTTCCTCGTAGAGGCGGTGGACTTCATCTGCGACCGCATTCTCGGGGAACGCGAGGGATTCCTCCGAGCGTTCCCGTGGAATCCCGTTACGAAATTCCTCCAGGACACCCGCGAGGCGATCATCGCCGAGATGGATAGACAGGGTGTCACGGTGGACACTGGCCGTCTTACCGATATCAATCTTCTCAAGCGTCACGTGCTGAAGCGGTGCGTCTACGGAGTCGATCTCAATCCGATGGCCGTAGAGCTTGCCAAAGTATCCCTATGGCTCGACTGTTTCACTATCGGCGCACCGCTATCCTTCCTGGACCACCACCTCAAATGCGGCAATTCTCTCATCGGAACCACCGTCCAAGAGGTCGAGTCCGAACTGGCCATGCAGCGGAAAGGACATGTAGCTGACCTGTTCGGGGGACCTTTTCAAGGTCTTCTGGCCGCTACTGCGACCATCGAACAACTGCGCCGCATTCCCGATGCTACGGCTGGGCAGGCGGAGGAGAGCCGACAGCTCTTCGCTAAATTCGAAGAGGCACAGGACCCGTACAAGTCCGCGCTGAACATCTGGGTTAGTCAGCACTTCGGCAACAAGCTGGCTAAGGAGTATCTGACCTTGGCCGGGAGTGATCTGGTAGACCAGATTCGGTCGGGCGGTCAAGGACTGTTGCCGGAGTACCAAGAAGCAATTTCGTTGGGTGATAGGGTCAGTGACGAGAAGCGTTTTTTTCATTGGGATTTGGAATTTCCAGAAGCGTTCGTCGACCTGGTGCACAGCACTTGGAAGGGCAAGAATGAACAGGGCTTCGATGCCGTGGTAGGGAATCCGCCTTATGACGAACTGAGCGAGCACGCCGCAGGACGTGCTCTTCCAGAAAAGGACTATATCAAGGGACAACCGCTCTACGCAGATGCCCTAGGGGGCAGACTCAACGTGTTCCGTCCGTTCATTCTACGCGCCATGACCTTGCTTGTAGCTGAGGGGCACCATAGCTTTATAGTCCCCATGGCGCTGCTGGGCGATAATTTCACTGCACGTCTGCGCAGGCATCTTGTCACAAGCGGCAAGCTTCGCTCAGTTGTTGCATTTCCTCAGAAGGATGATCCGACAAATCGGATTTTCCTTGAGGCCAAACTGAGCACATGCCTTTATGTTTTGGAAAACCGCAAGAATCGTGATCATGACATCACCGTCGAGACCTATCCCGGAAACTCCTTGCTCGATTCGCCAAAGCGATGTTCACTCGTACTCGGCGACATCAAATCCCTAGACGAGAGCAATCTGCCCATCCCTCCAGTGAGTCATCTCGACATTGCACGAATAAGACAAATTGACTCTTTTGGCAAAGTGGCAAAGTGGCATCGGGTCGCCCGGTGCTATCTGGGAGAACTTATGTCGAATAGAGCAAATGCACATCTATTTAGTGACCGACAAGTTGGTCCAGAGGTTCTGCGCGGTGCCAATATCAACAGATACATACTACTAGACGAGCCGAAGCAAGGAGATTCCCTATACTTGCGCGAGGCGGAGTTTCTACGCTCGCATCAAGGAGATGCTCGGATAACTCATCATGAACATGAAAAAGTTGGTTTCCAGCAAAGCTCGCCTATCGACAATTGGCGTAGGATCATTGCTAGCCACATACCGGCAGGCCGCTACTGCAAAGAAACCGTACAGTATTTCACACAAAAAGATTGCTTATACGATTTGTACACGATCCTCGCAATCTTCAACTCTGAATTAATAGAGTGGCGGTTCAGTCTCACCAGTACCAACAATCATGTGAACAGATATGAGATCGATATGTTGCCAATTCCAAGGTTTAAACGTTTACACCGGCCTTCACATGACCAAGCGAAACCAAGAAATCGATGGACTGCCATGCTCACGAGCGATGTGGGAGACCCAGTTAGTAATTGGGAGAACGCAGTTGCCGCCGAGATAAGCGGTACCTGTAGAGAAATTGATACTTGGCCAGATTCCCTTCACGACGCCCTATCTGCTTCGGGTAGAGAATTGACAAAGCTCCGCAAATCTCGCCAGGAGCTTATAGAAGGCTTTGCTGAATGGCTATTCGCTACCTTCAAGGTCAACCGCGAACAGTTTACAGGAAAGACATACTTACAAGGAGGCCAAGCTAGCGTCGATGAGCGAAGTCTGGAGTGGCTCCATGATCTACTCGCAAGGAATCGTCGTGCTTGTGGTATCGACCCATTGCGGAAGTATGGGGAACTCACTATTGGCTATGGTAACTTTGTCGATCAAGTGCGCCCATGTAACGAGAAATTTCTTGCATTAGACCAAGCGACCACTAAGGTAGTGTGGCAACTGGTCGGACTGAATTCCGATGGATCGGTGCCCTAAGCCACCATAGACTTAGTAACGTAAGCAAGTCGATGATCTCTCACTGAGATGTACATACCATACGTCATAGACAATCAGAACCACCGCATGGCTGATGTGCTCGAAGGCATTCTGGCAGGACACAGTGGCAAGTCTCTGGACATCGCCTCCGCCTACTTCAATGTATGGGGATTCACGCTCCTGCAATCGGGCCTGCAAGAGCTCGGAAGTTTTCGTCTTCTCCTGGGAGACGAGCCTCGGGATGGAGAATCGATCGGGCTGCGGCCTAAAGCCGTCTCACAGCTGACTCGCGAGCTAAACGAAGCTCCTTTCACCGAGGACACCCTCCGAGCAGTGGAAGACCTGATTGCTTTCCTGCGCCGAGATATGGTTGGCGTTCGCGCCTATCGACAAGGCTTCCTCCATGCCAAGAGCTACATCTTCTACGGCGACGCTCCGGTCGGCGGCGCGGACCGTTTCCAGCCCGTCGCGGCCATAGTTGGCTCGAGCAACTTTACCGGCGCCGGGCTGACGACCAACAAGGAACTCAACCTATCGCACAAGACGACTCTCTCAGAAGAGGAGATGGCTCGCATAGGACCTCCTCCTGTAGATGGACGGCAGGAGTTGGAGCTTCGACACCAGTTGATGAGCGGTGTGGGGGCTGAGGCGATCACAGAGCTCGACCGATGGTTCCGGGCAAGGTGGGAAGAGTCCACCGACTTCAAGGAAGAGCTCATAGAGCTTCTGGATTCGTCCAAGTTCGGCCAGAAGGAATACACGCCTTACCAGGTGTACATGAAGGCCCTCTTCGAGTTCTTCAAGGACGATCTCGGGTCTGGTGAGACAGGTCTCGGCAAGTCCGCTGTGGAGCTGTCCGAGTTTCAAGAAGATGCCGTAAAGAAGGCCCGCCGCATCCTCGCCCGCTACGACGGAGTGCTTATCGGCGATTCCGTGGGTCTGGGCAAGACCTGGATCGGGAAAAAGCTCTTGGAAGACTACGCTTACCACCTGCGGCAAAAGGCGTTGGTCATCTGCCCGGCATCCCTGCGTCAGATGTGGACCGAAGAGCTTCGAGACGCCACTATTGCCGGAGCCATCGTCTCTCAGGAAGAGCTGGGACAAGCGGAATTTGATTGGGGACCATATCGGGACGCCGATGTGATTCTCATAGACGAGTCACACAACTTCCGGAACCGCGGGACCCAGCGCTACGAGAACCTTGAGCGGATGATCAGCGCCGACGGACGCCGGGGACGGGCTGATGGTCGCAAGAAGCTCATTTTGCTGACAGCCACCCCTATCAACAACACCATATTCGACCTCTACAACCAACTCACGTTGATAACCGGGGGAGACCGCAGCTACTTCTCCGGCGCCGGTATCGGTGATTTGTATCGATTCTTCCTTAACGTCCGGCGCAACGTAGCGGACAACGAGGCCGGTGCAGCGCTATTCGATCTGCTGGAGGAAGTCGTGATCCGAAGGACCCGCGCCTTCGTGCGCGAGACCTACCCGGAAGCGACGATAAAGGGCGAACTCATCAAGTGGCCGGAACGCCGCCTCAAGACGGTGCGATACGACCTGGAGTCTACGTATTCGGGGATCTACGACAAAGTTGTGGACTCGGTTGAAGGGCTTCGGCTGGCGCCCTATCAGCTGGAAACCTACAAGAGAGCCGGCGTGGAGAGGGATGAGTTCGAGCAAGGCAGGGAGGAAGCGCTGGCCGGTATTTTCAGGAGCCGGTACTTGAAGCGCTTCGAGTCTAGCGTCGACGCCTTCCGCATCACGGTGCGACGAGCCTTGGAGTTCACGAAGACTTTCGAGAGCTACCTACTGGACGGCAAGCTGCTTGACAGCACGTCATTTCACAAGTCGATCCGATACTTGTCCCGCGAAGACGAGGAGGACGATGGTACACCCGTAAGCCGAGCAGATGACATGGACGCCAGCGCTGAGGCAAGAGAGATTCTGGAGACTCTTCAGTCTTTGGATACCAACCTATACGACCTCAGACGTATACACGAGGCTCTTCAGCATGACGTCGACTCTCTGACCGAGCTATGGACTCTTGTCAGAGGTATCACCCCGGAACAGGACGCCAAGCTCCAAACCCTCAAGAGCCTGCTATCTCATGACCTGAAGGGTGAAAAGGTCATTGTATTCACCTACTACCGCGACACAGCACGTTATCTGTATCGAGAACTGTCGGGTGATCAAGGCGAGGAATTCCGCAAGCAGGCCGGAGAGCCATCAATTCGTAGAATGGATGGGGGCTCTTCTCCACCCGATCGATCACGCCTCATCCAGGCCTTTGCCCCGGAATCAAATAACAGGCCTGACTTGGTGGGCACGGATAGAGAAGTGGACATCCTCATCTCGACAGATGTCTTATCCGAAGGTCAGAACCTCCAAGACTGTGGCATCTTAATTAACTACGACCTGCACTGGAACCCCACCCGCATGGTCCAAAGGGCGGGAAGAATTGACCGCATTGGGTCCAAACACCCCTTGTTGTGGGTACACAATATGTTCCCTGAAGCAGGGCTGGAGCGTCTCCTTGGGCTTGTGGAAATCCTTAGCCGCAAGATCACAGACATCGACAGGGTCGGCTTCCTAGACGCGTCGGTGCTCGGTGAAACGGTCCATCCTAGAAACTTCAACACCCTTCGCCGGATCATGGATGAGGACGACTCGGTCATCGAGGAGCAGGAGCAGTTCAGCGAACTGGCAAGCAATGAGTTTCTACTTCAGCAG
>VXRN01000034.1 GCA_009838465.1 Dehalococcoidia bacterium
CCCCCCCCCCCCCCCTTTTTTTTTCCACCCCCCACACCGCAACCGCCTCCTCGTACGGGCGCGTGGGCGCGGTCATCCAGATGGGCGGCCTCGGCTTCTGGAGGGGCTTGGGGAAGACGGTGACGGGATGTTCTATGTTTATGTACTTTCCCCTGTATGTGAAGGACTCGTGAGATGTCCAGGCTTCGAGCAGGACATCCAGGGTCTCGTCGAAGCGGGCCCTGGACTCGCCAACGTCCGCGCCGAATCCGGCCATCTCGTAGGGTTGGTATCCACGTCCGACGCCGCACATGAACCTGCCGTCCAGCAGGTTGTCCAGGACAGCGACCTCTTCGGCCAATCGAAGAGGCTGCCACACTGGGAGAATGACCGAGGCGGTTCCTATACCAATCCTGCGTGTACGTTGGCCGATATGCAACGCCTGGAGAAGCGGCGCGGGAGAGTTGCCATAGTTGGTGAAGTGGTGCTCGGCAATCAGGCAGTAGTCGAAGCCGAGGGTCTCCGAATACTGTATCTGCTCCACGCCTTCCTCGAACAGGACTCGCCATTCCCTCAGTTCGGGATTGGGCCACTCGTAGAACAAGCCGAACTTCATATGGTCTGCGCCTTTCTGTGTGGGAAAGTTTCATAAATCTATTGCTTGGCAATGGGGGGGGGTGTAGAGCCTGATCACCCCCATCCTAACCTTCCCCCTTGACGGGCTCACAAGGGTATGTATTGAAATATGTGAATCTCTATGTTGTATTGTGGCCTCGCCCTTCGACAAGCTCAGGACGAACGATTCATTGATTTACATACCCCTTTCAGCCCGTCAAGGGGGAAGGGACTTTTGCCTACCTCAGTCAGCCCATCAAGGGGGAAGGGACCCTTGCAATCGCCTCGCGTGTTTGCGACCCAAGCGATTACTTGGCGGTGAAGCCGCCGTCTATGATGAGTTCCGTGCCGGTGACGTAGGATGCCTCGTCGGAGGCGAGGAAGAGGACTCCGTTGGCTACCTCTATGGTCTCTCCGCGTCTTCTGAGGGGCGTTTGCCTGATGAAGTCGTCTCGTTCTGTGGCGAGAGCGGCGTTGGAGGACTTCATGGGAGGCATGAATCCGGGATGCACGGAGTTCACACGGATGTTGTCCGGTCCGTACCTGACGGCGGCGGCCTTGGAGAATATGCGGACCGAGCCTTTGGAGGCTTCGTAGGCGGGGTGTCCGTTTTCGCCCGCGACGAAACCCCTGATCGAGGATATGTTGACGATACTTCCTCCGCCCGCCGCCTGCATGATCGGAACGACGGCGCGGGTGCCGAGATAGACACCGGTGGAGTTGATGTCCATGATCCTGTTCCAGCCGTCCATGTCCAGCGGATCGGAGTAGGCAGTGCTGCTGATTCCGGCGTTGTTCACGAGAATGTCCACTCCGCCGTAGCGTTCTACAGTCTGCTCTACCAGCGACTGCCAGGACTCGGCGCTGGTGACGTCGGCGTGGACGTACATGGCCTCGCCACCGGTATCCTCTATCTGACGAGCGACCGCCTGGCCGTTCTCGTCGGTGATATCGGCCACGACGACCTTCGCGCCCTCGCGGGCGAACAGTCTCGCCTCCTCGGCTCCCATGCCGCTGGCGGCTCCGGTGATGATCGCCACTTTTCCTTCCAAACGCATTTTCTCACCTCTCACGTCGCCGCAATTCGCGGGACACTGGAATCAAAGTCTAACCAGGGCGGAATATATCACACTGTTGTTAGAAGCCGCTCTATTTCATACACTGAGGCTAGGTTCTGTTGACATTCGATATTTCAGGCATCAATACGATCATGGCGATAGAGACGTTAACTATACTCCGTGCTTCTGGATTGCCGAGCGGCGAGCCCTTCGGGGTTCCCGCTTTCGCGGGAATGACGGGAAATGTCAACACGGCCTAATAGGGATAGCTATCGAAGTATTCGCGCTTACCTCTGGGATTTCACTCCCTTCCCCGTATCAAGTACGGGGCAGGCTCTAATCTTCCCCCAGCGAGGGGGAAGGGACTTATTTATATCCTTGTGAGACACACAGGGGACGGCGTCATACATATACTGTGCAGCCAATGTTCAGACAATCCAAAGACGGAATCTACTACGGCTGGCTGATAGTGTCGGCGGGGACGTTCATCGCCATGGTCAGCGTCGGTCCGTTCAGTGGGTTCGGTGTATTCGTCCTGCCAATGAGCGAGGAGTTCGGCTGGAGCCGGAGCGCGATCTCGCTCGCAGCGTCGGTGGCCGCGCTGGTCGGCGGGTTCAGCCAGCCGTTCATGGGGCGCATCTTCGACAAGGTAGGCGGACGCAGGCTGATGCTCTGCGGACTGCTCTCGCTCGGCGCGGCCAATATACTGCTCGCCTTCACCAACCATATCGTCCACCTGGTGCTGGTGTTTGGAGTCGCAGTGGCGCTCAGCGAGAGCGCGGGCGCGTTCAACACGTCTGTCGCGCTTGTAGCAAGATGGTTTCATCGAAGGCGCGCCACAGCGGTCGCTCTCATATCGTCGGGTGCGTCCCTGGGCGGGCTGATATTGGTGCCTTTCATTGCCTTCGTCATCCCGCTTGTGGGGTGGAGAACCACATGGGCGATACTCGGCCTGTTCATACTGTGTCTCGCGCTTCCCGTGGCGTTCTTCGTAATCAGGAACGACCCGAGCGAGATGGGCAGGCTGCCTGACGGCGAAGAGAGTCCCGCCGGACAGGCCACGGGCGCGTCCATATCGAGAGGCCCTCTCGAAGTGGACCATTGGATGAAGGCCTTCACGTCCATTCCGTTCTGGCAGCTATTAGGCGGGTACTTCGTGTGCGGTGTGAGCACTTCGATGATTTCGACGCACTACGTCCCATACGCGATAGAGAAAGGGTTCTCCCCATCGCTGGCCGCGACCGCGTTCGGGTTGATGAGCGCGTTGAACGTAGCCGGGGCGCTACTCGCCGGCGTACTGGGCGACCGGGTTGGGCGCAAGAACCTGCTTGGACTCGTTTACCTGATGCGGGGCATGGGATACGTCGTTCTGCTGACCGCGCCCGGCCTGTGGGGTCTGTTTGGATTCGCGGTCATATCCGGCTTCTCGTGGATAGCGACGGTGCCGCTCACTACATCGCTGACAGCAGAGGTATATGGGCTGAAGAACATCGGCACTCTCAACGGCGTAACTTTTACGGCGCACCAGATCGGGGGCGCACTGGCCATCCAGTTCAGCGGCATTATGAGAGACTTGACAGGCGCGTACACGTTACCTTTCGCATTGGGCGGCCTGTGTCTGCTGTTCGCGAGTGTCGTCAGTTTCTCGATACAGGAGAAACGCTACTCCTCACGATACGTCTCCGTTCCTGAACCCACGAGCTCGTAGAGCACAGTGGGCGAGATGTGAAACCGTATCCCTGCGTGAGATAATCCATCCTACGTACAGGCTGGACGGTTGCAATCAACCCACGGGAGAAGTAAATGGCCCACCAGACAACTCCGGCCAACGCGGTCAGCATCGCAGATCGCCTTCTGGCCGATGTCGGCACTCTACCCAAACGGAACACGCCGAACATCCGCGTCGTCCGCCGTCATTACTCGCGAGAGATACGAGTCTGCCAGCCGGAACTCGTGCTCGATCTGGCCATTCGACTGCTGGAAGCGAGCAGACTGCGCTGGGTGGCATATGAGCTTGTACGCTTCCACAAGCCGACGTTCGAGGCATTGACCGAAGAGAAAATCGAGCGGCTGGGGCTGGGATTGGATAGCTGGCAGAGCGTGGACGCTTTCGGATGTACGCTATCCGGGCCAGCGTGGAGGATCGGCAATCTATCGGACTCAGCAGTCCACAGGTGGGCAGCGTCCGAGGACGTGTGGTGGCGCCGGGCCGCGCTGGTAAGCACCGTGGGACTGAACACCCGGGCGCGTGGCGGTACGGGAGACGCCGCACGAACTCTGGCGGTATGCACTCTGCTGGCGGACGACCACGAGGACATGGTGCAGAAGGCAATGTCCTGGGCGTTGCGTACGCTTGTCATTCACGACAGAGAGGCGGTAAGCGATTTCCTGGAAGTCCATTACGACTCCCTGGCGGCCAGGGTGAAGCGCGAGGTGCGAAACAAGCTCGAAACGGGTCTGAAGAACCCGAGACGGAACCGGTTATGACACTAGGTTGCGACCACAGGGGCGTTGGAGGGCGCGGGGTCCGGAGTTACGGCGGTTGAGGGCCTGACGACGAGAACGGGATCGCCCGACGCCCTCACCACCGCCTCGGCTACGCTTCCCATTAGCAGCCGGTTCACTCCCGAACGCCCATGAGTTGCCAGAGCGATCATGTTATGGTCGGTCTGGCGAGACTGGGCGACTATCTCCGAGGAGGCGCTTCCGCGAAGGATTTCTGTTTGGACATCCAGCCCCTCTTCTCTCAGACGTCTTGCCTGACTGATGAGATACCTGCGAGCGTCAGCCTCGATCTCGGCTTCGGCTTCGTTCAGCATATTGCCGAGGTTATATCCTTCGCTGTAGGCGATGTTGTCAATAGACAACGCTCTCACGAGTGTCATCTTCATGTTCATCCTGCCCGCTATGGCGGCAGCATACGGGAGGGCGGCCTCGGCAAGTTCGGAGCCGTCGAGGGGGACTATTACCTGCCTGACGCCGTAGTCAGTATCCCATCTCTCCCCGGCGCGCTCAGGCGTAATCGCCAGAACGGGAATTGGCGATTCGTGCATTATCTTATAGGTCACGCTCCCGAGAAGGCCGCTGGACACAACACCCCTTCCCCGGGTGGACATGGCTATGAGGTCGCATCCGGCATCCTGGGCCATAGCGATGACGCTGTCGGATACAGGACCGAATCTTACCGATGTCTCTGCCGCTATTCCCTCGAGGGCCATCCTGTCCGCCAGATCTTCCAAACGGTTCTTCACGTCCCTTTCGATTCTTTCCCTCAGCGCGTCGGCTGCCGGGGTCTCAGTCAGACCGCCGGCGATCCTGTTGAGCAGCCCTTCCCTCAGTGGGTCGAGTTCGACGGCCGTCGCCAAAACGACTCCAATGTCCAGACCTCGCGCGAACTGTGTTACGAAGGGGATGATGCCTTCCGAAACTTCAGTGCCGTCCAACGGCACCAGGGCCTTTGTAAACATATCCTGAGACTCCCTGTTGTGTTGACTAAGCTCCGCAATATCAGTATAGAAAGTCTGAGATAGAGTTTACCATGCAGCCGACTAGGTTGATACAGGTAACGCAACTGCTTGACAGTCAGGGAGCCTCTATATACTATGAAACCATTCCCGAGCCGTCTTTCAGGCTTGGGTTGAAAAATTAAAGGAGGGTGAGTCGCATGGATTTCATAACTGTGATTCTCGCCGTCCTGATTGGCCTATCGGTAGGAGGCGGAGCCGGTTACTACGGTCGCAGGCTGGTATCCGCAAGACGCATAGACAGCGCTCAGGAGGAAGCCGAGCGCATACTGGAAACAGCGCAAGAACAGAGCCGAAACGCCGTCATAGAGGCTAAGGAAGAGTCTCTCAGGCTGCGTTCGGAATGGGAATCCGAATTGCGTGATCAGCGCTCCGAGATCAAGAAGTCGGAGCGCAGACTTGGAAACCGGGAAGAAAACCTGGAAAAAAGGGCAACCAACCTGGATCGCCGAGAACGACGGCTTTCCAAAATGGAGCAGCAGGCAGAACAAACCGAGACGGAACTGGACGACCTCAAACAGCAGGGATTGGCGAAAATCGAGGAGATCTCCGAAATGAGCCAAGCCCAGGCAGAGGCGACGCTTATGCGCCAAGCCGAGGAGGAGATCCAACACGATATAGCCAAGCGCTACAGAGACATTGAGATACAGGCCCAGGAGGATGCCCACGCACTTTCCTCCAGGATTCTGGCAACCTCAATTCAGAGAATGGCCGCTGACGTAGTCTCAGAGATGACCGTCACATCCGTTCCACTTCCCAGCGACGACATGAAAGGTCGTCTGATAGGCCGCGAAGGACGGAATATACGAGCAATTGAAAAGAGTACAGGTGTTGACCTGATTATTGACGACACGCCGGAGTCTGTAACGCTTTCGTGTTTCGACCCGGTCAGACGCGAGGTCGCCCGGATAGCGGTGTCCAAACTGATTGCGGACGGGCGCATACACCCGGCCCGCATCGAAGACATGGTGAATCGGGCGGAAAAGGAAGTCCAGACCGCGATCTGGAAGGCGGGTGAAGAGGCAGTATTCGACACGGGCGTCCGAGGCCTGAACCCTGAGATCATCAGGCTGCTTGGCCAGCTCAAGTTCAGGTACAGCTACGGCGAAAACGTGCTGCAGCACTCCCTGGAGGTGGCGCACATAGCCGCTATGATAGCGTCGGAGGTTGGCGCCAACGTGAAGGTGGCCAAGGTAGGCGGACTGCTCCACGACATCGGAAAGGCACTGTCGCACGAGGTCGAAGGACCTCACGCAGAAATCGGGGCCGAAGTCGCCCGCAAGCACAACGTCGCTCGCCGAATATGCGCCTGCATCGCCGAACACCACGACGACGTGATGAGTTCGCCGGAGGCGTTCATAGTCGCAGCGGCAGACGCCATCAGCGCGGCGCGTCCGGGAGCTCGCAGGGACACCGTAGAGAACTACATGAAGCGGCTGAGGGAATTGGAGGAGGTAGCAGGCAACTACGATGGTGTAGAGCGCTGCTTCGCTATTCAGGCAGGCCGCGAGGTTCGCGTTATGGTCAAGCCCGACTCAATAGATGACGTAATGGCCGCAAAGATGGCCCGCGACATCGTCAAGAACATCGAGCAGAATCTGGCATACCCAGGACAGATAAAAGTCATGGTCATCCGCGAGAGCAGAAAGGTGGAATACGCCCGGTAAGGGGAATTATCAATTTAGAATTGGGAATCACGAATTGATGGAACGCAGCGGCGACGTGTTAACGGGCCGCTGCGTATTTTTGACATGACCTATGCAACTGAATTAAGGTTCATCCTCGCCCCCGTAATCGGAGTACGGGGCAGGCATTGAATTTGGATTGGCGGAGCCGCCCCATCCTGACCGTTCCCCTTGACGAGGGGAACGGAATTTTGCCTGCCCTTGTGAGCCCATTATGGAGAGGGCCTTTTGACGTACAAATGACAGATTAGGAACGGCGTTATTATGACGGTCGAAGTAGATCTGCATCTGCATACTCAAGCCTCGGACGGTACTCTGTCCCCTACTCAACTCGTCAATCTGTGCGCAGAACGCGGCCTCAAGGTTATAGCCATCAGCGACCACGACTCGACGGAGGGCTTAGACGAGGCTTATGCGGCAGTCCAGGAGCATCCAGGCGTCGAGATAATTCCCGCAATCGAGTTGAGCACGGACGTTCCCGGATCGGAGATCCACATCCTCGGATACTTCATTGATACAAGCGACTCTTCGTTTCAGCAAACCCTGAAGAGGTTCAGGGAGGGCCGGTACGAACGCGGTAGGCTGATGGTGGAGAAACTGGTGGAATTAGGCTATTCCATAACATGGGAGCGCGTCCAGGAAATAGCCGATGACGCCGCGATAGGGCGGCCACACATAGCCTCAGCCATCGTGGAGGCAGGATACTTCAAATACTCCAAAGGCGTGTTCGATTCTCTCATAGGCAGGAACGGTCCCGCATACGTCGAGCGCGCCAAGCTGACCCCGGAAGACGCCGTAGCCATGCTGCGCAAGAATGGCGCGGTGCCGGTTATGGCGCATCCCACGTATTCGGCGGTCAAGTCGGACCGGGGTGACGTACAGAGCCTGGAAGAGACGCTCGCGCATCTCCAGGCGCACGGCCTGGAGGGCGTGGAGGTATTCTACGGCGACTACACGCGGGAACAGGTCGCCTACCTCAAGGACATCGCCGACAACCTTGGACTCATCCCATGCGGCGGCAGCGACTACCATGGCTCAGGCAACCCGGGGGAACCGGAGCCCGGAAGCGTGGGGCCTCCCATGCAAACGGTGGCCCTACTCAGGGAATCGCATTTAGGAATCCGGGGCGCCGCGACAGCAGGACGGGCGCTAGTCTAGGCCAGAGTTCGGACTATGCTGGAAACGTCTCTACTCATTGTCGGCGCGTACTTGCTGGGTTCCATTCCCAGCGGCTATGTCATAGGCAAGCTCGCTGCCGGAATAGACATAAGGGAGTACGGCTCCGGCAACGTGGGCGCGTCGAACGTCATCGCTCACGTCGGCAAGATGACCGGTATCGCGCAAGGGCTCCTGTTTGACGGATTTCTCAAGGGCTACGCGCCGGTAATGCTTGGCAGATACGTGCTGGAGGTAGATCTCTGGGCACAGTGCGCGGCAGGAATCGTCGCTATCGTCGGACATAACTGGTCGCCGTTCATCGGATTCACAGGCGGCCGCGGGGTGGCTACATCAATGGCGGTCACGCTCGCGCTCGACTTCTGGATAGAGATGCTCATCATGGGGGTTGTCTCGGCGGCAGGCATCCTCTTCATAGCGCGTGACACGGGGTTCTGGACGTTCGTCTCCATCCTGGCGTTTCCGATTATCGCGCTCACGCTCACAACCGCCCCCCTCCCGCTTCCCGACAGTTTGTCGGCGGCAAGCGGACTGGTGGACAAGCCTCCGGAATTCATCCTGGCCTCCGCGTGCATCAGCCTGATCCTGCTGGGAAAACGTCTGACCGCCAACTGGGAAGGCCCTCACAACGAATATGGATTCGCAAGGGTTATGGTTTACCGACTTCTGTGGGACAGGGACGTTCCCCGCAAGGTAGAATGGACAGAGAGAAGACCGGATTGAGGCTCACCTGAAATGGCGCAAACCACGTATTGCCGTCGTCACAAGGACATCGAGACCAACGTATCGTGCGCACGATGCGGGGACCCGATATGCCCAAGCTGCATGGTCCATGCCCCGGTCGGCGTGCGCTGCCTGGATTGCGCCCGCTCAAGGCCGATTCCCACATTCGATGTTTCGACACCCTTCCTGTTGAAAGCCATCGGGGCGGGAGTCGTGGTGGCAATCCTCGGAGGGGCCATCATCTCCGGATTGGTATGGTTCTTCCCCATACCTTATGTCCCGACCATACTGATCGCCGCGCTCGGATACGGGATCGGCGAGGCCATTAGCCTTTCGACTAACCGAAAACGCGGAACACGGCTAAAACTGGTATCGGGGGTGTGTATGTTGATAGGCTTCACTATCATCACATGGGCAACGGGAGTGACCCTCGCGCCGATCAACCTGATAGCCGGCGCCATAGGATTCTACCTGGCGATCATCAAATTCTGAAACCGACCCACTGTCTCGTCTCGAAAACAGGAGATCATCCACAATGGACGACCTCGATCTGAAGATAATAGAAATACTCAGGCATGACGGCCGGGTATCCAACGCCGGAATCGCCCGCGCCGTAGATGTCAGCGAAGGCACGGTCCGACGACGCCTGAAAAGGCTGATAGACGAAAACCTGATCGAAGTCCGAGTGCTACTCAATCTAGGAAGAAGAGCGCGCACCGTGGTAGGCGTTCACGTAGATCCGCAGCGCATAGACGACGTACTGACCAATGTATCAGGGCTGGACGGAGTAACGTTTGCCTGCATTACAACCGGCAGGTACGACATGATCGTATGGGCCGAAGCTGAAAGCTCTGATCTGCTCAGCCAACTCATTACAAAGACCATCGGTGTAATACCGGGCGTCCAGCGCACCGAGACCCACCTCGTGCTCTCACAGGCGCACGGAGGCGGCCCGATATTGGACTGACGGTACGGCCTTTCTCAAACCTCGGAATCCAGTCTGAGACCCAGTTCCTCTAGCTGAGCGCCGTCAATGCTTCCTGGGGCTCCGAAGAGCGGGTCTGTCCCTGTCTGAGTCTTGGGGAAGGCTATCACGTCCCTGATATTGTCGCGATTGGCGAGCATCATAATCAGGCGGTCTATGCCGGGCGCGATTCCTCCGTGCGGGGGCGCGCCATATTCGAAGGCATGTACGAGTTGTCCGAATCGGCGCTCGATCTCCTCTTCGCCATAGCCCATAACCTTGAAGATGCGCTCCTGAAGGGCACGATTGTGGACCCTGATGCTGCCGCTCCCCAGTTCCTCGCCATTGCCTATGAGGTCGTAGCAGTTCGCCAACACCTTGCCCGGATCGGACTCGATGTACTGCTCGTAACCCGGCTTTGGAGACGTGAAAGCATGGTGGACCGCGTCCCATGCCTCGCGCTCGTCGTCATACTCGAAGAGAGGAAAGTCCACGACGTAGGCGAGCGCTATCTCGTCGGGGTCGGCAAGCTCCAGACGCCGGCCCAGTTCGTGCCTGAGCTCGCCCAGGACGGCGTTAGTCGTCTTCTCCGGTCCCGCGACGATGAGAATCATGTCGCCGATACGGGCTTGAGTGCGCTTCCCGATTTCCGCGACCTGCTCGACGCTGAGGAAGCGGGACGCCGCCGATCTTATCTTGTCTTCGGTCAGGTCATCCAGAGGCCCGGAGTCGCCCTGCAGCGCGATGGTCACCAGGCCGGCCGCTCCGCGTTCACGCGCAAAATCTATGAGGGCATCCGTCTGTCTCCGGGAGTAGGACGCCAATCCGGGAGCGGCGAACCCTTTCACCACGCCCCCGTTTTCCACCGCCGACGTGAACACCCTGAAGTCGGTCGTCCGGGCAAAATCGTTCAGGTTCGCCAACTCCATGCCGTATCGCAGGTCGGGCTTGTCGCTGCCGTACCTGTCCATCGCCTCACGGTAGGTGAGCCTTGGGAATGGCTTGGTCAGCTTCTTTTCTGGAGTCAGCTGATCGATCATCTCAGTGTAGAGCTGCTCGATCAGGCTGAGAATATCCTCCTGTTCGGCGAAGCTCATCTCGAGGTCGAGTTGCGTGAATTCGGGCTGCCGGTCGGCTCGAAGGTCCTCGTCCCTGAAGCAGCGGGCTATCTGGAAATACTTCTCCACGCCCGCGACCATGAGAAGCTGCTTTAGCTGCTGCGGCGACTGCGGAAGCGCGTAGAAATTGCCGGGATAGAGTCTGCTGGGCACCAGGTAGTCGCGCGCGCCCTCGGGGGTGCTCTTTATGAGGATGGGGGTCTCGATCTCCAGGAAGCCGCGCTCGTCTAAGAAGTCGCGCATGAACTTGACCACCCTGTGGCGCAGAATCATGGCGTCGCGCATACCCGCGCGCCTGAGATCGAGATACCTGTAGCGCATCCTGAGAAGTTCGTCCACCTCGGTCTCCTCGTTCACGTAGAACGGCGGAGTGAGCGACTCGTTCAGCACAGTCGCCTCAGCGGCTAGCACCTCAACCTCGCCGGTGGCCATGCCCGGGTTTTCAGTGCCCTCCGGCCTGGCCTGCACTTCGCCCGTGACCTGTACCACCCACTCTGAGCGAAAAGATTCCGCGACCGAGTGAGCGCCGGAGGCGACTTCGGGATTGAATACGACTTGGGTCAACCCGTCGCGGTCCCTTATATCAATGAAGATGAGCGACCCGTGATCACGGCGCCGGTGAACCCAGCCCGCGAGCGTAACGCTCCGTCCGGCGTCTTTCGATCTGAGACTTCCGCAGCTTGTAGTCTTGAGCAAAATGGTACCTCGTATATACGTTTTGAGGCAGATGAGCCGCCCTACCCAAAATGATAGCTATACGACACCACGCCAAGCAAGAACTCCCATCTCGCCGGATTTGCCATATAGCCTTGTAATTTTAAGTAACCCGATATGGTACAATAAGCAGGCTCAGTATCGCACCGATGACAGATTTCGCTGAGGACATCAAAAAGGGATCATAAGAGAAGCACGAGCCTACGGATCATGGCTCACATTTCCACATTCTCCACTGCTAACTCATTGACAGACATTCATAGGCTCTTATATAGTTCAGGAACAATTTCATATTAGTATGAGAATCTGGGCATAGACCTATCGGTGCCTTTTGCGCGCGCCGCTTGGAATAATGCCTAGCTAGACCTTGACAGATAATCGCCGTTGGGTGTACAAATCTAACGGTTTGAAATCATCAAGCGAGGTGCAGATGCTGGCAAAGACAGCATCTCATAACAAAACGGGAGTCTCCCATGGAGCGGATAAGTCTGTTCCGGGGGATTTACTATGTATAATAGCCGTTCGGTCATATTCAATTTGTAATCGCTGAGACCTAAGGGGGTAGTAAGTGAAAAGCAAGAGGCGGTTTATACCATTAGTATTCCTAGGGGCAATAATTCTGTCCCTGCTTGTCATCGTTCCGGCATTCTCTGCCACCGGGACGGTGCGATTCTATGTACCAGACGACAGTAACATGCCCACTTCAGACGATCAGGACTGGGGAAGGCAGGGCGGAACAGCTTACCTCGAGGTCGAAGACAGCGACCTGGACGAAGACCTCGTCGTCACAGGTGAGGACCAAATGGCGAGTAACGGAAGATTCTACGTTGCCAATGTTCCCGTAGTGGACCGCAACGGAGACACTTTCCTGAACGAGCGGGATGTGGACGTCGTGGACGGCAACAATAGCCCACTTGACGTTAATAACGTTAGCGCCGACGGTCGTATTGACCTAGGTCCAGGCGCAGACGCATCTTACAGCGGCCCGGTCAAGGTCAACTATAAGGGTGCAGTGAGGAACGATACCGGTGACGCGGTGAAGGTCAGGTCTCAAGCAGACCCAACCGGAATCACGGTTACTCTGATGGAGACCAAGCCTCAGAGCGGTGTGTTCTACGGCATGATAAACCTTACGGAAGGCAACTCGGTCGAGGGGTCAGGACTGAAGGTAGGCAAGAACGACGTGGTTACGCTCAGGTACAGCGATGCTGACCCCAGCCGCACCGCTTCCAAGTCGTTGAAGGTGGAAACCACCGCGCCCGTCTTCTCAGAGACATCCCCGGCGCACGGCGCGGCGGGCAGGGCGAACCCTGAAGTCGAGTTCAACGTAGTGGACAGCCGCTCCGGCCTCGGAGACGATGAGGAAGAGGACATCCAGGTCATCTTCTTCATTGATAACGCAGACGGCGCCGACCAGTCTGAAGAGTACACCGTAGCCAACGACGGAAGCCTCACCGGCATAGACGGCGGCTTCCACGCGCGGCAGCGACTTCCGAATAACTCCGCAGCCGAATCCAACGCCACCGTTTACTGGTGGGCGGTTGCAACGGACGCCGCGGGCAATGTGGCCGTTTCGGACCGCTCGGCTAAAGTCGAGAACGATGACGGCGACGAGGTATCCGACCCTTGCGACGCACAAGGCTTCTACGGCAGCGACAGGTCTGACACCTCCGGCGGCGCTTATGGATGTCAGCCATACTCCATCAAGATAGACAACGACGACCCCGTCATATCGGCGGCTGCAACGGGCGCTTTCTGGGACACAGACAGCGACGACGACGACAAGACTAACGAGGACCCGACCAAGGCTAAGGCAAACATGGTCCTGGTCAAGTTCAACGAGAGTCTGGATGCGTCCTCGGTGGAGGCTTCGGACTTCGAGGTTAACGACAACACGCCTGTGAGCGCAGATGTGTATGGCGGCAACAAGAAGAACGTATTCCTCACCGTCTCGGCGGACCTGGCTCCCAACTCGCAGCCTAAGGTCGAGCTCGTAGGACAGGTCGAGGACCTGGCCGGTAACCGCCAGACATCCGGCAAGGTGGACGACGCGAACGACGGCATCGCTCCTACCCTGACGGTGTCACTCGAAGGCGGCATGCGACCGGTAACCAACGGCTCGGTCAAGGTAATGGTCTCCTCCGATGAAGAGGTTGGCACTCCGAGCGTCGCCTTCCAGAAGGTAGAAGATTCCGGCGAGGAATCCATGTACGCGCTCGGCTTCGCCACCAACGTGGACGCGGCCCTGACATCGGCCAGGAACTACGAGGCGACATTCACCGCCTCAGGACCTGGACTGTACAACGTGTATGTAACCGCAGCCGACGCCACAGCAGGCAACACTGGCAAGACGGGCGTCAGCGAAGGGCCGATTGACCTCAGTGACGACACCAAGGCCATCCTGTTCGAGTTCGACAACGCCGTGGGCGAGCCCATGGTGATGCCGGACGACGAGACCGGCTCGGACAACTCCGACCCCTTCATCACGATTGACTTCGCGGCTGAAGGTAAAGAGTACATGGACAACGCAGGTGTGGACCTTGACTCTTACGGCAAGGTAACAGTCGTGTCGGCGAGCCTGAAGTCTCCTGACATGGACGCCATGGACATAGCCGATTCGCTGGCGACGACGGACAACGTTATCTTCCTGTACAAGGCTTCCGACCTCGCCAAGGGCAACCACACGGTGAAGGTCAAGGCCATGGACGCGGCCGGTAACGAGAAGGAGTTCGAGAGCACGGTCAAGATCGTGGAGCGCGAGCCCTTCAGCCTGAAGCTCAAGCCCGGCTGGAACCTGGTTTCCCTGCCCGGCACTCCTACCAACACCAGCCTCAACGCGGTGATACCGGCAGACCACCCGGCCAGCACCATACTCAGCTATGACGCCGAAGCCGGATGGACGACCGCGATCCGCAGTGATGACGGCACTTGGATAGGTACGCTGATGACCATAGACGCCAACAGCGCCTACTGGATCCAGACCGACACCTTTGACCCCATCGCGGTGGACATACCCAGGATAAGCGCAGGCACGTCCGTGCCGCCGACTATCTCGCTGTCCGCTGGATGGAACTTCGTCCCGGTTACTGACGTGAGCGGCAGCATGAACCACGGCGATGCCGTATCCGCTGCGGAATACTTCAGCGGCACGAAGGTCAACAGGGTCTATACCTTCAACACCCTGATGGGTACGTGGGATAACGTGGACCTTGATGACGGCATGGTCATGGTTGGATCGGGCTACTGGGCCCATGCCAGCGATGCCGGTGTAATCGCACCGTAGCTCCGCAAGACAATCGGATTTAGCTAGTTAGTAAACATCCCTCCCCAAATTGGGGAGGGATGTTCTTTATTCCTATTTGAACTCGGCTCAATCCCTAACACCGCCTCCGTCGTACTCTGTATAATAACGGGTGGTTTCAATCCTTCCGAATTTGCAGAGGCTGATGAGAAAAGCGGCAGACAACACAACGTCGAGCGACAATGTCATGCCTCGCCTGACAACCTTCGCATTCTTGGCTGCACTCCTGAGCATGTTCTTGGCCCTGGCTGCCGCTATCTTCCCTTCAGAGACTTTCGCCCAGGGTGGCCCGCCACCTGGTGGCATCATCTACTTTGGAAGCGCATCCGTAAATGGAGAGCCGGCGCCGGACGGACAGCCGATAATCGCCAGAGTGGGTGACTATGAGTCAAAGCCAGCCATCGTAACCCAGGGAAGGTATGAGTCCCTTTCTGTATCGGCAAGCGCCTCTCTCACCGGCCAGACTATCTCCTTCTTTCTAGGCGATGTTCCGGCAGACCAGACCGACACATACCAACCCCACGGTATTCCTGTCATAAAGACCGGCTTCAACCTCACGTTCTCCAGTCTGCCCGAACCGACCCCTTTGCCAACTCCCATACCCGCCGATACTCCTATACCTGTCCCGACGCAGCCATCCGCTCCGATACAAGCTCCTGAACCAACGCCAGCGTCTGCGGAGCCGATGGTGTTCGTGTCCGGGTTGGTCTTTATACGTGGAACGTCGGAGGCGCCGACAGACTCGATACTGGTGGCCCGAATCGGCGACAGCTACCAGTCCGAACCAGCCGCGGCAATCGCCACCGACGGCACGTATGGCGGCCTTGTGGTTGATCCCGGAGACACCAGTTTCGAGGGCAGCGAGATAGGCTTCTTCCTGAACGGCATCCCTGCTCGCACTACTGCCGTCTATCAGAGTGGCAAGCTTGAGCGCACCTTCGACATCCTGTTCACGGATTACCCCACTCCCCTTCCGACTCATACTCCGATACCAACCAACACGCCCATACCCACCCCTACGAATACACCCGTGCCAACACCGACACATACTCCCGCACCGCCTACCTCGACTCCGGCTCCAACGCAGACACCCATACCGACGCCTGTACCGACCAACACGCCCGTACCGACGCCTACAAGCGCTCTGGTTCCCACACCTGTTCCGGCGACGCCCGTACAGTCCGAGCCAACGCCTACGGCCACCGTTCCAGCTGAGGAGTCAGGCGGCTGTTTCTCGGTGGCACAAGTGTCCCCGCTTACGGGGGCAGTCAACGCCCTTCTCCTAATGGCACCGCTTGGACTCATATTCGGGCTCAGAAGTGCGCGCCGCAAAGAGCGCTGATTACCGAAAACCCAAGCCGGGGCTTTTCATTTTCGCCTAGTCTTCGATCTCTCGTTCGCCCTGAGCCTGTCGAAGGGCCGTCCCTTCATGGTTCGTCCTGAGCTTGTCAAGGGTCATCACCACGAACGAACTACTCTAGTGACGCTCAATAATGAAAAGCAACTGTCTTAAGTGTCAAGACACAACGATGTTGGGATTCCAC
>VXRN01000047.1 GCA_009838465.1 Dehalococcoidia bacterium
AGATGTATCCTGTACAAGTGATCGCCTCATGTCAAAATCAAGATACAAGACCCTGTGTAACACATCGCCTCGACATGCTTGAAATAGCCCTCACCCTCGCCATTGCCTTTGCGCTGGGCTCATTCCCGACTGCGTACATAGCGGGCAGGGTCCTGTCGGGCGCGGACATCCGCGACGTCGGCAGCGGCAACCCTGGCGCGCTGAACACCGCCCGCAGCGTGGGAATCGGAGTCGGCGTGGCCGTGCTGCTCATAGACGCGGGCAAGGGCATCCTCGCTGTCTTCATCGCTCTTCATATGTCCGTCGCCGACCTCTGGGTGTATGCCTCTGCGCTCCTCGTAACGCTCGGACACAACTTCTCCCCGTTCACCGGATTCAGGGGAGGGAAGGGAGCTGCCAGCGTGCTCGGCATCTCCGCGTTCATGCTCTGGCACATTACCGCCATTACCTTCGCCGTCGGCCTTGTGGTCTATCTCGTCACCCGACAGGCGGTCGTCTCAATGGCTGTCGTGTTCATAGTCCTGAACGCCCTGACCATAGCCACCGGACAGTCAACAGGCCAGATAGTCCTATGTATCATACTCTCGCTGCTCGTAGCAGGCACCCACCTGCTGCGTGAACGCGAAAGAGTCTCTTCGGCAGTCAGAGAGCGAAATTGGCGACGCTTCATGTCCATCGAGTGAAGAAACACGGCTATACCAGGGTCATTTGATTATCAGCCAATTAAACCAAGTACGTTCGTGGTGAGCTTGTCGAACCATGAACGTACGGTCCTTCGACCGGCTCAGGGCGAACGGGAGATCGAAGACGAGGTGAAAACGAAAGACTCTGGTGGCTATACCCCGTCGGTGGCGCATCCGAGTCAGAATGCGTAGAATGGCGGCAGCATCAAGCGTGGCACATGACCAAGCTGCGCAATCTATTTCCGGAGCGCCATTACACCATGAGACTTACGATATTGCTAATCGCGTTTGCCATTTTCGCCTTCGCAGCCGTCGCGTGCGGCTCGGACGAGCCTGAACCTACACCTGTACCTCCCGTGCCGACAGCCGCGCCCGTGCCCACTGCGGCTCCTCCGTCACAGCCCGCGCCGCAGCCGACCACGCCGCCCGCCCCAACTCCTGAGCCTGAACCCCAGGGCGGCCCCCCGTGGGACTCTCCCCCCGGCATGGTCATAGACACCTCCAAGAGCTATAGCGCCGTATTCGAACTGGAAAAGGGCGAGCAGTTCGAAGTCGAACTGTACGCCGACAAGGTTCCTGGGGTGGTCAACAACTTCGTATTCCTCGCCCAGGAGGGCTTCTACGACGGCGTTACCTTCCACCGCGTGCTCGAAGGCTTCATGGCCCAGACCGGCGACCCGACCGGAACAGGCACTGGAGGCCCGGGCTACCGCTTCGAGAGCGAATTCCACCCCGACCTCAGCCACGACAGTGCTGGCATCCTATCCATGGCCAACGCGGGCGGCCTCGCGACCAACGGCAGCCAGTTCTTCATAACTTTCAGGGAGACATCCTTCCTGGACCACCTAAACCCCGACGGCTCGGAGAAGGACTGCGCTCAGCGCGGCGTGTCCTGCCACTCGATCTTCGGCAAAGTTACCACTGGCATGGACGTGGTGAACAACATCACTCTTCGCAATCCCAGCGAGGCCACCACCCCCGGCGACGTCATAACCACCATCCGCATCATCGAAGAGTAAGGTCTGATAGAGAGGAAGCCATGAAATTCGGGATAACCTTGGAAGATGGCGATGATGGTTTTGTAGTGGCCAGTTGTCCCGCTCTACCTGGATGCTACTGACAGGGCATTGACATGGAAGACGCGATTGCAAATATCACCGAAGCCATTCAGGCATACGTCGAGAGCATGATAGAGGATGGCGAACCTCTGCATACGTAAACGAAATGCCCTTCCCCCGCCAGAATAGCGGAGGAAGGGCTAACTACGCTGGGTATCTTCTATTCGGGAATCAGGCGCTGCTCTCCATGTTCCTCATCCGCGAATAGGACTGGGTTCTCTCATTATCGTCGTCATCTGCCTCCACGTTTCCACTCTCCAGAGCGATTTCAGGAGAGATGTACCTGAAGAAGTAAATTCTCCCCGACGCCCCAATCAGGCTGTTGTCGTGTATGGTCATCGTGTCCGTAACCGGCTGGTTGTTCACTCTGACCGTATTGGGCAGCACCTGTACTGAGACCATCGTTACCGTATCCGGGCCGAACAGGAATGACACCCCACCAAATCCGGGCAGATCAATCTCGTTGCCGTCAATCCTGCTGCGCTTCATTATATTGTCCACAGGATGGCGGACCATCCCGCCGAAGTCCACCAGCAGTTCACCTTCCTCGGTGTACATATAGCCGAACGGAGTAGGCCTTGTCAGCCAATACAGAATCACCCCAAGCGCCGCTATTCCGATAGCCGCCAGCGCAATTATGATCGCCTCCGTGGGGAAGCCCGCCTGCGAGTCTTCCACCTGTGGCGGCGGAGCGACTGGCGGTGCCGCCGGTGGCGCGGGAGCGGGTGCCGCTGCTGCCGCTGCGGGTATCGGAGCAGTGACCGGTGCGGGCGACTGGCCCACCGACGCCGGAATGGGGAGCGAAGATACCACCATCGAGTCCGTCGAATAGATGTACTGCCTGCCCGCGTATTCGATACTCAGCCCGAATATCACTGATGACTGAATTTCCGTAGGCGGCGTGTAGTAGATGTCGAATCCATACGACTTGCCCAGCGTGACTACCTCATGCGGTATCTTGGTGACTTCGCCTGCGGGCGTCTCATCGCCGCCGCTCACCGACACCGTAACCTCGTCCGCAAGTGCAGTGTAGGGCTGGCCGTTGATGTTCACGAACACCGACGCTATCTTCTCGGTAACGCCCGGCTTCAGGCCTTCCACCATGTTGGGAGTCACTTCGATAGTCGGGAAATGCTGGGCTTCGAACTGCGCCAGCGATATTATCGAGTGGTCAACGTCAGGCCAGGACAGACGCAGCTCCACGTCGTATCTGCCTTCCTCCTTCAGGGGAGGAAGTGTGAGCGAGAAGTATCCGTCCAGCGGAATAGAGTCCCCTTCTACACCTGCGTCGTTCAGTTCGTGAATGATGGAGTCCCCCGAAGGTCCGATGACTCGCGCTTCAACCGTCGCGTCTGGCGACACCAGTTCGCCCCTGTCCAGCACAGCGGCCACGATCAGAGTCTCGGGGTGGTCAACCGGCACCGCGCCCATGTCCTGAAGTTCGACGGTGTATCTGTTTATCAGATGAAGATTCGCCGATACCACGCCGCGGCCGCCACGTGCCTCCGCTTTCCAGTTGCCCTGTACCGGATCGGTCACCTGCCATATAACCATATGAGGCAGTTCGATGACTGAGGACGAAGTCCGGTCCCTGTATGAAGATTCCAGTCCGTCCGGGTTCGTTATCCTGAACGACGTTTGCGGGTCTTCTCTTACGAAGACCACATTCGCCCACCGGGTGCTTGGAACGATATCCAGGTCGACTTCGAACACCGGATTATCCGATAGGTTCGCTTGCCCTACATGATTCAGCGCCCCCTGGCTCTTCATGCGAAGAGAGCGGTCCATGAATCCTTCGATACCTTCGGGCATCGTAAGGGCGAAAGACTCACCACCGCTGTTCACGCTGACTTTGTCCAGGTCCGATACAAGCGCGCTGTTGGTTCCCGGCGCGGTCGCCGCGAAGACGTTCCAGCCCCTCTCGACTATGGGGGCCAGAGCGGAAGTTATGTCGGTGGACATCTGGTCCGAGGCTGTGTAATCCTCGCTTGCGGTTACCAGGTAGATGCTCGCTTCCTCGCGCACGTGAACCGAGGTCATATAGTCGTATATGCTCGATAATGAGGACGCGATGTCAACCGGGGCGGATGCCGAACCCAAACCCACGGCCGCGCTCACTTGCGAGCGTAGTTGCGCGGAGTCGTCTGCATTACCATAGAGGGGTCCGTATGTATCGCTCAGATCGTCCGTAAACACGAACACAACAGGTTCGTCCTCTTTGAGATTGCAAAGCAAACCCACAAAGGTATTAACCAATTGATCATTCGCGTCGCCCGACGAGATCGAATAACGGTCTATAGCCACGACGGTCAACTTGTCGAAGAATTGCTGCGCCTCGGCCGTCCGCAAAGGTACGCTGCCTAGCGCCAGCAGTGCTGCGATTGCCAGTACGGTAAATATCAGTGTCTTTTTCATTGAATCCCTCGAATCCCTCTCGCACTCGCCGTCTGAGTAAAACTTAAAGACCTTTTAACCAAATGGGCAAGCTGAAATATGTTCAAGTTTTTTCTTAAACAAGTACCAAAATTGTCCATCGTGGCTGTCGCGCTCATATTTGGGTCATACTGCGGTGGGGACAGCGGCGAAACAGGCGTCTCTGAAGGCGTGTTCGAGGGGCTGATTACGAGCGTCGAGGTGCGAACCCTCCTCGACCTCGAATCAATCGAGATAACCGATGATGCGGGAACGTCCCTGGTGTTTCACGCGGGCGGACAGAGATTCGTGGAGTTCACTCCCAGTCACGTCAGGGAGCACATGCTCCAGGGACTCGGGGTGATAGTCACCTACCGCAAGTCGGACAATGGCACCCTGTACATAGTCGCCATCAGAGACCGGCCTCCCTAGCCGCTCGCGCCCCGCAGCATAAACCGCGTCACTCCTCGAACGGAGACCATTGCGAAGCGACCGTCATGCCCGCGAAAGCGGGTATCCAGGGGTGGAGCGGGGATAGCGCAAGCAGCGGAGAATTAACCGGCCTCCCTAGCCGCACGCGCTCGCCTGCTGGATATGACCAGGTAAATACTCCCAGCCGACAGAACGATCACGATGCCCAGGAACACCCAGCCCCCTTCCAGGCCCGGTTCTATGGGCGGGGGCAGCGTTACGATAGGCGCGCGAAAGTCAGCTTGCCCGGATGTCGGACTGTCTATCTGTATGTGCAGGACCCAGTTTCCCGCTTCCTCGAACTTCATGTTCGCCCGGTACACCGTCGCCTCTTCCGGGTTGTTCACCGCCACTACCTCGAAGTCCGGTTCGATAACACTCTCCCCATTGACCACAAGCGAGTGTTCCGCGACTATTAGTACCCGTGCGTCCGTGACTGGCTCTCCGGTGGCCGCGATAGTCGGCTTGAGCGCGACATTCACGATGCCCACCTGCGGAGCGGGAGGCAGCCACCTGACTCCCACCTCGAAGTCCCCGGCCGTCCGCACGAAAAGCGGGTCGAAGTCCTCATCCGACTGTGCCCACACGACCGTCCCCGTCAACCCTGCTGACAGAACGCACAGCGCGACCGCAAGGCCGAAATTTCGGAATATTCGGATCATTACCTTATGGATGGGGCTACCTACTGCGAGCTTATTGGAAGTGTCCAGACTTCTTCTTCACTATAGAAAATTGTACCACTCTCAACATCGGCGGTGGTATGGAAGACTTGCCCGAACCTTCAACCGCCGACCCCCACGCCCGGCCCGCCATCCAGCCTCCTCTGTATGAACCAGGAAAAGTACCCGTCGTACCTGCGCTGCAACTCCACGTTCATCCAGTCCTGCCCCGTTATCACCTTCCGACAGGCCGGGGCGCCGCAGTTGCACTCCATCTCATACGGCTCGTCGTCCGTCATTGCGTAATCGAACGTCAGCTCCTCGTCCGCCGCTATGTCCCGCATAGCCACGAACGCTATCTGCCCCTGGAGTCCCAGGTTCGGCTCGCACGAATGATTCAGGTGCATCATCCCGCCCTCACGCTCCTCCTCCGTAACCGGCCCGATGAACAACTCCTTCGTCACCTGTATCTCCGCAGGCCCCAGCCGTTGCCCCACCTCATCCCGCTGTCCTCGCGTCATCACATAACCTCCCTTCACGACCACCACTTCCCCCTTATAGATAGCCTCCCGAGCAAACAGCCCCCGCCCCTCGATCTCGCTGACGCGCTTCTCAGTCTTCGGAGAGAAATAAGTCAATTCCATCGCTTCACACCCCAGGGTCTTTCGGTTATTTCCCGATACCACTTCTGTCGTTCGCCCTGAGCTTGTCGAAGGGTAGCCCGTTCATGGTTCGACAAGCTCACCACGAACGTAATTGGTTGATAATCGAAAGACCCTGCTTCACACCCAGCTCTTCACGACGAATAGCCCCAGCCGAGTCACTTCGTCGCCCTGATAGAGAACATCTGCGGGTACGAATCGTTGTGCTTCGTGAAACGCCACCACCCGTCATCACCCCGCTCCGACACCGGCCATATTCGATAGCTGTTGAACGGAAACTCGTGAAGGAACTCAATCCGCAGTCCCGCTTTCACCAGCGCGGTCACGATTTCCCCCAGCCCATGTTGCCACTCGTAGGTCGGACTCTCGATCGGATGTGACCCTGCATAGCTCGGCTCGTTGCCCTCGAAGAACAGTTCGTGATCCTGGTAGCCGTAAGTCGGCACCATGTCCCCCGAGTCCGACTGCTCGAACACATCTGTGAACGGGTGAAACTCCACGATGTAGAACGTGCCGCCGGGCCTGAGCTGCTTGTAGATGACTTCCGCCCATCCGTCGAGGTCGGGCAGCCAGGTCAAAACGCCGTAAGACGTGAACACTATGTCGAACTGCTCGTCGAGCGCGTCCGGCAGATCGTAGATGTTGGAGCGGATGAATCGGGCGTCTAGTCCCAGTTCATCGTTTAGCGACCGCGCCAACTCGATGGCGACTTCAGAGAAATCTACCCCCGTCGCCACTGCGCCCAGCCGCGACCAGGACATCGTATCCAGTCCGAAGTGGCACTGCAGGTGGAGCAGCGTCTTGTCTGATACGTCGCCTACTTCCCTCCGTTCGATATCCGCGAGCGTAATATCGCCCGCCTTGAACCCTTCCACGTCATAGAAGTCCGACGCTGCGTGCACCGGAGTGCGCTCGTTCCAGTTATCTCTATTGGTTTCTAGTCGTCTGTCCAATTCATTCAGTCCGGTCTGGTTGGCCTGAGCATGATCTACCGCGTGAGCCAGATCACGTCTGAAGGAAGGCAGCCAGGGCAATAGCATCCAAACTTCAGTGCTTCTATATATCTCTGTTTATATATCAAGTGATTCTGCAGGTAGGCTGCTGGAGACTCAGCAGGTAGCTGCTGGTCGGTTCTGGTACCTGCATCTCACCTGTATTTACCAGCATTCGTAGCTAATTCACGGAAATTTTTCTTCCACCTGGGTTTGTCATATATTTCGATTTATGGTTTTCATGGCGCAGTTGTCGGGATAGGTCTCAGAATGTCCCGCAGAGCGATTCATATTCGTGACGGTAAATCATGGTGATATTATAGCCAGAGCAGCACAGGCGTTCAAGAATGGACGATAGAAATTGATTCGATTGCCACGGGAAGCAACCCCGAAGTCTGCCCGGCGCTACCTCCCAAGCATCTGTTACCATACCTCGTCATGACCAATCGCGACAGGGGACACCAATGAACACCATGCACCAGGCCAACCGGCGATACTGGGACCGTGCCACCGACTGGTGGGAGCAACTGGAAGAGGAGGGCGGACTGTGGCATCGCTGCCCCACTGAGCCCCACCTCGCCTTCGACGGTGGCGCGCTCGGACTGATTCGCGAGGTCGCCGGTGACATGTCGGGCAGGGATGTGTGCGTTGTCGGCAGCGGTGACAACCACGCGGCCTTCGCATTTGCCGGAATGGGCGCGAATGTCACCTCCGTGGACATCTCCGACCGGCGGCTGGCTGTCGCCTCCAGGCGGGCGGAACACATGGGCCTGCCGATCACATTCATTCAGGCTGACGCCGCCGACCTGGGTTCCATCGGCAGCGGGGAATTCGATCTCGTATTCTCCTCCAACGGCTTCTTCGTCTGGATAGCCGACCTTCCCACTGTATTCGGCGAGATACACCGCATCCTGCGTCCGGTAGGGCACTACGTCTTCTACGACATCCACCCGTTCCAGCGCCCTTGGAAGAGCCAGGTCACCCCAATCGAGGTTGCCAAGCCATACTGGTACACCGGGCCATTCGAGGACGATGAGGACGGCGCGTTCGAGTTCAACTGGACTCTCGCGGAAATCCTAAACCCCCTTGCGGCGACCGGATTCACCCTGCGCCAAGTCCTCGAGAGTCCTGCCGATGACTCGAGATTCTGGCAGGACTACTCCCACCTCCCCGGTACCGACGACAGCCTGCTCGACTGGAACGAGAACCCCCGCGCGGCCCTGCCCGCATGGCTCGCCCTCGCCTCGCAGAAACCATTCCGCTAAAGTCCCTTCCCCCTTTGATGGGGGAAGGTTAGGATGGGGGTGATCCTGCACAGATTCGTAACATGAGTTGCATCCGCTGACTTCGATTTCCTATTCTCATCTCCATCCGACATAATCATGCCCACCTTCTACCACGACAAAATACCGGCGCCCCCACGACACCTTGCCGCCCTGCCCCTCTGCATCCTGCTGACCGTCGCCCTGCTCGCATGTGCGTCCGACGACCGGGACTCCGCTCTCCAGTCCCTCGCCGACGAGAACGCCGCGCTGAAAGCGGAAATCGCAACCCTGCGCCAAACTATTGACGAGCGAGACGCACGCATTCAGGAACTGGAGCAAGCCGCATCCAAGACTGCCGCCGCCCTTCCCGATAAAGAGCAGTGGTCCAAGGACAAGGACGAGTGGTGGTCACAGGCCGACGGTGACCCCGTTGGGAGAACCGCACGCTTGGCCGAGGACGCCGGAGGTGAGGTCCACTACGTCGCCCATCCAGAACGCGGCGACCGCACAGTCCTGGTCCTGCCCCCGGAAATCATAGACGGCGAGACACCTCTCATCGTCTCTCTGCACGGCTTCGGGGGAGACTCCGCCCACCAGTCCGCCTACGTGCCGCTACACGAGCGCGTCAACTCCGACGGATTCGCGCTGCTGCTGCCCAACGGGATGCTCAACGCCGACGGCAGTCGCTCCTGGAACCCTACCGACGATCTGTTTACGAAGAACTCAGGCGACACTCCACAGGACGACGTCGCCTACCTCACCGAGCTCGTAGCCGAGGCGAGAAAAGTCGCCAACTTCGGCCCCGTGTACTTCTTCGGATACTCAAACGGAGGATTCATGGCCTACCACATCGCCTGCAAGGGATTGCCCGGCCTCCGCGCCGTCGCCAGCCTGTCCGGCGCCAGCTACGTCGAGGACTCGACCTGCGACGGAGCGCCCCCGGTGTCAGTCCTGCACATCCACGGCGCCGAAGACGACGTGATCCTATACGAAGGCGACCGGGGTGAGTCCGCATTCTACGCCGGCGCCGAGGACATGGTGACCCGCTGGAGCCGACGCGCCGGCTGCGACTGGCCCGACAACCCCCAACCCTACGCCGAATTAGACCTCGACCGGTACGTCCCGGGCGAAGAAACCAAGCTATTCCGACCCGAATCCGACTGCCCCGATGGAATCACCATCGAACTCTGGAGAACCGAAAACAGCGGCCACGCCCCAGACTACGGCCCCGCCTTCCTGGACGCTCTGCTGAGCTGGCTTCTGTCGCGTTGAAGAGTCAATTTTCATAACCCTCCTAAGGAGGTCTCGTAATGAGCAGAATGAGGGTCGTCGCGCACCTGCTGGTGTTCGTGGTCGTGTTTTTTGCTTTGTTTGTTGGCCTCGGCATCTCCTTTGCCGGAATAGCCGTGTGGGGTGACGTCCTCTGGATAGTGGCGGCCGCGACAGGCATGATCAACCTGGTGTGGACAGTCAGATATATGATGAAACATTAGTATAACGTTCCGCCGTCGTCTTCAGACCAGCGTCCCCCGCATCACCGTAACAGCCTGACCGCCCAGCATCACCCGGTCGTCCGCGACCCGCACCTTCACCTCTCCGCCCCGCCTCGATGCCTGGAACGCCAGAAAATCCGACTTCCCCAGCCGCGACTGCCAGAACGGGCCGAGCGTGCAGTGCGCCGACCCCGTAACCGGGTCCTCATTCACCCCAGTCCCGGGCGCGAAAAAGCGCGAGACGAAATCGAACCGTCCACCGGAAGCGCGACTCGTGACTATCACTCCCCTGCAAGGCACCTCCGCCAGCAGACCAAAGTCCGGCGCGACCCCTCTCACCTCGTCCTCAGTGCCCACCTCCACCAGGTAGTCAAAGATACTCTTGCCGACATAAACCGGCTCTACCCCGAGCGCATCCACCAACTCCGCCGGAGCTTCCACCGCCTCCGCAGGAGTCGCAGGGAAGTCCAGCTCGATCCACTCCCCCTTACGACTAGCCGTCAGCACCCCGCTCCGAGTGTGGAAGACCGCCTTCTCGTCGCACGTCAACTCCCCCGTCTCCCACAGCACGTGCGCGCTCGCGAGCGTCGCGTGCCCACACAAGTCCACCTCCACCTCCGGCGTGAACCACCGCAGACCGAAGCCGTCGCCCCGCCTGTGCAGAAACGCTGTCTCCGACAGGTTCATCTCTGCCGCCACACTCTGCATCCACCCCTCATCCCCGGGCTCGGCCATAACACAAACCCCCGCCGGATTCCCCGCAAAGGCCTCCGTCGTAAAGGCATCCACCTGGAAGATTTCCTGCCCCATCTCTGAAACCTCCTAGAGATGGTCTATCACCCGTTACACCGATCGTGACAGTTCTACCTACCGCGGTACTCCGCCCACGCCTGCTAACTTGGATCCAAGGCTGATACTCTACTCCCTCGAGATTACGCTTCTTAGTCCGCCCTCGACGGACTCTGAATCCACCTTTCTTCGTGGAATTAGATGGAGGTAACAGTGCAAGTCAGTCTGCCCCGCGTCCTTTCCAGAGTCGAACCCAACATTGAAGCCTGTAATCGAGTCATCTGACTCTAGCAATGAACTTCTTCTTTCGTTCAGATTCTGTTGAATCGAATTTAATTCAGGCTGGAATAAATCAAAGTAGTCTGCTACATGCCTTCTGGGGATGATCAACGTGTGGCCTGTGGAAACTGGGCTTGGATCAAATACAGAATATGACAGTATGTTTGATGTCGTCAACGACTCGTAGGAAGGATCACAATAAGCACATGTTGTATCTCGGTCATGGTACCGTTGCGCTACATCACGTAGATCTGTATTGTCTGTGTCCCGTTTCATAGAATTGCATGAGTAACATAAGGCCTGAAGGTTAGAGATGTCGTCTCCACCGAAGAAATTTCGTGGTATTATGTGATCCACTTCCAGTGCTTTTTCGTGCGCAGAAATGCCGCATAATTGGCAACGATATTTCGCACGCACTAGGACCGCGTATTTCGTGGAGCCCGGAATGTATCTTGAGGACTTTCGTCGGTGGCTCCAAGGGTCGGAAGTCCGTGTCTGCAGGAAATGGTCAATTTTTTCTTCGCAGATTTTAATGAGTTTGATTACTTCGCAATTCGATAGCTCACCAAACCCTTCGAGACGATACGTGTCGCCGTCTCGGACGGTCAAGCCTCGGTTTTCTGTTAGGACGTTTCCTGGAGACCGTTTCGTAATCTCTTCGTAATACTCTACTTGGGTAGGGTCGTTTACGAGGATCGCCTTTGCAATGGCCGAGACAGTAGCCTGTCCTGCGTTAGAGAGTAGCTGGATCAACATCACTGGTTGATATATGTGGGACATCTTCATTTCGCCGCACAGAAAATTCGATAGTTGGTTGAATCTCTCAGACATTAATGACTCTCCCAATTGAAGCCCAGTTCCGAATTTAGTAACGTAATCTGGGTTGGAGACGGGTCAGATCCGAACTGCGGCAGGACAATCTATGAGACTACAGACACTGCCATTCTCAGCTATTGTTGTGGAGGTTAGAATCCCTTCCACCCCCGGTATCGCCGCCGACTGTCGCACCGTCAAGACCCACCAACGTCATACCCCACTCCAACAAGACGCCGACGGGCCTCAGCCAACTCCTCGTGGGTAAACAAGGAACTCCACGGGTCCTGTAATACAAGCGCCTCGACAGAGAGGTCGAGATGTCCTTCCTCCCAAAGTCGGACAAAGCCATCCGATAGTTGATTTCCGCTGATCAAATGTTTGGCTGCAGAGAGACCTCCTCGCTCGACCACCATCCCAAGAAAGTAATTGGGATAGTAGCCAAATTCCTTGGCCTCCTCGTAAATCCTCAGCATCTCTCGATGGAATCTATCCTCTAGGCTCATTCCTTGCCTCGTCTCACCCTCCATCGAGTCATTCATATCCACCCCAGCGCGAATCCGGATCCGACCTCTAATCTCTGGCCTGGATGACCACCCGCCCGCCATTCTCTACCTCCACGTACAGGCTATGGCGGTCCAGCAACGCCATTCCTGCGAGCGGAGTGGTGTCTGCGGCGCTGGCCCTGGTATTTCGCAGACGGCTGTCCCAGAGCACGGCAACGTCATAGGTATCGAAGAAAACTTCACTGCCGTCAGCCAAAATAGCGCGGCCTCGGTCGCGATAGACCAGGCCCAACTCTGTCACCAACTCCTGGGGCAGAGTCAGGAAGCCATTGTAGCCGGTGTCCACTACCGCTTCTATTTCCCGTCTCTCCCCGGATGGTCCTTGCACTGTGAGGCGAATAACCGCTTCGTAAGCGACGTTCACCAAGCCTTGGATCACTGGCCGCTCCGCAGGGATCCGCCCCCAAAGCTGTATAGCCCCCGATAACCAACCCGCAAGCACCAGACGTCATAAGCGTCAGATCTCTGGCCCTGCAGCCGGTCCGTAGCGACGATTTCATCCTCGCCAATGGCCCAATTTCCGCTCTCTACGTCAATGGCGACGACCTCTCCGTGATGGTCTGCCTCAACTTGCCTACGGATGTCTCGCTCGTATATCTCATCGCCCAGGCGGGCAGTCTCCGCGGCCGGGCGGCTGGGCGGCGTCCTGGGCCTCTCTCTCCGCATTTTCACGTCCCTCATGCGTCCCCCTTTCAAAAGTGCGTCTCTACCGACTTCATTCTATCATGCCCCCTTCACAGCGTATCAGAACCCCTTCCACCCCGGCATAGCCGACGACTGCCGCACCCACTCCTCCATCTGCCCCTTGTCGAACTCGCCCTCGTAGATATCCACCCAGCGCGCGTCCGGGTCCTTGCCCGAGCCTGGTGGTTCCGGGTCCAGTTCCGAGCCATTCAGGAAAGTCACCTTCACATATCGTGTGAACACATGATAGCTCACGAACCACCCTTCACCCTCCACCCCGTACCAGGGCGAGTTCCACCTCACCGCCTTGCGAACGTCCGGCACAGTCCGCACGATCAGATCGTCCAACTGCCGACCGAGGCCGCTCTTCCACTCCGGCATGTGCGCGATATACTTCTGCACCGGAGCGTCCCCGTTCGCCTTCGCTATCTGCGGATTGCCGCCCGACAGCAGCCTCACCTCGCCGTCCGCGCTCTCCGACGACTTCTTATATGCGTTCTTAGACTTTCTCGCCATTGCCTTCACTCCAATCCGCGCTTCGCGCCGCTCAATAAGACGGGAAGAATGCGATAGTTCAATCTGGCGAGGCTGCGAACTTACGTTCCGCAACCCATTCCCAGTTTACGCCAAACTCCTCACCGTCTCAAGGTTTGCAGGGGTATGAAAACGTGCAGTCAGCTAAGAATACCAATCAACAACCCCCTCTCCTCAGGGAGAGGGCTGGGGTGAGGGTGAAATCCCTACCCTTCTCAGCCCCGGCGAGCCTACCGCGAAGCCACATCCACAACATCCCGCACTTCCGTCACGAGATCAACGACGTAATCCGGCGCCTCCAGACCGACCGGATACTCCCGACCCCGACGGATCCACGCCGCCTTCATTCCAAAGCGCTTTGCCCCATCAATATCGGCCACAGGATTATCCCCGACGAACATAACCCGCTCCGGCCCAGCCAGTCCGAGCGCGTCCAGCGCGTCCCAAAATATCCTCGGGTCGGGCTTCGCATATCCCGCCTCTTCCGACACGATGATGAACGGTGCGAGCTCGTCCAGGCCCGCCGCCCGGCACTTGCGATGCTGGCTCCTCGACCCGTTCGTGACGATCCCCCACGGCGCCTGTTGCTCATTCAGATGGGCGAGATACCCGTTCACCTCCGGGTCCGGCAGCGCCTGCCGCTCCGTCTCCGCGCGATACCATCTGATCAGCGACTCCATGTCCATCCCGACCTCTGGCCACTCCTCGGTCCACTTCCTGAACACCTCTTCCTTGCTGGCGTAGCCGTCCCCATCCCACTCGACCATCTTCGCCACAGCATCACCCCGCGAGACGCGCGTCGTGCCGCGCAGATACTCCTCGTAGAACTCGCCCGCGACCCTGCGGAAAATGGCCTGCCTATCCAGCAGCGTATTGTCTAGGTCGAAAATCAAGCCTTCGATGATAGTGCCCAACTCTTACTCCCATTTGGCAATTTTTGCAGATCATTGAGCAGGTTAGCGGACCAAACCCACAGGTCTAATGCGGACCTGAAGATGAAGGTCTTGGGTGCAGTACGGCGTGGTGGACTGCTCAATAACTTGGGTATGGTCTTATGTGTCTTCTGGACTAGCCGCCGCCAATCCGGGAGTGCTTAGGCAGTCTAGGAGCTCTTGTAGCTACCAAGCAGCCGCTCATGGTTTGATATGTTGTAGCCCTAGGTATCTGGTCTGCGGAAAATCATCGGCCACGTCGTTCCAGAACTGGTCGTATAAGACCTGGGGATAGACCTCGAGTGCCTGAATCTCCGGCTTAGACAGGAAACTCACGCCGACGAGATGGTCTTCGCCATCAGGCTTATTGGCGATGGTCGGCTCCCCGACGTACCCGTTGCACAGGATGAAGAACTTGCAGAAGTGGTAGTCTGGCTCGGCGAACTCCTGGATATAGACGATCCTATCGAGTTCGACGGCAAGACTGGTCTCCTCGGCCAACTCGCGCTTCGCACAATCGAAGACCGACTCGTTGCCCTCTAAGCGACCGCCGGGGAGTGTCCAGAAGTCGTAGTCCGGCCCGACATGGTGAGCCATGAGAACTTCGTCGTCCTCGACGATAATCCCGGCCGCGCTGATTCCGTACCGCATACTTATCCGCTCGCCTATTGAACTGCCCAGGATAGATTGACCTAATTGTTGACCAATATCTGGCATCATCGCAAGAATCTGAGAATCACCCCTTGACATGCAACCCTGTGGTTGCCTATAGTCTGTGCGTATGCACACAGATCTAGTCTTCAGGGCACTCGCGGACCCAACACGAAGGTTGATGTTGGACGAGCTATCCGAGCGCAAGGAGCAGACGCTCTACGAGCTCACGGCACGCCTGATCATGCGACACGAAGTCGCCATCTCCCGACAGGCCCTGGCCAAGCACATTGATGTCTTAGAAAAAGCGGGGCTCGTAAGCTCAGAGAAGCGTGGCAAGTATCGGATGCTTGTCTTCAACGATGAACCCCTCAGGGCTGTCATGGATAGATGGCTCAAGTGACATTATGAAAAGAGAAGGAAGCCAAATATGCGCATTACACTCACCGGCGTTTTTGTAAGAGACCAGGACAAAGCTCTGACGTTTTACACGGAGACCCTCGGCTTTGTTAAGAAGCATGATGTCCCTGTGGGGGAATTCAAGTGGCTTACCGTCGTCTCCCCCGATGACCCGGATGGAACCGAGCTTCTGCTTGAACCAAATGAAAACCCTGTAGCGCAAGAATATCAGAAAGGGCTATTTGGCCAGGGCATCCCGGCGGCGTCCTTCAGCGTTACGGACATCCGTGCAGAGTATGAGAAACTGAAGTCACTGGGCGTAGCTTTTACTATGGAGCCAACAGAATTGCCCAGCGTCACTATTGCGGTCTTTGACGACACCTGCGGCAACCTGATCCAGATAATGCAGAC
>VXRN01000009.1 GCA_009838465.1 Dehalococcoidia bacterium
TCTCATACAAGTTTTATGCTTTACCTACCCCTGTCAGCTCCCAGAGGGTGAGGGTCAAATACCTACCCCTCCTAGCCCTTGACGGGGGAAGGGATTTTGGCGCTTGCGCGCAGCGCCTACCAAGACGCGACAGGCTCCCGGCAGCACGTCGCCTTCGACAGCGATGACTACATGCACATTCACCGCACCACAAAGCCGGGGCATTGCTCGAATCAAGTCCGGCAGAAGTTCCAACATAATTCGCCTTGTCTCACTTCCAGGCGGACGGGCCGTCGCGGCTCTCCAGTTCCAGCATCCCATTAGGATGTCCTGACCCGGCATGTGTGCAACCTGGACACTATTCGTGCGCCCTGCCAGGTCAGACAGCATCTGTTATGCCATATTCGCGGCGATTTGTCATGGGATGAAGAACCAAGAATGACTGGAAATCAGTCCCATGACGGAGCTCGGTCGTTTGAGGGGCACGAAAGGGCGCGTGCCCATCTGCAGCAAAGGTGGCCTCCGGTACCTGAGACAGGCCTGGCGCAATCCGACTTGAATTCGTGAGTGATGCCTCGAAAACGGCAGTCGACGTCAGGGATAAGCCCGGGCATAGACGGATTGAACTGCAACCCGGAATGAGCTTGTCGGAAACAGGTCCGATACGAAGTGCGCAGTAAGTAAGGTGACCAGTTGGGACATTTGTTTGCAAAATGTCTCACTCGAAGTATCACACAAAGATACTTGTCAGGAGATCCAAGGCGCGAATGCGACATGCGCATAGGCTTTACTCGCCGCACCACTCTATGGAAACGGTGATTGCTCACATCCAAGGGTTCAAGTTCCCGTATGTCGTTGAACCAAGGACCTCTACCCGCTCCTCAGCCTGGGGTCGAACGTGTCTCTCATCCAGTCACCAACGAGGTTGAGCGATATTATCAGCAGCGAGATGGCTACACCGGGGAACACAGATATCCACCAGGCTTGAAGAAGCCATGCTCTGCCGTCGGCGATCATCACGCCCCAGGCAGCGGTCGGCTTTGGTATCCCAAGTCCAAGGAAGCTCAGGGAGGCCACCAGAAGGATAATGCCCCCGGTCTGAAGAGTGGCTATCACCAGCACAGTCGCCAGGACGTTGGGCAGCAGGTGGCGCAGCATTATGCGGCCGTTGCTGCAGCCCGTTGCCAGCGCCGCGATTACGTAGTCGCGCTCACGCTGGCTGAGTACCTCGCCCCTGACATACCGGGCATAAGAGACCCACGAGGTGGCGACCACGACGATGATTATTGTACGCACGCTCGATCCGAGGCCCGCAACCATAACCATGGCGAACAGCAGACCGGGCAGAGCCAGCATGAAGTCAACCAGCCTCATCAGCAAAGCATCGATCCAGCTACCGAAGTAGCCGCTAACCAGTCCAAGCGTGACGCCGATAAGAGCGGCGCCGACAAGTCCGATGGCGGCGCTCATCATGGTTATCTGCGCCCCGTTGAATATCCTGCTCAAGACATCACGGCCCTGGAAGTCGGTCCCGAGAGGATGGGCGAACTGTCCGCCTTCCATCCAGGCGGGAGGCGTCAGTGAGGCGAGAAGAGAACCTGTCGTGGGATCGTGCGGAGCAGCGATGGGGCCAAACGCTCCCAAGAGGGCCATGAACACCAGGACCGACATGGGGACGAAAGGTGCCCTGCGGCGTCTCAGTTCTCTGAATCCGCTCTGCGCAAGTTGCCTGATCCGGGTCAGCTGACCCGCTATTGTCGTGGAGACAGCAGTCATCTCTGACTGCCACCCAGCTTTATTCTGGGGTCAACTAGAGCGTACATTATGTCGGCCAAAAGGTTCGCGCAAAGATACATCGCCCCGATCAGAAGGACGATTCCCTGGACAAGGAAAAGGTCCCGCGCCGTAACGGCGGACACGGCCAGCCTTCCGAGTCCGGGCCACCCGAAGACAGTCTCCACCAGAACGATCCCGTTTAGCATTCCCACCATTAGCAGTGCCACCGCCGTGATGATCGTTATGAGCGCGTTTCGTACCGTGTGCCTCCATAGGACCACGCGCTCATGCATTCCCTTGGCGCGCGCCGTCCGTATGTAGTCCGACCCAAGCACTTCGAGGACCGATGAGCGTGTAATCCGCAGCAGACCGGCCATCGAGAACCAGCCAGCGGTTATGGACGGCAGAATCCATTGCGTCCAGCCGCCCTCCCTTCCGGCTATTGGCAACCATTTGAGCTGGACGCCGAATATCAGGATGAGGATGAGAGCCAGCCAGAACTCGGGCACCGACTGCCCGGCGAAGGCCAGGGCACGCGCCAGCGTGTCCGCGGCTCTGCCCCGGTTGTAGGCGGCGAAGACACCCAGGGGGAACGCGACGATCAGTACAACTGCCATAGCCATAGCGCCCAGGTGGAGGGTTGCCGGCAGCCTGCTCATGATCACACGGGTAACTGGAAGCTGTCCGAGAGTGATGGCGTAGCCGAAGTCCCCTCTGACGGCCCTGCTAACGAAGACTACATACTGGACTACCAGCGGCCTGTCCAGCCCCAGCTTCCTTCTGAGCTCCTCGATCTCTTCCTCGGTTATCTCCTCGGGCGGCTTGATGAACCTTACGGGATCGCCGGTCGCCCAGGTCATGAAGAAGACGACCACCGACAGGAAGACGAGGGCCAGAAGGGACTGGAGCAATCGCTGCGCGATGAATCTCTGCACTGGAATTCTCCCGATCCTTCAGTCCCTGTGAGCGTGGCCCTCTGGTCTAACGCACAGCCTCGATGTATTCGAAGTAGTGCGGCCACGGCGCGCCTATAGTCGGCTTCCAGTCCGCGATCTTTTCCGACACAACGGCGAAGAACAACGGGTTCGTGGTCAGCGGAATGTAGAGCCAGTTGTCCCGGATGTACTTCGACAGTTCCGCGCTGAGCCTGGCGATCTCGACCTCGTCCGTGCTGGCCAGAATAGGCTCTCGCCTGGCTTGGATCTCGTCGAACGACGCCTGGTTGTAGCGGTCCTTGAAGTACCTGGCCCTTGTGGTGATCAGCGGCTCAGTGCTGTTGCGCGTGGAGGCGTCCAGGTGATAATCCATCATCTCACGGTTCACCTGCGCGTCCCTGACACTGCTGGCGTCTATGGGCGTGAGTGTAACGTTTACGCCCAGATTTTCGCGCCACTGGGTCAGGACCGCCTCGTTTAGCTCGCTCAACTCCGGCGCTCCGCTCAATATGAACGTGCCCTGGAACATCTTAACTTCCAGGTCCTTCGGGAATCCGGCTTCTTCCAGGAGCTGCCTTGCGCGTTCCGGGTCGAACGGAATCGGATCGTCAACCATGGCCTGGGCCGTCGAGTGCGTGAACCCTCTCATGCCGACGGCCAGCATGGGCGCGTCCTGGCGGACCGACCGTCCGGCGTAGATCTTCTCGATGATCAGGTCCCTGTCCACGGAGATGTTGAACGCCTCCCGTACGCGAGCGTCCGCGAACGGGTAGTCAGCGTCGTATCCGGGGTCTCCCGGGTTGAAGACGTTGGTGAAACCGATCTGGGTGTGGACGGTCGCCGGCTGCTCGATTATCTTCACACCGTCGATCTCGAGCGCCTGCGGCAGCGTCACGGCGGACAGCGCGATGACGTCCACCTGGTTCGCGCCAATCAGCGCAAGCCTTGTCGCGGCCTCGGGCACGTGCCGCATGACCATGCGCTCCCAGTCTGGCGGGGCGTGCCACCAGTCCACGAAGACCTCATACTCGTTGACCTCGGCCGGCACCTGCTTGGTGACCTTGTAAGGCCCTGAGAACGTGGGGTTCTCGAGCATTGCCTCCCAGCCGTCCGCGATGATCTCCTTGCTGGGATACAGGCCGGTATGCTCCGCATTGATGGTCAGGGCCATGTCCGGTAGCGCTACCGTGGGCATATCGAAGTCGATCTTGAGGACGTGCGTATCGATCACCTCCGGCCGTGCGGTCTGGAATGATTCGGCGTAGGACTGCTGCGACTTCCTGCCCTCAGGACCGTAATGGTCTGTCACGATGCTCCAGAGAAGGTCATTCGCGTCTGCGTTCCTGCCGTTCTGGAAGGCAATGTCGTCGCGCATGGTTAGTACCCAACTCTGGGTGTCGGGGCCGAATTCCCAACTGTCCACGACGTGAGGCAACAACTCGCCGACCGGGTCCATCAGCCAGAAGTCGTCCTTGATAAGCAGACATCCCGGACGGCAGCCGTCCATCGGGTCTCCCCTGGTCTCGACAATTGTGTCGCCAATACTCTCCATCGCCATAGTAAGCACCGATCCGGGTATCGTCCCGGAACCCGGCATCGAGGGCGGTTGGACCGCTGCTGCCGCGGCAGCGGTCGGGGCCGGCGCGGGGACAGTGACGGGGGCCGGTGCAGCGGGTGGTGCGGCTTCCGGCTCCCGTTCCTGGGCACCGCAGGCCGCAAACAATATGCAGAAGGCGGCAATTGCCATTAGTCTCAGAATGGTCGTAGGTACACTCTTGGTCCGTCGCATCAACGTCACCTCCTATTCCTCTCTCTTCACACTCGCCGCTGTACACGAAAGTTCTGTGCGAAACCTGAACCAGGTTCGCTCAAAGCATTAGAACAGTCTATGCCACATGCGCTTTGGGAAATGGCTGGGCGCACTGGCATTGGCAAGAATTCAAGAATTAAGGAGTCTATGGAGGAATCTACTGAAGCAGACACCAATCTGCGAGAAAGCTGCACCTCCGGATGGAATTACCGTGACGCTGAGGGCCCGACACATTATGGGCCTTTCCGAGTAGTAAACACTCGGTGCGGGGATATCGAGGTTGATGCGAACTATACGATATCTGTCGAAAGCTGTCAATCACAGCTCTTCGTAGCAGGTCTTTCCCAAAGTGTTACATCCAAAGAGTTATGAAAGCAGAGGAATAGAGTGGTGATGTGGGCGATGGCCTAATCAGAGTGGTCCCTGGAGAAGTACAGGTTGCTCAGGACACATCTCGATGAAAGGGCTATCCAGCGCTGTAGCCACGTTAGACTGCATCTTCTCAAGGGGCACTGAGACTCACGGCCCTGAGCGTAAGGTTTCCACAGTATAATGAGTGATCATCTTCTGACAGGACATGGAGGATTGCTCACTGATCAACAGGGAATATTTATAGGGCGAAAGCTGATTAAAGGCAAGACGCAGCAGACCACGACGACGTCGCACAGACCGGTTATTACTATCATCTTTCTCTCCGGGTAATGGACGATCAGACTGGCACGGTAGAAGCCGGAAAAGCCGCAGACCTGATAGCTGTAGAACAAAACCCGCTGGAAGACATCTCGGCTCTGAGAACGATGGCCATGGTGATGCGGGAAGGCAGAGTGATTGTCCCCTATCGCCCGATGGAGGAGTGAACCGGCGGACGATACGCAGTCCGATCTCTGGTGGCTCCTAACTTGGCGTGATGCTAGTTGGCGTATTTCAGTAAGAGCATCTGCATTCCGCAACACTGGCCCGTATGCATGCCCGCAGGCAGCCGCTAAAGAGGCGTCCCTCGTCATAGCCCGTGTGCATGAAGGATCGTAAGTCACATTGGATGCTGCCAACTGACCCCAAATGCGAGAGCATCGCAGTGAGGCGACGGTTTCCCTTCACTCAATCCAGAAGTGGGGATTCCAGGCGATTTCCCACAGATGGTTGTCCGGATCCGCGAAGTACCCGGAGTACCCGCCCCAGAAGGTGTCCTCGGCGGCCTTGACTAGGGTCGCGCCGGCCTCCACCGCCGCCTGAAGCAGTTCGTCGACCTCTATCTTTGAACGGACGTTGTGGGCCAGCGTGACGCCGGAAAAGCCGCTGCCATAAGCGGATATGCCGACATCGGCAGCAAGGGCTTCTCGCGGGTAGAGCGCCAGCCAGGTGCCTCTGTTCCGGAAGAAGGCGATGGACTCGGTGTTTTGGTCGTACAGGGACAACCCGAGTCCGTCGCGATAGAACTGAACTGATCGGGGTAGGTCGGTTACGCCCAGGGTGACTATGCTAATGCGTGGTTCCATACTGTCTCTCGCTCAAACATGGATGTTCGGGTATATAAGATAGCCGGAAATGACTCAGGACTCCAAGAGGAGAGAATGCTCTGCTGCCCAGCTGTCCGTATCCATCCGTATCCAATTGTCTTCGGTGAACATTGATGCCTTTACCATCCTGTCCCCCTGGTATCTCTGGACAGCCGTGTCCTGCGTCGTCATGGCGCGAGTGCCCCGGCGTCATGCTCACTCTATGTCCGTGAGAGTGAAATCCTCACCCTTGAACGGAAGCGGCCTCATGGCTCGCCGTTCGCCGCTGCACACGCTCCTCGATCAGTGGCCCCACTTCGATTTCTGCTACTCGCAGCTCGTGTGCCTTCTGAAGAGTCTGCCATAGGTGGGGAGTGGTGTCGAAGTATTGGGCAAGACGTAGTGCGGTGTCCGCCGTGACTCCCCGCTGTCCCCTCAGAATTGCCGTTATTCAATTCGTGGGCACATCCAGAGCCTTGGTCAGCGCGTTAGCTGACAGCCCTAGCTCGTCGAGCTCCTCGGCCAAAATCTCTCCAGGATGGACCGGCCTCATACCATTGCTTGTAGTCATATCCCAGTTCAGTGATAGTCCACGGTCTCCACGTCGTAGGGCCCATCATCGCCCCACAAAAACAAATTCGCCATTGTCGGTTGATTCTTATGCTGTACTGCCCCGCTCGGTCGCCGGACAGTGGCTCCAGACCCGTACACCTGAGGAAATGCTCGGTCGGGTTATGAGCCTTCTGACGGTTTCAGCGATCAGTCTTTCGCCAATCTCTTGTGCGGCTTCTGACGTCCTACTCCGCCCCGGCGCGTTTCGCCTCGAACCTGCCCTTCCCAAAGGAGCCGAACGCCACATCGCCCTTTAAGATGCCGTTCGTGACGACTCCTGTGAAACCCAGCGACAGTTCGCCCATCGGCGCCGCAACCCTGACCTCCCAGGTAAGGTCGGACCCTTCGACGGTTCCACCGGCGAACCGCTGGACATCGCGTTCTCCTGTCCAGGTCCCGCTAAGAGACGAGCCGTCAGCTACGAGTTCCAGCACTCCTTCACGGGTCCCCCTTGGGCTTTCGAGCTTCACGTTCCATATCCCGGAGGGACTCTCGAAACCGGCCGCGCCATTCGTTGACACGGCGATAGCGCTGGCGGAGTCGGAATCGGCTCCCACATCGGAGTATGAATACAGCCGCGAGTACAGCCCCCCGCCAGCTACCAGTTCGTCGTGCCGGCCTTCCTCCACGATCCTTCCCTGGTCCAGAACGACTATGCGGTCGGCGTTCCTGATGGTCGAAAGCCGGTGGGCGATGACGATGGCCGTCCGCTTTCTGAGCAACTCATCCAAGGCCCTCTGTATGAGCGTCTCCGTGTATGTATCTATGTTGGCGGTCGCCTCGTCGAGGAGGAGCACTCGCGGGTCCGCGACCAAGGCCCGCGCGAAGCTGATGAGTTGCCGCTGGCCGACGCTGAGATTCCCGCCTCTCTCCTGTAGCGGGGTATCGTATCCCTTCTCCATCTTTACTATGAAGTCGTGGGCTCCCACAGCCTTCGCTGCTCCAACTACATCCTCATCGGAGGCTCTGGTGCGATTGTACCGGATGTTTTCCCTGATGGTCCCAGAGAACAGATAGGGTTCCTGTGGGACGACTGCTATCTGCTTCGTTAGTGATTCGATGGTAATGTCCCGTATGTCAGTGTCGTCCAGCAGTACCCGGCCCTCGGACACATCGTAGAAGCGCATGAGAAGGGAAACGATGGTCGTCTTGCCGGCCCCCGTGGGCCCTACAAGGGCGACGGTATGCCCCGCCGGTACGTGAAGGTCCACGTTCCGCAGAATGGGTTCTTCCTCGATGTATTGGAAGCTGACGTCCCGGAATTTTACGTCTCCGTTGACCGTTTCAACGCTCAGGCTGTCCGGTCTGTCAACCAGCTCAGGCTCGACGTCCATGAGCTCGAAGATACGCGCGCCCGACGCCATGGCGCGCTGGAGCGAGCCGTACTGCATGGTGAGGTTCAGCACAGGCTCGAAGAACCTCTGGATGTAGAGCGCGAAGGCGACCAGCACGCCCACTTCGATGGCGTCTTCCAGCACAAGGGAACCTCCGAATACTATGACGAGCGCCAGACCAAACGCGGAGAGAAACTCGACCGATGGAAACAGGACTGCCTGCATCCGCACTGCCTCCAGGTTCGCGCCGAGGTTCTCCGAGTTGGCAGAGCCGAACGAGTGGATGTTAGCGTTCTCCCGGTTCATGCTCTGCACTACGCGCACCCCAGATATGTTCTCCTGCAGGCTGGCGTTGACGGCGGAGATGGCCTGGCGTGCTCTCATGAAGGCGCGGCGCGCATACCTCTGCCATACCACCATCATCACAACCAGCACGGGGATTATCGAAAGGGTTATCGCGGCCAGGCGGGCGTTCATCAGCGCCATCGCCGTTATAATGCCGCCGAGACTGAGCACGTCCGCGATGGTCATGACGACTATGGACAGGAATTCCTGAAGCTGGCCCACGTCGTTCTGCACCCTGGACATCACTCGTCCAACTTCATTCCTGTTATAGAACTTCATGGACAGCTTCTGCAGGTGTCGGAAGAGTCCGACTCGCAGCGCGTACAGCACCTTCTGGCCGACGTATGCCATCGTCCTCAACTGGACGTACTGGCTGCCATACTGGAGCAGGGCTAGGCCGACGAATATAGGAACGACCACGTTCAGTCCTGGCAGGTCGCCGGTACGCACGTAGTCATCTATTATCGTGGCTACCATCCAGGGTAGCGCGACCACGGTAGCCGTATAGACCATGACGGCCGCTAGAGTAAGCAGGAGCCTGGCGCGGTGGGGAAGGACATACCCGAATAGCCGCGTAACTACCCTGTGATTGTAGATACGCCCGTCCTCGTATTCCTCACGGTCCATGCCGAGCCGCCCGCCCGGGCCGCGCCTGAAACTGCCGCCCCCGCGCATCCAGCCGCCACCTCCGAAGCCACCGGACATCATTATGCGTCACCTCCGAGGCCAACCGGCACAGGATCAGGAGAGTAGTCTTGCGGACGTAGTTGCAGGTCATAGATGCCGCGGTAGAAACCGTTTCGTTCGAGCAACTCTTCGTGCGTACCGCGTTCCACTATCTCGCCGTCGTCCAGTACCAGGATCAGGTCGGCCTTTCGAACAGTCGAGAGCCGGTGTGCTATTACGAATGTCGTCCTGCCCCTCGTGACCTCGTCCAATGCTTCCTGCAGCCTGTGTTCGGTGGCCATGTCCACGCTCGACGTGGAATCGTCCAGGATGAGCGCCGGTGGATCGAGCAGGAGCGTTCTGGCTATGGCGAGCCGCTGACGCTGCCCGCCGGAGAGTGTAACGCCGCGCTCGCCTACCCAGGTGTCGTAACCGTCTGGCAGGCCCTCAATGAAGTCATGGAGCTGCGCGATCTTCGCAGCCCTTACGACCTCGTCCATATCTACTTCATCCAACCCGTAGGCGATGTTGTCCTTGACGCTGGCGGAGAATACGAACACGTCCTGCATGACGATGCCTACGTTGTGCCTGAGCGACGAGAGAGTGACATCCCTGACGTCGTGTCCGTCTATATTGATACGGCCCTCGGAGACATCGTAGAAGCGGGGAATCACGTGGGCTATCGTGCTCTTGCCCGAGCCCGGCCCGCCCAGAAGGGCGATCATCTGGCCCGGTCGCGCCTCGAAGTCTATGTTGCTTACCGCGCTTACGCTGTCATCGTAACTGACCGAGACGTTTTCGAAGGCGATATGGCCTGCGACTCGGGGCAGAGGCGTTGCGTCCGGCTTCTCGGTGACGGGCGACTCGGCGTCCAGCACGTCGTACAGTCGCTGTCCCGCCGAAGAAGCGCGGGAAAGGGTGTTCATCAACCACCCGCTCATCCTCACGGGCATGCCCAGCAGTCCCATGAATAGTATGAACGACGCAAGCTCGCCCGGAGTCAACCTGCCGGCTGCTACCTCCCGTCCACCGTACCAGAGGATCGCGCCTGTCGCGGAAGTAAAAATAAACGTCATCAGTGAACCCTGGGACGCAAAGAGGCGTGTGGCCGAGTATGTGAGCCTTGCTATCGCGTCGGCCCTGGAGTTGAACTTGGACTCTTCATAGGCCCGTGCTCCGAAAGCCTTCACGACCCTCATGCCCGAAAGGTTCTCCTGCAGGACGGTGGTCATCGCCCCTGTCTCTTCCTGGACCTTCATCCAGATCGGGCGGAGAGACCTGGACATGGACAGCGCCCTCCAGAGTATGATAGGCAGGAATGCCGCGCATACCAGTGTGAGTCGCCAGTTCATCACTGCCATGAGCGTCAGGACGGCCCCCAGCGTCACAAAGATGGAGAGACCGCGCACCATGCCCATGCTGACGAACAATCGCACAGCCTCGACGTCCTGGGTGGCCTTGGACATGAGGTCGCCAGTCTGCTCCCTGTCGAAGAATCCAAAGCTCATGCCCTGGAGTTTCCTGAAGAAATCCTCTCTTAGGTCGTAGGCACTCCGCTGAGACAGGGACTCCGAGAGATACCGCTGCCCATAGGAGAACATGCCCCTCAGCAGGCTGAACAGCACTATCACGCCTGCCAGCAGGAGGAGCCGGCTCTGAAGTCCGCTGGCCAAGGCCTCATCTATGGCCTCTCCCAGCATACGAGGTACTACAAGCGCGGAAAGGCTGGACGCGGTCATCGCCGCGTAGGCGCCGATCAGATACCACTTGTGCCTAAAGGCGTACTTCGTCAGCCGAACCAGCACCCTCATCTTCTGGCCTCATCCAGCCGTGTTTCTTCGTCTATCCGTCCGCCGGGAAATATCTCGTTTCTCAGGTGGAGTCTGCGAATGGCATCCAAAATGATCTCCATACCCGAGACGGCTTTTGAAAGTTCCTCCTCGTCAAGTTCCCCTGCAAGTTCCTCGAACCTGGCAAAGCGCAGGGACCAGAACTTCTCCACAGTTTCCCTGCCCGCGGTCGTGAGCGAGCAGATCACGGCCCGCCGGTCCGATGGATCCCGTCCGCGTTCCACCAGACCCTTGGTCACGAGGCGGTGTATCATGGCGGTGGCGGATGGAGTCTCTACACCGAATCGCTTGGCGATACCGGACATGCGACGCGGTCCGTCCGCGAGGAAGAAGAGCGTCTTGGCCTGCTGCATAGTCAGGTCCTGTTCCAGCCACGCAGCCGCTCGTCTGGCGCGCAAGTGCCTCTGTATGCGCGTCATGTACTCGACCAACTTCTCGACCGAATCTTCGCGAGATTGCATTGAATGACCTTAATTATTAGTGTCACTCTAACTATCTCGCGCTAACGGCCTGCTGTCAAGAGGCGCGTTGACAGCGAGAGATATTCAGAAATCCCCTCTCCGTCAGGGAGAGGGTGAACTGGCTTGTGTTTCTGCTACTACCTGACTTTGGACAGCTCCGTAACGATACTTATGCAATCCTCTCTTGACAGCAGGTTTCGTCTGTAGGCAGGGCCTCTTCAAAATTCTCCTCGGCTTCTCATAAGACTACACATTCGGGCTGCATACGCTATAATACGAACATACAAACCAATACTGGACGTGTCTGACAATGATTCTGAACCTCGACATACATAAGCGCCAAGTTATACTGGCCCAATCTCGGAGGGGCAGAAAGTCTTTTATAGCTAAACTCAGGTGATATCTGGTGGCTTTTTCACCTGTTGGTCACCAGTCAAGCCATCTGTTGCCACCTGTCGGTCTATGAACGAAAGTACATGACATGGTGAATCCGGCCTATAGAATGGCCGACTCTGCGAAGACCCTGATTCGTAGGGAAGGTAGCTATGGTCGAACCCTTCTTCAGGATAAAATAGGGGGCCAGCGCAGGAACCAGCAGGAGTCGGAATTGCCTTACTTACTACCCACCATCGAGTCGTGGTCGGACTGGTCGGCCACGTTCAACGATGTGGATCTATGGAGACCCGTCATAGACGCGATCTGCGATTCCGAAGGGATTCGTTACCGGAGTATCCAGATTCCTCGCTCAAACACAAATGCCGTCTTCATCCTTGACAGTCAGCTAGTTGTCAAGATATACAGCCCGTTCTGGTCGGAGTTCGACATGGAAGCGACCCTGATCGAAGTATTGGGCGCCAACCGCACCGTCTCCGTACCGGAGATTGTTGCGGCGGGTCGCTACCATGACAGGGTTTCCTGGAACTACCTGATCATGGAGTACCTCGACGGGCTGACCCTAGATGCCGTCAGGCCGGACATCGCGCGGAGAGACCTGCTGTGCATCGCGACCGAGGTGGGCCGAATGACCCGCAGCCTTCACGAGACTCCGATCAATCCCCTTGGAGGTGTGGATACAGGAGAGTCCTGGGACGACATGGTAGATCGTAGAAGGAGGGAGACTCTGCCTGAACTTGCCGGGAGCGGGATAATAACGCCCCAAGTTTCGGATGCCCTCAACGTCATTCTGGAGGAGGTAGTAGCCAATTCGAATCGCTCACCGCGCGTAGTGGTTCACGGAGACCTGGAGTCCGACCACATCCTGCTCGGAAGAAAGGACAGGGAGTGGAAAATAACTTCCGTCATAGATTTCGGAGATGCCAAGATCGGCGTGAGAGACTATGAGTGGATGCCCCTGTGGCTCGGCCTGTTCGATAGAGACATAGAGGCGATGCGAGTCTTTCTGGAGGCGTATGACCGAAGCCTGCTGACAGATGAGGAGTTGCCGCGCCGGGTTATGGCGTGGACATTACTCCACGACTTCGGAAGCGACGCCATCACCGAGCTGATCGAGAAAACCAACACCCCGACTCCTGTCGTAACTCTCGGCGAATTGCGACAGATACTCTGGCCGGGCTTGGAAGAGCTGTTCGACGTGTGCGGGGAGGCACGATTCTATCTCCGTTCAGATCTGCTTCCCCGGGATCTGCCTGAATGACCAGAGCTACATCAGCCTCGTGGAGGCTGTATGCCTCGTACTCCCAATGCACGAGTGGTCATACAAGCCCTTTCATGGCTCACCCTCAGGACTGTAGGTGCTGACACAGCACGAAGAGAAATCGGATTATCGGACATGCCGTGGATGAGTCCTGAGACATTAACGTGAGTCGGCTAGACATTCACTCTGCCGCAGTGGTCCAGCATGTTTCCACATTTGTCATCGGCATCATAAGCGATGTTAAGCGTACGCCCCATGAATGCCCTGACGAACCAGGAATACCTCCAGTCTCAATACAGGGACTCGCGCAACTTGAGTGCAGGGGCCAATCTGCACGCTCGATTCAGCTCAGGAGAGTATTCTTGGTTTCATTGGGTCTTCGATCACTTCGATGTCCCGGCGAACACGCATGTACTTGAACTCGGGTGCGGCACAGGTCTTCTATGGCGCGAGAACTTGGCACGGATACCTTGTGGCTGGAGCATTACCCTTTCCGACGCTTCCCCGGGGATGGTACAAGAAGCAGAGGAGAGCCTGCTCCACACCGGTCTGAACTTCACTTTCGCGAGGGTTGATGCCCAGTCTATCCCTTACGACAATGACAGCTTCGAGGCTGTCATCGCCAACCACATGCTGTATCACGTTCCAGACTTGGCCGGGGCTCTCTCCGAGATTCGCCGGGTGGTGAGGCCTGGAGGAAGGCTTTTTGCGACTACCGTCGGACTGATTCACATGGCCGAACTCAGGGAGGTGCCAAGAAAGCTGGGAATCAGAACTCCGGTTGAAAGTGTTCAGACTGCCACGCAGTTCAACCTTGATAGCGGCGCCAGCGATCTGGCACGTTGGTTTACGGAAGTCGAGGTTGAACGCAGGAAGAGCGTCTTGGTCGTTACCGAGGCAACCCCACTGGTTGAATATGTGATGTCTGGCACTCATCTATCCGATGAAGAAATCTCCAGGCTGCATGCCTACTTCGACCGGGAAATCCAACTGAATGGCGCATTCCGAATAACCACTGAGGCGGGTATCTTCAAGATGGTCAAAGAGTCGTGATTGGAATCGACACGTGCTGATATTACACGGCGGAGTGATTATGTACCAAGCAGGCAGCTCGACGCTCACTGGTATGTTTGTGCACTGCCCTCGACATCTTGTCGGAGGAAGCCAGGCGGGAAACTCAATTGGAGTATCCCTGAGAGCGATCGAGAAGCTCCGTTCGTAGTTGTCACTCAGCAAATGTGTTACCTCGGCCGTGGAGAGTGCTTTGAATACCCGTGCGCGCTATGGTATCCCATCTTCGCCTCTTACCCTTCATATTGAAGTAACCCTGTCTCTATTTTTCATGTGTGTTTCGACTATGGATTTTACATAAGAAGCGCAGGCGAACTGTCGCCGGGGCCCGGCGACAGCGACAGGGTATTTCCACATGGCACGAATTCAGGTCCACAGACCTTAGTATTGGTCTGAGCCCGGCTCGTTGGTTCCGCGGCAGTTGCAGCGTGTGGGATTCTCGACTGACTCTGGCCCTCCGATATGACTATCCCTTCAGTCTACGTTCTTTTAACTACAACTCAGGCTACGGGGAACTCGCGGCCGGTGTCCGACGCCTGTTTGAGGGTATCTATGAAACGATGCAGGTCAACCGCTGCATCGAACGTCGGTACGCGACTCCTTCCGGTTCGTATCGAATCGGCGAATAGTGCGTACATCTGGCCAACGTTGAATGGGTCTCCGGCGGGGAAGTCGGACGGCACATAGATAAAACGATCGGGTATGTCCAGGTCCTGCACCTCATGGCTTCCCCGCGCGCCCTGTATTCTCAGCATCGCGCCGCGCTGGGACGAGATACTCCCCGTGATAACCAGCGTGCCCTTCCGCCCATAGATCTCCATTCGAAATCCACTACCGGCCCAGGGGACGGCCCCGACATGGACCGACACAGCCGCACCGCTCTCCAACTGTCCACTGACCCTCACATTGTCCGGCGATGTGACCTCGACAAACTGACGGGTATCGGTCTCGTACCACTGTTTTGCCTGGGTGCTGACCATGCACGCCACCCGCGCGAAGTCGCCGGCCACAAAGCGAAGTGCGTCAATGACGTGCCCGTTCGCAATGGTAAGGGTGTTCGCACCCTGGCTTACCTCTCGCTGCCAGGTATTGCTGGAGTGGCGTTCCATCGCGCCGT
>VXRN01000065.1 GCA_009838465.1 Dehalococcoidia bacterium
GAATGATGGTGAAACCACCCACTCAACAAAAATAAGGGTGAGTGCTCATCCTTAGTTACACTATTCACAATCGGCGTTCAAGATTATATACTCTATTAAAAATTTCTATGAGGAATTCTATGCAATCGAGCGAAGTCCCTGAGGTTGTGGTACTGAGACTACCCCTGTACATAAGGGCATTGCTACAACTTCAGCGCGAGGGAGTCGAGGTAGTCAGTTCCCAGCAAATCGGTGAACGGCTCCACATGACGCCCGCGCAGATCAGGAAGGATCTGAGCTACTTCGGAAAGTTCGGAAAGCAGGGGCGCGGCTACTGCCTTCGAGTCCTGCTCGATGAACTCCGCGACATCCTCGGCCTGACCACAGACTGGCCTGCCTGCCTGGTGGGAGTAGGAAGGCTCGGACGCGCCATCATAAACTACACCGGCTTTGCCCCTGAAGGATTCACCATAGTCGCGGCCTTCGACAGTTCCGATGACCAAGTAGGCACCAGCGTCGGGGAATTCACGGTGCGGCCCATGAGAGAACTCGCAGACGCAGTCAACAACATGGGCGTGTCAATTGGCATAGTCGCCGTGCCCTCCGAGCAGGCCCAGACGGTCATAGACCAACTGGTGGACAACGGCATCAAGGGCATCCTCAACTACGCCCCAATAGCGCCCTACGTACCCGAGGGAATCGTGGTGCGAAACATAGACCCCGTCCTCTCCCTCCAGTCAATGACCTTCTACCTGAAGGACAGATAGAGAACCGTACTCTCTCGGCGTCATTCGACCTTCCAGACCGAGCGACACTCCCCCACACCGTAGGGGCAACCCTTGTGGTTGCCCTTAACTCTTCCCGCAGCCACAAAGACGGCCTCGTTGAAGGTCAGCCGGGCTTCGAAACGACCCTACTGCGGCGGCTGATCCCCACGCCTCGCCCGTCGCCGGCGCCGCGCCACCCCCAGCCTGGCAGCAGACCGCCGCATCGAGGCCAGGGCCCGTTCCAGGTCCATGTCCGCCGGGGCCGATACGATTCGTTCCTGCGCCCGCTGCAACGCGATTTCGGCGCGCTCTTCGTCAATCTCGTCCGCCTGTTCAGCTGCATTGGCGAGAATCGTCACCCTGTTGCCAAGCACTTCCAGGAAACCGCCGCTGACGAACATATACGTCTCCTCGCCGCCCACGGTCACCCTGATTTCGCCCGGGTCGAGCGTGGTCAGCAGAGGGGCGTGCCTGGGCAGTACCCCAAGCTCCCCGTCCGAGCCGGGGGCCACGAGAAAGTCTATTTCCTCAGAATACACCACCCTCTCGGCAGTTACGATTTCCAGTGTCATATCAGGCATGGCAAAAAGCCTCTTGGTTGTCTGTCACCCTCTAAGGCTCACAAGTGGGTAGGCAAAAGTCCCTTCCCCCTTGATGGGGGAAGGTTAGGATGGGGGTGAATTCGCCAATCCAAGTTCAATACCTACCCCTCGCAACCCCTTGACGGGGAAATGTCGCTTCCATAAGTCCCCTCTCCCTCTGGGAGAGGGTTAGGGTGAGGGTAAACACCTACCTTTCCTCGAATGGGGAGGGAGCTTCTAAAGGTTATACTAATTCTCGGCCTGCATCCTCTCAGCCTTCTCGACCGCCTCTTCAATCGGGCCGACCATATAGAAAGCCTGCTCCGGCAGGTCGTCGTACTCTCCGTCCAGGATTTCCTTGAAGCCGCGCACCGTATCCCGGATGGCCACGTAGCGGCCTTCCTGCCCGGTGAACTGCTCGGCCACGAACATCGGCTGCGATAGGAACCTCTGCACCTTCCTCGCACGGGACACCGTGAGCCTGTCCTCTTCCGACAGTTCCTCGATTCCCAGAATCGCGATGATGTCCTGTAGGTCGCTGTAACGCTGGAGCACCTGCTGCACCCCGCGAGCCACGTCGTAGTGCTCCTGCCCCACGACCGCAGGCTCCAGAATCCTGGAGAAGCTCGAAAGCGGGTCAACCGCCGGGTACAGGCCCTGCTCTGAAATCGCGCGGTCGAGCGACACCACCGCGTCCAGGTGTCCGAACGTGGTCACGATGCCCGGGTCGGTGTAGTCGTCCGCTGGCACGTATATCGCTTGGAACGAGGTGATCGAGCCGCTCCTGGAGGACGTGATCCTCTCTTCCAGCGCACCCATCTCCGTCGCCAGCGTGGGCTGGTAGCCCACAGCCGAAGGCATACGACCCAGAAGCGCGGACACTTCCATACCCGCCAGGATGTAGCGATAGACGTTGTCAATGAACATCAGCACGTCCTGGCCGCGCTCTTCCTTGAAGTATTCGGCCATCGTCAGGCCGGTGAGCGCGACGCGCGCGCGAATCCCCGGAGGCTCGTTCATCTGGCCGAAGACCAGCACCGTGTTGCTCAGAACGCCCGACTCCTGCATCTCGTGCCAGAGGTCGTTCCCTTCGCGCGAACGCTCGCCCACGCCCGCGAACACCGACACGCCTTGGTGGACCGTCCCGATGTTGCGAATGAGCTCCTGGATTACGACCGTCTTTCCGACGCCCGCGCCTCCATACGCGCCGACCTTTCCGCCTCTGGTGAACGGCGTTATCAGGTCCATGACCTTCAGGCCCGTCTCGAGCATCTCGATCTCGGTCGCCTGCTCCTCGAAGCTGGGTGGCTCGCGATGGATCGGCCAGTTGTCTCCGCCGTCTATCTCTTCCAGATTGTCCAGCGTCTGCCCCAGGCAGTTGAACAGCCGACCCAGCGTCGGGTCGCCCACTGGCACCGCCACCGGCGCTCCCGTATCCAGGACATCTACGCCTCTGATCAGGCCCTCTGTCGGCCCGAGCGCAAGACAGCGCGCCCAGTTGTTCCCTACGTGCTGTTCGACTTCGAGGACCAGCTTGTCGCCGGCGATCTCGGTCTCGAGCGCGTTGAAGATCGCGGGCATATCTTCCGGTGGAAATTCCACGTCCACGACTGTTCCGATAACCTGGGTGATCTTTCCGTTTGCCATGTTGTTCAACTCTCCCGTTTCAGGGCACTTACCACTCGTCATCAAAGTCCCTTCCCCCTCGATGGGGGAAGGTTAGGATGGGGGTGAACCCTCCTCACTCGTCGTCAAAATCCCCTCTCCCTCAGGGAGAGGGCTAGGGTGAGGGTGAATCCCCACATATCCTACGCCTCCACCGCCGCCGCACCGCCAACAATATCAAGAAGTTCAGTCGTAATAGATTCCTGCCGCGCCTTGTTCATCACAAGCGTCAGGTCCTCGATCATCGCATTCGCGTTGTCCGTCGCACTTCTCATCGCGACCATCCTGGCGGACTGCTCAGATGCGATACCTTCCAAAAGCGCGTGGAAAATCTGCATCTCCATGTAGCGAGGCAGAAGCTCCGCCAGCACATCCGCTGGACTCGGTTCGTATATATACCCGACCTGTTCCTGCGGACGCAATTCCGACGGCTGCACGGGAAGAAGCTGTTCTACCACTGCGTTCTGCGCCGTGGTGTTGATGAACTTCGCGTATGCCACATACACCGCGTCAACCTCTTCCGACTCGTATGACTCGACCGCCAGGTGCGCGATTGGGGTCACGTCCAGGATAGACGGCCTGTCGCTGATGTCCGTGAACACGGCGCGGACGTTCACGCCGTACCTCACCATGAAGTCGCGCCCCTTCTTCCCCACCGCGATGACCCGCGCGTTGTCGCCATAGTCCGAGATAAACTGGCCCGCCGCGCGATTGATATTGGAATTCAGCCCGCCTGTCAGACCCCTGTCCGGCGTGATGACGATCACCTCCACCCTCTCCACCTCGCGCGTCTTGAGCAGCGGATGGATGTTGTCCTCGTCCTCCACTGGCTGCGCCGCCAGATGCGCCAGCATCATATTCAGGTCATCCGAGTACGGCCTGCCGCTCAGAGCCGCTTCCTGCGCGCGCCGCATCTTCGACGCCGCTATCATGGACATAGCTTTAGTTATCTTCGCAGTATTCTCCACACTGCGAATCCGCCGTCTTAGCTGCCTTACGCTTGCGACCATGTTCCTCGGTCCCTGTCCTTACTCCATCCGCCTAAAGCGAATTCCACTCTTCCCTCGATATTCCCGCTCTGCGGATTATATCTCTAATCAATCCAACGCTTATATCTCTGCTGCCGTGCATAGGTATCGGGATACGTTGTCCGGTTCGTGGATTATACATCTGCCGATGCCGTCCTCTTGACATGGGGCCGCGGTATCCAAGCGCTCTGAGACGACGAATAACTTCACGCGACCTAAGCGGTGTCAATCTCGACAATTTCCATTTTCACCTTTGAGCCGGGTATGGGCGGAACTTCCCAGCCCATTTGCAGAGCAAAAACAACACTGCCTTCTATGGCGTCCGCCAGCATCTCTTTCGCGTCCTCGTAATCCTCACCCTGAGTAAAATAACTCGCGTTTACACCGGGTACCCTGGCGATGATCACATCATCCTCAGGCTCATACTCCGCTATCGCCAAGGCCGCTTCTATGTACTCAGACAGGCAAAACGACTGCAACTTGACAGGGAAACCAGGAAGTTCCTTCCAGTCTCCGATTCGATTCTTCTTGGCGTGCTTTAGATAGAATTCGTACTCTGCCTTATGCGTCTCCTTGAGTTTGGCAAGCGCGATTGACTCACTCGATGGTGTCATGTCCACACCTCCCTGCTGACGCGCTTCTCGGTGTTCTCCAAGCTATAAATCCCGTATTGACTACAACCCGTCTCATATATACTGGCTCACGCTTGAGAGTGCCTCTTTAATCCCCTCTCCCTCAGGGTGAGGGTGAAAACACCCGACTCCCACCAGTATCACCCCTAGTACGGCACCGTATCCTTGAAATCCTGGACCGCCGCGTTCAGCGCCTCGCCGGACTCGTCGCTGATGATTCTCTCTTCCCGTATCGTCGCCAGGAGGTCGGCATGATTCGCGTCCATATAGCTGTGGAACGCATCCTCGAACGGTATGACCCTGGCTATCTCAACATCGTCCAGCGCACCGTTCACCAGCGCATGCATGATAGCAACCTGCTTCTCCATGGGGAGCGGGACGCTCTGCCCCTGCTTCAGAACCTCCGTCGCCCGCTGACCGCGCTCCAGCTGCCTTCTGGTCGCCGGATCAAGGTCCGCCGTCCCGAACTGCGCGAACGTAACGAGCTCGCGGTACTGCGCCAGGTCCAGCCTCAGCGTTCCCGCGACTGCTCTCATCGCCCGCGTCTGCGCAGAGCTTCCCACGCGCGACACTGACAGCCCCGCGTTCACCGCCGGGCGTATGCCGGAGTTGAAAAGCTCCGTCTCCAGATATATCTGGCCGTCCGTAATGGATATGACGTTCGTCGGAACATAGGCCGAAACGTCGCCCGCCTGCGTCTCGATGATCGGCAGCGCCGTTATCGAGCCTCCGCCATGCTCGTCGTCCAACTTGGCCGCGCGCTCCAGCAGTCTGCTGTGCAGGTAGAAGACGTCGCCCGGATAGGCTTCACGTCCCGGAGGCCGCCTCAGCAGAAGCGACATTTCGCGGTACGCCCATGCGTGCTTCGAAAGGTCGTCATAAACTATCAGCGCGTCCTGTCCCTGGTCCATGAAGTGCTCCGCCATCGCACAGCCCGCGTATGGGGCCAGGTACTGAAGCGGAGCCGGGTCCGCCGAGTTCGCGGCCACCACGATGGTATGCTCCATCGCACCATTCTGCTCCAGCATGGCGACCGTCTGCGCCACCTTGCTCGCCTTCTGCCCGATTGCGACGTATATGCAGATAAGGTCGCCGCCGCGCTGGTTGATTATCGTGTCCAGCGCAATCGCCGACTTACCGGTCGAGCGGTCGCCGATGATGAGTTCACGCTGACCCCGCCCTATCGGAATCATCGCGTCAACCGCCTTGATTCCCGTCTGCACGGGCGTGTCAACCGACATTCGCGTCGAGACGTCCGGGGCCACCACCTCCACGGGCTTCGTCCCGGAGGACTCTATCGGACCCTTGCCGTCCAGCGGCTCGCCCAGCGCGCCGACCACTCGGCTTAGAAGCCCGTCGCCGACCGGAACCTCCACGATGCGACCCGTGCTGCGTACCCTGGAGCCTTCCTTGACCGCCAGCGGATCGCCCATGATGACCGTGCCGACCGAGTCCTCTTCCAGGTTCAGCGCCATTCCCATGACGCCGCCCTCGAACTCCAACAACTCGGTGTAAGCCGCGCCCGAAAGCCCGTGAACCTGGGCAACGCCGTCGCCCACCTCTATCACGGTGCCTTCGTTGACCGTCTCAAGCTGCTGTTCCCAGTTCTCGATCTGGCTCCGTATGACCGAAGCTATGTCCTGACCTCTGACCGCCATTTCGGCCTCCCCTGGAACGTTGTCTGTTCATTATAAGTTCCTTCCCCCTTGACGGGGGAAGGTTAGGATGGGGGTGATCAGATTCGACCCCCTCAACCCATAGCTGTCTGTTCATTATAAGTTCCTTCCCCCTTGACGGGGGAAGGCTAGGATGGGGGTGATCAGATTCGACTCCCTCCACCCATGATTGACTATCTGCGCTGAACTTATACGGTTCTCACGCGCTTCATCTTTCGTGGTGGCGTCCCTTGTGGGCGCCCCTGTCTCTTGCGGACACCCGCAACTAATTCAGCGCCTCTGCGCCATCTCCCGTCGCATGGCCTGAAGTCGCGTCCGAGCGCTCCCGTCCATCACCCTGTCCCCCACTCGAATCACCATACCGCCCAGTATTTCGGGATCAACCCGCGTCGAGAGCCGTATCTCCTTGCCCGACGTCCGCGCCAGCATATCCGCCACACTGTCCCGCTGAGCGTCGTCCAGCGGCACGGCGGACACCACCTCGGCGCGTTCTATTCCCCTGTGAGCGTCCAGCATCTCCTGGTACCTGTCCGCGATCTCAGGAAGACTGTGTATCGCCCCCCTGCTCGTAAGCAGGAACATCAGGTTCAGTGCCAGCGGCCCGACTGCGGAACCCAGCGCGTCGCGAACTATCCGCTCCTTCTGGTCCGACGGAACGCGCGGAGCCGACAGAACCTCGCTGAACTCCTGGTTCGTCACGGAATCCGCAAGCTGGGTAAGGTCCTCCAGCCAGTTCTCCAGCTCGTCGCGCTCTACGGCCAACTGAAACACTGCCTTGGCGTACCTTATTGCCGATGCGGTGGGCATTTACTCTACCTTCTCTTTAGATGATTTCAAAAAGCCCCTTCCCCCTTGATGGGGATAGGTCGCTTCCATTAAGTCCCTTCCCCCTTGATGGGGGAAGGCTAGGATGGGGGTGATCAGGTTCGCCCCCTCCATTGCCAGACATCGGATTCCGATTTATCCCCTCTCCCCTTGGGAGAGGGCTAGGGTGAGGGTAGATAAGCCGTCATTTCAATAATGTTGAACCACTAGCTGCGCCCATTCGTCTGCGCACCCTCTTCCAACACCTGCTGTATCAATTCATTGTGGTCCGACTCATCCAGCGACCGTCGTATCACGCGCTCCGCTGCCACAATCGCCAGACCGGAGAACTCGCGCCGTAGGTCCTCGATGGCCGCGTCGCGCTCGCGCTGGATGTTCGCCTCTGCCCGCGTGCGCTCCGCCGTGATGTCCTCGCGCGCCTTCGCAAGCTCTTCCTCGCGGAATCTGTCCGCCACCTCTCGCGCCTGAGCGATGAGCTGCTGGCCTTCGGCTCGCGCCTCATCCAGTTGCCTCTGCGTCTCCTCGCGCGAACTTGCCGCCTCCGCCTGAGCACGCTCCGACGCCTCCAGGCTCTCCCTTATCCGCTCCGAACGCTCGTCCAGCATCCTGATGACCGGCTTGTACAGCAAAAACGCGAGAATGCCGAACAGAATGCCGAAACTGACCAACTGCGTGATCAGGCCGGTTACGTTGATTCCAATGGCTTCCATGCCTTCACCTGAACCTTCTTCCAACTTCCGATGTGCCTACGCCGTCCAGAGAGATGATTACATAAGTCCCCTCTCCCTTGACGGGAGAGGGTTAGGGTGAGGGTGAAATCACACGGCTCCCAACGAGGTATGAGATAGCCCCTAGGCCCCTAGAATAGCGAAACTGATCAACTGTGTAACCAAGCCGGGTAAGTTGATTCCCAGCGCCTCCATACCTTCACACCTCTAACCCGCTTCCGAGCCTCGGCGAGCACTCCCTCACGGGACGGTTAGACGAACTTGATGATGATCGCGACGACCAGGGCGTAGATGGCGATGGCCTCCGTGAACGCGATGGCCAGGATCATGTTCTGCTGGATGGGACCGGCGGCGTCCGGGTTCCTGCCCAGAGCCTCCATTGCCTTCGAAGCCAGTATCCCAATGCCGATACCCGGGCCTATGGCGCCGACTCCAATGGCAAGTCCCGCCCCTATGTTCAGAATATCTCCTTCCATTCCTCTACTCCTTTATTGTCTGTGCCTGCAAGAGCCTCGACTCTTGCCTCTGCATAATCCCTCCCCCTTGACGGGGAAAGATCGCTTCCATAAGTCCCTTCCCCCTTGACGGGGGAAGGTTAGGATGGGGGTGATTACCTCCGACACCATCCATTTCCAATTTCATCAATGATGATCGCCTCCATGCGCCGTGGTCGCCGCCGTGGCGAACACCAGCGTCAGCATGGCGAATATGAACGCCTGGATCATCCCCACGAAAAGCTCCAGGCCCAGGAACGGGATGATGCCGATCAGCGGGATCAGGAAGATCATCGCCGCCAGCAGCACCTCGCCCGCGAATATGTTCCCGAACAGGCGGAACGTAAAGCTGATCAGCCTCGCGATCTCCGAAATCCCTTCCAGGAGACCCACGAAGAAGCCAATCGGCCCTTCCCTGAAGTTGATGTACTTGCCCAGGTGTCCGAAGCCCAGCGCGCTGAACCCCCATACATGCACCATCACCATCGCGACGACCGCTATGGCCAGCGTCATGTTGAGGTCGGTGTTAGCGCCGCGGAAGTACGGGACCAGGATTCCGGCGGTATTGCCGTCCTGCGGACCTTTCTCCCACTCCTTGACAGTGGTCTTGTCTGCGATGGAGCCAGGCATGGCCAGGGCGACGGGCCCCTCGCCTTGGAAGACTTGGATCTCCTTTTTATCTAATTTCGCAGTATTGACGTTGCCTTCCGCGTCGGTGTAGTAGTGGTCGGCGATGTATTCGGTGCTCTCTATCCAGCCGATGGTGCCGGCCCCGGGCAGAATCCCTATCCAGTTCGCCGTGACGATGAACAGGAATATCGTCATCACCAGCGGGAAGAAGCGTCTGGCGCGCTCACGTCCGGCTATGCTCTCCGCCAGGTTCAAGAAAAATTCCAGGACCACTTCGACAAGGCCCTGGAATCTGCCGGGAACTTCGGTGAGCCTGCTTCTCACCATAAGAGTAACTATCAGCAGGACGACAATCGTGATCCAAGTCGCGACCATCGTATTGGTAATTGGGACGTCCGGGTACATCGGTTCGGCGGGAATGGCTATCGCCGCCAGCGGCGTTCCCAGAAAACCGAGGCCGAAAGCCTTGCCCAATGCCCCGCCAAGTATGGCGACTATAAATACTACCAACCCTATCGCCAGTATCAGCAGCGTTCTTGGGTTACGCAGCAACTTTAATGTCCCCTATCTCTTGTTTATCCCCTCTCCCCTTGGGAGAGGACTAGAGCCTGCCCCGTACCACGATACGGGGGTGAGGGCAAATAATCCCTCATTCCGATCCTCTCAGAATCGCCATCAACATCCGGTACATACCGATAACCGCGACCGCTATTCCGATAAACAGCCCCGTCAGGGTAAGAGCCGGGCTCAGCCCGAACTGCCGGTCAAGCAAAAATCCTCCGGCAGCCCCGCCGCCTATACACATGGCGACGAACCAGCCTACGCCCAGAAGTTGAAAGGCCAAGGCCAGTTTCCGCCCTCCCATCAAGGGCCTCCTCAATAGCTTGCGCATTATATCACAAGCCAAAAATCACGGTCAACGAACACCCCGGAGACGATTGCAAGAGTCCCTTCCCCCTTGATGGGGGAAGGCTAGGATGGGGGTGACTCCCTACCTAACCAAACTGATACGGGATCCAACTCCTTCACCCGTTCCCCGATTCACTATACAATACACCCATGCCATACGAATCATACGAATGGGACGAAGACAAGCGCCTCTCCAACCTCGCCAAGCACGAAATTGACTTTGAGGCTATTTTAGATTTCGACTGGGACAATGCGGTGACCGAGCCAAGTCCGCGCGAAAACGAATTGCGCTACATTGCCATCAGCTATCTCAGAGACCGGCTCTACACCGTAATCTACACTGAACGCGACAACAGGCGCAGAATCATCAGCCTACGCAGACCCTCCCGAAGGGAGAGAAGACACTATGAAAGACATATACGCCCATATTGATATAAACGATACGGACTATTTAGACAGCCTGCCCTTCGATAAATACGCCGACATCATGGCTGAATGGGGTGCTAAAGAGCGTGGTCTAGCCGCCGCCCAACGCCTCTCATTCGCCCAACTCGCCGCCAGCGACATGACCTTCACCGAAATAGAAGAAAAGTACGGTGAAGAAACCGCCATCAACGCCGGTATCGCCCGAGACCCCGACTCCTTCGAACTCGATGCCGACTGGTTTGCCCGCGCCCGCCCCGCCATAGAAGTCGACCCCGACCTCGTCAAAGCGCATCGCCGAGCCCGCGCTCAGGGCAAGAAGATCCCCATGATAGAACACGTCTCCATTCCTCTGGACGCCCACCTCGTCCGTCGCCTCGAAAAAAGCGACCCTAACTGGAAAACCCGCGTCAACGACATCCTCCGCAAAACCATCCTCGCCCCCTGACCTTCCATACCCTTCACAGAGCCTGCACAGACGCCCACCGGGTATCAACCCTTTTAGTTCCCCCTGAAAACCGGCCTGTCTTTCTGACTGATCCATCGCCGCATTTCGGAAGGCATCGGAGTTGGAGTGGCGAAGCGCCGACTCTCCTGTATCTCCTGTCTGGTGATCGCCGTGTCGAGAGGTATCCAGCGTCCTGTGAACAACTGCGGATAGTAGTAAACGCACTCGTCAGCATCGCTATTTCGTCCCACCCTGAAATTGACCATGTAATCGTCATCTGCGGAAGGCCACGCCTCAAGTATCCTGTACCACTCGTCCGCAGGCTCGGGTTCGTAACCCCTCTGCTCCCGTTCCCATGCAATCATCACGAGGTCCAGCGGCCTGGGCGACATATGAAGTAGATCGTCACCGGGTATATCAAGCCAGTTTGCGATACGCGAATACTGGTCCCACCTGTACTCCTCATACTGAAGATAATTCTCTCGGTTGTGCCACAGTCCCCGATAGCATTCATTCCAGTACGAATTGTTGCGCTTGTGGGCATTCTGCGCCGACAGCGGCTCGCTCCAGTAGTCCTGGCAGTACAACCTGTGCATACCGTCTATCTGTCCCCATAGCACTCTCTCCAGATCGGTCATGTTGTCAGGATCGAGATCCCTGAACTCCGCGTAGGTGACCGGCTGTGTCACCTCTCTCACGTAGTGCAGACACCTCACTCTATACTCCGCTTCTAGCTCCGACATCTGTGCGTTCCTGGCCGTTTGAGGTATCGGCGTTGGCGTGGGCCATGGTGTGGGCGTAGCGGTCGGCGTGATACGCCCGGCCAGCGATAGAGGAGTTGCCTCCGGTATCGCCGTCGGCCTCGGTGGAACTGTCTGAGCCGGAGGGGCCGATTGGGGAGTCGCAGGTGGCTTCGGGGTCGGCGCAGGTCCAGGCATTGCCTCAATAGTCGGAGCCTGCTCCGGTGTGGGGGGCTGCGCTGGCAGTTCCCGCTCACGGACGAACACACCTGCATCTTCCTCATCATTGCCCAGACCACAGGCCACTACCAGAAAAGCCCCTACGACCAATGAGACCAACAGAAATACACTAAACTTCACTCTGCTCGCCCCACGACTGATGATGCTTACTGCCAAGTATTCGTCGAAACCACCCGGTCATACTCAGAATCTTTCGATCCTTAGCCCCAAGCGACTACGTCCTCTCGCATGGCGAGATCGCGTAACGCTCCGTAGGGGGAACCCTTGTAGTTGCCCGTCATTCGGAAATCAAACCGGACAATCGAAGAATCCCATCCAATCATACCTGCCCAAGCCATCCGAGCTAAACCTGCTTCACCATCAAAAAAACCAAAACAAAACCGCCCCCGCAAACCGGAGACGGCCTCTAAATACCGTCTGCCCGCGCCATCTGGCAGAGCTCCAGCCCCTACTTCACCAACTGAACCACCAGGCTGACCAGAGCCGTAATCAGACCACCGCCCGCCACTCCGATCACCACCATCATCAGGCGGTGCATATCATCCATCCGGCTCTTCAGCCCGTTTACCTCACCTCTCAACTCCCCAATCTCGCCCCGTAACTCACCGACCTGGCCCTCGATTGTGTTTTGCGTCGTGGACAAGACAAATGCCGATGGCTTCTTGGCGACCATCGTCAGAATACGAATACAGAGCGATATTCTTGAGTGCGTCGAGGATATGTCCAGACTTCCAGACACGTCAAATTGTGGTGCGTACCTTCTCAGAGCGATTTAACGGCTACCCTGAGATTTCCCGAACCCATATCCTCCAACGCCTCCCGCCGCGAGTCCTCCGAGCAAACAAAGTATAGTCTGAACTAATGCGCTTTCGTTAAGAAGCACCAGTACGACTACAAGTATCCCTACTAACAAAACGACCCCGACCGCAAAGAGAAGATACGATGTTCTTGCATGACGGGAATCGCTACTCTCCAAAGCTGACTCTTCGCGTGAATGGTCAATCATGGAAGTAATATGCTCTGACGTGATTTTGTCAGCTAAGGGATGGACCATCGGCCCCATACCCATCATTACTTCCCGACGCATCACTCCTTCCTATATGCCCGATTTCAGAGTCGTCCATGTCAGGCAGGCCTGACATAGGCAATGTGTCTGGCTGTGGGGAAAGTTGAGATGATGTCTCTTCGCTATCCGTTTGACCCGTTTCTCGCTCGTTACTCACGCCAACCTCCTTGGTGTACCTGTGGATGAAGTACAGGGGGCGGCATGGATGCAGGTGTTGGTACGGGGCCTATCATCCCTAGCGGGTAACCACTTGATGCCTGCGTCAGACGAGGCTCATTTGATACGGATAGGATAGCATGGGTCATATCATCCACCATCTGTTCAACCCTACGCGATACTATGGCGGTGATGATTTCCTTGATTAGCCTATCTCGGTGTTCGGAGTCTATAACCCCTCTTTCATACAATGCCAAGATAGACCGAATGGCCTGTCTGAAGTGTTCGTCGGCAACAGACGGGTATATCGGCTCAGGGTAGTGAATACTACGCAACAGTTCCTGAGTTAAGTTTGGGTATGCCATTGACCTTCGACGCTCCTTGCTCACGACGCAGAATACTTATTGTAACAAATTTCGTCAAGCAACGATGGACGCGCGCGATGCGGTATCCATAGAACGCTCTCCAATCCGTGCGCTGAGCAAGCCCCCAACTCCGTTCGGTACCCAGCGCAATACACAGCTACCCACTACCTTCGTGCCCTTCATGGATAGAACCGATGCCCTGCCTATCCTGATTCCGATACCTTCCCCCGCCCCAGCGGTATCACCGCCACGTGCCTCCGACCATGCCGCCTGTCCACGATAACCACCTTCCCATCCCGCACCTCCGCCATCTTCTCCTGCCCACAATCATCACAATAAACCGAACGAACCTCTGCCATCCCAAACTCCCAATTCCTAATTGATAATTCCTAATTGCCAATTGTTAATTGATTCCCCTACACCCATAGCCACACTCCCGTCCTATTCAGAAGCAACTCCGTCACCGCCCACACCAGCGCGTCCAGCCTGTCCGAAGAACCATCCGACCCGGGCGACCAGATACACATCTGGTCCTCAAGCGAGTCCAGCCCCCCGACGTGATGCACCTTCCCCTGCTCATACAAAGCCGACACCGGCTCCGCCCTCACATACTTCCCACGGCTCGCGTGTACCGACTTATACGGCACAATCCGGTCCTCGTAGGCCGTCCTGACAGTATGCTCCACCAGGTCGCCCCCGTTATTCGACTCGCCGATAATCCGATCCGCTCCGTACTTGTCCAGCATCCCTGTCGCCCGCCTTGCCCAGCCATCCGGCGACATCTGCCCCGAAGCGTCCTCCAACACATAGGCGTGCCCGTCCTCATCCGCCCCCGCGACCACGATCCCCGTCTCCGACGAAGACGACCGCGACGACACCGCCGGGTCCACCGCCACCACTATCCGACTCAACTCCGGCGCTTCGCGTACCCGCGCCACCTCGATCCACTCCCGCTTCCACAGCGCGCTCTCCGACTCATCCAGAAGCTCCGCGTATATCTCCTGGCGTCCCGTCCGAGTCCCCTCATATCGCCGCCTGATATGCTCGATATACTCACTCGCCAGATTCTCCCTGTTCTCATAAGTTGAACCCCTCGTCACCATAACGTCCTCCCTGTCCTTCAACTCCCTCAGCAGACTTATCGGCTTCGGAGTCGTCGTCACCGCGCACCTCGGACTCTTCCCAAGCCGCAGCCCGAACTGAAGATTGTCCCACGTCTCCCGCGCGTTCTTCCAAGACGCCAGTTCGTCGCACCACGCCGTATCGAACTGCGGCCCGCGAAGCCTGTCCGGCTCATAGCTCGAAAAACCCATTGCAGTCGCCCCGTTCGGCCACGTCAGCTTCCGCTTCGACGGCTCATACTTCGGCATGAACCAAGGCGGCGACACCCGCAGCAGACCCGACACACCCTCCACCATCACATTCCGAACATCATCCGGCGTCGGAGCAACCAGCGCGATTCTTCCTCCCTCGCCGCTGCTTATCCGCTCACGCACCCACTCAGCCCCCGCCCGCGTCTTCCCAAACCCACGCGCCGGCCGGAGAAGCCCCGCAG
>VXRN01000004.1 GCA_009838465.1 Dehalococcoidia bacterium
TACTCCAACGACCCAGTGGAAACCGCCTACACAGCATTTTTCTGCAGCCTGCTAAACACTTAGCTATGCCATTCGCGTCAGTGCTGAGTCGCTCTCGTAAGTTCATGCTCGCAGGTCCAGTGGATGATTCATTAAGCCCATATGCATGAAAGTGCATCGGATGGCCCAGTTTTGGGCTGTCCAAATGGTCAAATTGAAATTCTCGCTTGAGATAATCTAGGAATATGTCTTGGACTACCAACACAAGATGCTTGTTCAGGAATTCCAGTGTTTGAGTTTTGTGATGAAGCTGAATCAGTATTGTTTTCGCGGTCATTTTCCAATTCATGCCGAAACGCTTGGTGGATATGACATCACGCGAATCTGTTGCTAATCCTACACTGTCAAGGAATCTCTGGCGCTCCGGCCAGACTGTACCTGTAGTATCGAGAGTTTGAAGTTCAATGCCAACGAAGTCTTGCACTCTACGGCGATTCACAGATACGAGAAAATAATCGACGCTGCCTCCTGGAATGGAGACTTCAGGAATCAGGTGCAGTTCATTGCCTGGTTCGTGTAGAGTCAGTAAGTGAAGGCAATCTGTGAATATCTGCCTTCGGATCAATAGCCTATTTGGGCATATGAGAATCTGGTCCTCTGATCTTCCGTAATACACTGAGCAAGTTCCGATCGAGACATCGGGTTCGCTTTTCCTAACTTTGATGCACTTCCGAGATATGTATGGACACTGTTGATTCTCAACCAGTGTCGCCCAATCGACATCCGCGGCGTTTCGTGTGGGAACGGCAAAGAGTTCTGCAATTTTACTCATAACAGCGATACACAGCGATCGTGAGCTTCTATTAGGTAGTCATTGGAAATGTCTATGCCGATGGACTTACGTCCTAGGATAGAAGACACTCGCATAGTAGTTCCGGTTCCGCAGAACGGATCCAGAGCAATGCCGTCAGCTGGACAAGAAGCAAGTAGCGGGATACGGCATATGTCCTCAGGATATGCTGCAAAGTGAAGTCGCCGTCCCTGTGAATCCTCAGGTATTATCTCCCAAACGTCGCTCGGCTTTGCGCCCTTCGGATGGTATTGCAAGAAGTAGAATCCCTTTTCCTGTAGCTCGCGCGCTCGTCCCGAAACTCTTCCTGACGGAGAATGAGTGGTGCGTTGCCGCCCCCGAATTATCATACGAAAGTCGGCCACCTCACCACACTCGATGCGTTCAAGCATCGATTGTAGCCCTGATAAAGCGGCTTCTTTTTCGGAAACGGACAAATCTGACGAAAGTTCGATTTGTCTTCTGTAACGTACTCCACTCACGCCAGTGGCAGATACAATAGAACCATTCACAACTCTTGCCTCTTTCGGGGTGGTCCTTATGGCATCGGCGTCATAGTAATATCCCCGTGGAGTCTTGACGAAATGAAAGACATTCTCATGTATGTTTCTCAGACGATCCCGCGTATTGTCAGGGCTGCCTTTGACTTTATTCCAAATTACGCTATTTCTTAAAATCCACTTCTGCTCATCAGTCAAGAGTATCGCTAACCGCCACGGCAGACCCAGTAAGGCCTTCTTGTAATATGCGTCTCCCATGTTTAACCAGAATGAGCCCGTGGGCTTAAGAATACGTTTCACCTCCCTGAATACTTCGGCTAGTCTTGCAAGGTACTCATTGAAATCCGACTCAAGTCCGATTCCGCCATTTTCATACTCACGCTTTCCCCAATATGGGGGACTGGTCATACAGAAATCTATAGATTCTTTAGGAATCTCACGCAGCACAGTTGCGGCATCTCCAGAAAAGAACATTGGCGAGATGCGTTCTCCCTCTGCATAGGCATTAAAGTTCTGTGCGAATTCAGAATGAACAATCGTCTCACGCTGCATTCCGGTATTTACCTCGTCCTGTCCTTGCGGCATATTGGGATATACTCGCTCCTAAAGTCTTCGGATTAAGATTGTATCATCCCTATTCTCCGACTCCGCCTGTTCCACCGCCTCACGCAGGCTTCCGATCACCGACGGCAGGTCACTCTTGAACTGTTCCTGCGCCTGTCTGAACTCCTCGATCTCCGGCAGTTCGTAGTCCAGGAAGCGCCGGATCAGGCGGTGCAGCTCCCCCGGACGGCTCATGTCCGCCCGCATCGCCTCCTCGCGATTCTGGATGAGTACCGCCGTCTGCGAGTCCTCGAAGATGATGTTGTCGCGTGGGTAGCCGCTGTTGAATTTGCTTTGGATCTCCGCGTCCAGATCGTCGTGAGAGTCCTTCGCTTCCCAATATCCCCGCGCCATCCGCAGCGAGTCCTTCACCGTCCCGTCCGGGATAATGTTGTTCGCCGCCCTTAGCTCCGGGACGAGCGCGAGCCTCTCCCTGTGATCGCGGCAGTACGCCGACAGGCAGCCCTGGAAGGCGTCCCTGATATTCAGCTCGCTGTCCGAGCCCCCGAACTCGATAAGCTCTTCCAGCCTCGCGCGATAACTCTCTATATGCGGATATGCCGGCATAGTCCCGCCATTATACACCCCGCCACGCTTCCCTCCGTCATTCCTGAGAGTCAAGACCCTTATGCAGCCACCGTCATGCCCGCGAAAGCGAGCATCCAGCGGTTCCGAACCGTCTCTCGTCATTTGTATGTTGGAATCCCCTCTCCCTCAGGGCTCACAGGGGGAGGTAAATGAGCAAATCGGCTATGAATGTAGGTAGAAAGTCCCCTCTCCCTCAGGGCTCACAAGGGTAGGTAAATGTCCAACCAGCTAAGACCTCCAGTCAATAGATCCCCTCTCCCTCTGGGAGAGGGTTAGGGTGAGGGTAAAATGCCTACCCCTCTCAGCCCTTGACGGGAGAAGGTTAGGATGAGGGCAATTACACCTCTTCGAATATACGAGCGCTGGATAATGAAAAGACCCTGATGCTTTCCATCATTCCCTATACACCCGTGGCTTATATGTGCTAAAGTAACCCCATGTTTAGCTCACTTCCAGGCACTCCGGTGCATAAACCAAAGATTATGTACCAAAGGTCTGGAGGGAAGGAAAAACTTTCCCCGTGGCTAACGCAGGTGAATAGCAGGTGGTAGCAGGTGACTTTTTCACCTGTTAGTCACCAGTCAACCCGCCTGTTGCCACCTGTGGCATTATAAATAGAGATAAATGAGCGCTCCCGAAACGAGCGCATGGAGGTCTGAACATGAGCGTTTACGATGCAGTCAGAAGTCGGCTGACCGTTAGAGAGTTCACCGACGATCCGGTGCCGGATGAGGTCGTGGAGAAGCTGCTGACGGCGGCGCAATGGGCGCCAAGCTCGCGCAACCTCCAGCCCTGGCACTTCATAGTGATCAGGGACAAAGACACACTGAGACAGATAGGAAGCATAGCGTCCAGCGGACGCTTCGTCGCCGATGCTCCTATGGCAATCGCCATAGCCATGGACAACGCCGACAGGCCCGACCTCGACACCGGACGCGCCCTCCAGCAGATGGAATTAGTCGGCTGGGAAGAGGGACTCGGCACCTGCTTCGTCGGCCTCCGCGTCGCCGAGCAGAACCGCCGCGTCAAGGAACTTCTCGGCATACCGGAAGCCTTCGAGTTGGTCACCGTCCTCCCATTCGGATACAGGGCCAACGAGCGACGCGGAAGCATGGGACGCAAGAACCGCAAGTCCCTCTCCGACATAGCCCACACCGAAAAGTTCGGCCAGCCCTACTAAGCTGTGTTTACATCTACCGTCATTCCCGCGAAAGGATACCTTTGCATAACCACCGTCATTCCCGTGAAAACGGGAATCTAGGGGCGGGGACGGGGTGCGTACAGTTTGGGATTGCCGACTCCCTGACCCACTCGGACTACCATATCCGAGTTTCGCAAGGGTCTCCGAAAGCGGCAATCTAGGGAGTTGGGGCCGTCTGTGTATGTCGAGAACAATTAGATGCAATACTGATTGGGAGAAGAAATGAACTCGGACGAATCGCCAATCATAACTACATTCGCCGGTACCGGCGAGGGTGGCTACTCAGGCGACGGAGGCCCCGCCTCCGATGCGCTGATGCGCGAGCCCTTCATGTGCGCCTTCGACGACGCGGGCAACTTGTACGTCTGCGAAGCCACCAACCACATCGTCCGCCGTGTGGACGCCGAAACGGGTATCATCACCACCATCGCGGGGACGGGTGAGGCTGGCTACTCCGGCGACGGCGGACCGGCCACCGAAGCCACGATGTACGAACCCTACTCGCTCGCGATAGACTCCGACGGCAGCGTGTACATCGTTGACCGCCTGAACGCCGTAGTCCGCAAAGTGGATGCCAGTGGCATCATCACGACCGTGGCAGGAACCGGCGAGCCAGGCTTCTCAGGCGACGGCTGCCCAGGTAACGGGGCCCAGATGCGCGAGCCAAACGACTGCTTCCTGGACGGCAAGGGCGGCCTGCTCATAGCCGACATCCAGGACCAGCGCGTCCGACGTCTGGACATCGCGTCCGGCACCATCACAACCTTCGCCGGAAACGGCGAGAAGGTTCGAGGCGGAGACGGCCTGCCGGCGACCGAGGCCAGTATCCTTGGAGCGCGCGCTGTGTGCATGGACGCCTCCGGTAATACCTACATCGCCGAGCGAGAGGGCAATGGCGTGCGCGTCGTCACTTCGGACGGAATCATGGGCACCGTCGCGGGCGCGAACGCGGAGTTGGGCTACACAGGAGACGGCGGCCCCGCCATTGAGTCCACATGGGCCGGGCCTAAGGGCATACGCTGCGACTCCCAGGGCAACATTATCGTCACCGATACCGAGAACCACGCCATACGCCGCATAGACGCCGTTACCCGCGTCGTAACCACCATCGCGGGAGGTCAGCTAGGCGGACACGGAGACGACGGCCCTGCCACGGCCGCCGGCATGGACCGCCCACACGGCTGCGAAGTCGCCTCCGACGGCTCCATCTACGTAGCCGACAGCAACAACCACCGCGTGAGGATATTCCGACCGTAAGAGCTAATTCGCTAACATAAAACTTGTCTCAACAGCAATTGATGTGGATAAAATCATCCTCTCCCTTGATGGGCTCACAAGGGTAGGCAAACATCCAGACACCACGAAATCCGATCAACAGATCCCCTCTCCCTCAGGGAGAGGGCTAGGGTGAGGGTGAATTCCTACCGGCAGGCTGTTGATGACATTGGCTTGGAACCTACCACTCACCACAGCGTCATCGAGTCCCGGAACAACTGCCGCAGGTCTTCCTCCACAACCGGACGCGGCGACAGTCCGATGACGCGCTGCTGCGGAATCGCGCCCTCCGCCAGCGCCGGAGCGTCCTCCGCCGAGTATCCGATAGCGCTCAGCCCGTTCGGAACGCCAATCTCCCTGAGCAGCGACACGATGGCATCAGCGAGTATGTCGCCCGCGTCCTCCGGTCCCGCCCCGGAGACGTTCGCGCCCATCAGACGGGCGGCATATAGGTGCCTCTCCGGGTTGGTCGGAGCGGTGTACCTGAACACAGCGGGCGCGTTCAGAATCACGCTCATGCCGTGAGGCACGATGGCGTGGTCGTCGGGGTAGCCCTCAGGGACGTATTCGCGCACCATCCCGGACACCGGGTACGACATCCCGTGAGGAAGGTGGCAGCCCGCGTTCCCGAATCCTACTCCCGCGAATGTCGCCGCAAGCATCATGTTCGACCGTGATTCGATGTCGTCGGTGTCTTTGACCGCGCTGACCATGTTGTGGGAGACCATCTCGATGGCGCGCGTCGCCCACACATCCGAGATGGGATTCGAGCCCTGGTAGGATGGCCTGAGTCCTGGGTTGGGCGGAGCTTCGCGGCGGCTGAACGGAAGCGCCGTGTATGACTCCAGCCCGTGGCACAGCACGTCGAAGCCGCTGCACGCCGTCACCATTCCGGGCAGTGTGCGGCTGTTCTCCGGGTCAACGATGCCCATAGTGGGCCTGAGAGCGCGATGCGCCAGTCCCGTCTTCGCCTTCATCTCGAGCAGGTCGAATATAGCCACGCCCGTCGTCTCAGAACCCGTGCCCGATGTGGTAGGCACCGCGACGTGCGGCTTAAGCGGCCCCGGAACCGGCTCGCCCTGTCCGATTGGCGCGTTGACGTAGGTAAGGAAGTCCGCAGGGTACGTCGAGTAGAGGTTGGCGGCTTTCGCAGTGTCCATGCTGGAGCCGCCGCCGACCGACACAAAGGCGTCGAAATTGCCGTTGGAGGCGAACTCAATCGCCTCCTTGAACGACTCGTCCGTCGGCTCCACCTCCACCTGGTCGAATAGAACGGCGTCAATCCCCTCGGATCTCAGAGACTCAAGAACGACGGAGACCGGCTCAAGTTGCGCCATGCGCGGGTCAGTCACGACCATCACCCGTCTTGCACCCATCCGCGCAACCTCGTAGCCGATTTCGCGAGTAACTCCGGGCCCGAACTTGATGGCCGACGTGTCTATCGAGAATGCGGTTTCCAGTTCGTGGTGCATCATTTGCAAATCGTCCTTTTCATCCTTGGCGGTACAGTTTGGAAGTCGGCGTGTTAAATATCAGTCGAAAATCTGTTAGGTTACACACGGTTGGCATATACCCTATAACATAGTTGGGCAAAACGGGTTAGTGCAACCCTGCCGCCAAGCTGACCGATTGCACACTTTCATCCCTATTACGGAGCATATCCCATGACCTCAGTCCTTATCGTTGTGTTCGACGGGCTTCAGCCCGCACAGATTCGCCCCGATCTCATGCCGAACCTGTCGCAGTTCGCAGACGAAGGCGTCTTCTTCGAGAGCCACCATCCTGTGTTTCCGTCGGTGACGCGCATCAACGCGGCGAGCATGGTCACCGGACGCTATCCGGGCGGCCACGGACTCGCCGCCAATACGATGGTCGCGCGGGACTACGATCCCACGCTCGTTTTTTCCGCGTTGGAGCCGACGCTTGCGGACATGGGGCGTAAGACGGGGAGGGTGCTGCTTGCGCCCACGCTGGCGGACATCTTGGCCGAGCATGGGCTGGAATACACCGCTATCGGGGTAGGGACTTCGGGAAATGCCTACGTGCATAATCCGAACGCTGATACTTCGGGCGGCGCGACGATTCACCCGGACTTCACACTGCCTTACTCGCTCCAAGACCGGCTTGTGTCACGCTTCGGAGAGTGGCCGGATGAGAGTCAGCCGAATACGCCGCGCTTCCGACACGCCATCCGAATCCTGACCGAACATATCCTGCCGGAGCGTCAGCCAGCGGTCGCGCTGATCTGGTCATCGGAACCGGATAAGGCGCAGCACGCGCACGGAGTGGGGTCCGAGATGTCGGACCGCGCGGTACGCGAGGCGGACGCAGGATTCGGGCAGATCATGGATTGGCTGGGGGCGAACGGCCTTAGTGAAACCGACGTGATGGTCGTGTCGGACCACGGCTACTCGACGATACGCGAGGTGATGGATGTCGAGTCACATATACGGGACGCCGGTTTCGGCGGGGATGACGTACTGGTAGCGCCGAACGGCGGGAGCGTGCTGTTCTATACGAGGGACAGCTCGACGGCCGGCAGTCTTGCGTCGCACCTGATGTCCCAGGCCTGGTGTGGAGCACTGCTGGCATCGGAGGCGGCAGGAGACATCGAGGGAACACTGCCGCTGCCGCTGGTCGGAGGGGATGGTCCGAGGGCCCCAGAGCTATCCATGTCTTTCACATGGGACTCGGAGAAGAACGACGCAGGTTACGACGGGTTCGCGCATTCCACCGGTGGAGCGAGCGGCCTGGGGCAGCACGGTTCCATGAGCAAGCATGAGATGAATAACACTCTGCTCGCAAGAGGGCCAAGTTTCAAGACACGAAATCGGATCACTTCACCAACCGGAAACGTGGACGTAGCGCCTACAGTCCTGAGTCTGCTTGGTCTGCCGATACCCGAGGACATGAATGGCCGGGCAATAGTCGAGGCTCTCGTTAGTGGTCCCGGTTCAGTGGAGTCAACGACTGACGCTCATCTAGCGGGGAGAGAGGTCTTGGATGGGGTGTACCGGCAGGAGATCATACTGTCGCGTGTGGGCAAGACAGTGTATCTGGACTCAGGAAGCGGATGGCGGGAGTGATATTGTCTAGCCGAATAGATCAAGGAGCCGACCATTTCGAGGGTCCTAGCAACATAGGGTCGGTCGTTCATCGTTACGGCTGAAGAGATGGAAGGCTTGCATATCTGAGAGTCTATGTGTATCTTTCTCGATAGGGTGTCTGCACAATAGAATTACTTTCTGCAACTGATCCAGTTGTGGTTTTCCTTAAAGGGTAGCTCTACGCTCGCCGCTGAGACTGTATGCATATCACAGCTCTCTCCGCGAGGAAAGCAAAATTCGCTTGCAGGCGCCCTTTTTGCGTCTGAATGCAGAAGTGGGTGCAAAGCTATGTCGTTTGAGTTACAGGGTACATCTGAACAATTTAGAGGAAGGTTCTATGCCTTGAAAACTCCGCGGGACATTGCAGAACTGCTTGAAGTTGAGTATCAGTCATTCAACTATTGGATATACCGTACTCCTGTATCGAAACGATATAAAACATTCTGGATACAGAAGAAATCAGGTGGACGACGCAGAATTGATGCTCCCACGACTAACATAAAGATTCTACAACAGAAATTAAATCAAGTCCTCCAGAGTGTCTATTCTCCAAAACCTAGTGCATATGGATTCGTTTTGGAAAGAAACATTCGGATGGGTGCTGAGCGCCACGTAGGTAAGCGCTGGGTATTCAATGTAGATCTAGAGAATTTCTTTCCTTCGATTAATTTTGGTCGCGTACGTGGAATGTTCATGGGAAAACCTTACAATTTACCCGTTAGAGTGGCAACTGTGCTGGCTCACTTGTGTTGTTATCGGCGCAGACTGCCTCAAGGTGCCCCAACATCCCCTGTCATCAGTAATATGATCTGCGCTCAGATGGATAGTCAGCTACAAAAACTCGCTGGTGAGCATCAGTGTACCTATACTAGATATGCAGACGACATCACATTTTCGACGACTCGAAGATATTTTCCTTATGCCATTGGCGAACTAGACACCTCTCAAGGAGTACGCCTTGGTACTGCTCTCACCAATGTCATTGAGAACAATGGATTCACAATAAACAGAAGGAAGGTATGGCTGTATGGGCGAGAGAGGCGACAGGAGGTTACTGGAGTTACGGTAAATGACTTCCCAAATGTTAACAAGAAGTTGATTAGTCAGATACGCGCTATGATCCATGCTTGGGAAGTGTACGGACTGTGTGCGGCTCAGGAACATTTCGAAAGTAAATATGACACCAAACACCGTGCACCATTTCGAAAGCCACCTAGATTTGAGAAAGTTATTAAGGGTAAGATTGAATTCCTAGGCATGATTAAGGGACAAGATTCGCTTCGTTACCTGAAATTCCTAGACCAACTGAGAGACCTTGATCCCGAACTAGCAGGTCCGCGAGGAACACCGTTAAGATTATTGCTAGAAAGGTACATTAATCTTGAAACGTCGGATGCAAACCCTCAGAGTCGCGGGTATGAGTTTGAAGACGTCCTGAAGATCTTGTTTGAAATCTTCGAGATCCCAGTGATGGGTAGCTTTATGAGGAACGAAAGAGCCGAACAGATCGATTTCGCGTTTAAGTTGAACGAACAAGACTATCTTGGTGAGTGCAAATGGAGAAAGACCAAGTCAAGTCCGTCAGACCTCGATGCATTCCATGGAAAAGTCGATCGCTCGGGTGAGCAGACCATGGGACTATTTGTTTCAGTAAGCGGCTGGTCTGGTAACGTCGTGAATACGCTTAAGCGGAATCGGCGCAAGACAATAATACTGGTGGATGGTGACGATTTGACCTCGGTGCTTAGCGGTCATATCGGATTGAATGAAATGTTAAATGCTAAGGCTGATGCTCTGAGTCTATATTCAGAGCCATACCTCAGCGCGGCCAAAATTATAGATCAGTAAACTGAATAAGGTCGTCACCCTGGGAACGGAGAACAATCATCAAGACCACGGCGGTCATCTCCAGTCCGAATGTGGTTATGCCGCCTACCATCAACCTGAGGCACGACCAAATGCCCGAATAGGACCTTTCCAAGTATCTTTCGAGTCGGGCAACAGAGGGCTTGCGTATTTCACGGGCGATATGCGCTTTGGGCATAGCTGTTTAGCCAATCGTGCATACAATAGAAGAGGGCAGGTCTATTCCAACTGACCCGCCCTCATTTAATTGTGTCCTATTAATTACACCGGCTGGAACTTGGGGAGCGAGATGTCGTCGGTGATGTCCTCGAAGACGACTTCGAGCGCCATGCCTATCTGGAGCTTCTCGGGGGTCGGGTCGTCCATGACGATGTTGGTCGGCATGATGGGACCTTCTTCCAGTTCGACCATCGCGGTTACGAACGGCACATCTCCGACGAAGCCGGGATGGAAGGGTCGGTGGACTATTGCGTAGGTGTACAGGGTCGCCTTGCCGCTGGCCTTGATCCAGGTGGTGTTCCTAGAGAAGGTGATGGGCGAGATGTCCCTGGGATAGAAGTACGCCTGCTGCGCATCGTTGTCGTACCTGAGCCACAGCTCGTGCTCTTTGCACTTCTCCCAATAGAAGTCAGACTCCACTTGCGGTACTGGGACAGGCTTGTTGTATCCAGTTGTCATTATAATCTCCTGAGAGTTGTCGGTTCGGCATTGCCGTCTATTGCTTCGACGAGCGGCAATTGCCCTATTGTCAAAGCCTTAGTCAATGCCCAGTACGACCGTACCGGTGGAGGACAGAGAGCCGCCAGTGCCGTTGATGAGGCACAGCTTGGGATCGTCCAACTGGCGGTCGCCCGTCTCGCCGCGAAGCTGGCGAACAGCCTCGAGGACCAGGAACATTCCGTACATTCCGGAGTGAGTATAGGACAACCCGCCGCCGCTTGTGTTCATGGCGAAGTCGCCGCCCGGCGCTGCTCGCTGATTGGCTACGAAGTCGGGGCCTTCACCGGGGCCGCAGAAGCCGAGGCTTTCGAGCGTGACCAGAACAGTGTAGGTGAACGAGTCGTAGATCATGGCAAGGTCTATGTCGTCGTGCGTTACGCCTGCCATCTTCATCGCGGCCGGACCGGATTCACGCGCCCAGGTGCTGGTGAGGTCGGGCATCTGGCTTATGAGTCCGTGATCCAGGCCCTCGCCCGCGCCCAGGACCCATACGGGCTTCTTGGGCAGATCTCGGGCGCGTTCAGGCGTGGTTACGACGTAGGCTCCGCCAGCGTCGGTGGTGAGACAGCAGTCGGGCAGGTGGAAAGGCCACGCTATCCAGGGGGAATCGTGGTATTCGTCAAAGGACATGGTGCGGTCGTTGAAGTACGCCTTGGGATTCAGATTCGCCCACTTGCGGGTGGCGACCGCTACTTCGGCCATGCCCTGCCGAGTGTAGTCCTCGCCGTACTGATGCATATAGCGTCGGGCAGCCATCGCGTAGTTGACGGGCGCGCCAATCAGGCCATACGGGGACTCGAACTGTGGGCCCGGTTCCGATGCGTTGCCGCCGGAGCGAGAGCGGGCGCTGCGTCCGGCTTCGCCGTGGGTTACCAGAACCGTCTCGCAGTAGCCCGCCTGGATTGCGAGCATCGCGTGGGCGATATGTATGATGAATGACGAGCCGCCGACGGCGGTCGTGTCGGTAAACCTGGGGTTGACGCCGAGGTACTCGCCCAAGGTCAAAGTTGACGTCCCTGCCGTCATCAGGCCGTCCACGTCCTTTATGGACAGGCCGGCGTCCTCCAGCGCGTTATATGCCGACTCGGCGTGCAGCTGCAGGTTGGACTTCTCCACTCTGCCAATCTGGTCGGATTCCGCCACACCGACGATGGCTACGGATCTTGAATTATCAGCCATGCTGACCTCCTGTAAATTATCCCGAGGCGCGCCGCCAGACTGCCTGAAGAATCGGCGAGCGTCGCAACCTATTCTTGGGGTTTTTCAAACGCAGATAAGGTTAACTTAATCGCCATCGCCAATCAAGTTTATGTGGCCTGTCCGGGGAAGCATCGCAAGGGTAGTGGACATTAGTATCCGCGAAGGACACTAATTGGGACGAAGGACACCCTCACCCTAGCCCTCTCCCTCAGGGAGAGGGGATCTGTTGATCGAATTTCGTAGGTGGCTCAATGTTCGCCTACCCCTGTGAGCCCATCAAGAGGGAAGGGATCTTCAAGATAAATGACAATACGAGCGGTAATGACAGGATGGAAGTGAAGAGATTACGGGCAGCGCGCGGATACAGTGGGGGCTGTCCAGGAAGGATAGCGGGCGCCCCCAACGAAAAGACCCTGCGTTTTGTGAGCGTGTACTTGAGAGATAGACCATTATGCTAGATAATGCTCGAAACTGGAGTTCATAGTGGCGGCGGGCAAGCTTAGCTGGGAGTCGTGTGGGCCATCTTAGTGAGAGGCCGCGCAAGGAGTAGATCATGAGATTCGGGATGTTCGACGTTATCAGGTGGCACGAGAGTATGTCCGGGGAGGAGACCCTGGAAAATACGCTTGAACAGGTGGAGTATGCCGACAAGCTCGGAATTCAAGATATATGGCTGGGTGAACACCATTTTTCCAGGCACGGCATTCTGTCAGGTATCTTCTCGTACATGGGCGCGGTGGCCGCGAGGACGAAGCAGGCGAGGATCGGCACTTCCATAGTGATTCTGCCGTTCCACAACCCGGTACAGGTGGCGGAGGAGGCGGCGACGATAGACATAATCTCAGGCGGGAGGTTCAACCTGGGAGTCGGCGCGGGGTACCAGGCGCAGGAATTTCACGGGATGGGTGTGGATATTACGCAGTCCAGGGTGATGTTCAAGGAGTACCTGGAGGTGGTGCAGAAGTGTTGGGAGGAAGGTTATCTCAATTACAGCGGCGAGTACGTGAACATCGAGGACATCTGGGTGATTCCCAAACCTATCCAGAAGCCGGGGCCGCCTATCTATATCGCGGTCAGCACCAGCCCGGAGAGCGTGGACTATGCCGCAAGCCAAGCCATTCCCATCCTGGTGGGCGGACCGACGACGACCCTCGGGCAGACTCCGCGCGTGGTGCAGATGTGGCACGAGCGCATGGAGCATTACGGCCACCCGCACGAGCATATTGACCTGCCCGTGAGCGCAAGCGTCTATGTCGCGCCAACGATGGAGGAAGCTGAGAACGACATCAAGGGCCTTGAGGACAAGATCAACGAGGAGTTCTTCCGCATAGGAAATCCGGCGGACAAGGACGGGAACTTCCCGGAGAACTACAAGCACTGGGTCCACCGCGACCGCGACCGAGTCGAGGCGGGTGAGAAGGCGCGCCAGGAGGGCATACGCCCGCTGATAGGTACCCCGGAGGTGGTCTGCGAGCGGCTTGAGGTGCTGAGGTCGAAGGGAATCAACTGCATCTTCGGCAAGTTCGGCGCGGCGGGACTGGAGCAGGAGAAGTGGCTGCGGTCAATCGAGATGTTCGCAACCGAGGTGATGCCGGAGTTTGCCGGGGAACTGGTGGCTGCGGATTCGTAGGCGGATCTCTATATCTCTATTCTGCATACGCGGTTGCTGGGGTCGCAGCAGAAGATTAGCGCTCCGTCGTGCAGCGTGAGGCCGTGCAACTCAGGTTCGGGGACGTGAATCTCGTCCAGGATTTCGCCGTTGCAGGGGTTGAGTCGGTGTATCTTCTGCATGGCGCGGTCGGCGCACCAGATGGTCTCTCCGTCCCATGCTATGCCGTGAGGGGCCGTGCCCGGTGTGAGTATTGAGTGTTCGACTTCCAAAGTCTCGGCGTTGATCATGTAGATGCGCAGGGCTGGCTTGGTGGCGACCCACATCTTGCCGTCAATCCACTCCATGCCGTGCGGACGGTTGTAGTCGGGGCCTGCGTCGCGCGGGTCTCTGACGCCGGTTCCTGGCGGTTCGTAGAACTCGACCGTGCTTCCGTCCTCGTTCAGCTTGTACAGCCTGGAATTGTGCGTGGAGGCAATCCATACGTATCCGCCACCCACGGTCATGCCGCTGGACTTGTATGTTTCGGTGGGCACATCAACGATAGCCTCGCCGGTGTCGTAGTCCAGCTTGTATAGGCGGCTGTCGTCGTCGGCACTGATTACCCACAGGCCGTCGTCTGCCGCCTGGAGTCCGTTGGGCCTGGTTCCGGGGGTCTGCCACATATATTCGATCCTGGACAAGATGCGCTCCTCAGTCTAGTTGTAACTGTTTAATGAAAAATCCCTTAATTCTTACTGCATGTCTGTGCACTGCCTTGCAATGGATGGAATTGAAACTAGACACCCTCACCCTAGCCCTCTCCCTCAGGGAGCTGATAGGGGTAGGTATTGTGTGTTTCAGGTATATTCATGGTAGATGATCTTCA
>VXRN01000002.1 GCA_009838465.1 Dehalococcoidia bacterium
TCAGCATGGCGATGGGGTCGCTCAACTTCGGCCTGTTCATCAAGCCGATGGGTGACGACCTGGGAATAGGCCGCGCCGCCTTCGGGTGGGCGCACACTGCTCGCCAGGGTGCGGGCGCGCTGTCCAGTCCGGTCGTCGGATGGCTATTGGACCGCTTCGGCTCCCGTGTCATGCTGCCGGTCGCCGCGCTTGTGACCGGCGGCGCTATGATTGGCCTCGCTAACATGAGCGTAGCTTGGCACCTGGTCACGCTGTTCGCCATCATGGGACTTGTGGGCATGAGTGGGCCGGGCGCACTGGTGACATCCGTACCCGTGTTGAAGTGGTTCGTTTTGAACAGGGGGCGCGCACTGGCGTTCATGTCGCTTGGGATCCCCATCGGAGCCATGCTGTTCGTGCCGCTGACTCAGTACCTGATAGACGAAGTTGGATGGCGCATGGCCTGGATTATTCTGGCCTCGATGGGCGTAGCCGTAATAGTGCCACTTGGAGCCATACTCATCCGACGACAGCCCGAGGATATGGGACTGCTCCCGGACGGCGACATAGATCCGGAATCCGCGGGGCATGATTCTGGCGCTCAGGGAGCGGTTTCTCTGGAAGTCTCATGGACCGTGTCCGAGGCGGTACGCACGACCACGCTGTGGAGGCTGGTCATAGTGTTCAGCGCGGTCTCCCTCGCCACTGGCACGGTCGCGCTGCACCGGATAGCAGACTTCATGGACAAGGGATTCAATCCCACGCTCATTTCGTTCGCCACAGCTTTCGACGCCGTGTGCGCGGGTGTGGCGACCTTCACCTTCGGTATGCTGGTCAGGCACATCCCCGTGCGCATCCTCGGAGCGACCGGTTTCATGATGCTCGCGATTGCGAGCGTCATGACGATCTACGCCTACAATGACACGATCATGTTCACGTCCATGGCGGTATTCGGACTGGGCATCGGAGGGATGATGTTCCTGCAGAACTTCATCTGGGCCGACTACTTTGGACGCGAGAGCGTCGGCAGCATCCGCGGCCTCGTTAACCCAATCAACCTGGTGGTGGGCGGATTGGGCGCGCCCGCCGCCGGCTACGTGCGCGACATCACGGGCACATACGACCCGGCGTGGTGGGTAGGTGTAGCTCTCATGGTCTTCGCCGCTGCCCTTACCCTTGCTACGCCCGCGCCGAAGAAGCCTGTCGAGAGCGAGACGGTATCCCAGGCTGCTGGTGAGCCAAGAGAATAGTGCCGGCAACTCAGGCGGCTCCCGGGCTGCCTCAGTCCACGAAGAACGCTCTCAGCTCTCGTATCAGGAAGTCCGGGTTGTCGCCGGTGATTCCGTGGCCGGAGTCCGGTACGTCCACCCAGGTCATGGAGGGCTGCGCCTCGATCATGCGGCCCTTGATCTCGTCCGACAGGAAGTCGCTCTCGCCGCCCTTCATCTCCATGATCGGGCAGGCAATCTTGTCCCACTGCTCCCACAGGTAGGGGACCTCTCTCACGCCGAAGCTGCCGTTAATCCAGAACATATCGGGGTCGGACTTGGCGACGTACTTGCCCGCATAGTTCAGGCGCAGGCCGTGCTCGGCCTGGTTGCGATAGTAGTCAGCGCCCGGCCTCGGATTGCCCTGGAGCTGGATCTCCACGTACTCCTCTATGCTGCGGTATCCAAGCAGACGCTTGTTCATGCCGGAGATCTGGTTCCGCGCCGACGCAACGCTCATCTCCGGACCGTAGTCGAGGCATACGAAGTGCTTGAGGTGGTCGGAGTGGTCGCCCGCGTAGGCGATGCCGTTCCGCGCTCCGAGCGACGCGCCTACGTAGTCGCACGGCGCGATTCCGACCTTCTCGACGAACACCGCAAGGTCGCGCCCGAAGTCCGCAACCCCGTAGCCATCCCAGGTGTGGGAAGAGTCACCATGCCCACGCTGGTCTATCGCGATGACGCGGAACTCGTCGCGCAACTCGCGCGCTATGTGGTCCCAGTTGTGGGCGTTGCCGCCCTGTCCATGCACGAGCAGCAGGTTGCGGTTTGAGGGCCCTCCCCAGTCCAGGTAGTGGATGTTGAGGCCGTTGACTTCTACATTGTGGTCGGTGGGGATGATGGTTGTCACGGATTCTTCTCCTGTATGTTGTTCGCCCCAGTACAATAACACAACACGAGGGAGTCCGAACGCAGGGCACGAGCATGGCAATGATTACATCCGTATTCTCAGACGACGAGCGTGGCATCCGGCCCATAAACCGGCTCACACCGGGTTCCAACGTCTCATTCAATATCGGCCTGATCTTGCGTGTGCCACCACAGCCTCCAAATCATTATTTGGTTAAAGTCTCAAAAAAAGACGGAAATTAGGCTATAGCTACCTATAATTTTCGACCGTGATGTGGTTAAGCTGTAGTTAACGATCAGGGGCATCTCCCTTTCTGTTACGTAGTCGTTCTACGTTTCCTCTTTGTCTTACCCAAACCAGTCTGCCAGGGTGAAGCTATCCGAATAGGAGAGGACTGATGACAACTACTACTGAGTACAGGACGACACGGAAGATCGCGTTGTTGGTCACGGCGAGTGTCTTGGCTCTCGCCATCATAATGGTCGGTTTGGCGATCTTTCTCGGCTAATTCGTGAGAACATACAATACTCTCCTACGGAAGGGCATGAGGCTCAACACAGCTAACATCTGCCCTCTCCGCCGTGTCGCGTTCACGACATCTCCGGTACACCCCAGACGATCACCAGCTTAAGAGGCTCGTCCCCCGTACTTCTAAACCCGTGATCAACTCCGGGAGGGGCCATGACGGCGTCGCCGGATCCGACCGTAACTTCGTCGTCTCCCATCCACATTACCCCCTCGCCGGCTATGAAATAGTAGAACTCCTCCAGCGTATTGTCTCCCTCGTGGATATGGGAACCTTCGCTCGCTCCGGGAGGCAATTCCCATACTTCGATCTTTACCGGCAGGCGAGTAGCCTCACGGAAGAATCTGCTGCGCGTCACCACTCCTTCCCCTTCGTGAAGCGCGGGAGTATCTATCACATCCTCAGTTTCATTCTGCTTCCATTCCATACTGAATCCTCCTAACAGGTAATGTCTTCACGCCGCAAGGTATGTCGCTTAATATAGGCAGTTTAGCCTACGACACACGTATCGGGTGCGGAACCGGCTGGTTGAACAGGTAGCCCTTTTCGTTGAAGGGAACGCTGTCCGGCTGCGTGTCGCCCGCGACATCGGTGGCGCGGGTCATTATAGAACGCTCACCCGGCTCGGCGTCCCAGACGAATTCAAACCGAGCCCAGGAGTAGTCCTTCTGACTGCCCGACAATGTCGCGTCGTTCCAGGTTCGCCCGGAATCGGCGCTCCACTCCACACGCTCAATCGCCCTCAAGGGTGAATGGGCGTAACCGTTTATGCGATGACGTCCAGGCGCCAGTTCAGCAGGCCAGGGCAGCGAGAGCGCGCTCTTGATGACCTGCATGGTCACCGGCCTGCCTTTTGATTCACCTTCCGGCGGATAATCGTCACCTATCAGTGTGTAAGACGTGGTGTTGTTTCGCGTCCATGTCTGTTCGGAGGACACTACAACACGACCGAGCCACTTTATGTTCGCACTGCCCACCCAGCCCGGCGCGATTACGCGCACGGGAAAGCCGTGGTCTTTGGGCAGTATCTCCCCATTGAGAGCATAGGCCAGAAGAGTGTCCCGGTGCATTGCCTTTTCCACCGGCATGACGTATCGAAATCCTTCCTCCGGCGACATTTCGTCCAGACCTATCAGCAGAACGCTGACAGCGCTGGCGTGGATGCCCGCCAGAGTAAGTACGTCCGCCAGAGACGCTCCGACCCATTCACCGTTGCCGACGCCTCCCGTCATCCACTGGGTCCCCGAGGCCCTCTGACCTTTCAGCAGATCGAACATGGCGCGGTGATTTCCGGCGCACTCCAGGTACGAAGTCATCGTGCGGCTTGGCAGGCCCCTGATGTCGTCGTAAGTCAGCTCCATCGGCTCATCCACACCGTCCCCTTCCACCGAGAGTCGCCAGTTGGAAGCGTCCAGGGCCAGGCTGACGGAGTTGTTTCGGACAAAGAAAAGGCGGTTGGGCGTGATGAGCCCCTGCATTTTCTCAAGACGAGCTTCGAGGCTTCTCTTGTCATCGTGAGCGAGGAACGGAGTGGTGTCCTTGAACCAGGGCGAGGCAGAGGACGTGTTGGAACTCGTCTGGCCGGACGCCGGTCCGGACGTCCCGACTGTCGAATCTGCGCCGTTACAGGCGGCGATAACCGCCGCAGCGCCGCCAACCATCATCAGCCGCAGGAACTGGCGTCGGCCCATCCCGCGCGCGCTGACTAACTGCCAAAGCGATTCTTCATCCCATTGAGCGGCTGCGGGTTCGGGCTCGCTCTCACTCATCTCTGTTTCCTCTCTCAGTGACTATCTCAAATCTCAATCGGGAAGGATTTCACCCCCATCCTAACCTTCCCCCGTCAAGGGGGAAGGGACTTTCCCTACCCTTGTCGTTCGTTTCCTACGATAGTTTCTTAGTTCTCCGCCAGGCGATCCAGGAGTTGGATGCCTATGTCGGAGGCCCAGCCCATTAGCGTGGGGTTGATCCACTCTATGTCGTCCCGGGGGGAGTTTATGCGGGACAGGTCGTCGGCGAGGATGAAGATGACGGGGATGCCGGCTTCATGGAAGGGCGTGTGGTCGCTGCCCACCCCTTCGGGAAGCCCGGCGTTCGCCGCTTTCGCACCTATGTCCGCCGCGATGTCGGTTGCGTAGTCCGTGAGCTCACGGCTGCCGACGAAGTCCAGACGTTCGCCCGAGCCCGGCACGTCGAAGTTCAGCATCGCGATGGTGTCTTCGATGTCCTGCTCGGTGAGGGCGTCAACGTAGTATCGGCTGCCGAACAGCCCTATCTCTTCGGCGCCGAACAGGACGAATTTCAGGGTGAAAGGATATTCGGTATCCGCCGTCAGTTCGGCCATTGTAATCACTACGGACAGGCCGGAGCCGTTGTCGTTCGCACCCTGGGTGTCCGGGGTAGTGTCGTAGTGCGCCCCGACGACTACCGTGCCGCGGGACTCGGAGCCGCCCGGCTTCTCGGATATGACGTTCCTGGAGGGGAAGGGGCGAGTTCCCACGGATACCTCGGCGGATATGCCGGCTTCATCCATGAGCGCCAGCATATCCAGTCCGTCCGCCCTGGTCAGCGATACGGCGGGGATGTTGGATTGGGAGCGCAACGCGCCCCTGAAGTTCCCCTCCCCGTTGTTGAATATTATCGCGGCAACCGCGCCAGCCTCGGCCACGCGGGTGACCTTTTCCTGGAAGGTGATCGTCCCTCGCTCTATTAACGCTACCTTTCCGTCCAGCCCCCCGTTGGGAATGTCTTCCTCGAAAGCCTTCCCTGCGTCGGCGAGGGTACCCGTACCGGTACCCTCGATAGAACCCCATATCGGCAGCGTTTCAATCCCATCGGAATCGGCGTCGGGCGCCCGTGCAAAACTTACTTCCGCGAATGGTTTGGTGACCTCGAAGTCCTGGATGTAAACGTCGTACCCTAGATCCTCCATCTTGTTTCTGAGGAAGTGAGCGGCTGCGAGCTCCTCATCGGTCGCGCTTTCCCTGGGGCTGAATTCGGCAGTGAGATGTTCGAGGAATGCGAAGGTCTTCTCTTCGAGGAGTGTGTCCGTCGCTTGTGCCGGGGGCGCCGGGACGGTGGTTGCCGTCGGCGTCGGCGGAAGCGGCGTGGAGGTTGGAGAAGGCGGGACTGCGGTTGCCGTTGGCGTTGGAGGGATCGGCGTTGGAGAAGGTGGAAACGGAGTAACGGGCTGTGTGGGCGCCGGAGTGGACGTAGGCGGACTGCTCGTGGGTGAAGCGGGCGCGACCGCTTGCTGCTGTCCGCCGCAAACTATAAGGACAAGGGCCGCCGCCGTGACCAGGGGCAGTATCATGCGGGTCTTCAGGCTTTCAGGCATCAATTCGCGGCTTCCTGGGGAAGTAGTTGGTTCTTTATGAGTACGCTGTGGCGCGATTGGGCGGTTTTTCGGGTTCAGGGCATGCTGAACGGTTCCTTACAGGGAGTGGACTTGGAGATGACCCCCGGCTTGGGTCTGATGGCGCTCGCCGCAAATATGAATCATCGGAATGCCTGGAGAACGCCGATACTGTCCATCGGCCAGTAGCCAATCCATGCCCTGCCGACGACGTGTTCGTCGGACAGAAAGCCCCAGTCGCGGGAGTCGCTGGAGGAGCGCCGGTTGTCCCCCAGGACGTAGTAGGAGTTCTCAGGGACTTCCACGGGGTCGTAGGTGCGTCTGTCCTTGTTCACCACGTATGGCTCTTCTATGGGTTCGCCGTTCCGGATGACCTGACCTGACTGAATTTCAATCGTGTCTCCGGGGACTCCGATGACACGCTTCACTAGGTCGCGCGACTGGTCGGAGGGGAAGTTGAAGATGATAATCTCGCCATATTCGGGTGGATGGAAAGTGTATAGCGATTCTCCTTTGCCCGACGTCTGGATGAACGGCAGAAAACCGGCGAGTGTATCTATCGAGACGCTTGAGTAGATTATCTTATTGGCGATGATGTATTGCCCCTCGGTAAGGGTGGGGACCATGCTCGACCCTTCTACCCTGAAATTCTGTACGCTGAGGTGCAAGACCAAGAACACTGCCACAGAGAGCAGGGCAGTCTCTATGAGTTCCCGTATGAAATCTCTCACTCAAGTACCGCCTTCAGGCAAACTAAGATCCATATTCATTATATAGCAGGGTCTTTGGATTATAGGTAGTCGAATGTTACATATGTGACTCACGACTTTCGGCGAATGAGTCACTATTGGCGTTCCGCGCGCACTCATCCCGACGCTAGAATAACGATATTCGACTATGGAAGGACAAAGGAGGAAGAGATGAATCTGAGAATTGGCGCTATCGCTGCGGCGATTGCCGCAATCGTCGCAGCGGCGGCGCTCTTGGCGGCCTGTGAGTTCGAAGGCGAGTCCGCCAGCGAACCGGCGAGAATCAGCACGGCGGGTCTGTCTGCCGGCGACGCGGCCCTGTTCGGCCTCGCGCAGGGAGCGCAGCATAGGACGACGCTGGCTCTGGCCTCAGACGGGCAGGGCGAGATTCACGTCACCGGCCAGGGCAAGGTTTCTATCGAACCCGACCTGGCCATACTGAATCTGGGCGTCGAAACGAGGGGGGCAACAGTCTCGGAGGCACGCGAGGCGGCGGCAACTGCGATGGCGGCCGTCATGGAATCTCTCACGAGCGAGGGGGTCGAGGACAAGGACATCCAGACGAGCCGCTTCGACATCAACGACGAACGCGAGTGGCAGGAGATAACTGAGAACGGCGTTCGCACGAGCAAGTCGGTTCTTGTCGGATACCGCGTGAGGAACAACCTGACGGTCAAGGTGCGTGACCTGGACAACGTGAGCGCTGTTATTGACGGCGCGGCTGAGGCGGGCGGAGACGCAATTCGGTTCAACGGCCTGAACTTCACAGCCGAGGACCTGTCCCCGGTGATGGCGCAGCTTCGGGAGGACGCGGTGAACGATGCCAAGGACAAGGCTCAGCACTTCGCGGACCTGGCAGAAGTGGGTCTGGGTGAACTGATCTTCATATCCGACGGGACGGTCGCGAGGCCGCTGTCTCGAGCTTACCCGGAATCAGCCGCCTTCGCTTTGGCGGCTCAACCTTATGACACAGGCATCAGCCGTGGTGAGCTGGAAGTGAATATGTCGGTGCAGACTGTCTTCACCATAGAGTAGCGGCCAAACGGAAAACGGGACGGAGGCGAAGCTTGCCTCCGTCTCGGCGCGCAGGGACCGTAGTTCGTCCCATGCCACCTTACTTTGACCCTCTTGAATACCAGAGAACACTTTAAGGTCGGAGGCGGCCTCGGCTAGGATTGTTTCATCAATAGTCCAGAATAAGGCGGAAGAGCATGATTCTGAGTGACCGGTCTATCAAAGAGCGCATGACTGAGGGTGAGATCGTCATTGATCCGCTCGGTCCGAACGCTGTCCAGCCCGCCAGCGTAGATATCCGACTCGACAGGGAAGTGCTTGTCTTTCGCAATAGCTGGCGGACGCACATTGACGTAATGCAGCCCGCCGACGACGTGGTGGAGCGCGTCAAGATCGAGGAAGAGCGTCCTTTCATCCTGCATCCGGGCCAGTTCGCGCTGGGCAGCACACTTGAAACGGTCACTATTCCCGACGACATAGTGGCCAGGATAGAGGGTAAGAGCTCGCTTGCTCGGTACGGTCTGCTCATCCACTCTACCGCAGGGTTCGTGGATCCCGGATGGACTGGCAAGCTGACGCTGGAATTCTCGAACGTGGGCATCCTGGGAATCACGCTCCGCTACGGCATGAAGATAGGCCACATATCATTCACTCAGCTTTCGACCCCGGCGGACCATCCTTACGGTTCCGGCGAACTGGGAAGCAAGTACCAGGGACAGGACGGCCCAGCCGCTTCACGTTACTACATGGAGTACCAGTTGCCGATGAACGGCTCTGAGAACGCTCCCCGGCAATAGTATCTATCGTCGCCAGAGTGAAGTTGTGATACGCTCCGCGGCCGTGTAGGGATCGAGGTCGCCGGACTTCACCTCTGCCACTGTTTTCTTCAGAGCGCGCTCCTCCGACATAGCTCGCTCGACTTCGGCTGATATGGAGGATGTAACCAGGCGAGTTACCTCAGCGATTGACTGTCGCTCGCGGCGTTCTGCCAGCCGACCGGAATCTCTCATGTCCTTGAGGCGGAGATAGGTCTCTTCATAGAGTTCCGATATGCCCTCGCCCAGGTGGGCCTGCGTCATAAGCAGATGCGGCTTCAACTCGCTCGGACGAGGGTCGAGCGAGAGCATTGCCCTCAGCGCGGAGGCCATCTGTCCCGCGCCGTCGCGGTCGGCCTTGTTCACGACGAATATGTCGGCTATCTCCAGCAACCCGGCTTTCATCGCCTGCACCGTGTCGCCCGCCTCCGGCACCAGGACGACCGCAACGATGTCGGCGACTCCCAGGATGTCGAGCTCGGTCTGCCCTACGCCAACGGTTTCGACCAGAATGATGTCCTTGCCGAGCGCGTCCAGAAGGCTCACGCCTGCCCTGCATACGGCGGCAAGTCCTCCATGCGCCCCCCTGGTGGCGACGCTGCGTATGAATACTTCCGGGTCGAGGTAGTGGTCTCTCATACGAATACGGTCGCCGAGGACCGAGCCGCCGCTGAATGGGCTTGTGGGGTCAACTGCCAGCACACCTACGCTCCTGCCATCCTTCCGCGCTATGTGAACGAGACGGTCAACGATGGTGCTCTTTCCTGCGCCGGGAGGGCCGGTTATACCCACGACCTCAGCGTTTCCAGCGCTTGGATGGGCGAGCCGCATCACATGGCGCAGGGCTGAATCGTCGTTCTCGATGAGGGTGAACAGACGGGCAAGCGCGCGCCTGTCGGCATCGAGGGCGCGGTCGAAGAGACTGGAAAGAGGGTCAGAAGGCACGGTGTTGGAGACAGAGTCTTTTCATTTTTCAGCGTCACTAGAGTAGTCCGTTCGTGGTGAGCTTGTCGAACCATGAACGGACGGCCCTTCGACAGGCTCAGGGCGAACGAGAGATTGAAGACAAGGCGAAAACGAAAAGCCGCTGGGGTTGGAGGGAGCGGCTTTGTTCAGTAGTTCCGGGAGGCATACTCTGTATCGTCCGTCTCCGTGCGGTTAACGCGCAGGGTATTGGGCCTGCGGCCGACGGTATCCACAACCACTATGCTGAGTCCGTCGTGGTGGACCGTGTCGCCCTGCACCGGCACCTTTCCAAGCTGGTCGAACACCAAGCCCCCAATAGTGTCGAAGCCGTCCGCGGTAATGTTTATGCCCAGCGACTCGTTCAGTTCGTCAATCGGCAGCCGGGCATCCACAAGAAACTCAGAACTTCCTATATTTCGTATGACAGGCTCCTCGGCGTCGAATTCGTCCTGGATCTCTCCGACTATCTCCTCCAGCAGGTCCTCGATGGTCACTATTCCGGAAACTCCGCCATACTCGTCCACGACGACTGCCAGATGTACGCGCCTCTCCTGTAACTCTCCAAGCAGTTCTTCGAGACTCTTCGATTCCGGTACGAAGAGCGGTGGGCGCACTACCTCTTTGGCTGTCACGACAGACGGGTCGCGTCCGCTCGCAATCTGTCTGAGAACGTCTTTCGCGTGGGCCACGCCCTCTATGTGATCCAGGTCACCCTCGAACACAGGCATACGGCTGTGGCCGGCTTTGTTCATTGCCTCGGCAAGAGATTCCAGAGTGGTCCCGGCCTCCGCAGCCGCGATATCCACTCGGGGCGTCATTATCTCTCGCGCCACAGTCTGGTCGAGTTGTACGACTCCGCGTATCATTCTGACTTCGTGCTCGTCCAGGGGGTTGCTGTCAGTGTCCACGGAGAGGGCAATATCGAGAGACGATTCCGATTCGGGCGCGGTGCGGTTAAGCAGCGCGTCGTGAACCAGGAGCGCCGGCCTGAGAGGATATGACAGTACCCAGGCGACTCTCGGCATGACCGAGCACAGAGGGTTAGAGTAACGCGCTCCAACGAAGCGAGCAATGAGTATGACGCCTCCAAGCCCGAACAGAGTGACGGTCGCGACGAGGACAAGGATGCCCCATCGTGTATCCCACGCGGTTATCGAAAGCGAAGCCGCGGAGATCAGCGCAGCGCCGAAAGCTATCATCCCGATGAGTTTCAGGGGAGCGATCTGACCGCCGGGAATGTCTGCAATCAGCTCGAGCGGGTCATGTTTCCCCGAATCTCCGTTGGCGAGATTGTAAGCCGCAGACTGAATTCTGAAGGCGATGGCGGCGGACCCCGCCTCGGCAATCGCGAGAATCAGTATGAAAACTGCCAGAGTAAGCGCTGGTAACGTACTATCGCTCTCCAATTCAGGGCTCCACTATCGAGCGGCGTTCCGCCCCGGAGAACCGGAGTCATTGCCGGTTTTCCTGGACCTGATCCGAGCGGGCGCGCCGATTGCTCCCGAATCGGGTGGAACGTCCTTGTTTATAACCGATCCCGCGCCGGTGTAAGACCGGTCGCCTATCGTAACCGGCGCGACCATCATCGTGTCACAGCCTATGAAAACGTCGTCTCCGATAACCGTTCGATTCTTCTTCTCCCCGTCGTAGTTGCAGGTGATCGAGCCCGCGCCTATGTTGACGTTGGCGCCAACTTCCGCGTCTCCTATGTAGCTGAAGTGCCCCGACTTCGTGGCGCGACCGATTCGGCTGTTCTTTATCTCGCTGAAGTTGCCGATTCGCACCTCCGATTCGAGATAGGCGCCGGGACGCAGGTGGCTGAACGGCCCGACTTGGACGTCGGACTCGATGACCGCCTGTTCGACTACGGATGAGACGATTCGGCACTGGTCGGCGATCTGCGAATCCACGACTACGGAATTCGGGCCGATTTCGCAGTCCTCTCCGATAATCGTACCACCCCTGATGTGTGTGTTCGGCAGAACAACGCTGTCAATGCCGATGTGCGCATCGTGGTCTATGTAAACGGATTCGGGATCAGGTATGGTAACGCCTTCCATCATCCAGTGCCGACGTATTCTATCCCTCATCATGGACTCGGCGCGGGATAAATCCAACCTGGTGTTGATACCCAGCGCCTCAGCGCCGTCTTCGACGGTCACTGAAGCTACTTCACTTCCCTGAGTCGCGGCCACTTCTACCAAGTCGGTGAGGAAAATCTCGCCGGTAGCTGAATATCCCAGGCGCGGCAGATTGTCCCACAACCAGGATGTCCTGAAACAGTACACACTCGCGTTTATCTCATTGATGCTCAGAGTTTCGGGATCGGCCTCTCTGTGTTCCACGACCGCGGTTATCCTGCTGTCGGAGTCCCTCACGACACGGCCCAATCCATCAGGATCGGTCAGGCTGGAAGTGAGCATGGTGATTGGCGCTTCCGAGGCGAGATGCGTCTGCGTGAGTTCGACCAGGGTCTGTGGCCTGAGGAGAGGAGTATCGCCCGCCATGACCACCAGGTTGTCGCAGTCTGGAACGACGTCCTGGGACTGAATCAGCGCGTGTCCCGTGCCAAGTTGCTCTTCCTGGACCGCGTACAGGCAGCCGCTTCCCAACGCCTCTCTGACAGGTTCGGACTTCCCGGACACGACGACTATATGGGGTCCCAGCCCGGCGGTCGCAGCCAACTCCACGATGATCTGAAGCATCGGCTTACCGCAAACTGGGTGCAGGACTTTGGACTTTCTGGACTTCATCCGCGTCCCCTTACCGGCGGCGAGGATTACGGCAGGGAACGCGCCAGATCCCAAGAGGGGGTTGCCCGGGGAGAAGGCTCCGGGCGCGAAGTCGCTGTTGGGTCTATCAGATGAGTCGTCCAATATGAGTCATGCTAGCAAAGGTGTTTTTTAGTGTCAATCGTGGAGCGAGCGGCGGAAGCATCACAAAAGTGGTTCGTCACCCTCACCCTAGCCCTCTCCCAGAGGGAGAGGGGATTTCAACATTCAAATGACGGTCCAGACTCCTAGAGCAACTTTACACAAGCGGAGCGAGTGCCGCTCAGTGCATTACCAGGCCGCCGTCCACGTTGAATGCCTGGCCCGTGATGTTACGGGAACCCGGGCCAGCCAGGAACATCGCCATTTCGGCTATATCTTCAGGCTCGTTTGCCCGACCAATGGGGATTATTGCGTTTCTCTGCTCTTCCAACTCATCCAGGGGGATGCCGAGGTCCTGGGAGCGCTGTACCGCCGTGGCGCGGGACATCTCCGTAAGGGTCCGGCCAGGACAGATGGCATTCACGTTGATGTCATACCCTCCGAGCTGGTGGGCCGCTATCTGGGTCATGGCGAGCACCGCCCCCTTACTGGCGGCATAGGCCGCGTTGGAAGTGCCGGAATATCCCTTGCCCGCGATTGACGCAATGTTGATGATTCTGCCTCCGCGCCCAGAGTCAATCATCTCCCGGGCGGCTCGCTGAAGACAGAAGAAGGCGCCCCTGGCATTGACGCGGTGGATTCTGTCCCAGTCCTCCACGGTCAGGTCCATGATGTCCGCGTGGCGGGTAACTCCGGCGTTGTTCACGAGTATGTCTATTCGTCCGAAAGCGTTCAGCGCCTCGACGACAACGCGATCTATGTCTTCGACGTCGCCTATGTCGGCCTCGACCGCGATTGCGTCATGACCAAGTTCTCTGATGTCAATAGTGGTCTGTTCAACCAGCCTGCCGTTTATGTCGGTGGCCACTACGCTTGCGCCTTCACTGGCGAGTCGTATCGCGATGGCCCTACCCATTCCCTGGGCCGCGCCCGTAACCAGCGCGACTTTGTCGCTGAGAGACATTGGATTCCTCCCAAGTTGCTAGGCCGTCGCGGCTACCGGTTGATGGGCCTTCAGGAAGCGCCGGGCATGGTCCACTACCTCGGCGATGTTCTCCTGCGTGTCTTTCCAGGGATAGATGGTCACCTCTGAGTTCGGCGCAAGGCTGGCAACCTCCATCGCGCACTCGTATGGGTGGGCAGGCACATCGTCGGGCGCTACCAGCAGTGGTGTCTGCAAGGCGCGAACGAAATCGCGGGAAACGGTGAAGACGAAGTCGGCGCGGTTCGTGTACATACTGGTCAGGAAGTCATGGACCATCTCCATCGTGACTTCGGGGCGCTTCTCGCAGAGGGGCGGCCCCCACCGCGCCGTGTTGTTCTGGTAGAAGATATCCGGGGCATCCGGATTGAACCCGCTGGGCTGCATCAACGCCGCCGCCACGATGCGCTCCGGGGCCAGCCTGAGCAGGTTGTGGATCATCGGCCCGCCGATGCAAAATCCCATGACCAGGAACTCCTCGATGCCAAGATGATCCATCAGCCCAAGTTGGTCCTCCGAATAAGCGTCCCAAGGGCGATCTATCTCCAGTGGGCCGCTGGACTGTCCTCCATCGGCATTGCGCAGGTCGGCGGCGATGCAGCGGAAGTCGTCTTTGTAAGTCTCCAGCGGGTTGAAGGGCACCGCCGTACTCAAGGATGCCACGGATGAATTGAGTCCGCCTCCCGAAATGATCATCAGGGGGAATCCCGAACCGGCCTCTTCATAGTAGATACGTGTGGATCCTCTTTCGTAAAACGGCATGACGATTTTCCTCCATGAGCGATATATTGTAGTTTATAGATACCCAGAAAAGTGCTGGGCGCTAACAGGGAAGGTCGCAGGGTTGGGC
>VXRN01000045.1 GCA_009838465.1 Dehalococcoidia bacterium
CTCAGTGGTAGAGCGGTCGGCTGTTAACCGATTGGTCGTAGGTTCGAATCCTACCTGCGGAGCCAGTTTCCTTCTGTCTTATCGACATATTTCCCACTCTTCAGAAGAGGTGAAACATGACTACGCAGCAGCCGATTCGCATTGGACTGATTGGCGCGAACATCCACCAGGGTTGGTCGCCGAGGGCGCACTTGCCGGCGCTGGCGGCGCACTCCCAATTCGAACTGGCAGCCGTCTGTACCACGCGACGGGAGTCGGCGGACGAGGCTATGGAGGCATTCGACGCGGGCAGCGCGTGGGACGACTACAACCGGATGCTGGCCGATTCCGATATAGATGCTGCTACCGTCTCGCTGCGGGTACCGATCCACTATGAGCCAACCATGGCGTCGCTACAGGCTGGTAAACACACCTTCACCGAGTGGCCGCTGGGTCGCACCACATCCGAGGCCATCGAGATGGCTGACCTGGCTAGGCGGCAGGGCGTCAGGACGGCGGTGGGTCTGCAAGCGCGGGCCAACCCCGCCATAATCCATCTGCGCAATCTGGTCGCCGACGGATACGTGGGCCGAGTGATGACCTGTCACGTGAGGCTGATGCGAGAGGGCGTGCTGTCGCGGGTTTCAGGAAGGACTTGGCAGAGGGACAATGATCTGGGGGCAAATACCCTGACGATAGCTTGTGGGCACACCATTGACGCACTGTGCAGCGTGGTGGGCGAGTTCGCCGACGTGGCTGCCGTGGTCAGCACTCAGGCTACCACCTGGCACGAGACGGACACAGGTCGGGACCTGCCAGTGACGTCTCCGGACAACGTGCTTGTCAGCGGCAACCTTGCGAGCGGCGGTGTGGCGTCGGTGCAGATTGGCAGCACCGCCTGGGCAGGTAGCGGCTACCGGATGGAAATCTATGGCGAAGAGGGGACGCTGGTGGCGGCCTCGGTGGATTCGCCTCAATTGCAGCAGGTGAGCATCCGGGGAGCCCGGGGCGGCAGCAACGACCTGCAAGAACTGACGCCGGAGTCGGAACTGCATCCTGCTCCTGAGATACCCGGCGGGGCGGCCTACAATGTCGGTCAGCTATACAGCCAGTTTGCGGCGTCAATCCAGGGAGATGAAAGCGCAGACCCCAGCGTTCCCGACTTCGACCACGCTGTGCGATTGCATCGCCTTATTGATGCTATTCGACAGTCCAGCGACGAAGGACGGCGGGTTGCGGTGGTCTGAAACCGGATGCAGGGGTTGACGAGCATCTTCAGTGATTGCATACTCAGACTCGCCAGCCAGCGTCGGTCGCGACTAAGCAATCCCAGATCTAGTACGTTCTGCAGCTGCCTGTAAACAGAGCCGTGTACCGAAGGCATTGGCAAGGCGAGGCACGTTCAACTGAAGGTGGAGGTGAATCGTGGCAGGACCATGCACCGGCCTGACCATTCTGGATTTCTCCCTTGGAATGCCGGGAGCTCTCTGCACCCTGGTAATGGCCGACTACGGCGCCGAAGTAATCAAGGTCGAACCTCCCGGCGGCGACCCTTTCCGTTTTCAGCCCGCCTGGATTTCCTGGAATCGCGGAAAGAAGGGCATCGTTCTGGATCTCGGCACGGAAGAAGGACGTGAGCAAGCCATCCGGCTCGCGGGCGAGGCTGATGTGCTGGTGGAGTCCTTCCGCCCCGGGGATATGGCCGACTGGGGATTGTCGTATGACGACCTGTCTAATCTTTACCCGCGACTGGTGTACTGCTCGATCACGGGCTTCGGGCAAAAGGGCTCACTCTGCCGCGTAAAAGGGTACGAGGGTGTCGTTGCTGCCAAAGCGGGCCGGATGCTCAACATGCAGGGACAGCCTGACCGGGAAGGTCCGGTGTATTCCGCCGTGAACACCGGAAGCTGGCACGCCAGCCAGGCAGCGTTTCGCGGAGTAATTGGAGCCCTACGCGTACGGGACTTGTGCGGGCGTGGACAATGGGTCCAGACCAGCATCGTACAGGCGCTGGCTTCTCCTCACGACAACAATGTCGGAGACGGCGGCCTCGTGAATTTGCAGCTCCGGCGCAGGGACCCGGAGCGCTTTCCCGGCAGGCCCGGCGGCCGAGGTCTCTCCTCAATAGGATACGTTCCCGTGCGGACCAAGGACGGCGCGTGGCTCCAGCACGCCAATCAGAGGATCCCCCACATCCGTGGTCATCTCAGGGCCATTGGCCTTGGGCGCCTGCTGGAGGATGAGCGGTTCGAGAAAGTTCCCGCCATCAGCATGGAGAACAGGGAGATCCTGCGCCAGGAGATACTGAAGAAGCAGGCGGAGAAGACCGCCGACGAGTGGATGGAGATATACATCCAGGATGGCAACATCGCCGCCGAGCCATATCGCAACAGCATCCAGGCCATGGATCATCCCGCCGTGGCTTCTAACTCTTCAGTCGCAACGATCCATGATCCCAGGGTCGGACCGATGCGAACACTGGCCCCCCTGGTGGATTTCAAGGAAACACCCGGAGAACCAAGCGGCCCAGCCCCAGATGTGGGACAGCACAATTCCGAAGTGCTGGGAGGCCCGCCGCCGCAGTCCGTGTCCGCAAGTGATGGGTTGGCTGAAGATCATGACGCCGGAAAGCCGGAGTACCCGTTGTCAGGCGTGACCATATTAGACCTAGCGACAATCCAGGCCGGGCCTTACGGCGCCTCTCTTCTGGCGGACCTCGGGGCGCGAGTAATCAAGATAGACGCCACCGACAGACGACTGGATGAGGGACGGCGTTCCACCGAACAGGCGGTGGCCGACCCGCGCACCTACGCCGGCAAGGAGTGCATCCAGATTGATCTCCAGACCCCCGAGGGTAAAGAGATCATCCATAAGCTCATCGCCAGGGCCGATGTTCTCTCGCACAACTTCCGCCTCGGCGTCCCGGAGCGTCTTGGCGTGGACTGGGAGACCTGCCGGAAGATCAATCCGCGTATGATTCATGTCTGGATGGCGGCCTATGGAGAACATGGCGAACATGCGCGCAGGCCGGGCGCCCATCCCATTCCTGGCGCTATTGTGGGCGGTTCCATGCGACAGATGGGACGGGGTATGCCCCCGCCTCCAGAACAGGTCATGGATACAGAGCAGACCGTCGAGGCGACCCGTTGGATCATGAAGTCCAACTGGGGCCCCGACCAGAATACCTCTCCGGCCGTAGCCACGGGAATCGTCCTGGCCCTTCGGGCACGGGACTTCACTGGTAAAGGCCAGCCCGTCCATCTCAACATGCTCAACGCCAACGCCTGGACCAACGCCGATGAGTATTACGACTACGCAAACCGTCCGCCCATCGCGATGCCCGACGAGGAGATTCATGGCCTTCACGCCCTGTACCGCCTCTACCACTGTGGCGAAGGGTGGGCATTCCTGGCCTGCCTGTTCCAGGACGAGTGGGAAACATTCTGTCGGACTGTGGGGAAGGAAGAACTTTCAGCCGACGACCGTTTCTTGACCCCCGAGGCGCGCCAGGACAATGACGAAGCGTTGGTTGCCGAGGTCTCGGCAATTCTCGCTAGGCGCACCGCTGCCGAGTGGGAAGAGATGCTGATCGAGGCTGACATTGCTTGTGTCCAGGCTGACGAGGCCCTGGAGGGAGATTTCTACGCCGACCATCCCCACGCAAGAGCAAATCATCTGAGCGTCGAGGTGGAGCATCCGTATATCGGGAAGTACCGTCGCTACGGCGGGTTGGTCGAATTCTCTCTGACCCCTGGAATCTACCGGACCTCCACACAGATCGGCCAGCACACCAAGCCCCTGCTTCGGGAAATCGGCTACACCGACCCGGATATCGAGGAACTGGGAGCGCAGGGAATCGTCCAATGGGCCGACCCCTCGATAGGCGGAGAGCCATAGGCGAGATTATAATAAATAAGTCAGGGCAAAAGAGATCATGGCTGGCCTGCAATCATCCTGTCAGAACAAGGTGAAGGCTCAGCCTTCCAAAGGAGGCAAGAACCATGTCAACGATTCCAGGACTGCAGAGACCTGCGCCGGTTCCCAACGAATTGACGAAACCTTTCTGGGACGCCTGTAACGAGCGTCGGCTGGTTCTCCAAATCTGTACTCCGTGCGAGAAGCTGCAGTACCCGCCTACCCGGAGCTGCGACGAATGTGGCCCGGCCGCCAACTTCGAGTGGAGAGAAGTGCGGGGCAGGGGACACATTGACGTGTACTTTGTGATACGCGACTCTCGCATCAAGGGCTTCCGGTCTGCCCAACCCATCAACTTCGCGGTGATAACCCTCGACGAGGACCCGGGAATCAACTTCCTGTCCAACCTCCCAGGCACCCCGCCGGGCGAGGTTCCGGTTGGAGCGCCGGTGGAACTGATATTTGAAGAAACCAGTTCAGGCCAACTGGTCCACGAGTGGCGGGTGGTCACCTAGTACCAAGTCTATATGAAAATGCCATACCTCAACCGCTAACCGTCATTCCCGCGAAAGCGGCAATCCAGGGGTGGGGGGGGCAGGCTTTCAGATGATTGAACTAGCTGGATGCTGTACTAGTCCACCTAGATTCCACGGAAACGGTCAATAACGCAGCAGCAACAAGGGAGCCGAGATGGTTGGCAGCACGAGTTGGATGAGAGACCGGGAAGGGATGGGAGTCTGGGAGCACCGGGGCAAGGTCGCCGTTGTAGGTTGGGGCCAGTCCCACATGGACCGGCGCTGGGACGGAGTGGCCCTCGACAGGAGTTGCGGCGGCTTGAGCAAGGAGGCGTGCCTGAAGGCAATCGCGGACGCCGGACTGTCGCTGGACGACATTGACGGGCTTATCACAAGCGCCGAGACCCGTGCCGAGCAGACTTGGGCGCCTCGCCCTTATTTCGACCCTCCATACGACACCGAAGACGGCCTGACCAAGGCTTCGGCGGAGTGGATGCAGAGGGAGTTGGGTTTCAAGAACATAAAGTATCTGGAGTCGGACGCGCCCTACATCGGCCCCATGATGGGCATGGCCGCGCAGGCGGTCGGCGACGGGTTATGCGAGACCGCCCTCGTGTGGTATCCGATGGTCAATCTCTCAGGACGGTACGGGCATAACAACCCGCAGAATGTCAGCGATGAGGCCCAGGGAAACAGCGCATTTACTATTCCCTGGGGCTATCAGAGCGGGGCGATGTTCAACAACCTGGTGGTCTTCCAGCAATACTGCCAGAAGTATGGTAAGTCCCACGACGGGCTGGCTCCCCTCTGTCTGAACCTGCGCAGAAATGGCTTGATGACGCCTTGGGGCTTTTATGCTCTGCACGAGCCCTATCAGCTCACGCATGGGGACTACATGAACGGGCGCGTGATCGAGGAACCGCTGGTGATCTACGATTGCGACAGGCCGGTCAATACCTGCGCGGCCTTCATCTTCACTACCGCTGAGCGCGCGAAGGACCTGAGACAAAAGCCGGTGTACGTCCTTAACCACGCGCAGCAAAACAGCAGGGGCAGGAGCACCATGGCAACCCTTGATGAGCACCAGGAGGCCGTCGCCAGCCTCGCGCGCAAGATGTGGGAGGGTTCAGGGCTGGGGCCCGGGGATGTGGATATATTCAACCCATACGACGGATACCTCACGTTCACGCAGCAGTTCCTAGAGGGCTTCCAGTGGCACGGCGTCAAGTGGGGGGAGGCCCACGACTTCTACGCCGACGATATCAGGGTCGAAGGGCCGCATCCCTTCCTCTCCAGTGGCGGAAACAACGGGACGGGACGCAACCGCGCCGTCCTATATGCCGACAGTATTCAGCAGCTTCGGGGGACGGCAGGCGCGCGGCAGGTGACCGTGCGGGCGGAAACCGCGCTTGCGGGCTGCAACACACCCGACAGCAACGGCTTCATCATGCTCAGCAAGTATCCGAGCTAGAGTTCATCCCAACAGATCATACCCTCTTGATTCTGTTCCAATCGCTTAAGCCAGGTGGAGTTTAGAAAATGGATTTCTCGAATTATGACCTCGACTACGACGCAATCGTGATCGGAGCGGGAATTGCAGGCATGTACCAGTTGTACAAACTGCGGGAACAGGGTCTGAGGGTCAGGGTCTTTGAAAGAGGGACGGGAGTGGGAGGAACCTGGTACTGGAATCGGTATCCGGGCGCCCGGTTCGATTCGGAAAGCTATTCCTACGGATATTCCTTTTCCCAGGAAGTGCTCGACGAGTGGGACTGGTCCGAGCGTTTCGCCTCACAGCCTGAGATTCTGCGATACCTGCAATACGTAGCCGATAAATTCGATCTGCGTAAGGATATTCAGTTTTCCAGTGATGTTAAGTCTGCCGTCTATGATGAAGAAACTCGGAGTTGGGAAATCGGATTAGGGGATGGGAATACCTACAAGAGCAGATTCCTGATTACGGGAATTGGCATCCTCTCCCAACCCGTTCTGCCGAAAATCGAGGGTATCGAATCTTTCAAGGGGCAGTCCTTTCACACCGCTCGATGGCCTCATTCCCCTGTAGATTTCGCAGACAAGAGGGTGGCGGTGATTGGCACCGGGGCTACGGGAGTTCAGACAATCCAGGAAGTGGCAAAGAATGTCGGGCATCTCGCTGTTTTCCAGCTTCGGCCCGAGTGGTGCGCTCCCCTTCACAATTCGAAGATAGAGCCGGATGAAATGAAAGTCATCAGAGCCGGCTACGATGAAATGTTCGAGCACTGTGCCAAGACCACGGCTGCATTCATACATGATGTCGATCCCAGGGGCGCTTTCGAGGTAACGGACAAGGAGCGGTATGAGTTCTGGGAGCAACTGTACGCCAGTCCGGGCTTTGGGATATGGCAAGGCAATTTCAAAGACATACTAACCAACCCCAAAGCCAATAAAGCCATATCTGACTTTATAGCCGCCAGGATAAGGGAGCGCGTGAACGATTCCCTCGTAGCCGAAAAGCTGATTCCAAAGGATCACGGCTTTGGGACCAAGCGCGTACCCCTGGAAACTCGCTACTACGAGTCCTACAATCAGGAAAATGTCGAACTGGTTGACATTAGCGAAACTCCCATTGTGAGAATCACCGAGAACGGCGTTCTAACCACTGAAAGGGAGTTCGAATTCGATTTCATTATCTATGCCACGGGCTTCGACGCTGTATTCGGCAGTTTTAGCAGGATAGACATACGCGGCGTCAATGGGCGCAGTTTGAAGCAACAGTGGGAAGAGGAACTGGCGACCTTCCTGGGGATTCAGACCAACGGCTTCCCCAATATGTTTATGATAATGGGACCCCACGCCATGGCAGGGAACAACCCGCGTTCCATTGAGTACCAGGTGAATTGGGTAACGGAGACCATAACGTACATGGACGACCGTGGCATGACCCGTGCCGAAGCCACTCTGGAAGCCCAGGAGGGCTGGCATGACTACGTCTTGGAACAGGGCAAGGACCTGCTGAGAAACGAGGTAGATTCCTGGCAGACCGGTATCAACATCAATCTGGAGGGCAGACAGACCCGAATCACACTCATGTATGCTGGCGGTCAACCGTCGTACAGACGCCGCTGTGAAGAAGTGGCGCGGAATGGCTATAAGGAGTTGAATCTCAGGTAAGCCGGACTGCCATGAGGAAGAACGCCTACCCTTGCGGCATACTCTCCAACCCACTAATATAATCCGCAAGATTATGTCGCAGCCCAGAAACGAATTCACCAACGTCACCCAGCTCCAGGCCGAGGCATTCGGAGAGCCGGGCAATAGAACGTTCCGTATGTTTGCGCACAGCGCGAGCAGTTCCGCGTCGGTCTGGCTTGAGAAAGAAGACCTCTTTCAACTCGCCCTCGCGATCCATCAGATCGTCAACTCCATAGCCGACGAAAAGTTGTCGCTTGCCGGCCCTCCAACCGAGCGCGAGGCCCCGGGCCTCACCAGCCTCGATTTCAAGGCAATGAACTTGGCGCTGGGACATGATCCGAGGCGTGGACTTTTCGTCATTGACGCTTACACCGCCGACGATGGCGAAGACCCCACGATACGCATCTGGCTGGACAAGCGGCAGATGCTCGACTTTTCGGAGGAAGCAATGAGGGTCTGCGCCGCCGGGCGTCCGCTGTGTCCGCTGTGCGGCAGGCCGATTGATACTGATGGGCATCGGTGCGCCCGACTAAACGGACACGCCAAGCTCACGCCCGAAGACCTCGCCGAAGACACCGACACCGAATAGCTACCTTCTGTAACCCCTCAGTCGAGGTTTCTTTGCCCCGCAGAAGCAGACAGAGCCTCAACGTTGTGTTTCCCGTTCCCGAAGACGCTTCTCCGGTGTCTCTCGACGAGGACGAAGTTCGGCCACTGCTGGAAGCGGGCGAGATAACGGGCGGACACAGAATGCCCTATGGGTCCAACTACACCTTCCTGGTGTGGATAGACGCCGGTCCGGGCAAGTACCTGCGCGCCATATACAAGCCGCGAGACGGCGAGCGTCCCCTCTGGGATTTCCCGCTCGGCACGCTATACCGCAGGGAACACGCCGCGTTCGTACTTAGCAGGCTTCTCGGCTGGCCTAATATCCCACTCACGCTTGTGCGCGAAGGCCCCTACGGGATTGGAATGTTCCAGAACTACGTGGACTGCGACCCCACGATAACCTACTTCGAAATGGCGCAGGACGACGAGTGCTACGAGCAACTCTGCCAGATAATGGTATTCGACCTGATTACGAACAACGCGGACCGCAAGGCCGGACACTGCCTTATGGATGGCGACAGCCAAATATGGAGCATAGACCACGGCCTCACCTTTCACCCGTCATTCAAGCTGCGAAGCGTTATGATGGAATTCTGGGGCGAGCCGATTCCCGACGAGATGGTGCATGACCTTGCCAGCCTGCACCAGAGACTTGAAGAGAAATCCGAAGACACAGCCCCACTTGCCGAGCATCTTGACCGGCGTGAGGTAAAGGCGCTGAAAAAGCGCATCCGGTTTCTGCTCAGAGACCGTGCTGTGCCGAATCTCGACCCCAACTACAACATCCCCTGGCCGTTCGTCTAGTGTCCGAGTCTGATACACTGCGCTCATACCCAATATAGATTTAGAGGTGTCGACCATGAAGATTACCGATATACAAGTAAACCAACTTAAGCCTAACGTAAACCAGGCCGCCGGAACCCCATTCGTGGGAAGACCGGGGCGTCTTATCGTCCGCGTGTTTACGGACGAGGGTATAGTCGGCATTTCCGAGGGGTCGCGCGGCCTGAGCATTTTCCGCGCCTACCTGGACGAAATTATCAACCCGCTCCTGATCGGTATGGACCCGCTCCAGCCCCGCCAGATATGGGATTTGCTCTCCCTCGGCACAGGAGAGCGTGCTACCCGGCTGCCATCCCAGATAGTCGGCTCGATTGACGTCGCCCTCTGGGACATCATGGGAAAGGCCGCGGGTATGCCCGTGTACTCTCTACTGGGAGGGGCTGCCAGGACCGAGATTCCCCTCTACTGGAGCAGGGGCAGCGGGTGGCGCAAGTCGCCGGGAGAGATGCTGGAAGAGGTACAGGAAGGCTACGAGCGCGGCTTCCGCGCTTTCAAGATCCGCATGGACTGGCGCGACTATCGCCAGGACGCGGACCCTGAGAAGGACTTCGCCATATTCAGGGCCTGCCGCGAGTGGCTGCCCGACGACGTACCGCTTGGATTCGACGCCAACTGCGGCTACTCGGTTCCGACCGCCATCATGCAGGGTCGCCGACTTGGGGAAATGGGGGTAGCCCACTTCGAGGAGCCGCTTCCGCAGTACGACTTCCCCGGCCTGAAGCAGGTTGTGGATGAGCTTGACTGCCCCATATCGACTGGCGAGCAGGAGACCTCGGCGTGGCGGGTCAGGGACCTGATGTTGCTCGGCAATCCTGACATCCTCCAGCCCGACATCCTTAACATAGGCGGTGTCTCGGAGATAATGCGCGTCTATGAAATGGCCGTGGCGAACAACAAGGTTATCATGCCTCACAGCCCCAACATCGGCGCCAACTCGCTCGCCAGCCTGCACGCATACAGCACGGTGACCAACGCCACTCGCCCGCACGAATTCTCCGAAGAGTTCACCGGCCCGGCCGAAGGCGTTGCGGAATTGTTCCAGGAGCCGATCATCCCGGAGAACGGCAAGATCAAGCTGGCCGACAGGCCTGGACTCGGCCTTGAACTCGATGAAAACGCGCTTGCCGCGGCCATCGTAGATTAGCGCCGAATCTTCCGACTGCCTCACAAGGGCAGGCAAAAATCCCTTCCCCCTTGACGGGGGAAGGTCAGGATGGGGGTGAAACCGCATATTCAAACACACGGTTCTTACCAATGGCTGATGTCTTTGAGTTAGCTTTTAACCAACAAGCATCCGGGATACCGCGAGACCAACGCGGCATCCCAGAAAAACCCTATTTCATAGGGAAAAGTTGAACCCCACACAAGTCCGACGTCATCTAATCTGCGTATATTAACGAAGTAAAGGGGGTTTGCTATGAAATTACGAACTTTGGGCTTTGGCTCCCTGGTCGGCGTTATGATGGCCGCTCCGATGATCGCGATGATGTACGTCGCCCAGCATTTGGTGAAACTTTCCTTCACCCCGTTCGACCTGTTCGACTGGATAGCCCGCCTGCTGCCCGGGCCGGTAGTCACATTCGGCATAGATCGGATGGTTGACATGCTGCTTCTCTTCGGAGCGAGTGTATCCGGCACGGCCAAGACCGCCGAGCAGGGTATGGCCGTCGGACTGTTCTTCGTCGGGGTCGTAGTCGCCACGATCATCGTTTTCTGGTACGTAGAGGCGCGTGATCAAGCCGAGTGGGGCGGCCTCGGACCGTTGCTGGGCGTGATCCTCGGTATTCCAGCCGGAATTGTCACCGCCTACATCGGACAGTCCACCCTTCATCCTGCCATCAACTTCCTCTGGGTCTTCGCGTTGTTCATCACCTGGGGCAACCTGACGGTGAAGTCAGGTCGCAAACTTCTCACTGTTCCGGCCACTCCTGCGGAACTGGAGTCCGCTGAAGACGGAGAAGAAGTGCAGGAAGAGCGCTCCGTCCAGGTCATAGACAGGCGCAAGTTCCTCATTCAGATGGGCGTGGCTACCGCAACGATCACGGTAGCTGGAGCAGGACTGGGACGCACTCTGGCGGTATCGGAGCGTGAGCGTCTGGAAAACGAACTGGCCGCAATTCAGTCCCGCCAGATGCCCGATATGCCTCCCATGATCGAGCTTCCCAACGAGGCCGATCCGGTCAAGCCTGTGCTCGGCACGCGGCCCGAATATACCGCCGTGAGGGACCACTACCAGATCTTCATCCGCTCTCAGCCGACCATCATTGACGGCGACACATGGGAACTCCCCATCACCGGCCTGGTGGACAATCCGGTAAACTTGACTCTGAGCGACATTCGCAACAACTACAAGCCAAGAAATGAGTTCGTCACCCTGTCCTGCATATCCAACCGCGTCGGTGGCGACCTGATAAGCACCACCTACTGGACGGGTGTCAGCGTCCAGGACATACTCGCCGAGGTACGCCCGCAGAGCAATGCGCGGTACATGATCATCAAATCCGGGGACGGATTCTACGAGACCGTTGACCTCGACCTGATCATGTCTGACGAACGCATCATGTTCGCCTACGCTTGGGACGGCAGACCCATACCCTTCGACCACGGCTTCCCGCTCAGAATTTGGATCCCCGACCGCTTTGGCATGAAACAGCCCAAGTGGATAACCGAAATTGAGATAGTCAAAGATTACAGAGCGGGGTACTGGGTCGAGCGCGATTGGGACGAGGACGCCATAGTCAGGGCCACTTCGGTCATAGACACCGTGGCCGTGGACTCGGTTGTCGAGAAGGACGGCCAAAAGTTCGTCCCCATCGGTGGAATCGCCTATGCTGGAGTGCGCGGCATCTCCAAAGTGGAGATTCAGGTTTACAACCGGGGCGAGTGGTACGAAGCCGAACTTCGCAAGCCTCTCTCGGAGGCAACCTGGGTCATCTGGCGCGTGGACTGGCCCTTCGAGGAGGGCAACCACGACTTCGAGGTCAGAGCCGTCGAAGCTGACGGCACTCCCCAGATAGAGGAATTCAACTCGCCAAGGCCCAGCGGAGCCACCGGCCTTCACCACAAGAGCGAGGTAATCGAGGCCAAAGATGCCTAGACCTTGCTAAAGTCCCTTCCCCCTCGACGGGGGAAGGTTAGGATGGGGGTGAATGCCTACCCTCATCAAGATCTGGAGTGAGGGTGAAAGTTCACCGTTCCTACCAAGAATAGCTTCTAGTCCCCAAATTACGAGAGTCTTCGCATGAACGATCTGGTCAAAATGACCGCAAGACAGGCAGTATCCGAACTGAAACGGGGCGCCGTCTCTCCATTGGAACTCATTGACGCCGCCCTTGATCGCATAGACGAGACCGGCGACGCCGTAAACGCTCTCCCAACCGTCTGCGCCGACAGAGCTAGGGAACACGCCGCCCTTCTACCCGACCCCGACGAGTCCGACACCCCGCGCGGCTACCTACACGGCCTTCCCATAGCCATCAAGGACCTGAAAGACGTCGCCGGCGTCCGCAGCACACGCGGCTCGCCCATCTTCGCCGACCACGTACCTGCGAAATCCGACCTCCTCGTTACCAACCTGGAGGACAAGGGTGGTATCGTCCTAGCAAAGGCCAACACCCCCGAGTTCGGCGCCGGTGCGAACACCTTCAATGAGGTCTTCGGAAAGACCCGCAATCCCTGGGACACCTCCAAGACCTGCGGAGGCTCATCCGGCGGTTCGACCACCGCGCTCGCCTCCGGCCAGATATGGCTCGCTTCAGGCAGCGACTTCGGCGGCAGCCTCAGAATCCCGGCCAGCTTCTGCTCCGTCGTCGGTCTGCGTCCCACCCCTGGCCGCGTCGCGCACGGCCCAAGCGCCGTCCCGTTTGCCACCCTGTCCGTAGAGGGACCGATGGGCAGAAACGTCGGCGACGTCGCCCTGATGCTAGACGCCCAGGCGGGCGCATACACGGCCGACCCATTGAGCCTGCCCGCTCCCAGCCGCTCCTACGTGGACTGGGTGGACAATCCCACACCGCCCGTCAAGGTCGCCTACTCCCCGGACCTCGGTATCACCCCCGTGGACTCCGAGGTCGCCCAGATATGCCGCTCCGCCATTGACAGATTCACCGACGTCGGCGCGGAGGTCGAAGAGACCTCCCCCGACTTCACCGACGCCGAGTGGATATTCCAGACCCTTCGCGGCGCGCAATTCGTCGCATCCTACGACTCCCTTCTCAGGGAACACCGCTCCGAACTCAAGGAAGAAGTCATCTGGAACATCGAACACGGCCTCGCCCTCAGTCCGCAGGACATAGCCCGCGCCGAACTCGGACGCGGAGCCATAATCAACCGCTGCGCCGACTTCTTCCGCGACTACGACGTGCTCGTCTGCCCCGCCGTCGTCGCGCCCCCCTTCGACGTGGACATCCGCTACCTCACCGAGATGGAAGGCCACACCTTCCCAACCTACATTAGCTGGCTGATACTCACCTTCGCCCTCACCCTCACAGGCTGCCCCACGATCTCCGTCCCCTGCGGATTCACCAAGTCCGGCCTCCCCGTCGGCATCCAGGTAATGGCCCCCTGGAAAGAAGAAGGCTACCTCCTGGGCGTCTCCGCCCTCTTCGAGCATGCCGCCGCCGTCAGCCACCTCGTGCCGATACACCCTCGTTCATACCGTGGTTAGATAGCGCGGCGATGTCCACAAGCGGCGCCCCTGCCTGATACGATATGTCTGGGAGAATGGAATATGCCTAGACATACGGAGCCGAGCGCGAACAATGCGCTGGGCAGTATTCTTCAAAGAATGATGGCCCGGTGCCGGGTACGCTCCGAAAACGTGCGCGCGATCGTGGACCGTCCGGGTCTTCAGCCCGACATCCTCATCACCGCACCTGACCGCGCCCCGGTGGTAGTTGAAGCCGAGTACGATCCGGCACGAACTGTGGAGGAAGAGGCAAGGGACAGGCTGGGGCTTCAGGTGGTGGAGGGACGGCGGAAGATCGAGGCGGCCGTGGCGCTGAGATACCCGGAGTCCGTTGCAGAGTCCGACGACCTGTCCGCGGCGCTGTCGAAGGGAGACCTGCGTTACTGCGTGTTCACGATGTCGGACGGTGAGGTGGAACGCTTCCCCGAGTCTGGCTGGCTGGACGGGTCGGCGGGCGACCTGGCTGACCTGGTCAGGCTGGTGTCGGTTCCGCAGGAGGCCGTGGACAGGGCGGCGAACGCGCTCCAGGATGGGATAGACAGCGCGGAGGCAGTGCTGGACGAGTTGGCGATACTGAGGCCGGCGATTACCCGCTCCATCGCGGACCTGCTGGGTATGTCAGACGTTCAGCAGACACGCAGGATGTCTTGCGCGATCATCGCGAACGCGATGGTGTTCCACGAGCAGATCTCGGGGATGCACGCGGAGGTGAAGCCCCTGCGCCAGGTGTGCGGGGACAATATCGCTGACCCGCAGGAGGAGACGCTGAAAGCGTGGACGGTGATCCTGGGAATCAACTACTGGCCTATATTCGCGATAGCGAAGGACGTGCTGGAACAGCTCCCGTCGGGCGAGGCGGCGCAGATCCTGCGGACGCTCAGGCACACCGCGCAGAGAGTTGATTCTGCGGGCGTCACCAACGCCCACGACCTGACGGGGCGAATCTTCCAGCGTCTGATTGCCGACCGCAAGTACCTCGCCACCTTCTACACTCTGCCCGCTTCCGCCGCTCTGCTGGCGCGTCTCGCGGTAGCCAAGATGGACGGCGTTGACTGGTCGGACGCCGACGCCATAGCCAACCTGCGGATCGGCGACTTCGCCTGCGGAACAGGCGCGCTTCTATCAGCGGTTTACGACCAGGTAGCCGCGCGGCACGAGCGGGCGGGCGGCTACCCGGCAGACCTGCACAGGGCGATGATGGAGGAGGTGCTGTACGGCTGCGACGTCATGCCCTCCGCCATACACATAACCGGCTCCACGCTCTCCGGTATGCAGCCCAACATAGGCTTCGGCCAGTCCCGCCTCTATACCATGCCCTACGGACGGCAGGAAGATGGGAGTGTGAAGATAGGCTCGCTCGAACTGCTCCAGTCGTCCTCCGCACTGACGCTGTTCAACACCTCAGACCCCGCTCTGAGAACGGGCAGCGCAGGTGAGGAGACAGCGGCTCAGGTGCTGGTGGACATACCGGACGGGGGATTCGACCTGGTGATAATGAATCCGCCGTTTACGCGAAATGTGACGCGTGAAGGCGCATACGCAGGTACAGTAAACGCGGCATTTGCAGCATTCGACGCAAGCAAGGCAGACCAGAGACAGATGGCTAAACAGATGTCCATTCTTAGCAGAGACACCTGTTACCACGGCAACGCGGGAATCGCGTCTGCATTCGCGGCCTTGGGCCATCGCAAGTTACGGCCGGGTGGGGTACTCGCACTTGTTCTGCCTTTGTCCGCGACTGGATGTCTAGCATGGCAGAAGCTAAGAGAGATGCCGGAAATCAACTACGCCGATCTGACCATATTCAGCATTGGTGCGAATGGCCGAGACATGTCGTTTTCTTCCGATACAGGGATGGGAGAGTGCTTGATAATCGGTCGAAAGATCAGTAAGCCGGGTGATCGGGCGTACAGGGGGCATTTCATCTCGTTAGAAAAACGAGCGCAGAGTTTCGTCCACGCCAGTTCAATAGCTCAAAACGTCTCAGTGAGAAATCAGATCAGAAGAATCGAAGATGGGCCTTATGGTGGGAATACCCTGATGGCTGGTGACGACCCAATCGGGGAATCAATAACTGTTCCCTTTGCTGGGAATGGTGCGCCCTGGAGCGCAGTACGAATTTCAGACTTTTCCCTTTCACAGACAGCATACTCTATGTCGAAATCGATGCTGTGGCCTCCCGGTAGTCCAAACTTCAGTGAAATTAAGATAAGCCGACTTGGTGAAGTAGGGAAACTCGGAATGTATCACCTAGATATTATTGGGCCTCCCCCTCGCGGTCCATTCATCAAGACAACGCCCAGCCCGACTGCCACATACCCTGCTCTGTGAAATCACAACGCGAGGAATGAAACGCGGTTGGTCTGCGCTCCCGATTCTCAGTTGCGAGTTCGGCAGGGTATGGAGGAAAAGGCGGCTGAGGTTTGGGCTACGGCCAGCCATTCCCATCTGAACCTCGACTTTACATTCGGCTCTCAACCGCTTGCAGTTGCGTTCACCGAACAGGACTCAATCGGCGGCAGGGTATGGCCTAACGTGATCTTCGATGATGAGAGGTTCGACTATGCTTTCGCAGGCTGGGGCAACAGTACGCTGGGTCTGTTGTGCTACTGGTGGCACTCGACACGCCAGCAGTCGAGCAAGGCGAGTATAACGATCCGCTCCGCCGAATCCCTGCCCGTGCTTGACTTCCGCGCTCTGAGCGACGAGCAACTTTCCACAGCCGAAGATATCTTCGATGAGTTCAGGGAGAAGGAACTGAAGCCGGCGTACATCGCGGACGCAGACCCGAACCGCGCTCTGCTGGACAAGCGGGTCGTGTGCGATCTGCTGGGATTCGGTCGGGAGACTTACGAGGCGGTGCGGCGGCTGTCCGCCAAGTGGTGCGCGGAGCCGTCGGTCCACGGAGGGAAACGGAGGCCTGCCAACGCCAGACTGATGATGTGAGTAGGACTAGACTTCACGACTCAGTCCTGCCTCAAATTAAACAGAACATACACCGCGAACGCTCGCTTGTCCTTGACGGCAACCCTGTTGAACCGGGTTATATTTCTAGCGGTTTCTTCGATCATCTGCATGACATCGGAACGAGAAAAACGCGCGTCAGGATTGTAGTCAGCCGCATGGCGTTCGCGCTGCATATCAACGAAGAGTTTTCCGAAACTCCGTATTTCCCGAGGGAATCTGTTCAACATATTCTGTCTGGAACACCGATTCTTGGTCGGCCCATGTTCCAGGGCGCGATAAGTCTGACGCCACGCCCCCTGGCTTCGACTGGCGGCCGATACCCCGACCAGCGTATCGGCGCAGCAGCGAGCCAATGTATGGAACAGCGCGTAGTACGCGCAGCTGACAGCGCGCCGCAATTCGGTTTGACGAGGCCGTCCCACTCTGTCATTCAGTTCCCCAGACGCCAGATACAGGGCGATTCTTATCAAATCACGCGGATTTACCATACCTGTCTGCGTAAACCTCTTCCCAGTCGGACTTTTCCACGAACGACTTGCTAGGTGGATTGAGTACTCCGAGTTCCAGCAGATATGGCGTTACGAGTTCATACAAACTCAATGTCCAATCTGGATCCAGCAACTTCTGGTCACCATCGAACACGACATATATATGCAGGTACTCATCCCCGTCGTGATCCACTTTTTGTATCACCCTGACCTGCTCGAACGCGAGACCGTCCTCATCACCGAAACGCTCTTCAAGGAGCTCCTCGACTTTTTTCGCCACTTTGTCGGGCACTGTCGCCTCTATCACTTCCTCCTCCTGCCGCGGATAAGGCTGCTACCATTCTGTCCATAGAACATAATTCTACCATCCGGTTTCTGACGCCTCCAATCCGAAAGATAAAGCGGACTGGCGAATTGTAACCGCACAGCCGAATATCCAAAATGGCCGGCCCCCACCAAGAGGCTGGCCATTCCACTTATGCGCCGCTGTCCGCGGGTTCCCGCCTATCCCCCCTGCCCAATCAACTCAGATATCCGCTCCCCTATCATCATCGTCGTGACATTCGTGTTCGCCCGTATGCAGTCCGGCATGATCGAGGCGTCAACCACGCGCAGACCCTCCAGCCCATGCACCCGTCCGTGCTGGTCAACGACCGCCATCGGGTCGTCCGACGGCCCCATCTTGCACGTCGCCGAGATGTGCTGGCCCGTCGTGGCCTCGCGCATCATCCAGTTGTCCAGCGCGTCATCCGACTCAAGATCAGAGTCGAGCGGCTCGACACGCCCGGCCAGAACGTCATTGAAATCCTCATGCGCCGCCAGTTCCAGGCATTTCCGTACCCCTTCGCGCGAACGCTGTCTGTCAAACTCCTCCGCGAAGTAATTGTAATTCAGCTCCGGCTGGTCGTTGATATCATTCGAGGTCAGCCTCAGTTCGCCTGAACTCACCGCCAAGTCCAGGATTACCGACATCCGCACGCCTATCGGCTCCATCCTGTCTCCGCCCCTGTTGATCCGCTCCGTTGCGAAGTTGGTCATCGTTATCTTGATGTCGTTGCGAAGCTCCGATCCGGTCGCCGTGTACCTCAGCATTAGCTGGCTTCTCGGCTCCAGGGCCAGGCTTTCCAGGTCTATGTGCGGCTGTGTCCGCCACGTGGCCCAGACCACCGGGTGATCGCGCAGATTCTGTCCTACGCCCGGGAGTTCATGAACGACCGGGATGCCGATCTCCCGCAGGTGGTCCGCCGGACCGATCCCCGAAAGCATGAGAATCTGAGGCGAGGCAATTGCGCCCGAGCTCAGGATTACATTCTCGCCCTCCACGACAAACTTCTCATCGCCGCTCTCCACCTCGACACCCGTCGCCCGTCCGTCTTCTACGATGACACGATGAGTAAGGCAGTCGCCCCTGACAGTAAGATTCAGCCGGTGCCTCGACATCGCCAGATAGCCAACGTTCGTGCTCCAACGTATTCCGTTCGGATTGTTGAACGGAGTCGGCCCGATTCCGGTAACGTCAGGGTGATTCTGGTCGGGCCCGTCCGGGTGTCCAGCGGCCTTGACCGCGTTGTAGAACGCGGCCTGTGCGGCTGGCCAAGTCTCCCGTCCGAAACGACGCGCGATTATCGGTCCCTCCGTCCCGTGAAAGTCACCTCCGAAGTCCGTGTCCGTCTCCAGCCTGCGGAAGCAAGGCAGCACCTTCTCGTAACTCCACTCGTCATTGCCGAGCGAGGCCCAGGCGTCGTAGTCCTCCGGCATCCCACGCAGGAACACTTGCCCATTGATCGCGCTCGACCCGCCGGTGACCTTGCCCCTCGGCACCATCATCGGCTCCGCCAGTTCTGTGGGCTTTCCCCAGAACTGCCAGTTGTGATCGCTCGTCATAACGTCCATGCCGGTCGCATACCCGTGCCTCACCTCTTCCGGCAGATTGTCAATCTCCGAGCCGTAGTCCGGCCCCGCCTCCAGCAGTAAGACCGACGTATTCGGGTCTTCCGAAAGCCTCGTTGCCAGTATAGATCCCGCCGATCCCGCGCCTACGATGATATAGTCGTACTTCATAGTGACAGCCTCCATATCCGGTAATCTGAACCTGATTTGGCGAATCCTATATCCGCAGACCAGATTCGTCAATGATGTTTCAGGATTGACCTCGCATTTCCCGAAGTCGCTCTCAGTTTCTTATATAACCACACAACCACGCCAATATATGCTACAATCTGGGCATGAAACCAGAACATATATATAAACTAGGTATTATACAAGGCCATTGAAAGTGCGGAAGTTTTTCTCACGTAGCTTTAACGCTGGGAAAACTCTGGGCAACTCTGGATAAAACTGACACCAGCTCGCTACCAGTGCCACCCTGCTAAACGCCCAGCGTCCACCCAGCGCATTATAAACCAGAATATATCACACCTTCGACATAACCCAGAACACGGAGCGACCAATGACCACCACCCGCATCAGCCCCGACCACGACACGCGCGAACTGACCACCGACGACGTCTTGGGCGGAGGCGCTCCACAGATACTCACCCACGCAAGCGGCCCCGCCGGAACGCTTCCCTTCACTGAGGACTTCCTCGTCAATGGCGCGAGCGGCGACCACTTTGGCATGACCCAGAACGCCGGCATGGGCTGGAACCCGGTCGAGCTTCTCAGAAAGCAGTTCGTCATCCTCTCCACCGCCGGCGGGCTGCGTAACCCCGACGGCTCTCCCGTCGCCCTCGGACTCCACACCGGCCACTTCGAGCTTTCCACCATGGTTCAGGCCGCCGCCCTCGAACTGCGCGAGCAGGGCGCGATTCCCTTCGCCCTCTTCTGCTCCGACCCCTGCGACGGGCGCACCCAGGGAACGACCGGCATGCTCGACTCGCTGCCATATCGCAACGACGCCGCCCAGGTCTTCAGGCGACAGGCTCGTTCGCTGCCCACCTCGCGCGGCGTCATGGGCGTCGCGTCCTGCGACAAGGGCCTGCCAGCAATGATGATGGCCGTCGCCGGAATGCGCGACACGCCGGTAGTGGTCGTACCCGGCGGCGTCACCCTCGCCCCCGAACACGGCGAGGACACCGGGATGATCCAGTCCATCGGCGCGCGTTTCGCCCAGGGCGAGGTTACCCTCGAATACGCTCAGGACGTCGGATGCCGCGCCTGCGCCTCCCCCGGCGGCGGATGCCAGTTCCTCGGCACCGCCGGCACATCGCAGGTCGTCGCAGAGAGCTTGGGACTCGCCATAACCCACGGCGCGCTATCGCCCTCCGGCACCGGAGCCTGGCTGGACATAGCGCGTCGCTCAGCCCGTGCGCTGGTTATGTCCGAAAAGCGCGGCGTAACTTCACATGACATATTGACGGACGCTGCGTTCCAGAACGCGATGGTCGTCCACGCCGCCTGCGGAGGCTCCACCAACCTGCTGCTCCACACCCCAGCCATAGCGCACGCCGCCGGACGCACCCGCATGGGGGTAGATGACTGGAACCGGATTAACAAGGAGACTCCCCGCATAGTGGACGTGCTGCCAAACGGCCCGACCGGATACCCCACTTCCGTCCTGTATGCGTCGGGTGGAGTGCCGGAGGTGATGCTCCACCTGCGCCGCATGGGACTCCTCGATACTTCCGTCCTCACCGTCACCGGCCAGACTCTCGAAGAAAATCTGGACTGGTGGGAGGACTCCGAGCGCCGACAGGATGTCCGTCACTACCTGCGAAACGAGACCCGCGTTGACCCCGACAACGTGATTATGACGCCGGACAAAGCGAAGGCGAACGGACTGACCAGTACGGTCTGCTTCCCCGCCGGAAATCTCGCGCCCGAAGGTTCTGTAATCAAGAGCACTGCGATAGACCCGACCGTCGTTGACGAAGACGGCGTGTATCGCAACACAGGCCCCGCTAGGGTATTCCGCTCCGAGAGGGCCGCCATAACCGCCATCAAGAGCCGCGACGACGATGAGAAGATAAAGGCCGGCGACATCATGGTCCTAACCTGTGGCGGGCCCCTCGGCACCGGCATGGAAGAGGTCTATCAGATAACCGCCGCGCTCAAGCACCTGTCCTACGGCAAGAATGTCGCTCTCATCACCGACGCCCGCTTTTCCGGCGTCTCCACAGGCGCCTGCATCGGACACGTCGGCCCGGAAGCCCTAGCGGGCGGTCCAATAGGCAAGGTCAGGGAAGGCGACGTGATAGAAATCGTCGTGGACCGCAACACCCTGGAGGGCACAATCAACCTGGTCGGCCATGACGACAACAACCTTGGCTCAGACTGGGGAGTTGCCCAACTGGACTCCCGTCCGGACCCGGACGACCTGGAACCGCACCCCAGTCTGCCGGATGACTCCAGGCTCTGGGCGGCGCTTCAGCACGCTTCGGGTGGGACCTGGGGAGGCTGCGTCTTCGACGTCGACACCATCGTCGAGACCATCGAAGCCGGAATGAAAGCGCTCGGCAGAACGGAGTAGCTTAGAGACGATTGCAAATCCCCTATCCCTCAATGGGCTTACACGGGTACGCAAATATGCAGTCAGCTATGACAGCCAATCAACAAACCCCCTCTCCCTGAGGGAGAGGGCTGGGGTGAGGGTGAACTACGGTACAGCCATTCTCCGAATACAGCATTCCACTGAAACAAAAATTGACCCGAGGACACCAATGGAAAAAGAGAGACTCGACCGCGAAATCATAGCTATGCGCGTCGCCCGCGAACTCCAGGATAGCGACATCGTGAACTTGGGCATAGGCATACCAACGCTGTGTTCCCAATTCATCCCTGAGGGACGCAGCGTCACCTACCACAGCGAGAGCGGCGTACTCGGATACGGCCCGATGGCCGAGCCCGGTGAGGAGGACGTTGACCTCATCAACGCGGGCGGCCAGTTCCTCGCACTCAACCCGGGCATGTCCTTCTTCAACTCCGTCGAGGGATTCGCCATGATTCGCGGCGGCCACATAGACGTGGCGGTGCTGGGCGCGATGCAGGTATCCGAACGCGGCGACCTCGCCAACTGGATGCTGCCCCAGCGCGGCATCGGAAACGTCGGCGGTGCGATGGACCTCGCCGCCGGAGCACGCAGAATCATCGTCGCCATGGAACACACCGACCGCTCCGGCAGCCCCAAGATAGTGCGCGAGTGTTCCTTCCCTCTCACCGCCCCGCGATGCGTCAGCCTGATAGTGACCGACATAGCCGTGATGTCAGTGGAAGAGGTCGGTCTTACCCTCACCGAGGTCGCTCCGGGCTGGACCGCAGACGACGTTCAGGAACTCACTGAGCCGAGCCTGACAGTCTCCCCAGACCTGCGGGACATGGGGTTGTGACCACCTGGCGACCCAGTACGGCCAGCTATGCCCAGACTATCTCGAAAGTCGAGCCCATGTCGGTCTTCTGTACCTGTATCCGCGTGTCGAACGCTTCCTTGATGCCCTCGACATGCGTAATGACGACTATCTTGTCGAAGTCGTCCTGAATGGACTGGATAGCCTCGATAAGTCGTTCCTGCCCGGATGCGTCCTGAGAGCCGAAGCCCTCGTCGATGAATAGTATGGGCAGGGGCGCGCCTGAGCGTCTAGCCAGCAATCGGGAAAGCGCGATTCGTAGAGCGAAGTTGATCCTGAACGCCTCGCCCCCGCTGAATGTCTCATATGCCCGCGTTCCCATCTCGTCCGATATATCTATGCTCAACTCTTCGGCGCGTGCGTCCGAGCCTGAGATTCGACGCCCCTCACTGAGCTGGAGCTTCAGCGACATCCGATTGTCGGTAAGTCGTCCCAGAAGGTCGTTGGCGTCATTCTCGATCTGGGGCAGAGCGTCCTCTATGATCAGCGCCTGGATACCGTTCCGCCCGAAGGCGATAGACAGATCTTCGTACAACCCACGCTCTCTGATCAGTTCATCCCGCTTCTTTCCGAGTTCGGCGGCCTCCCGCGCCATTCGATCGCTCCGTTCCACGGCCTCCCTGACCACGCCAAGGCGGACTTTCGCGGCGTTCGTCTGACTCTCAAGGTCGCCGAACTTCAGGCGGATTTGGCTAAGGTTAGCGCGCGCTTCCGGTAGCTGTTCTACATCACTGGCGAGCGTCTCGCGCCGCGTGGCAAGTTCCGATACTTCTGATTCACGATTCCGCGCGTCGGCCTCCGTCTGTTTCAGTTGGTCCCTGTCCCACTCTACCTGTTCCAGTGCAGCGTCCAACTGCTGCCGCAGCTTGTCGAAGACTATGAGGTCCATGATCCTTTCACGAACTGCATCGTGGCGGGCCGTATTATAGCCCAGTTCACCTATTTCCACTTCCAGCTTCCTCACCTGGACACGAGCTTCGTTGGAGAAGTCTCCTGTTTCCAGTGCCGAGACTATCGGGGCCAACTGGGCCTGTGCAGGCTCTATCCCGTCCCGTGCTTCAACCGCGACGCTCATCCTCTGTCTGACTTCTCGCTCCGCCTCGTCCACGTCCCTCCTGAGTTCGTCCAGGTCCTGTTGAGATGCTCTGATGTCGTCCGTAATCCTGCGATGGTCCTTGGCAAGCTCGTCCAGGTCACGAGGGTCGAAGTCTATGCTGTCCAACAACTCTCTCATCTGGTCTGCGACTCTGCGATCCTCCGGCAAGAATGTACCGTCTTTGAGAATCCGCTTGAGGTCTGTAATCTCAGACTCCAGGCTCTTAGATCTGTTTCTAGCGGACTCCGCTTCCTCGATTCTCGCGCTTAGCTGCCCTTGCTTGGTTTGAAGCTGACGCGACTCGGACTGGTATTCCGCGTTCATCTGAGAGATGGATCGGGCGAGAGGCTCGCGCTCCCGTGTGAGGGCGGAGATTTCGCTTTCGTTCTCCTGGAACTCCGTCTTGCTCCGCATACCGATCTCTTCATACTCGATTCTCAGATGCTCCCGTCCGTCGCTGTCGAGTTCCTGACCGCACAGTGGGCACTCCAAGTCGCCACTTTCCAGCAGATCGAACTTCTGGCGAGTATCCTTCATCGTCTCACGCAACCGATCATTGTCCCCTTCGAGAACGATAACCCGCTCGTCAATTGAGCTCGCTTGCTGTCTGGCATCCTCGATTCGGCCTGCGAGCGACTCCAACCTCACTGTCTCCGCGTTCAGCGTCGCCCTCTCCTCCAGTAGTCCGGGCAGAAGCTCTGAGCGGGGACGAATCTCCTTGTCGAGCGTCGAAGTCAGACTTTCCAGTTCTGCCTCCAGCCGGCTCTTTTCGCGGAAGATTTTTGTTTCCAAGTCCAGCATCTGTTCGCGCATCGCTTCGTACTCCGCGCGATAGCCCTCCATCTGCTCCAGCTTGTGCCTGGCCTGCTTCTCCTTGAGACTAAACTCTTCGATGCGCGCCTGGAATTCGTCTATCTTCTCCCGCCTGGGGCGCAGTTCTGTCAACAACTCTTCGAGCTTCGGTATGATGCTTGCCGCAGCTCGCATAGACTCGATCAATTTAGTCAACTGATCGCGCTGCGTTATGAGACGCTCCCTTTCGACGGCAATATCCTGGCGGTGCGCCGCGACCAGAAGCTCGATCTCGTTCTTGGAGTTGAGAGCGCGATCCAGCCTCTCGTCCTCTTCCTGGAAGGCTGTCAGTTCCGATTTTCCTCTCTCTATTTCACGGCGTCTCAGGATCAGCGCCTCGGCCTCGATTACCCTCTCGCGGTATCGTTCTATCCTTCCGGCTGCTTCCTGCAACATCTTCTCAGCCTGGGGAAGCCGGACGGTCAATTCACCGAGTTCCTTACTCTTGTTCTCCAGTCCGGTGACGAGTCTGCTCCCATCCTCCAGCAACTTGCGTGTCTCCGAAAGCCGGGGTTCCAGGTCTGCTATCTCACGCGCCACCTCATAGAGTGTCTCCTCAAGTGTCGCCTTTTGTTCAGCCTCGCGCTCTCGAATCTCGATGTCCGCTTCCAGTTTCTGCGTCTCAAGACGCAGTTCGCCCACCTTGTCTCTGGCGCGCTTCTCTAGGGCGTCGTAGTAAGAGAGGTCGAGTACCTCGGCAAGGATACGCTTGCGGTCTGAGGGCTTGGATGTGGTGAACCTGTCAGCGTCACCCTGACGCAGGAACGCCGTATTAACGAAAGTCTCGTGGTCCATCCGTATTCGTTCGGTAATGAGATGTTCTGTGTCCCTGACCGTATTCCCTGTAATCGCCCGCCACTCTCCGTCGCTATTGCGGATGAAGAACTCAAGCCCGGTTCGTCCCTGCGACCTGCCTCTGGCGCGACGGCGGGCCACTCTATACCGCTCCCCTGACGACTCAAATTCCAGTTCGACCAGCATGTCGCTCTGGCCTTTATGGATCAGATCGTCGTGATTGCGGTCTCCCAGTCGTGAACTCCCCCATAGGGCAAATGTGATTGCGTCCAGCAGCGCGCTCTTGCCGTGTCCGTTGTCGCCGCAAAGACAGGCCAGATGAACACTCTCCAGATCAAGCGTTGGAGTGTTGTCCCTGTAACACAGAAAGTTCTTGACAGTCAGCTTTAATGGAATCATGTGATATCACCTTTAATGTTGCCACTCTCATTTTATTCCACTGCCGATTAGCACGCCAGACTGTGGCGTCATTTGACCTACCGACTTTCATCGTGTACAACCTCATTAACCACAATCTCTTGAACTTCAACAATCGTCATGGGAGGAAAAGAACATGACCACCACGCACGAAGAGAATTGGGAATATGGATTACGTTCCGAGGGACATGAAGGCGGCACGGAGGGCCCGGTAGTCCTCGGTGAGGGTGAATTCAGGTACGAGGTCTCCGGCAAAGACTGGGGCAATCTCCCCGAGGGATGGACGTACAAAGAGGCCACCTCGGTGGACGTGGATCCCAACGACCGTGTCTATGTATTCAATCGCGGTACCTGCCCTATGATCATCTTCGACTCCGAAGGCAACATCGTGGATACCTGGGGCGAGGGTGTCTTCGCCAACCCGCACGCCGTAACCATCGCGCCCGACGGCAACGTCTTCTGCGTGGACAACGGCGACAGCACCATCCGCAAGTTCACCGCCGACGGTAAGCTGCTGATGACACTCGGTGTCGCGCACGAGCCTGCTCCCAAGATGAGCGGCAAGCCTTTCAACCGACCCGCTCATGTCGCTATAGACAAGCGAAACGGCGAATTCTACGTGGCCGACGGCTACTCCAACGCCCGCGTACACAAGTATTCACCGGACGGAGACTACCTCTTCTCCTGGGGCGAGTCAGGTACCGACGAGGGCGCGTTTAACATCGTCCACAACATCACTACCGACTCGGACGGCTGGGTTTACGTCGCAGACCGTGAGAATCACCGCATCCAGATATTCGACGACAAGGGAAAGTTCGAGACCCAGTGGGTAAACCTGTCCCGTGCTGCCACGATCTGCATAGACGACGGTACGGGAGAGGAACTGGTTTACATCGGAGAATACTTCGCCGGCATAGCGACCAACGATATCGGAATGGACCTCGGCCCGCGCGTTACGATTATGAACAAGAAGGGCGAAGTTCTGGCCCGAGTCGGACGCGAAAGCTACGGCGATCAGAGTGGACGATTCTACTCACCGCACGGCATTGCGGTGGACTCACGCGGCGACATCTACGTCGCCGAAGTCTCCTGGAGTGATTATGGCAGCAAGATGGAGCCCCAGCGCGAACTGCGCTCCATGCAGAAGCTGGTAAAAGTATAAGCAAGACTGTAAGGGCTCGGAGGCACAGCCATTGACTACAAACACAGACACTAACAACACGCTCACTCTTGAGCGTCTGGACGGATTCAGGGACGGCTTCGCCTCCGACCCGCGTAACCGTCTCATGCAGAACACCGTGACCCAGCGCGACGTGAACGAGGTCGCTCTCGATCGCCAAATCGCCACGGAAGCCACCCACACCTTTTCCACTCTACTTGACGAGTGGGCGACGACCGACCAGGGATTCTCCGGGCGGTGCTGGCTCTTCAGTGGACTGAACCTGTTCCGCGTGGACACGATGAATTCGCTGAACACCCGCCGCTTCGAGTACAGCCAGAGCTACATGATGTTCTGGGACAAGGTGGAGCGCGCAAATTTCATCCTGGAAGCCGTCATCGAGACTGCCGACCGCCCCACAGACGATCGCATCATCCAGCATCTGATGACCGCTCCCGTCGAGGACGCCGGGCAGTGGGATATGTTCGTCAACCTCGTGGACAAGTACGGCGTCGTGCCCAAGGAGGCCATGCCCGAGACTGAGAGTTCCGGCAACACCCGACAGATGAATAACTCGCTCTACTACCAGGTGCGCCAGGGTGCTGCCAAAATCCGGCAGATGTACAAAGAAGAGGCCGGACTGGACGCGATGCGTCAGGCCAAGATGGACACGCTCACGACCGTCTATCGCATCCTGTGCATCCACCTCGGCAACCCGCCGTCCATAGTGGACTGGCAGTGGCGCGACCGCGACGGCAAGTTCCACCGCGACGGCGAACTTACCCCTCTCGACTTCGCGGATCGCTACATATCCACCGACTACCGCGACATGGTGTGCCTGGTGAACGACCCACGCCCCGACCACCCCTACTTCCAGACATACACAATCTCGTACTTGGGCAACGTCGTAGGCGCGAGGTCGGTGCGCTACCTGAATGTTCCAATCGAGGTGATGAAGGACATCACCCTACGCCAACTGCTCGACGGGCGACCTGTATGGATGGGTTGCGACACCGGCAAGCAGAACCACCGCAAGATGGGCCTCTGGGACGCCAACCTGTTCGACTACGGCGCGGTGTACGGCTCCGAGTTCGACATGGACAAGGCCACTCGCCTCGAATACGGCCAGACACAGATGACTCACGCAATGCTCTTCACCGGCGTTGACGTGGTGGAAGGTACCCCTCGACGCTGGCGCGTTGAGAATAGCTACGGCAGCGCCGTCGGCGACAAGGGTTTCTTCCTCATGAACGATTCCTGGTACGACGAGTACATGTTCGAGATAGCCGCCCCCAGCAAGTACCTCTCACCCGACCTGCTCGCCGCCCTCGACACCGAACCCATAGCCCTGCCACCCTGGGACCCAATGGGAGCGCTGGCGAATTAGGTCCGAACAGATAGGAAATGCACGTATGGCAACGCCCGAGTTTGGCACCTTAGAGAGTGTAGATCTGCGTGAAGCCTGGCCACACGAGGCGCATAACTTCACACCTTGGCTCGCCGACAACCTTGACAGACTTGCGGACGCCATTGGCATGCCGCTTGAACCGGAAGGCACGGAAGTGCAGGTGGATCAGTTCTCGGCGGACATTTTCGCGCGCAACCCGCAGGATGACAGTTTCGTGCTGATTGAGAATCGGCTTGAAGGCTCTGACCATACCCATCTGGGCCAGATTCTCACCTACCTTGCAGGTCTGGAAGCCCGCACGGTGATATGGGTCGCGCGCGACTTTCAGGAAGCGCATCTTTCCGCCATACGCTGGCTCAATGAAAACACGATAGACCAGTTCGCCTTCTTCGCCGTTCAAGTGATGGTCGCTAGAATAGCCGACTCGCCCTTAGCTCCAATCTTCAATGTAGTTGAGCAGCCTAATCAGTGGGACCGCCATATCCGCTCCGCATCGCAGGAAAAGCGTAGTGAACTAACCCCACTAGGACAGTTCCGTTCTGAGTTTTGGACATACTATGCAGAACGTTATCCTCACGATGGTGTCCGGCTAGGCTTTGCAGACGCCAATCCTGACTATATCGTTGAGAATACGGGACTCAAAGTCCGACGCTTTCTGGCTCAGAATCAGGTGGGATTGTGGATAACAACGCAAAAGAGAGCGACATGGGAAGAAAGTGATGAACTTCTAAACCCATACTTACCCGCCTTAGAAAAGGAGCTTCACGTCAACCCCAAAGAGCTCACTGACGATGAATTTGAACTTTGGGAATCCACCGCTCACAGAACTATCTTCATTAACACCAAAGATCGTAAAAATTGGAAAGAGGCAACGGACTGGCTTCATAAGCATCTAACGATCTATCTCCGCATACTCTCCGAACCAGTCGGGGACGAATCCTGAAAATCCCATCATCCCGTAAATCCTGATTCTGACAATAGGAGCAACGACCATGACCATCGGAATCTCCACCCCTCTCCCCGCATACAAGGTCAACGCCGCCTTCATGGCCTCCAAGGCCGAAGAACTCGGCTTCGAGTCCATCTGGTATGCCGAGCATCCCATCCTGCCCGTCCACTCCACCAGCCCGTTTCCAGGGTCCGAAGACGGCGTAATCCCCTGGACATACGCCCACTTCGCCGACCCCTACATCGCGCTCGCCCAGGCGTCGGGAGCCACCAGCACCATCAAGCTCGGAACCGGCATTACCCTGATTCCAGAGCGCAACCCGCTTGTCCTCGCCAAGGCCGTATCCACCCTTGACCTGTTCAGCGGTGGACGATTCATACTAGGCATCGGCACAGGCTGGCACCGCGAGGAAACTGAGATTATGGGCGGCGACTTCGATCACCGCTGGACACAGGCAAAGGAGTCTCTCCTCGCGCTGAAAGAGCTCTGGACAAAGGACGAAGCCGAGTTCCACGGCAACTACTACGACTTCCCGCCCGTGCAGATGTACCCCAAGCCCGCGCAGAAGCCGCACCCACCCATCCTCATTGGCGGCATGGCAAGACGAGTGCTTCAGCGAATCGTCGAGGTTGGTGACGGCTGGCTCCCCAACCGCGTCACCCCGCAGCAGGTCGAGGATAGCCGCAAGCAGCTCGACGCCCTCGCCGAGGAACGCGGTCGCGACCCGGAATCCATAACCATCTCAGTGTATGGACAGCCGCCCGACCGTCAGAACGCACAGGACTACCTGAACGCCGGCGCGAACAGGGTCATAGTCCGTCCTGACGTGAAAGAGACCGAAGAAGAAGTGGCCGATGAAATAGAACGAGTCGCAGAAGCGTCGCTGTAACCTACGTCGTGCCTCTCAGCCTGGGGTCCAGTGCGTCGCGTATGCCGTCCCCGAACAGGTTAAACGCCAATACGGTGAGAGTTATAAGGAGACCAGGGAAGGCCACCAGCCACCACATTGGGTAAAGTGTCGGATTCGCGTCGCCCAGCATTCGTCCCCAGGACGGCGTGGGCGGCGCGATCCCGACGCCCAGATAACTCAGAGACGCCTCTGCTATTATCACGCCCCCTATGTCAACTGTGATCAGCACGATGAGCGGCGCTATGCACTGAGGCGCTATGTGCTTCCATACTATGCGAGCTTGCGACGCGCCGATAGTAAGCGCCGCGTCCACGTACATACTCTCACGCACCGACAGCGCAACCGAGCGAATAACGCGGACCACTGTCGGGACGCGAGAGATGGCCAGGGCTCCGATCACCGTCCAGAAATTGGCGCCCAGCACCAGCACCAGCAGATAAGCCAGGATCAGGCCGGGCAGAGCCAGAAGTATTTCCACGAACCTCTCGCTCAGTAGGTCGAACTTGCCGCCAACAAAGCCGCTGATGAGTCCCCACACTCCTCCGATCAGCGTGCCCACCAAAACCGAACTTACCGCTATGAACAGCGAGGCGCGCGCGCCGTAAATCAGCCTCGACGTGACGTCCCTGCCCACGATGTCGGTGCCGGTCCAGTTCTGTGAGTCCGGCGCCAGTCGCATCCTGCCCACATCTGGGGCGATAGGATCGTAGGGCGCGATAACCGGCGCGAGCGCCGCCATCGCAACGAGGACTATAATTACGAGCCCCCAGAAGGCGTGCCAAGGGCTCCTGCGCACGAAATTACCCACGGCATCCGCGCTCTTGGACATCCTCGTCTGTGTAGCCCTCTCGGCTAGTGTTGACTCCATGAAGTCGTTTCTCTTCTACAATTCTTTCTGTGTTTCGTTGTGGCGGTCAGCAGGCTTAACTAAGAGAGTCTAATTCTCGGGTCTATCCATCCGTAAAGAAGGTCAACCACAAGGTTAACCAGCACGAACGTCATCCCGTACAGAAGCACCAGGCTCTGCACTACGTTCATGTCGCGTTCCCACGCCGCGCTCACCATAGTCTTGCCAATACCGGGCGTGCCGAAAGCGACCTCGACTGCCACCGATCCTCCCAACGCAAAACCGAGCATCACCCCGCTGAGCGTCAGTACTGGAAGCAGTGCGTTGGGAACCGCGTGTCTCAAGATGGTCATCCTCTCGACCAATCCCTTGGACCTTGCGGTCCGAACATAGTCCTCTCTCAGCACCTCGAAGAGGGACGAACGAGCCATCCGGGCGATTATCGCTGCCATTGATGTCCCCAGCACCACCACCGGCCACACCACTATCTGGAAGTTCGTCCACGGGTCCTCCCAGAAATGGACCCCGGCAAGCGGCGGATGATACCCCCAGAAGGTGACGGTCACCAGCACTATGAGCAGTCCGAGCCAGAAATTCGGGATTGCCAGAAACAGCACGGTCGTGGTACTCACAGTAACGTCGGAAAGCGAGTGCGGTTTTAATGCGCTGATTATGCCGACGGGCAGTCCTATAATCCATGAGAACACGACCGCCAGGAACCCAATCTCCATGCTGATCAGGCCCCTGCTGCGTATCGTGTTGATGATGGGGTCGTTGCGATGGTGCGATCTGCCGAACGATCCTGTCAGCACGTCACTCACCCAGTCCCAGTATTGCAGAATGAGCGGACGGTCAAGACCCAGGTCTGCCTTGAGACGATTGATCTCCTCGTCCGTCATGATCTGGAAGTAATCCCCGGTCATGAACGTGCCGAGAGGGTCGCCGGGCAGGATCCGCATGACCCCGAAGATCATTATAGTGAGCCCGATCAGTGTGGGAATCGCGAGGAGAATCCTGCGCGTGAGATACCTGTTCAAGTGGGTACTCCGGGATGTATCCGGTCGAGTAAGGGCGTACAAGGAGGAGCAGGGCTGCGAACCCTGCCCCTGAGTGTCATTCTAACCTGTGTTGCAAGTTACCGTGTGGGTTTCGTCGCTTCCCGTCTCTATCTGCGGTCCAGCCAGACGTGGTCCCACTTGTTGGTTATGTAAACACCTCTGAACTCGGTGTTGTGAGGCATATAGCCCTTAACCTCGTCGTTGTACATATGGTAGGTGATTTCCCCTGTATCCCAGGGGACCATGATCATCTCCTGAGTGAGATAGTCCGACAGTTCCTTGGAGAGAGTCATCCGCCTGTCGGGATCGAACTCCAGTTCCAGCTCCCTTATCATCATGTCGAGCTTGGGGTCATTGTAGTTGAAGATGTTGGCATTGCATGGGCCGCCACCGCACTGCCCGAACGCGTTCTTGATGTAGTATTCGGGAGTCGGCACCCTCATGCTCGAGTTGACCTCTGGGTATATGTCGAACCTGAGCCCTCTGACATCGTCGCCAACCACGGAAACCTCGGCAAGCCTGATTTCAGAGTTTATGTTCAGGTGTTGCTTCAACCACGCCTGTTCCAGCACTAGGACGAGTTCCCACCATGGACCGTCTGCCCTGCCGAGCAGGTCCAGCGTCGGTATTCCCTCTCCGTTTGGATAGCCTGCCTCCACCAGCAGCTGCTGGGCTTCGGCGATGTCCTCCGGCGTGGGGCTCCGCCAGTACTTTTCCTTCCTGAGTTGCTCGGTCGAGAGTGAATACACCCCCTGTCCTTCTCCGAACCAGCCTCCCGCGAACAGCAGTGCCTGTACCTGGCTGCCGGCCTCGATGAGCGCTTCCTGGTCGAAGACCAGCGCAACGGCCTTGCGAACCCGCACATCGTCGAATGGCGGCCTTGTCAGGTTAAGCGGAATCAGGTGGTATGTAGGCCGCAGGTGTATTGCCACCTTGAATTGCGGGTCTTCGAGAAGCGTCGGAACGTCGCCCGGCGGCACGAACATACTCCAGTCAACCCGGTTCGCTGCCAGCGCGGCCGTAATCTGCGGCGTCATTAGCGGAAGCCAGATGTGCTGTATCTTGTCTATGTACGGAGCGTTGGGGTTCCAGTAATTCGGATTGGCCTCCTGGACAACGTAGTCGTCCGTTCTCTCTACCGTGATGAACGGACCAGTGCCTGAGACCTCCGTTGGGTCGGCGTCCCTCAGATTGCCATCGTATTGGTCCAGCACCGAAGCCTGGCTTATCTTGACGCCCTGCTCCGAAGCGCCCGCCATCACCCAGCCAACGCTGCGTGGCTCCTCCATAACGAGCTCGACCGTGTAATCGTCTGGCGTATTTATCTCCGAAACCTTGGCAGTCTGGAATATCGCCTGGTAGGCGCTTCTCAGGCCAGTGGTCTCGAACCTGTCAGGGAATATGACCCGCTCAAGAGTCCTCTTAACGTCATTAGACGTCAGTTCCGCCCCATTGTGGAACTGTACGCCCTCACGCAGATTGAATGTGTAGGTGTCCAGATTGTCATTCGCGGACCAGCTATGGGCAAGGTCGGGAACTATCGTGACGTCCGGCGTTCGTGTGTCCTTCCGCAGAAGGTTGTCGTACATCGGCGTCATCCAACCATGCCATGTGATGGATCCTGAGACATAGAAATCGAAGTGGCCCGGCGGGCCGTTGTTCGACGTAATCAGCGTGCCGCCACGGTTCGCCATCGGGTCCAGCGTCGTCATGAAGAATCTCTGATCTGCCGGGCTGGGTGTGGCGATTAGGGTCTTTGTCCGTTCGACGACCTTTTCCACCTCGATGGGGACTTCCTTGACTACTTCCTTGACCACTTCCTTCTCGACGACGACGGTCTCGCCCGGCACCTGTACCTCTCTCACCACCTCCTTCTCGACCACGACGGTCTCGCCCGGCACCTGCACCTCTTTCACCACTTCCTTCTCGATGATGACTTCCGTAGGAACCTCCCTGACCACCTCCCTCGTACATGCCAGCGCCAGGAGCAAGACAAGAATCAGTCCGGCTATGGCTGGTAATCTGAAGTATCGCAAAGTTGCTAGCATGACTGTTCCCCCTGAAGATGTTCTGCGAAAGCCCGATGGGTTGTATGTCCCGAATATCCAATAAATTGTGTGTCTGTCGTGTCTCGCCGCCAGATATTGTGTTGATTAAACCATGAATCCTATCTATGGTCAACTTTTTATGGAATCTTTATTTATGAATGAAACATCGCAATCTCTTACACAAAAGCGCCTGCTTCAGAATTCCGGAGCACCGGTGCATTCAGGGTTCAGGATCTCCGCAAATGCGATCTCAGCTTCCATACTCCCTACCCATTCCCTCCAGTGATATGCTACAATCCATTCACCACAGAACAACAGTGCTTGCATATATAGCTGAACTTATCAATCAATTCGGACCAACGCAAAAAAAGCGCTAAACAGGTGAATACAGGTATTTGCAGGTGGGATGCAGGTACCAGATCCTACCTGAAGGCCGTTTGCAGACCACCAGCAGACCACCTGTAGCTCTGCTGCACAACTATAAATCGCGATATATGCCATCATCAGGATAAGGAACAACATGAAGATATTGGGAATATGCGGAAGCCTTCGGAGAGAATCATGGAACCTCAAACTGCTGCGAAATATGCTGGACAAGACCGCCGACAAAGGCGTTGAGACCGCTCTCTTCGACTTGAATGGCGTCCCCATGTTCCACCCGGATGTCGAGGCGCAGGGCATTCCCGACGAAGCCGAAACTCTGCGCGACGCCGTCCGAGAAGCCGACGCTGTGATAATCGCGTGTCCCGAGTACAACGGCTCGATGACTGCGGCGCTCAAGAACGCCCTGGAATGGCTGTCCAGGCGCGGCAACTTGCTCAACGGCAAGATATTCTTCATCATAGGCACAGGGCCGGGGCGTTCCGCCTGCGCCAGGATGCACGTACACGCCTCTTACAGCCTGGAGTCCGAGGGCGGTTACGTCCTGCACCAGCCGCGCGTCTTGCTTCCACAGGTCGCCAACTTCATGGACGAATCGGGCAGCATAACCGATCCTGAAGTAAGCGACCTGCTCGACCAGTCCGCGGCCACGCTGGTACGCTTCACTGAGAGCCTGGCGAATATGGACAGCTAAACATAGAGAGTCAGGAGCGGAGCGCGTGAAATTCGGAGCATTTTGGCAGGTCCCTGGATTCGTGGACTCGACTGTGCCACGCAAGCACTGGGAAACGATTGAGCAGATAGTCCTGGCTGATAAGCTGGGCTTCGATACGGCTTGGCTCGCTGAGTCGGTATTCTTTCCCGCTCGGCCAATGTCCAATCCCCTCATGGTCGCCTGTGCTGCGGCGCAGCATACCGAACGGATCAGATTCGGCACTCTCGCCGCTCAGTTCAACTTGCACCATCCGCTCCACATGGCAACCCAGGCGGCCACCTGCGATATACTGACGAACGGTAGGCTCGATCTCTGCCTAGGGGGACGCTGGGGCTCTCCCGCCGGCCAGACGTTCGGACAGAGTGGCGACATAAGCGGACACGAGAGCCGAGAGCGTGTCGCCGAGGGAATCGAGTTGGTGAAGATGGCTTGGACTAGGGAGCGAGTGAACTTCCAGGGCAGGTATTGGAGCGTGAAAGACCAACCTGTTCTCCCTCATCCGCAGCAACAGCCTCACCCGCCACTTCTTCTTGCCGCCAACAGCGACGAGACGTTTCGCTATGCCGCCGGACTCGGAATTGGAGTCATCGGCACCACTCTCAGCCAGCCGATGCCGCGCATGACTGACAGGCTGCGAGAGTTCGAGGATGCCATGCCTGCTGACGGAAGCGACCAGTCCCAACCCTTCAACGTCAACATTTCGTTCTTCGTAGCTGAGACTAGGCGGAAGGCACACGACCTCATGCGGCTGAACTGGCGCGACGACGACGTGGTGAGCACCGTCCCCGACGCCAGCGCCTCATCCGTCGGCACCTCACGGCACAGCTTCTCCAGCGGAGTCGGCGGATGGGCGACGTGGGACTTCGACCAGGCGCTGGGCTACTCTATATACGACGACCCACAGGGCTGCATCGAGCAGTTGCGAAACCTCCGGGAACAACTGCCCGGCATGAACGAGTGTATCTTGGAGTTCAACCGGCGCGGACGCATCCCGGACGAGGAGATAAAGAAATCCCTGAGACTCTTCGCAGAGAAGGTCATGCCCGAACTAGCAAGCGAGCAGCGCTGACCTAGATGCCTGTTTCCGGAATTCGGAGAACTGCCCCTATCTCGAACATCGAAAAATCTCGTAAATCCTGATTCAGACAATAGGAGATCTATCATGCCCGACCTGAGCTCCATGGCCGCGACTATCGGACAACTGCTGAAGGGTAGGGGTGACACTATCGCCGTATCCGAGTCTTCGTGCGGCGGCCTTCTATCCGCGTCTCTGGTAGCGATTCCGGGCGCGTCCGCCTACTATCTCGGCGGCGCCGTGGTATATACTCGCACTTCCCAAAAGGGACTCTTGGACGTCGCCGACGAGGCTATGGAGGACATGAGAGCCAGCACAGAAGAATACGCCGCTCTCAATGCCACCACCATCCGCGAACTGCTCGGCACGACCTGGGCCCTCAGTGAGACGGGCGCGAGCGGACCGACCGGCAATCGCTACGGTGACGCCGCCGGACACGCCTGTATAGCCGTCAGCGGCCCTGTTGAGCGCGTCATCACCGTCGAGACCGGCGACTCCGACCGCGAGGCTAACATGTGGGTCTTCGCCACCCGCGCCTTTGCCTTGCTCGAAGAGTGCATCAACGAATCACAACCAAATTGACCCCAGCCCCCATACATAGTAGAATTTAGTTGACTTCCAAATTCAGTATCCGGTCACACCATTACCAGCTTCCGGGAGCATGGGACAATGACAACAAAGACGATGCCTTCTCCTCTGACTATCAACATATCCGAAGAGGCCGCCGACCATGTACGCGTCTTCGCCGCCCAGTCCGGCAAGCCCGACTCCAACCTGCGCGTTGCCGTCAAGGGCGGCGGATGCGCCGGGATGACCTACGTGTTAGACCTCATAGACGAGCCTAGGGAAGACGACAAAGTGATCGAGGAACACGGCATGAGGCTGTACGTGGACCGTAAGTCGTACATATTTCTAGCAGGCACGATTCTCGAGTACTCAGGCGGGCTCAACGGCAAGGGCTTCGTGTTCAACAACCCCAATGCCAAGACCACCTGCGGCTGCGGAACCTCATTCAGCGTTTAGCCGCCGACACAACACTGAATACTGAACTCGACGCCGCGTCACTAGGCGCGGCGTCTCTAATTTCACGGAGAACAGCTGTGACTACGACCGCCGCCCCGCAATCCTTCACATCCCGCTTGCTGACAGAGATTGTCACTTTCGACATGACTCACTTCGGAAGACTGACGGTGTCTGGCTCCGATGCGATTGACCTTCTAAATCGCCTCTCCACCAACGACCTTGAGCAACTCCAACCCGGCCAGGGAATAAGCAGCGTCCTCACGACGAACAAGGGACGAATCATAGACCTGCTTCACGTTCTCCACCGGGGCGACGACTTGCTCATCCTCACTAGTACGGGAACCCAGACGAGGGTAGTGGAGTGGATAGACTTCTACACCTTCATCGAGGACGTCAGCGTCGAGGACATCACCGGCAAGACCTCCGAGCGCCTCTACATAGGCGAAGGGGCCGCCGAATTGCTCTCTGAGCAGGGCATTCTCCCCACCCCACTAACGGACGATCTGTCCCACATGCAGACTGAGGACGGCGAATCCCAGACAACGGTCATACGCGCAGACATCGGCGAACTGCCCGCGTACAGGATCATTGCTCCATCAGAATCGCCTCTACCTGACTTCGGACTGAGCACGTTGGACGAAGACGAATTCCGCTCTCTCAGAATCGAGCAGGCTATTGCCTCTTACCCCGCCGAAATGAACGAAGACCGCAACCCGCTCGAGGCTAACCTCAAGCCGCATATCAGTTTCAACAAGGGCTGCTATATTGGCCAGGAAGTTGTGGCGCGCCTCAACACCTACGACCGGGTTCAACGTTTCATGTGCCGCCTGGAGTTCGACGATGGGACAGCCGCTGAACCCGGTTCACAGATCATTGTGGACGGTAATACGGTCGGCGAGGTTACGTCGTCCGTTCCCTCTATGGCGCTGGCCTTTCTGCGAAAACGCTTCTACCAGGACGGCGCGACGGTGGAGGTAGAATCCAACGGCGCAACTCTGTCCGCAATCGTAAGAGATGTCCGTCCGCCGGAGGACGACGACTGACGAGGGCGCGGCTTATCCTTCCGACCTCAGCGTCACTCCGCCGTCAACGACGATGATTTGACCGCGGATCATCTCCGCGTCCGGGGAGCACAGGAAGGCAACTGTCTTCGCGATGTCTTCGACTGTGACCATTCGCCCCACGAGCGTGTTTCTGCCCGCCTCCAGCATCTCCTCTTTGGTCGGGAAGTGATCCAGCGCGCCGGTGTCCACGTAGCCGCCGGACACCGCATTGACGGATATATTCAGCGGCGCGAGTTCGACAGCCAGATAGCGGGTTATCGCCTCAAGTGATGCCTTGGACACGCCAACCGAGAAGTACAACGGCAGCACGCGCCGCGAACCCTCGCTTGTGATGTTGACGACGTGGCCGCCGTCCCTCATCAACTTCGCAGCCTCGACAGCGCACATCCAAGCCGCCTTCGCATTGACGCCGAGGGTCCAGTCCCAGTGCCTTGATTCCAGTTCCAGCGCGGGACGCTGCACCCCGGTAGCGGCGTTGTTCACAAGGATATCCAGTCTGCCGAATTCGGCATCAATCTCCTGGAATAAATCGGCAATCTTACTTTCGTCTCCCAAGTGTGCTCGCACTCTGAGACAATGAACACCGAGGGACTGTATCTCTTCCTGTGTCTCACGCGCGGCTCGGTGATTGCGGAGGTAGTTGAATGCGATATCCGACCCGCGATTGGCGAATTCCAGCGCAATTGCCCTGCCGATTCCGCGCGATCCGCCCGTCACGAGTGTGACCTTGCCGTCAAGCCTCATATGGCCATTCCGCCGTCTATACTGACGACCTGGCCGGTCATGTAGCGCGCCTTCTCACTTGCGATAAACGCCACCATGTAAGCCACATCGTCAACCTCGCCAAAGTGCCCCTGTGGAATCCAGGTCATGATGCGGTCTTTCGTAGCTTGCGGCAGCACGTCCACCGTATCCGTATTTATGTAACCGGGGGTTACAGTGTTGACCGTTATGTTGCGCGAGGCCACCTCTTTCGCCAATGCCTTGGTGAACCCGATTATTCCCGCCTTGGAAGCGGAGTAATTGACCTGGCCGATGTTGCCTCGGATTCCGACCACCGAACCGATGTTGATGATGCGCCCCCATCTCCGGCGGATCATCCCTCGCAACACCGCTCTCGTGCAGTAGAAAGTCCCATTCAGATTGGTTGTTATGACATCGTCCCAAGCCTCGTCGGACATGCGAATAAGCAGGCTGTCGCTGATGATTCCGGCGTTGTTGACCAGAATATCAATCTGACCGAACCGATCCGTTACATCGTCAACCATGTTTGAGACTTCGTCGAGACTGCTTACATCGGCCTTCACGATAAATGCCTCAACGCCCAGGTCGGTCAACTGCGTTGCGGTGTCCTCTGCCTCGGACTTCGAACTGTTATAGTTGACCGCAACATTGACTCCCTGTTCACCGAGCTTCAGCGCCGATGCCTTGCCAATTCCCTTAGACGCGCCTGTGACCAGCGCGAATCGTCCGCTTATGTCAGACTTGCCCAAGATTCCTCCTGCCGACTCCTGAAAACTGTTTCCTGCCTGTACGTCGATTCTATCGCATTTCGATCAATAAACTAGGCCGTGTTGACATTTCCCGTCATTTCCGCGAAAGCGGGAACCCCGAAGGGCTCGCCGCTCGACAACCCAGAAGCGTGGAGTGTAGCTAACGTCGCTATCGCCATGATCGTTCTTATGCCTGAAATATCAAATGTCAACAGAACCTAGGCTTCGAGCCTCGATTCCAGCTCTTCCAACTGCCGGTTCATCCGTGGAATGAAGTCGATATCTACCGCCAGCTTCGCCATGCCGATAGCGCGCTCCACGGCGTCCGCGCTCGCCGACCCATGTCCGACCACACTCACCCCGTTGACGCCCAACAGCGGCCCGCCGCCCCGAGTCTCAACCACGTTATTGATCCCGTAGAAATCATCCAGCAGAGCGTCGAGATCAGCCTCCGGTAGCTTGTCGTTCAGGCTCTCGCGCAGACGCTCGGTGAGTCGCTGTCCAAGCCCCTCGGTCAGCTTCATAACGATGTTGCCAACGAAGCCGTCACACACCACTACCTCAGCTGCCCCCTTCGGAACGTCGTTAGCCTCGATGTTCCCTATGAAGTTCAGGCCGCTTTGCTCGAACATCTCCGTAGTCTCGCTCACTTGACGATTTCCCTTGCCGGCCTCCGCACCTACGCTTAGGAGCGCGACGCGAGGATTATCGTGTCCCCAGAACGAACGGGCGAATATATCTCCAATCGCGCCGAAACTGAGCAACTGACGCGGGCGGCAATCCACGTTCGCGCCAAGGTCTAGGATGCAGGTTTCAGCCGCAATCCCAACCACCGGCCCGCCCAGGGCCGGACGCTCCACGCCTTTCGCCAGTCCGAGTATCACAGCGGCGGCGGCCATCGCTGCACCTGTGGAACCTATCGTCACGCAGGCATCTGCCATTCCGCGCTTTACGAGTCCGGTAGAAATCAGCACCGACGCTTTGGGCTTCTGGCGTAGCGCAAGGGCGGGCTGTTCTCCCTCATGTATGACTCCCTCACTGGGAATCACTCTGATTGGGAGTCGCGAGGAGTCATACTGGGATAGTTCTACCTGTAGAGCCTCGGGGTCTCCAACGAGCAACACGTATCCCTGGCCAGTTGAAGCGAACTGCACGGCTCCCCTGACAACCTCCGAAGGCGCATGGTCGCCTCCCATGGCGTCCACGGCTATTCTCACGATTTCGTTCTCAGAAGCCAACTGAGCATTCTCCTTCGATGATTATTTCGAGCCTGCGGAGAGCCTTACCTCGGCTTGCCCAGCTATGGCAGTCTCTCCATCATCTTTCACAACCGATACTGTACACGAGATTCTTCTTATGCCCTCTGCCGCGTCAACACGACGGACGCTGCCCTGGGTGGTGATTCGCTGGCCCGGTTTCACAGGTGAACGAAACCTTATCTTCATACTGCCGCTCTCAGCCCAGTTTCGTCCAAAGGCCGCCGTCATCATCTCCGATATGGTCGCCGCGACCATCATGCCGTGCGCGATAGTTCCGCCGAACTGCGTGGATGCGGCGAATTCATGGTCAATGTGTATGGGATTGAAGTCGCCGGAGGCGCGGGCGTACTTCTCGATCTGATCCTGCGTGACGACCTTCTCGATAGTTGGGAGTGGGTCCCCTTTCTGCGTCATTGTCCCATCTCGCGCGGACCTAGATCGGCAGGAATCATGATCGTACTCTTGCCCTTCATGACTTCAGCATCGTTCTCACGCGATACCTTGCAATCAACGACAAGAAACCGCCAGTCGCCGCGCACCGAATTCTGAGCGAGCGTGGCCACGCAGTCCACGGACTGTCCAACGGCGACCGCGCCCGAAAACTCGAATTCCTGTCCCACGTGGAGAGTTCCACCCGGGATTCTCAGATCTTTGACCACCCCCCTTATACTGAGAGCTGCAACCGCCATAGCGGGGACAAGTTCATGCCCTTCGGCATCGAATAAGGTCCCGCTGTCATCCTGAACGGCTTTCACAAAGTCGGAAACGAGCGCAGAATCCAGGCGATAGCTGTGGCTGGATACGATCTGACCGGCTTCCAATTGTCCGTATTCCAAGGCTGTTCGACCTCTTCAAGTATGCAATTGGCAAATTCGCAAAGATTATAGTGGGATGGTGTGGCCAAAGCAAAGGAACTAATCTGCCAGGCTCCGCGCTCCGCGCTGCATCTCAGCCTCCTCGATAAGCGTTTCTAAAATCACGTATGAGGTATCCTCCGAGTAGTCCAGCCTGGCGACCCCTAGTACCCGGTAGAGGACGCCGGTGGATACTCTTGCAACGACCGACTCCCCAAGGGGGGGAAGAGAGACTCCCAACGCCTTAGCGACAAATCCCCCCGCTAACATCCCGTTCGGGGTAAGAAAGCAACGGAGTAATTCCTTGTCCTGGTAGATAAGGACCAAGCCGCGCTCGTCCTGGGACAGATTCAGACGCAGATGCGCGCGAGGAGTCTCTATTAACTCATCAGCGTATTCTGTTATGTATGTATGGGTGTCTTGCAAAGTAGCCGCTCCCTCACATTCATTATAACCCACTTATCCCTTACAAACCTATTCGCTTGCGCGCGATACTTCAGTGTCAATAGAATGGTCTCAGCTTGGAGATGCATAAAGGAGCCGCGTCCAATGACTACGATATTTGAAGAACTCGGTGTCCGTCCCGTAATCAACGCCCAAGGCAATCGTACTCTTCTTGGTGGTGGTACCCCCTCGCCAGAAGTTCGGGAGATGATGGACGCCTCAGAAGAATACTACGTGAACCTCAGCGAACTCATGGACGCGGTGGGAGAACGGATCTCGGATATGCTGGACGTGGAGGCCGCGCTGGTCACATCCGGCTGCTCTGCTGCGCTTGCATACGCCGCGGCAGCCTGCATGACCGGGGAGGACGAAGAAAGGATCGAGCGCATCCCCGACACATCTGGTATGCCCAACGAAATCATCATTCAGCGACAACTCCGCGTAAAGTATGACCGCTGCATGACGATTCCGGGCGGACGATTGGTGGAAATCGGCGACGACGACCGCACGACCGCGGACCAGCTCGATGAGGCGATAGGCCCCAACACGGCGGCTATACACTACTTCGCGCCGGGCGACCAGCATCCGGGCGCGTTGCCCATTGAAGAGGTAATCGAGATTGGCCACTCGCGCGACATTCCCATCATCGTGGATGCTGCTGGACAGGTTTATCCCACCGACCTCCTCAGCCGCTACGTGAAGATGGGTGCTGACCTGGTAGCATACGGCGCCAAGTATTTCGGCGCGGTCAACTCCAGCGGCGTCCTCACCGGACGCAAGAAGATGGTTGACATTGCCCGCGCCCACAGTTTCATCGGATTTGAGTCCTCTCCCATACGCTCCTTCGGACGCGCAATGAAGGTTGACCGGCAAGAGGTCATCGCGGTTTACGGCGCGCTCAGAGAGTGGCTCACCATGAACCACGAGGACAGGATTGCCATCTATGAGGCTAGGGTAGCCGCGCTTACACCGATGCTATCGGGCATAGACGGCATAACACTAGAGGATTTCGCCCCCGATGGTCCGCTGGAGGGGTTGACCGTCGTATCCGATCCCAACGTGACCGGTATGACCGGCTCGGAAATAGTAGAAGCCCTCAGAGACGGCAATCCAAGCATCTGGGTAAGGGAGAGCGATCTGGGCGACAGGTTCGCCATTCGTATGATGACGCTGAAAGAGGGCGGCGAGGAAATTATAGCCGACAGACTGAAAGAAATTCTGGGTTAGACAATTTCTGATGATCTCCATAGAGCTTATTCGACAGAACCCCGACGCAGTAAAAGAGGCCATGCGAAAGAGGGACGCTGAAGTCCCCATTGATCGGATCCTCGAACTCGACCGGATACGACGGTCCATAATCTCCGAGACCGATACGCTAAGGGCTAGGCGGAATGAGGTCAGCCGACAAATGGGACGCTCTAAGGAACGTCCGCAGCAGCTGATAGAAGAGATGCGCAGTGTGGGTAGGCGCATCCGAGACCTCGAAGACAGTCTCAGAGATACGGATAGCGAGCTTGATTCCCTCATGCTCAAAGTCCCGAACATCCCGGACGTGACCGCTCCGGTTGGCCCCGACGAGTTGGCGAACATTGAGGTCAAGAGAGTTGGCGACCTGCCGACCTTCGACTTCGAACCCAAGGCTCACTGGGACATTGCGGAAGCGCTGGGCATCATAGACTTCGAACGGGGCGTGCGTCTGGCGGGTTCACGCTTCTTCGTGCTCAAGGGCAATGGAGCCAAGCTTCAGCGCGCTGTCATATCATTCATGATAGACATGCACGTCGAACAGCACGGCTATACCGAGGTTTACCTGCCCTACATAGTCAACCGCGAAACCGTTCAGGCTAGCGGACATCTTCCAGGGTTTCAGGCGGAGATGTACCACGACGAGGAGGACGACCTCTGGATGCTGCCCACCGCCGAGGCTGCTATCACCAGCCTTCACAGGGACGAGATACTCTCCGCCGAAGACTTGCCCCTCTACTACGTGGCGCACACTCCCTGCTGGAGGCGTGAGAAGGCATCCGCCGGACGCGACACGCGCGGCATAATGAGGGTTCACCAGTTCGACAAGGTGGAGATGTATAAATTCGTTGCGCCGGAGGACTCCGCGGACGAGTTGGATTCGCTCGTGAACGCAGCCGAGGATGTCGTGAAGGCGCTCGAAATCCCGTACCGCGTTCTGGAACTCGCTACCGGCGACATGGCGACGCCCGCTGTGAAGGCGTTCGACATAGAGATGTGGGCGCCGGGCGCGGACAGGTGGCTGGAAGTCAGCTCATGCTCCAACTGTACAGACTTCCAGTCGCGGCGCGGTAGGGTCCGCTACAGGACCGAGCGCGGCGCGCGACCTAGACTCATCCACACCCTGAACGGATCGGGGTTGGCCCTACCCCGCGTCATAATCTCCATCCTGGAGCATTACCAACAGGCCGACGGAAGCGTGGTGATACCGGAGGCACTACGTCCCTATACGGGCTTCGACCGGATAGGCTGAAGCTATATATGCCCCCGGGCGCGAACCAACCGTTGGTTACCTGGATCAACTGTCAGCATCAGACGTTCAAGAGTGTACGCCCCCAGAAGGGGAGTCGCATCTTCGCCTCCGAATAGAACGACGGTAGAGACTTCCCTGCCGTCCACCCTTATGCGAGTCTCGCCCAGTCCGAAGTCCTGGGGAGTTCCATCCGCCAACTCGAATATCATGCTCTCTTCGGGTTCGACGCCGAGTTCGTCCAGCAGCGAAGCTGGAACCATCGTGAACGTCGCACCGGTGTCCACGAGCGCGTCAAGCCTCTCGAACCTTTCTCCCCAAGGATCGCCAATCTCTATTGGAACGCTGAACACACCCATCGCTCTGATCCTCCCCGGTCAGCCGATCTCTTCTACCGGGTAGCTATGTTCGTCTCTCAGAACGCGCTTGAGGACCTTACCGAGGGGGTTTCGGGGCAGTTCGGACAAGACTATGACAGACTCGGGCTTCTTGAAGCTGGACATTCGCTGTCGGCAGAACTCTATCACGTCCGATTCGTCCACTTCGCGGCCTGGCCTGGCGACTACCAGCGCTCTCACACGCTCACCCCAGTCGAGGTCCGGGACGCCGATTATGGCAGCCTCGTCTATGTCGGGATGGGAGTGGAGCACTTGCTCCACCTCTTCGGGCGAGATCATTTCACCTCCGCGCTTTATGAAGTCCCTGGCCCTTCCGGCGAGGAATATATAGCCGTCCTCGTCCATGTAGCCCAGATCGCCGGTGAAGAGCCAGCCGTTGCGGATCGTCTCAGCAGTAGCCGACTCCTGTCCCCAGTAGCCCTTCATCAACCTGTCGCCGCGCGCTACAATCTCGCCGGTCTCGCGGTCTGGGACATCCTCTCCATTCTCGTCAACGATTCGGACTTCGACGTCCGCAAGCGGCTTACCTATGGACGCCAGCCGGCGCAGCTTGCGCTCCACTTCCTCCGGGCTGCCGTTCAGAACGTGGTCTTCGGGCGGGAGCATCGTTATCGTGGCCGCCGTCTCGGTTTGTCCGAATGCGTTGATGAACTGCGCGCTCGGGAACTCGACGATCGCCCGCCTGATCACCTCGACCGGCATAGGCGCGGCTCCGTAGGTGATGACCTGAAGGCTGCTCATGTCGTGCTTGTGAAAATCTTCATGGTCCATCAGCATCTTGAGCATCGTCGGCACTACCATCGCGCGGTCCGCCCGTTCTGTCTCTACAAGTCGCATCCACTCTCTCGCCTCGAATTGTCGCTGGATTATGAGGCTGCGACCGCCGTATATAGCGCTCATCATCGCCTGCATTCCCGCTATGTGATAGAGGGGCACTGTGAGAATGTTGGACTCCTCAATCTCCGGATCGGCGGGCGAGACGTTGCTGAGAATATACGAAGAGAAGCTGTTGTGGCTGAGCATGACGCCCTTCGGGAATCCCGTGGTCCCGGCGGTGAACATCAGAACCGACAGGTCATCGTCGTTGGACAGCGGCCATAGGTCTGCCTCTTCAGAGTTCCCGATCATATCCGAGTATGAGAGCCACCCCTCTCTGGGCTCATCCATGGCGACGATATGTTCCACACTCTCCAACTGCGGCGAAATGGACTCGACCATGTCCATGTATCGACCGCCGACAAGAAGCGCCTTCGGTCCGGAGTCGTTGACCATGTAGGCGACCTCATCGGCGCGCGCGCGGAAGTTGAGCGGCACGAACACCGCGTCCAGCTTGGCGGCGGCGAAATAAGTCTCGATTACCGAGTCGGTGTTGACCTGAAGTATCGCGATTCGATCACCCGCGGAAACGCCAACAGCCCCCAACGCGGACGCCAGGCGATTGACCCGGCTCTGCAGCTCCTCGAAGGTCGTGCGCTTACCCTCGAACACCATAGCCGTCCTATCCGGGACTATGGCTGCGGAAATCATAAGGAACTCGGACGTGTTCATAGCGCTACTGTCTCTCCCTGCCAGTCTGAACAGCCATGCCGAGGCCATATCGGGGCCGTTCTGCTTCGCGGTTCTACTACATGCCAAAGCGAAGATAACATACCACCAAACTATCGCTGAATTCCACTTGCTTGAAATGGCGAATGTGCCAGACTATAATTGTGTGGATTTTCAAGATAGCCTGTCTGCCTATGTGGGGGCAGCTGAACCCCTCGACAGGAGGATTACAAGGAATGACGTATATCATCGCGGAGCCGTGCGTGGACGTGAAGGACGGGGCTTGCGTGGATGTTTGCCCGGTGGATTGCATCTACGGATTGGACGAAGACGACGACAATCAGCTTTTCATCCATCCTGAAGAGTGCATAGACTGCGCGGCGTGTGAGCCGGTCTGCCCGGTCACGGCCATCTTTGCCGAAGACGACGTGCCGCCCGAATGGGACAATTTCATTGACATAAATTACGAGTACTTCGGAATGTCCCGCTAGATCGGAATCTAGAAATTGTAAGAGTTGAAGGTACCCTGCCATCCCTTCCCGAATCTGCGGAATGGACTGGCAGGGTATTTTTTGGAAGAATCAGATTGGTCGCGGGCTGGCCTCGGATTAACTGTGACGCCCGCGTCCTGCCTGAGCACACGGTATTCTACGGACAGGAGGACGATGAATGGTTACTATTGAGTCAACAGCGGAGTTTGCGGCACAGACCTATGAGAAGATGGCCGAGAGGCTTGAGGTTATCAGGCGACGCCTCAATAGGCCGCTCAGCCTCGCCGAGAAAGTCCTCTTGTCGCACCTCGATGATCCTGAGAACCAAGAGATCGTCCCGGGCGAAACCTACATCAGGGTGCGGCCCGACAGGGTGATACTCCAGGATGTTCTCGGCCAGACTGCTATGCTACAGTTCATGCAGACGATGCGGGACAAGGTTGCAGTCCCTACGACGGTGCACTGCGACCACCTGATACAGGCTCGCGAGGAGGGCGTCCAAGACCTGCGCGAGTCCCTGGCCGAAAATGGCGAAGTATATGGATTCCTCAGATCAGCCTCCGCTCGATACGGCGTCGGATTCTGGGAGCCTGGGGCCGGCATCATCCACCAGGTCAATCTCGAAAATTACGCCTTCCCAGGTCAGGTAATTATAGGCACCGATTCGCACACCCCCAACGCGGGCGGACTTGGAGCCTGCTCCGTGGGAGTCGGAGGTGCTGACGCTGTGGAGGTCATGGCCGGACTGCCCTGGGACGTTCTCATGCCCAAGCGAATAGGTGTTGTGCTGACAGGAGAGATGAGCGGATGGACCGCCCCCAAGGACGTGATTCTCAAGCTGGCCGGACTGCTCACTGTGTCCGGCGGCACCAACAACATCATCGAGTACCTTGGACCCGGAGCGAGCAGCTTTAGCTGCACAGGCAAAGCTACGATCACCAACATGGGCGCGGAGCTCGGCGCAACCACCTCGATGTTCCCATACGACGAGAGCATGGCCGATTATCTCAGGGCCACGAACCGACCGTGGCTCGCCGATGCCGCCGACAAATACGCAGATATGCTATGCGCCGACCCTGAAGTCGAAGCCGACCCGGACAGTTACTTCGACCAGGTAGTCCACATTGACCTCTCGACACTCGAGCCTCACGTAGTAGGGCCCCACTCACCGGACAGAGCGCGACCGATATCCGAGATGGCAGCCGAGATCGCAGATGGCGACAACGGCTTCATTGATTCGATATCCGCTGCCCTCATCGGCTCATGCACCAACTCCTCTTATGAAGACATGAGCCGCGCCGCCGACGTGGCCGAGCAGGCCGCCGCACATGGCATGAGGTCCGCCGTCCCGTTCATGGTCACCCCCGGCTCTGAACAGGTCAGAGCCACCATAGAACGCGACGGGCAGATGGACTCGCTGCACAAGATAGAGTCCACCGTACTTGCGAACGCCTGCGGTCCGTGCATCGGACAGTGGCGCAGGGCGCGCGACACCACTACCGAGGCGAATACGATTGTCACCTCGTACAACCGCAATTTCCCGCGCCGCAACGACGGCCAGCCGACCACGATGAACTTCATAGCCAGCCCCGAGGTAGTGACTGCATACGCGATTGCGGGCAATCTCTCCTTCAATCCGCTGACAGATGAACTTACCGCCCCCGACGGCGAGAAGTTCAGACTGGAGCCGCCCGCGGTCGCGCCCGAAGTCCCGGAGCAAAACTTCGACTTTGGCGATACCAACTACGTAGCTCCGCCAGAAGACGGCAGCGATGTAGTAGTCGAAGTCGCGCCGGATTCACAACGCCTCCAGATAATGGAACCCTGGCCCGCATGGGATGGTGACGACTTCGAGCAGGTTCCAGTCTTGCTGAAAGTATCAGGCAAGTGCACGACCGACCACATATCGCCGGCCGGGCCGTGGCTCTCACTGCGTGGACACCTGGACAAGTTCAGCGACAATATGTTCATGGGCGCGACTAACGCCTACACGGGAGAGGCGGGCAAGACCAAGAACCTCGAGACGGGAGAAGGAGGAGCGGCTGTTTCCAAAGTAGCCAGGGACTACAAGGCAAAGGGTCTCAAGTGGGTCGTCATCGGGGACGATAACTACGGCGAAGGAAGCTCGCGCGAACACGCGGCGCTGTCTCCGAGGCTGCTCAATGGGGCTGCGGTCATCTCGCGCAGTTTCGCGCGGATCCACGAGACCAACCTGAAGAAACAGGGACTTCTGGCGCTCACATTCAGCGATCCTGATGATTATGACAGGATCCGGGAAGACGACCGTGTAAGTCTGGTGGGACTGAGCGAACTCGCGCCGGGCAAGCCCGTCACCGCGGTCCTTCACCATGCCGACGGATCGGAAGAAGAGCTGAGCCTCAATCACTCGTTTGCCGAAGAGCAGCTCCAGTGGTTCCATGTCGGCTCCGCGCTGAACCTGTTCCATCAATAATGAGCATGGGGTAAGACTGGCCTGGAAAGCAAAGAGAGACGGTAGTTCGGGAATGAAGGATTGCACGTCAGCGCTATTCGAGATGTCGGGCGTGCTGGAACGCCGACAGGAATCGGGCGAACTGTATCTGGAATTCCTGAACTGCTCCACGATGAGTGTCGGAGTGTATGCGCTGGCGGCAGGTTCAACCGATCCCCAGCAACCCCATACAGAGGATGAGATATATTACATCCTAGACGGTCGAGGGCAAATCCGCGTCGGCGACGATGACTTGGACGTCAAGCCGGGCAGCGTGATATTCGTAGCCGCCGGGCAGGACCACAGATTCCACACGATCACCGAGGACCTGAGGCTACTGGTGGTCTTCGCTCCGGCCAGAGGGACGGGAGCAAAGTAACTCCGACCGCGCGCTGGCCTCTTGTCAACTTGGGGCAATTCCGCTATTGCCCTCGCTAACTTCACAGTAGTCAGTCGTCGTCCGTTCCGACCCAGCCGGATTGGGATATGTCAATCATAATCCCCTCCGGGCCGGCGTATTTTGTCTCGACATTCTGTCCGCCATGTCCGCTGCCCATCGCAGAGTGCAGAGCCTTGTTGATCTCATCTCTCGGCTCAGATCCGATGTTCTTTAACTTTACCTCAGTAGCTTCGGCGTCGTCAACCTGGAACCCGATATGATGGATGCCGGCGTATCCTACCCCGAACTCTTCGCCCGCAACGACATCGTTCTGGAAGTTCAGGATAGCCATGTTCACGTTCCCGTCGCTCAGATAATAGCCAACGGCGTTCGCGCTCTCTACCTTGCCAACCTCTTTGAGATCGAACACGGACTTGAAGAACTCCGCCGTCTTGTCAGGGTCTTGACTCGCAATCGCAATGTGCTTGATCTTCGCCATTTTCCCTCCTCGCGCAGCCAATTCATGTGTGAGTAATGGCGACGCATTGAACACATCATTAGACTTCTCCAAATATAGAGAGCGGCACGGATGCTGTCAAACTCGTTTGGGAATACGCCGACCGCCTAACTAAGTTCGCCGGGTTGGATGGACTGGTATGCCTCCAGTCGTTTGGCCAGGGCGTGATGCTCCTCTCTTTCGAGCATCGGGTCTATATCGAGAAGGCGTATTGCCTCGCGTCGGGCGAGAGACAATGTGTCGTAGTCGGTAATCTCGGCAACTTTCAGGGTCGGTAATCCACTCTGGCGGGTGCCGAGATAGTCTCCCGGACCGCGCAGTTTCAGGTCTTCCTCGGCCAGCCGGAAGCCGTCCGAAATGTGCTCGAGCAGCTTGAGACGCCTGAGCGCCTCGGCGCCTGGGGACTCGGAAAGCAGAAGACAGTGTCCCCTATATTCGCCACGTCCTACTCTGCCCCTGAACTGGTGCAGCTGGGACAGGCCGAATCTCTCCGCGCCGTCTATGAGCATCACCGTAGCGTTGGGCACGTCAATTCCGACCTCGACAACGGGTGTGGAGACGAGGACATCTATCTCGCGTTCCTTGAAGCTGTCCATCACGTCTTCTTTCTCGTTCAGCGACATGCGTCCATGCAGAAGGCCAACCGAGTACTCAGGGTATATCTCCTCCGAGAGGCGCGCATACTCTTCCTGCGCAGCCTTGGTTTGTATTACCTCGGATTCCTCTATCAGCGGGCATACGACGAAAGCCTGCCTGCCCTCTCTTATCTCTTTTCTTATGAAGGCGTAAGCCGAATCGCGCCTGTCGTTCTCTATGAACCTGGTTCGGGTGGTCTGGCGACCTGGGGGCATTTCGTCAATAACGGACACGTCCAGGTCGCCATAGACGGTCAACGACAGCGAGCGCGGTATCGGCGTCGCGCTCATGGCGAGCAGGTGCGGCCTTTCGCCCTTTTCACGCAGCGTTTGCCGTTGTCGCACACCGAACCTGTGCTGTTCGTCCACAACTGCCAGAGCCAGGTTGGGTATATCCACTCCCTCCTGGATCAGCGCGTGCGTGCCGATTACAATGTCTATCATTCCGGCAGACATCAGGCTGCGCAGGTCGTCCCGGATGCGCTTCCGGTGCGCGCCAAGCAGCAGGGCGACGACCACTTTTCGTTCGATGCCTTCTACATCGAGCCGCTGTATGTAGCCGCCAGTAGGATCATACCCGGTGCCGCTGAGCAGACCGCATATCGTGAGGAAGTGCTGCTCTGCCAGGATTTCGGTCGGCGCCATGAGCGCGGCCTGCTTGCCGTCCCGCACAACACCGAGCATAGCGGCGGTGGCCACGACTGTCTTGCCGCTGCCCACATCTCCCTGGAGCAGGCGGCTCATCGCCCTGTCTGAACGCAGGTCCGCCAGGACTTCCTGAAGCGACCTGTTCTGCGCTCCGGTCAGGTCGAACGGTAGTGAACCGAGGAAAGATTCGATCACGCCGTTGTCCACCGAAATTGGAATGCCACGATTCTCCTCCCGCCAGTCGTTCCTGCGTCTTATGACGGACGTTTGTAGCAGGAAGAATTCGTCGAAAGCCAGCCTGCGCTTCGCAGCCTTTTCAGCGTCCCAGTCGTCGGGATAGTGAATCTGGCGCATCGCGTTGACGAGTCCTATCAGCCCGGTGCGGTGAAGCAGGTCGGCGGGCAGAAACTCATCCACGCGGTCTATCGTTGCGTCCAGGGCGCGCTTTACCAGAGAGCGGAGTACACGCTGAGACAGTCCCTGGGTGGATGGATAGACCGGCACGAGCCTGCCGGTGTGAACAAGGTTGTCTCTGTCGTCGAGAATCTCGTACTCAGGAGCTTCAAAGACGAGGTTTCCCCTGAAGACATTTACCTTGCCGCTCAGCACGACCTGTACGCCGTGCTTGATTTGATTAGCAACCCACGGGTTGTTGAACCAGGTGGCCCTGATATTGCCGGTATCGTCACCCAGGACTGCCTGTGTGGACTTCTGCCGTCCGAGCATCGTTTGCCTGGCTTCCCAGACTGTCAGAATCGCGGTCTGGTTATCACCGGGTGTAAGCTGGGAGACGGTTCGCACACTGGTGAAGTCGTTGTGTCTGCTAGGGAAGAGGTGAATCAGGTCTCCCACGGTGTTCACATCGAGCTTGTGAAGACGGGGCAGCAGTTTCTGCCATACGCCCTTCATCAGCGTAACGTCGTCCGATAGCTCCAGCGGACGGCGTGGGGCAGGCGGCTTCCTTGGAGAGCTTTTGCGCCTAGGCGCTTGCTTCTCGGCGCGCGGGGGCGCGTTACCTGGAGCTGGTGACGCCGGCGCACTACCGCTCCTGACCGACACGCCGGCGTCGCGCATCCTACGCACGACACGCGTGGCCCAGTCCGACCTTTCCTCAGCGGACATCTCGGCATACCGGCTGGAACTACCGACATACGCCACGAGATCCCCTGAAAAGCGTTGCAAGAACGCATCCAGGCCGCCAATGACGGCGCGGTCGTCGAAGCCGCGCTCTCGCTCCTGGCGGAGTATGTTGTATAGAGATGTAGCTCGTTCGGTGTCGGTCATGGCGATACTCATTGTACATAGTCGTATCGCATCGGCGCGTGGTTCAAGGAGGGTCAGTTCTTAGTCTTTAGTTTTCAGTTATCAGATAGGGTCTGTGCGAAGTCGGCTGCGATTTCGTCAGTTGTTCGCGCTGGCCGTACCCCGTCCCCTCCCCTGGATTCCCGTTTTCACGGGAATGACGGGGGTTGTGTAAAGGGCAATATAAGGACTGTCTGAACTGTGATTTTTGTGATTGGGATGATGGGCAGGATTTGATATGGCAGCCGTCACACAGGGCCAAATTGACACCCAGCGAATCCGTAACCTAAAATCAATCTTGTCTTATGAGCAATCTATCCCTTACAAGCTCAGAGTGTTCTCTGATGTCATGCAGACCTTCCCAGGTTGAGAGGTGCGCGCGGGCGGGTTCGTCTAGTACGAATTCCCGCCTTGTGGCGGCATGATCCTCGTCGCCTGCCCTGTGGGTGTGGCGTCTTACTTCGTTTTCCGAATGTTTGATTCCGTCCGTGTCGTATTGCGTCACCGGACAGACTAATCCAACGCAAGGTGAGAAATTCGATATGAATCAAGAAAACTGGACAAGCGAACGAGTGCGAGAGACGTTCCTGAGCTACTTCGAGTCGCAGGATCACAGCCGCATGGCAAGCGCCTCCCTGATTCCGGTTGGCGATCCTACCCTGCTGTTCACGAGCGCGGGCATGGTGCAGTTCAAGCACTACTTCACAGGTGAAGCCGATCCGCCTAACAAAAGGCTGACTACTTCCCAAAAGTGTTTCAGGACGCCGGACATAGAGGAGGTCGGGGACGCCACTCATAATACACTTTTCGAGATGCTGGGCAACTTCAGCATCGGTGATTACTTCAAAGAGCGGGCGGTGGACTTCGCGGTGGAGCTTATGACTGAGGGCTACGGCATTCCGCTGGAGAAGTTCGCGGCCGCCGTGCATGAGACGGACGATGAAACGCGCGAACTTTGGGTGAACAAGGGAATCCCGCGAGAGCTGGTTTACAGTTATGGCGACGATGAGAATTGGTGGGGTCCGGCGGGTGCCGAAGGCCCATGCGGGCCATGCTCCGAATTGCACTACGACTACGGCCCGGAAAACGGTTGTGGGGCAGATGACTGCATTCCGAATTGCAAGGAATACAAGGACAATGGCGAGGCATGTGACCGCTACGTGGAACTGTGGAACCTGGTGTTCATGCAGTTCTATCACCACCTCGACGGCAGTCGCACTAATCTTCCCGCCCCCAGCGTGGACACGGGCATGGGATTCGAGCGACTGGTTCGCATACTACAAGACGTTGATACGGGCTACGAGACGGACCTGTTCACTCCGATTATTTCGAAGGTCGAGGAGATAAGCGGGCACAGGTACGGTGATGACACCGAGTCCACATACGCAATCCGGGTGGTGGCGGAGCATGGACGTAGCGTGTCGTTTCTGGTAGCGGACGGCGTTGTACCGGGCAACGAGGGGCGCGGGTACGTGCTGCGCCGCGTGATACGCCGCGCGATCCGGTATGCGAGACGACTTGGGATAGAAGGCAATTTCCTGGGTGAGATTGCGGACGCGACTATCGAGAAGATGGGCGACTTGTACCCGGAGTTGGTCAACAACCGCGAGTTCATTCACACGGTACTGGGACTGGAAGAGGACAGATTCCAGCAGGCCTTCCAGAACGGCTACTCTCTGCTGACGCAGGAATTAGAAGGAGCGACCACACTTCCGGGCGAGGTGGTGTTCCGACTGTGGGACACGCATGGTTTCCCTGTGGAGATGACTAGCGAAATCGCGTCGGAACAGGGTGTCGAGGTAGATATGGAAGGGTTCGAGCGCGCGATGGCGGCGCAGCGAGAGCAGTCCCGCGCGGGAGCGCAGTTCGGCGACGACAGGGCGAAGATACGGGTTTATGAGAGCCTAGGAGTGGGCGGAACCGCGTTCCTAGGGTACGAGACGCTCAACGCTTCTTCGGTGGTTGTTGGGCTGATTGCTGACGATGAGGTAGTGGCGTCGGTCTCGGAGGGGCAGGATGTCGAGGTGGTGATGGTCGCGACGCCGTTCTACTCGGAGGGCGGCGGTCAGATCGGCGATGCGGGCGAGATAGCCGGAGCCGAGGGCAGTATTCGCGTCCACGATACGCAGGAGGTCATGCCCGGACTCACGGTGCATTTCGGTAAAGTGGCACAGGGATCGGTAGGCATAGGCGAGACCGTTGACGCCTATGTGGACCCGATCCGGCGGGAGGATACAGCTCGCAATCACACGGCGACTCACCTGCTTCATGCCGCATTGCGGCAGGTGCTTGGGCCGCACGTGCGGCAGGCGGGCTCGCTGGTGTCGCCGGACCGACTCCGGTTTGACTTTACCCACGTCCAGCAGGTGACGGACGATGAGATGTGGCAGGTTCAACTCTTGGTCAACGAGAAGATAAGGCAGAACGCGCGGGTGCTGAGGGACGAGGACACTTACCAGGAGGCGATAAGGCGAGGTGCGCTGGCTTTCTTCGGAGACCGCTATGACGAGAGAGTCCGACTGGTGGAGATAGCGAATGGGGAGACGTTCAGCTTCGAGGTTTGCGGCGGGACCCACGTTGGTCAAACCGGAGAAGTCGGCGCGGTGTACGTGCTGGGAGAGTCGAGCATCGGCGCGGGAATGCGGCGCATCGAGGCGGTCAGCGGACGGGCGGCGGAGCGCATGGTGTGGGATCGCTTCCACCGCGAGGAGCGAGTGGCGCGAACACTCCAGACTTCGACTCAGGAGGTGGAGGCCAGAGTTCGCGCGCTGATGGAAGAGAATGACTCGCTTCAGCGCGAACGCGAGGCGATGGAACGCAGGCTATCGCTGCAGTCGGCGGAAGCACTGCTCGACTCGGTTCAGGATGTGGGTGGTGTGAAGGTGCTTTCCGTAAGAGCTACTGCGGCGAACGCGGACTCGCTGCGCGAGATGGGGGACTACCTAAGGGACAAGATGCGGAGCGGTGTGGTGGTGCTTGGGTCGGTAATCAATGACAGGCCGATGCTGGTGTCCATGGTGACTTCCGACCTTGTCAGTGACAAGGGTCTGAACGCGGCGGACATAGCACGAACGGCGGCGCGCGCGATTGGCGGTGGCGGTGGGGGAAGACCGGAGGTCGCGCAGGCGGGCGGTCGAGATGCATCCAAGCTCGACGACGCGCTGGCGTTGGTGCCGGGCATCGTATCCGAGAGTGCGGCGGAATGAGGGTCCTTGGGCTGGACGTCGGGGACAGACGGGTCGGTCTCGCGCTCAGCGATCCGACGGGGTTCCTAGCGTCGCCGTTTGGATTCGTAGATCGGGGCCCTTCCGATCTTGCGGACATCGTACACATCGCAGCGGAGAACGAAGTTGCCGAGATAGTCGTCGGGCTGCCGCTGAGTATGTCCGGCGACTCCGGCGCCCAAGCGGGCAAGGTGCGAGGATTCATCAGGGAATTGAGGTCGCATACCGACTTGCCTATCAAGACGGTGGATGAGCGGCTGTCCACGGTGCAGGCACAGGGGATGCTTAGACAGTCGCGACGCCGCCGCAGAGACAGGGATAGGGGGCAGTTGGATGCTGCTGCTGCTGCTGTCATATTGCAGGCGTACCTGGACTACGGGGGGTGAGGGTGGCACCCTTTATCGCGGGTGGGATTCTGATATATTGGGAATGGAGTTTCCTAAGGGGAATGAGATGTTCAAGGAACTTGATTGCATAGTGCTTACAACCGATATTGAAAAGGAAGGTCTGAAAGCGGGCGATGGTGGCACGATTGTGCATATGTATCCGGGTGGGGACGCCTTCATGGTGGAGTTCATGATGGGGGATGTCTATACAGTGATACTTGCTGACGTGTTGCCATCGCAGGCGCGAATTGCGACCAACGAAGATTTTACTCATACCCGTAGTGTAGATATGGCGGTTTGAGCTTAATGTCTCTAATCAACTCAACGGCCAACTTCTCAAGAACTTACGCTGGACAAGTGAACGAGCGTCGGAACGACAACCTTATTTGACAGTGAAGCCCCGAGGACTGATTCATGAACGTAGCGAGTTTCGACAGTACGAAGCATCATATTGACCAGATACTCAATGACGTGGGTAATGGAAAAACTCAATTGCCTGACTTTCAGCGAGGCTGGGTTTGGGATGACCACCACATTCGTGATCTTATAGCTAGCGTATCGTTGTCGTTTCCGATTGGAGCGGTTATGACCCTGGAAACTGGGGGTGAGGATGTCAGTTTCAAGCCGCGTCCAATCGAAGGTGCTGATGAGTTGCGTTTCACTCAGAAAGAGCCTGACACTCTTGTATTGGACGGTCAACAGCGATTGACTTCACTGTTTCAGTCCCTTAAATCGGGGGAAAAAGTAACCACACGAGATACTCGAGGAAGAAAGATAAAGCGTTGGTACTACTTGGATATAAAGAAGTGTATCGCTGCTGACTCTGACCGTGAGGATGCTGTTATATCAGTTCCAGAAGACCTCATGGTGAAGACATTCCGTGGGAAGGTGACTCTCGATGTATCTTCACCAGAAAGGGAATATGCCGAAGATATGTTCCCGTTGCATCAAGTATTCGATTCTTCAAAATGGAGGCGGGGTTACAATAGATATTGGAACCATGATTCCGGCAAATCTGACTTGTGGGATAATTTCGAGGATCAGGTCGTTGAAAATTTCAAGCGATATCAGGTTCCTGTGATAGAACTTGATAAGGAAACATCCAAAGAGGCTGTTTGTATTGTCTTTGAGAAGGTGAACACCGGAGGGGTGACTCTTACGGTCTTTGAACTACTCACGGCCTCTTTCGCAGCAGACGACTTTCAGCTTCGTGAAGACTGGGAAGCTAGGGAAAATCGCCTCAAGAACGCACATCCAGTATTGCGGCGAGTGGAAAGCACGCTCTTCCTGCAAGCCCTTACTTTGCTTGTCACTAAAGCTAAGGGTGGAGCGGTAAGTTGCAGACGCAGAGATATTCTGCGACTGCAAGCGGAAGACTACGAGAGGTGGGCAGATAGAACCGAACAGGGATTTATGAAGGCAGCACGATTTCTTCATGAGCAGAAAGTCTTCAACTCTAAAGACCTGCCATATCAAACTCAGCTAGTCCCGCTCGCCGCGATTCTGGCGGATTTGGAGAGCGTCTCTGATACGGAAGGCGCTCGCCAGAAGATTGCTCGCTGGTATTGGTGCGGAGTGCTGGGTGAAATCTACGGTGGGGCCAGCGAGACTGTATTCGCTAGGGATCTACCCGAAGTGGCAAGTTGGATCCGAGGCGATGTGACCGAATTGCCTTCAAGTATTCAAGACGCGAACTTCCAAGCGGGACGCTTGCTTACACTGCGGACGCGAAATAGCGCTGCGTACAAAGGTATCCACGCGCTACTCATGAGGGATGGCAGCCGAGATTTTCGATCTGGAGAGTCCATTGAGGCTCAGACATTCTTCGACGACAGCATTGACATACACCACATATTTCCCCAAGTGTGGTGCAATAGGCAGGGTATAGACCGCAATATCTTCAATAGTATAGTCAACAAGACGGCGATCTCCGCGAGAACAAATCGGAGTATAGGAGGCAGGGCACCTTCCCTGTACCTAAATACTCTTCAAAGTAATGCCGATATGTCCGTCGAAGATATGGATAGGATATTAGCCTCACATCGGATCCTGGCTAAGCCGCTCCGAACCAATGACTTCAACCAGTTTTTTGCCGACCGCGCCGAGCAGTTAATCCAGAGCATTGAGTCAGCTACGGGAAAGAACGTATCCCGTGAAGAGGACTTGTTCTGGCTGGGTGCGTCAGTCGAGGACTACGATGATGGTCCCAAGAACTGGGATGACGATGCAGATTAAAACCCTACTCTCACTTAGGAGAACCCGATGAAAATCACCGCCGTAACGCCAGTGCCCGTATCAAGTAGTACGCCTTTTGGGGCGCGGAATTATATGTTTGTGAAAGTCGAGACGGATGAGGGGATAATGGGATGGGGTGAGGCGACGTCGGGGCCTCTGGCTGTCGCCACAATGGTTGAGGAGTTCGGTCAGCAGCTCATCGGGCAGGACCCGGGACGTATCGAGCAGCACTGGCAGACGCTGTATCACCACTTCCACGTGAGGGGCGGCGTTGTGCAAATGTCGGCTATCAGCGGTATCGAGATCGCGCTTTGGGACATCAAGGGGAAGGCGCTTGGCGTTCCGGTGTATGAACTGCTGGGCGGGCCGATGCGTGAGCGCATCTGGTGCTACGGACGCTGGGACGGCGCTACGCCAGAGGCTGCGGTTGAACGGGCGCTCAGCTTCACGGAGCAGGGCATCACTGCGCTCAAGGGCGATCCCTTCGACCATCGCGGGCTGTTCATCCCCATTGAGGCGGAGCGAATCGCGGTGAAGAAACTGGAAGCAGTTCGCGAAGCCGTCGGGGATGACGTGGAGCTTCTGGTCGAGGTGCATGGGCGTCTCGCGCCGTCGGACGCTATCAGGATTGGCAACGCGATGGAGCCGTATCGCCCGTTCGTTTACGAGGAGCCGGTGCCTCCGCAGAACATAGACGCGCTGCAGAGAGTCGCAGAGTCGGTTAGCATCCCGATAGCGACGGGGGAGCGTCTGTACACCAAGTGGGACTACGCTGACCTGCTCAGCAGGCAGATAGTTGCGATGATCCAGCCGGATATCGTTCAGGGCGGCGGGATACTTGAGTTGAAGAAGATTGCGGCCATGGCCGAAGCTCACTACGTCGGGTTCCAGCCTCATAACCCATACGGGCCGCTCTGCACGATAGCGTCGCTGCACCTGGATGCGTGTGTGCCAAACTTCATGATCCAGGAGGGCGGGATACACCCGTGGTTCCAGGATGTGTGCTTCGACAATTTCCCCAAGCAGAAGGACGGCTTCTTGCCACTTCCTCAGGGGCCTGGATTGGGTGTAGAAGTTGATGAAGACTGGGTGAAGGCGAATCCGTGGAGGGATAATGCGGCGGTCTGGAGAGCGGGAGACGGTTCGATAGCGTCGCGGCAGGATACGAACTGGTCGTAGAGCCTAAAACCGAAAACCGAATGCTAGAAAACTGACAGCGAAGGATTCCTATGCCATACAAGCCTCATGTGTTCGCAGACAACCCGATGGACAGGGGCGACCAGCAGCGCCGCGATGAGAATTGGCTAAAGGAGAGCGCGAATGACCCTGACTCTCGCATTCTGGTGATGCCTGAGCTGGATGTTCCCATGACGGACGCTCCATCCCCGTCGTTGAGCTGGATGTCACCGAGGGATGTCCGCTGGTTCGGCATAGAAGGCAATCCGGTGTTCCTTGGTCTTATGGATGACGTGGCGCATTTCGCGGTGTACGTTCCGGCTACCAGCGGCGCTGCGGCGCTGCTGAGGGAGGATGCCTCTATACGGTTCGCGGACGCGCGTTCGGCGGCGGGATTCCTGAGCGGGCATGAGACGGGCATAGTGGCGCAGGCGCGGGCGCAGCTCGACTGGCACAATCGGCACGGATTCTGCTCGGTGTGCGGCGAGAGGACGGAGATGGGACGCGGCGGCCATGTTCGCAAGTGTCCCAGTCCCAGTTGCCTGGCCGAGCATTTTCCTCGGACCGATCCGGTAGCCATAATGCTCGTGCATGACGGGGACAAGTGTCTGCTGGGTCAGTCGCGCGGGAGACTGTCTCGGATGAGGATGTACTCGGCTCTGGCGGGATTCATGGACCAGGGGGAGTCCATTGAGGAGGCGGTGGCGAGAGAGGTGCGCGAGGAGGCCGGGATAGAGGTCAAGAATGTAAGGTACCACTCGTCTCAGCCCTGGCCGTTCCCATCGTCTCTGATGATAGGGTGTCACGCTGAGGCCGCGACGACGGACATTCGTATAGACGCCGAGGAGATGACGGATGTCCAGTGGTTCGATAGAGAAGAGGTACTGCTCGCACTGGAGGGACGAAGCCGACGGCTTGCGGTTCCACAGCCCCTGGCGATAGCTCACCACCTGATCAAGACGTGGGCTTATGGGGAAAACTGACGGACGAACCCTGCCGATTCATTCAATACGGCATCGAATGTCCATTGCGAACTGTCATGTGCATTTCGCTGCTACCATTGGTGTATGAACGTAATTCCGATCGAATTGGAGGAACATGTCAATGAACATTCAGCCTTATACGGTGCATATCCCAGACGAGACTCTCGATGACCTTAGAGACAGGCTGGCGCGAACACGGTGGCCGGACGAGATCGAGGGGGCTGAGTGGGACTATGGCTCGAATCTCGCGTATATACGCGAGTTGTGCGACTACTGGCTGAACGAATTCGACTGGCGTGAGCAGGAGCGGAAGATCAACGAGTTCGAGCACTTCCGCGCCGATGTTGACGGGCTCGGAATCCACTTCATACATGCAAAGGGTACGGGACCTAATCCTGTTCCGCTGGTCATTACGCACGGGTGGCCGAGTACGTTCGTCGAGATGCTTAAGATAACCCCGCTTCTGAGTGATCCGGCGGGGCATGGGGCGGACGCAGCAGACTCTTTCGACGTGATTGCGCCGTCCATGCCTGGATACGGGTTCTCGGACAGGCCATCTCAGCGCGGGATGAGTCCGGGACGAATTTCAGAGTTGTGGCATACGCTTATGACCGAAGGGCTTGGTTTCGACAGTTTCGTGGCGCAGGGGGGAGACTGGGGGGCGCAGATCACTACGACGCTCGGACTGGAGTATCCCGAAACAGTGAGAGGGATACATCTTACGATGGCGTCGGGAGGCTCGCCGATACCACCGGAGGATGACCTGTCAGAGGCGGAGAAGGAGTTCTTGGCTCATCGAGATTGGTGGCAGCAGGCGGAGGGGGCTTATGGGCACCAGCACCGCACTAAACCGCAGACGCTATCCTACGGCCTCAATGACTCTCCTGCCGGAGTTGCGGCGTGGATAGTCGAGAAGTGGCGGACATGGAGCGACTGCGGCGGCGATGTGGAGTCACGCTTCTCCAAGGATGAGCTCCTGACCCACCTGACGGTTTACTGGGCGACACAGACAATCAGTTCGTCGGTGCGGCTGTACTACGAAAGCGGAAAGGCCCCGTCCCGACTCAGTTCGAAAAATCCGGTAACGGTGCCCACTAACTTCGCCAAGTTCCCGGTGGAGATCAGCTATCCGCCTGAGGAGTGGCTGCGCCGGTTCTACAACCTCGCTCGCTATACCGAGATGCCAAGCGGCGGGCACTTCGCCGCTGCCGAGGAGCCGGAGTTGCTGGCGCAGGATATCCGCGAGTCGTTCAGGCCGCTCAGGTAAGTGCGCTTGCGGGCGCGTGGCTCAGAACTCCGCGCCTTCAGCTATGGCGTCGCGGGGGTCGCCTTCTATCATTTCGGGGCAGTCGGCCAGTGTGATGTCGCACATGCCACATTCGAGAGCGCTGGGGACCTTTCGCGCAGGTTCGGAGTCGGAGATGCGACGTATCAATCCGAATAGGTGGCTTCTGAAGGAATCGTCAATGGCCTCGAAGGGTATCTCGACCTCGCTGCCTTCCTTGTAAACCAGGCGTCCGTCGAATTCGACCCCCCTGAACTGGTTGACGTAGGGCAGGGCGTACATATAGATCATCACCTGAGCGTTGTCGGAGGCGCGGGGCTGACCGGTCTTGATGTCGTAGATAGTTCCGGTGGCGTCGTCGCGCATGATCACGAGGTCGGGTTTTCCGCCAAGGACCGCGCCGGAGTTACCGCGCAGGTTGAAGTAGTTCTGGTCTTCGGACAGAACCCTGTTGCCGTCGAGTTCGAGGCCAGCCCTGACGTCGTTGAGTAGCGCGGTGTGGTTCATCTGCCAGGTTACTGCGTCGAACGGGCTGGGGGAGCGGTCGTAGTTCTTGTGGTGGGCCTTGAACCATGCGGCCCACTCGCAGGAGCGGTCGCCGACGAGGAGCTTGGACAGCCACGTTACCCAGATGTAGGGGCCCGATCTCGGTTCAGTCATTCCTCCCCCTCCCGAACATTCATTCTCTTGAGAGGATATAGGACTCCCGGAGTTGAATCAAGGGGAGCTTCTGAACCGGCAGGGCCATTTCAGGGTGGGCAGACGATTGGGCGGTGAACTATAAATCATATATTCCGGTTTATAAATGTGCTGGGAAGTGCTGGGCGCTAACTGGGAGGGTCACAGGGTTGGGCTGGGATGGTTTTCATCCAGCGTTGCCCAGAGTTTTCCCAGCGTTATAGCTACGGGAGAGAATCTCATGCAGCCTGCCTGCCTACCTCATAAATGACCGCTTATGTGTATGCCCTGAATTGATGTGGTCATTGTAGCATAGAACGGAGCATCAGTGTAGGGGAAGGAGAAACCGTGAGTGACTTCGAGAAGGCCCTGCGGAATGCGCGGGCGGGCTTGTGAACGTGAGCGGCGGCGGCTTACACTTTAGTCGGGTAGATATAGAGACAGAGGTGAGAGTGTTGTCAGTATTCGTTGATAGGCTGTACTCGGCTTCGCGAAGGAATGAGAGCCTGGTCTGCGTGGGGTTGGACCCGGACCCGGAGTTGATGCCGGTTTCGGACGTGTATGAGTTTAACAGGGCCATCGTTGACGCAACGCGGGACATGGTGTGCGCGTACAAGCCGAATTTCCCGTTCTACGAGGCTCTGGGTCTGCCCGGGCTGAGAGCACTGGAGCGGACGGTGGAGCATATACGAAAGGCGGCGCCGAACGCGCTGCTGATAGCGGACGGCAAGCGGGGGGATATTGGCTCGACGAACATGATGTACGCGCGGGCGTTGTTCGATACTTGGGCGTTTGACGCGGCTACGGTGAACGCCTGGGGTGGGGGCGATTCGATGGAACCGTATCTGGAGTACAAGGACCGCGGAGTTATCGTATGGTGTCGTTCGTCGAACCCTGGGGCCGCGGAGTTCCAGGACATACCAGTCGAATATGGAGGGGAGGATATCCCTCTCTATGAATGGATGGCGGTCAAGCTGTGCGAGTGGAATGAAGGTGGCAACGTGGGTGTGGTAGCTGGAGCTACACATCCAGATGAGTTGGGCAAGGTGCGTGAGAGGTGTCCGGGGATGCCGATGCTGGTTCCGGGAATCGGGGCGCAGGGAGGATATCTGGAAGCGAGCCTGGTCCATGGGTTGGATGCGGATATTCCGAATCTGATGATAAGTTCGTCGAGAGGTATAACATACGCATCGCGCGACCCGGAGACTTTCGCGGAGGCGGCGCGGTGGGCGGCGTTGGAATTACGAGACTCAATCAATGAGGTCCTGGTTCGGATGGGAAGAGCGTGGTAAGGCAGTACGAGTTAGGCTGGGTGGTCAGGCTGAGAAAGCGACACCCGTGCGGGGGGACGGACTGGGAGGTTGTTCGCCTGGGGGCGGACATAGGTCTGAAGTGCCTGGGCTGCCAGAGGCGCATACTGATGCCGCGTTCCACGCTGGACAAGCGGGTGAGGACGGTGGTCTCAGGGTAGGGAGAGCCAGATGGAGTAGAGTTCGCGGCGAGACAGGCCGGTGACGCTGGTGGTTTGAGCTATGGCGTCGCGGGCGGTTAGGCCGCGCTCTTTGAGTCCAGCCAAGACTTTTCTCGCATCCTCCTCAGAGACCTGCGGCATCAACTCGTCCGCGCCCTCTATGACCAGGGTGAATTCCCCGCGCGGTTGGGCGAAGTGGGCGATGGCGTCGGATATGCTTCCGCGAAGGACTTCCTCGTGCATCTTGGTCAATTCGCGGCAGACGGCTATGCGGCGGTCGCCGAACGTTTCCAGGATGTCGGCAAGGGCGGCGGCGAGTCGGTGAGGAGTCTCGAAAGCGACGAGGGTTCTGGGTTCGCTTGCTAGTTCGGAGAGAAACTTGACCCGTGCGGCTTTTCTGGCGGGCAGGTAGCCTAGGTACACGAATCCCTCAGCGTGAACGCCGGATACGGCTATGGCGGTGGTCAGGGCGGATGCGCCGGGCAGGGCCACTACATCGAAGCCTGAGGCCGCGGCGGCTGAGACGAGTCGCTGGCCAGGGTCGTTGATGGTGGGGGTTCCGGCGTCGGATACGAGGGCTATGTCCTTTTCAGGTAGCAGGCTGAGCAGATATGGGGTCTTCTGGGCGCGGTTGTGTTCGTGGAAAGCGGTGGCAGGGGTGGAGATGGAGTAGTGGGCGAGCAGTTTGCGGGTTACGCGCGTGTCCTCGGCGGCTATCAGGTCGGCCTCTTCGAGAACACGCAGGGCGCGCAGGGTGATGTCTTCCAGGTTCCCAATTGGCGTGGGGACTATGTAGAGGGTGGGCATGATGAGGACATTGTAGGGTGTTGGAGAATGCAGTCAAGGAAGGCTGAGGTTTCAGATCCTATATCAGTTCCGTCGGTAGAGGAGTCACCCCCATCCTAGCCTTCCCCCGCTATCAGGTAGCGCCCACTAGATTGGTACATCATCTATCTCTTGAGACCTTTGCGAAACCCAGATATGGTGTCCAAGTGGGTGAGGAGAATCGGCGATCCCAATCTGGCTATGCCCCACCCCCGCCCCTGGGTTCCCGCCTTCGGAGACCTTTGCGTAACCCGGACATGGTGGTCCAACTGGACACTGAGGGTAAGCGATTCGTAGCTGGCCGTACCCCGTCCCCTCCCCTGGATTCCCGTTTTCACGGGAATGACGGTAGTTGTGCAAAGGTCTCCCTTCGCGGGAACGACGATGGTTGTGCAAAGGCTTCCTTTCTTACACTGCGTTGCCGCGCTTGCGTCGTTGGCGTACAATTCGGCGAGTGTTGCATTTACATTCATGAAGAGACTGTATCATCCTGGTGGGCAGAGGCTATCACCCTCACCCTAGCCCTCTCCCATCAAGGGAGAGGGGATTTTCGCGCCTCGTTAGCGTACCAGCTAAGCTGATACAGGGTCATCCCGTTAGGAGGGATTGATATGGTTCAGGCTGTTGAAGTAGAGGCTAGATTCGACAACAAGTTCACGCGGGAGTTCGGATTTCCGAAGGGCCGGGCGGCGACCAAAGTTGTGGACTTTCTGGATGACAGGGTACGGGAGTTCATAAGGCAGTCTCCGTTCCTGGTGATGGCTACGAGCGCGTCGGACGGGACTTGCGACGCTTCTCCCAAGGGAGGGAAGCCAGGGTGGGTGAAGGTCTTGGACGACCGCACATTGTTGATTCCTGACGTCGCGGGGAACAAACTGTTCCAGTCTTATCAGAATATGAACGAGAACCCGAACATCGCGCTCATCTTCTTCATTCCGGGTGTGCCGGAGACGGTGCGGGTGAACGGCAGGGTTCGGATAGTAGATAGGGCGGCTCTGGACGAGATGCAGGTCGAACTCGAAGTATTCGAGCCCGATGAGAATGCGAAGATACTCCAGGGGGTCGTGGTGGAGACAGGGGAGGCGTATGGGCACTGTCCGAGGGCGCTGAACTTTTCCAGGTTGTGGAAGGTCTGAAGTGCCGACCCTCACCCTAACCCTCTCCCTAGGGGAGAGGGAATCTGTTGATTGGCGTTCGTAGCTGACTGCATATTTCTCTACCCTTGCGATCCCTCAAGGGAGATGGGAGTCAGTAACGGGATTGTGGAGTTGAGTATGAGCGCTGGCGCGTTGTCTGATATCAGAGTAGTCGAGTACAGCGTTGGACACGCGGGGGCAATGTGCGGCAAGGCGTTTGCCGACCTGGGAGCGGACGTGGTGAAGGTGGAGCCGCCTAGCGGAGATCCGATGCGGATGGCTGGACCCTTTCCGAACGACGTGGCGGATCCAGAGTCGTCAGGTCTGTTCATGTACCTGAATGCCAACAAGCGGGGGTTGTCTTTAGACCTCCTCTGCGATGGCGACAGACGACGCATGTACGAGTTGATATCCGGCGCCGACATCTTCGTTACAGACGTTCAGCCTGCTCAGGCAAGAGAACTGGGAATAGACTCTCACACGCTGGGCGAACTCGACTCCCGTTTGATCAGGGCGTATGTAACTCCATTCGGAAACACGGGCCCATACAGGGATTGGAAGGGTACTGACCTGATCGCATGGCACATGGGCGGCATGGGCTGGGAGAGTCCGGCAATGTACGTGACGGACCCTGAGAGCCAGCGTCCGCTGAGGGCCCGAGGAAACCAGTCCATGTACTTTGCGGGCTGGGTCGCGGCGGCGGGTGCGATGTGCGCGCTGTTCCACAGGGAGAAATACGGGCTGGGGCAGGAAGTTGACGTGTCGGCGATGGACGCGGTGAGCAGTCACATACGCGGCAACTTCGCCATGTTCTCCTACGACATATCGCAGATGCCGGAAACGCGGGAGAAGAATATGTTCCCGTGGATATGGGAGTGCGAGGACGGCTATGCCACGGCGACTTTCTTGATGGATCACTGGTGGGAGTCTCTCAAGACATTGATGGGCAGCCCGGAGTGGGCCGCGAAAGAAGAGTATGCGGAACTTGGCGGACGGAGGGAGGGCCTGGAGGAGATCGAGAGGAATGTGTCGGTGTGGGTGAAGGGCTTCAAAAGGCACGATCTATACGAGTTACTTCAATCGCGCGGGATACCCTGCTTTCCGGTGCAGAGTGTGGACGAGATCGTGAAGTCGGAGCACTACGGGGAGCGGGGCTTCTTCGTCTCTCAGAATGGAAGTAACGGACGCAGCAAAATCGTGCAGCCGGGGCCGTCAATTCGACTTTCGGCTACGCCGTGGGAAATGCGGAGACCGGCTCCCGGTCTCGAGCAGGGTGATACGGATGGAGTGTGGCCTTCGCTGAGAGGTGTCGTGCCAGGTCAGAAAATGGGTGCGGGCGCGCGCAACAGGCCGTTGGAGGGTGTGAGGATACTGGACTTCGGCTGGATTCTGTCGGTGCCGTACGCGGGCGGATGGCTGGGGTCGCTGGGGGCGGAGGTCATCCGAGTGGAGTCGAATACGCGTCTGGAGCTGGGTCGGAGCGGGTTGGGCGGCGGCGCGGACGGTGTAGCGGGGACTAATCGCTCTGCTGTGTGGAACTGCCTGAGTCACAGCAAGCGCGGAGTTACGCTGAACATACGCGATCCCAAGGCGCAGGAACTGGTCAGGGAGATAGTGGCGGTGAGCGACGTGGTGATGGAGAACTTTTCGACCGGGGTCCTGGACAGGCTGGGGCTTGGCTACGACAATCTGCGAAAGGTGAAGCCGGATATTATTGTGTTGAGCGGTTCTTCAATGGGAACGTTCGGGCCCGACCGTGAGGCGACAGGCTTCGGTCCTAATGTGTGCTCCTACGCGGGTCAGCCGTCGGTTACGGGGTATGAAGGGGGCAGACCTCAGAATCTGGGGGGCAACTGGCCAGACTATCTTGTAGGGACGATGATGGTTCACTCGGTCCTGAGCGCGCTGTGGCACAGACGCAAGACGGGCGAGGGACAGCGCATCGAGGCGGCTATGGCGGAGGTGGTGAGCAGTATGCTGCCTGAGGCTTTCCTGGACTACACGATGAATGGACGGGTGGCGGAGCGAATCGGGAACCGCGACCCGGACATGGCTCCGCACAACGTGTACCGGTGCGCGGGTGAGGACCAGTGGGTGGCAATCGCGGTCCGGTCGGATGAGGAGTGGGCGAGGCTGTGCCGGATCATGGGACGCGGGGAGTTGGCTTCGGATGCGCGGTTCTCGGATGTCCAGGCTCGCAAGAGGAACGAGGACGAACTGGACGAGATCGTGTCGGAATGGACGAAGTACCGGTCTCCGATGGAGTTGACGCAAGTTCTTCAGGGTGATGAGATTGCCGCGGGACCCATCATGGACGCCGTAGCGCTACTGGATGACCCGCACTTCAGGGAGCGGGAGATCATAGTGGAGATGGACCACACGGAGGTGGGAACGCGCGAGGTGGCGGGATTGCCGATCAGGTTCAGCGACATCGAGAGACCGGCGTACTATTCCGCTCCGCTGCTGGGGGAGCATAATGATGCTGTGGTAGGCGGGCTGTTGGGGCATGAGGAAGAGGAGGTGGAGTCGCTGAAGGAGTCGAAGGCGATATACTGATTGCGAATTGCATAGACCTCATTACCAGTTCATCTATTCCTTGCGAATGGAGGAAATCGAACCTGATTTCACCATCCCCGTATCAAGTACGGGGCAGGCCCTACCTTCCCCCGTCAAGGGGGAAGCGGCTTTTCCAATCGTCTTGACTATATCTATTGCATCTTGACCACAGAACGGGGTTATGATGTAGTAAATGCACGAGTTCTTCCCAGATTCAGAGGGAGGTCTGATATGTCAACTGAGCAGTACAGTGTTTACGTGGCGCAAGACCGCGTCAACGCGATATTTACTGATGCAATGGGGCGGATGTACGGGCTGGTGGCTCTGGGCATCGTTACGACAGGGGCCGCGATTTGGGTCGGTGACATGCTGGGCGTGGGGAATGTCATATTCAGCTTCGGCTGGATTGGAATGCTCGTCATGTTCGGGATCATGTTCGGTACTCTGATGGGGGCGAATGCGGTTGTCTCAAGGGGAAATACTGGACTTGGGACCGTGCTGTACCTGGGATTCACTGGATTGGCAGGGTTCTTCCTGTCGCCTATCCTGATGAGGTTCACTACCGGAACGATTGGAATGGCGTTCATACTGACTGCGGGTATGTTCGTAGCGATGAGCGTCGTGGGAATGACCACGAAGAGGGACCTGTCTAAGCTGGGGCCGATGCTTATCTTTGGTCTCATCGGAGTCGTGATCGTCAGCCTAATCAACATACTGCTGCTGGGGTCAGGGCTGCTATTCCTGCTCATCAATATCGTTCTGCTGCCGATATTCCTGGGGCTGACGGTGTGGGAGACGAAGCAGATGAAGGAGCTGGCTCAGGACGCCGCAATGAGGGGCGACGCCCGGGTCGCCAACCAGGTGGCGGTGATCGGCAGTATAGGGCTGTACCTTAATGCGCTGAACATATTCATCATACTGCTGAATCTGCTGGGATTTGCTTCGGACGACTAGGTTCTGTTGACATTCTGCAATTCGGGGCTTCAGGGCTTTAGATAATGGCTGCTGGCAATGAGGTTGGCTACATCCCCACACTTGTGGATTCCCGTTCTCACGGGAATGACGGTAAATGTCAACACAGCCTAGGGTTCGGGCGGCGCCCATATCCAGGGAATGCGAGTTTGTAATTGAGACTGTTAGCAATTCTGGTCTTTGCAGCGGCCATTGTCGGCGCGTGCTCGGACCCACCTGAACCAACGCCGACGCCGACAACGGTTCCTCCTACGTTGACTCCAGTACCGACAGTTACACCCACTCCGGCTCCGCCTACGTTGACTCCAGTTCCGACGCTGACTCCAACTCCACTGCCGACAAACACGCCAGTGGCTACGCCGACATTCGCGCCGACCCCGATCATTCTGCCGACCGTGGAGGTGATCTACGAGACACCGACGCCTACCAGCGCGTTTCCAGGTGACCTGGACCAACGGCTTGACGCTATAACGTACAAGACATCTGTCGTGAGGGACTTGCCGACTACCGAACTTGTTCCCTTCGAGTTGATTGACCAGGAAGAGTTTCGCTGGATGTTCATAGAGGACCTGGAGGAAGACGCGAAGGAATTGGCTCTCGACACTCGCCTCTATCAGCGACTGGGAATTCTGGGGCCGAACGACGACTTAGCGCAACTCTTGACGGACGTATTCTCGGACATCGTGTTGGGGTTCTACGAGACGGACGACAACAAGATGTACATAATCTCCGATAAAGAGGCTTTCAGTCTGAACGACCGCCTTACGGTGGCGCACGAGGCCACTCACGCGCTTCAGCAGTACGAGTTCGATATTGGTGGACTGCTGGACGAACTTGAGGACTACGACGACAGGCGAATGGCGCTGCGGGCTCTCATCGAGGGAGACGCGCTGATCTCGGAACTGCTGTATATGTTGACCTACTTCGATGAGGATGAGCAGGAAGAAGCCCAGAGCAATCGCGGTGATCAAGACCTGACTGCGTTCCGCGCGGCGCCCGTTTTCATCCAGAATACGATAACGTTCCCATACACTGATGGATACAATTTTGCGGTGAATCTGTATCTGAAGAACAATAACTTCAGCAATATAAATCTTGCGTACAACGCGCTTCCGGTTTCCACGGAGCAAATTATTCACCCGGAAAAGTATGATGCAGCTGAGGAGCCAGTAGAAGTATCCATTCCGGATCCCACAGAACTCCTGGGGTCAGGCTGGTCTGTAATCGACAGGAACGTGATGGGTGAACTGTTCTTACGTTCGTACTTCGAGGGCGGACTGGAACGTGAGGTGGCGGCGGCGGCCGCGGCGGGGTGGGGAGGCGATGAATTCCTGCTGCTGGAGACACACACCTGGGATGCGCTGGTAATCTACAGCGTTTGGGATACCGAAAAGGACGCCATTGAATTTGCTGAGACGTTCAGGGCGTATGGGCAGGCGGTAAGTGGACAGGAGTGGTCAGAGGTCACCTACTCTGACACGCCGGGGCACATACTGGTGTCGAGCAACAGTGGAACGACGGGAATATGGGCGAGCGGCGATGAGGTACGGGTGATCGTGGCGCCGGCTCTCGGATCAATGCAGGGCCTGTTTGCCGCGCTCGAGTTTCAGGACCCGCTGACTGAGGCCGAAGTTCGGGACGGGAACTGACAGGCTTTCGAGTCTAAATCAGAGTCCCGGCGTTGCTGGGGCCGTACTGACTATCTCAAAACCCAATCGGGAGGGATTTCACCCCCATCCTAACCTTCCCCGTCAAGGGAGAAAGGGACTTAGCCTACTCTTGTCTGTCATTCGTTTCCGACGAAAGTTTTCAGATAGTTTCAAAGTGAGTAACGTCAGCCGCCCAACATCTTCATCATCTGGTCTCGGCCACGTCCGGTGGACATCTGCCTCATCATCTTCTGCATCTGTCTGAACTGGTTGAGGAGCTGGTTGACCTCGCGGGGGGAGGTGCCGCTGCCGCGGGCGATGCGCCTGCGCCGGCTGCCGCTGATTATCTCGGGCCGTTTGCGCTCCTGCGGCGTCATGGAGTAGATAATGGCCTCAACGCGCCTGAGGTTATCGCCGTTTAGCTGATCGGAGTTGAGCCGTCCCTTTACAGAGGAGAATCCAGGCACCATTTCGAGTATCTGGCTCATTGGACCCATCTTCTTGAGCTGCTGCAACTGTTCCAGGAAGTCTTCGAGGTCGAATCGGGCCTGCCGGAGTTTGCGGTCGAGTTCCATGGCGCGTTCTTCGTCGAAATCGAGTTGAGCCTTTTCAATAAGGCTCTCGACGTCACCCATTCCGAGGATGCGGGAGGCGAGTCTGTCCGGGTGCATCTGCTCCAGTGCGTCTATTCGCTCGCCGGTGCCAATGAACTTGATGGGTATGCCGGTGACCTTGGTGATGGAGAGCGCGGCGCCGCCACGGGCGTCGCCATCCATCTTAGTCAGTACGAGCCCGGTCAAGTTGAGGCGTTCATGGAACTCCTCGGCGACGCGGACGGCTTCCTGCCCCGTCATGGCGTCCAGAACGAGCAGCGTCTCTGTGGGGGTAGCGGCGTCGTGGACGGATTCGAGTTCGTCCATCAACTCGGTGTCCACCTGGAACCTCCCGGCGGTGTCAACAATAACCCAGTTGATACCACTTTCACGGCCTCTGGCAATTCCGTCCTTCGCGACTCTGACGGTATCGCGCGACTTTCTGTCCGTAAAGACCTGTACGCCAACCTGGCCGGCGAGTGTTTCCAACTGGTCTATCGCTGCGGGCCTGTGCAGGTCTGCGGCTACCAACATGGATGATTGTCCTGCCTGTTGGAGGTGGCGAGCGAGCTTGGCGGACAAAGTGGTCTTGCCCGCGCCGTTCAGTCCGGCTACCAGGATGACGCCGGGCTGCCTTGTGGGGTTCTCGAGCCTGTGGCTGCCGCCCGTAAGGACGTTGGTCAGTTCTTCCTGGGTTATCTTGACGACTTGCTGACCGGGAGTGAGCTTAGTGAGCAGGTCCTCGGCCAGCGCGCGCTCCTTGATAGTGGACGCGAGTTGGCGAGCAACACGGAAGTTGACGTCGGCCTCGAGCAAGGCCATACGCACTTCTCTGAGGGAGGCGTCAATGTCCTTTTCGGTCAGCCTGCCCTTGTTGCCGAGCTTGTAGAATATGCCGTTAAGTTTCTCTGAGAGGGTCTCGAACATTACGCAGCTCCGTCATTGTCTGAACTGTGTTTAATGTGATTGCGGGGATGCCAGGATTTGGACAGCCGATTCGATTCCAGACTAGTAGGTAACCACAAGGGTTGCCTCCATGGAAATAGTACGATGGCTCACGCCACTCTCTCAGGCTGCGCCGTAAACGGTCTCGACCATGCCTTTCATTATCGAGGAGATGAACCTGACGCCCGAGATGGCGCGGTAATACTCCATCCTTGTGGGTCCGACCACGCCTATGGTGCCAAGCGCACGACCCGCGACACCGTAGCGACAGATGACCACGCTGAGGGGTCGGAGTTCCTCGCCCCGGTGTTCGCCTCCGATGACGACGCGAACAACCTGTCCAACAGGGGCTTCTTCCAGAGCGGCCTGTATCAGGCTTCCATCCTCGACGCCGCGGATTATGGGACGAACCTTTTCGTATTCGTCGAATTCGGGCTGGTCGAGAAGGTTTCGGAGGCCAACAACGTAGGGGTCGTCGTGGTCGGCCCTGTCTTCTTCTTCGAGCATGACGATTGCGGCGTCTATCGCTCTGCGTTCGTGTTCGGACAGCGGGAGAGGGCTGTGCATGATTTCCTCGTGGGACAGTCCGGTGACGTGCCCGCGCAGCCTTACGCCCATAGACTCAAGTTCGGAAGTCTCAACGGGTTTGTCGAAGCGAATCAACTGCTTACGGAGCTTGGCCTGTTCTAGGACGACTATCAGAAGGGCCAGAACGTCCTGAACAGGTACAAGTTCGAGGTGCCGAATTCTGGACACGCTAGTCTTGGGGAATGTGGCAATGCCTAGGTTGTCCATCAATTGGGCTATCAGCGTCGCGGCTACGTTTCCCCATTGGTCCACGTCGTGTTGGACCCGGTCGAAGTGGTCCTGGATCGTTGACCTTGCCTGCGGCGGGATCCGGGGGTCCGAATTGGCGAGCAGGGACTCGACGTAAAGCCGGTATGCCCTGTCTTGTGGAACGCTGCCCGCCGAAGTATGCGGACGGGATATATAACCCTGCTCTTCCAGGGCTGCGACTTCATTGCGCACGGTTGCGGAGCTTACGCCCAGGCTGTGATTTCTGGTCAGACTCTCGGAAGCTATGGGCGCGGCGTCATGCACATAGTCATTGACTATGTGTTTGAGTATCAAATGTTGGCGATCCGTCAGCATATTCATATCGCTTTTTCGTGAAGACTCGCAGAAGGAATCATACGTCAGACCGACGCCCTCTCCCTATCTCGTGAGCAATCAAGAGTCCTTACCTTAGGATAGCATATCGAGGTGGGTTGTAAATGTTGAGTCGTGTAAAGCGTCGGCTTGTTTTATTGGAACGAGTCTAAGTTATACTTTCTTGAAAACGAGTACACCTTAGCCCCACAATCGGAGGGCCACCAGATGGAGATAACTTGGCACGGACACTCGTCCGTAAGATTGTTGAGCAGAGACGTTTCACTGCTAACGGATCCCAACCCGGATAATGAAGGCGACCTGGAAGCGGATATCGTCGCAGTAAGTTGCGACTATCCTTCTCATTCGGCCCACAAGTTGGTGGGCGGCCAGCCCAGGGTGTTAGAAGGTCCCGGCCAGTACGAGGTAAGCGGGTACAATATCACCGCAATCGGAACGGCGTTGAATGACGATGAAGAAAGCCGCCGAATCAATACGGTTTACGTCATACGCTCGGAAGGCGTGTCGGTGTGTCACCTCGGAAGTCTCAATGCGACACTGACATCTCGGCAACTGGAGTCGCTGGGCTCCGTGGATGTACTGGTCGCGCCCGCAAGCGGAGAGGGCACGCTGGACGCCAAAGCGATTTCCAGGATTGTGAGCGTGCTCAGCCCGGGCATAGTAATCCCAGTCCATTACGCCGCCGGAAAAGGTGATGAGGGCTTTGCGACTGCGCAGGCGCTACTGACCGAGATGAATGTGGAGCCGCCGGAAACTCAAATACGCCTGAACGTTACTCAGAACAATGTGCCTAGGGAGACACGTGTGGCACTGCTGAGGGATCTGTCGGGGGCTTAGGGCGGTATTCACTCTCATCCTATTGGGAGGGGCTGAGAGGGGTTAGGTGTTGGAAATGACCGCGCTTGCGGATTCACCCCTATCCTAACCTTCCCCCATCAAGAGGGAAGGGGCTTTGCATGCCCTCGTGGCCCTCGCGGGGGAGGGGATTTGTGCCCCTCTTCCCTGCGAAAGATTACATGTCTTTGCCGAGGTTGGCCAGGAACTCGTTGTTGTTTCTTGACCGGCGTATGTGTCCGAGCAGTTTTTCGGTGGACTCACCCGGATACTTCTCGTCGGAGGAGATCATGGCGACCATTCGGCGGAGCAGCCACACCTGCTTGAGCGTAGCTTCATCGAGCAGCAGTTCCTCACGGCGCGTACCGCTGCGAGCGACGTCTATGGCGGGGAATATCCTGCGCTCAGCCAGCCTGCGGTCGAGGTGGACTTCCATGTTGCCGGTGCCCTTGAACTCTTCGTAGATGACGTCGTCCATACGGCTGCCGGTTTCGACGAGGCAGGCAGCGAGAATGGTCATGCTGCCACCCTCTTCGGTGTTTCGGGCTGCGCCGAAGAATCGCTTGGGCGGGTAGAGCGCGACGGGATCTATGCCGCCTGATAGTGTACGGCCACTGGTCGGTACGGCGAGGTTGTATGCCCTGGTGAGTCTGGTGATACTGTCGAGGAGAATCACGACATCACTTCCAGCTTCGACGAGACGCTTGGCGCGTTCCAGCACCATTTCGGCGACGCGGCAGTGGTCTTCGACCGGTTCGTCGAACGTGGAGCTGTACACCTCGCCTTTGATCGAGCGGCGCATGTCTGTCACTTCTTCGGGGCGCTCGCCGATGAGCGCGACCATGATCTGTATGTCGGGATGATTGACAGAAATACCGTTGGCTATCTCTTTGAGAAGGGAGGTCTTCCCAGCCTTGGGCGGTGAAACTATGAGACCACGCTGCCCGCGTCCTATGGGCGCCAGCAGGTCTATGAGCCTGGTGGACGGATTTCTAGGACTAGTCTCGAGCTGGATGCGCTCGATGGGGAAGATGGGAGTCAGTTTCTCGAATCTTGGGCGATTGCGCGAGGCCTCGGGGCGTACGTCGTTGACATCTTCCACCCGAACCAGCCCGAAGTATCGCTCTCCATCCTTTGGCGGTCGAACCTGTCCTCTAACCTGGTCGCCGGTCCTGAGACCGAAGCGCCTGATCTGGGATTGGGAGACGTAAACGTCACTGGCACCTGTATTAGCGCCGTCCTGCCGGAGGAATCCGTAGCCGTCGTTGACTATGGACAGTATTCCACCAGCCCTGATAGGCCCTTCCTTTTCGGCTACGGCCTTGGCAACACGGTTGACAAGGTCATGGCGCTTGTTGGATCCGTTTAAGTTCGCGCCAAGTTCCGCAGCGAGCTGGTTCAACTCATCATTGGTCTTGGTCATCAATTCTCCGAGGTTCATCTTATGCTCCGGGATTTCGATTTCTTCAGGTTAAGCATCTGGCGCTTCCGAACTTGCAAAGGGGTTGCCGAGAATAAGATTCCGGCAAGTTATGTCCTTACATTCCAGTGGTTGGAATCACTCGACGGATTTTCTTGACGCATATACCTCAGACCGTCGCTGTTGCATTTTCCAGTAGGGATTGGAATATGAAATTGCAGAATGTAGGTTCAGCAAAGTGGGGCAGCAGATGACTGTGACTTGGGCAATCCGCTTTGCAGGGAAGCCAAGATTCCGTACTGCGATACCGAAGGAACGTTTGAGAAGCTTGGCTCTGCCGTTAGAGGCAACACCTGTTGTGCATTAGCTCAATGGGGTTGCCTGAAAGATGATAAGGAATGATGCTTGACTGATGATAACATACGCTCATCGCTGAGTCCAACCCTTTGCAATCGTCTTTTACAGGCGCTGCTTGACCGCTTTCTGGATGGATAATAGAATGCGGGCTATCGCGGAATATATATTCGCGAAGAACTGTTCATAATCATTTCTTGTATTCACCCTCCCCTGGATACTGGGGGGGGGATAAAACTCCATAGATGGCATTCTGTCCCGACTAATTTCGCATTTTGTACACATTCACTCAAGCCAAGTAGGGAGGATCAGTTGATTCGAACATCTTCTTTCAGAGCACCAAGACAATTGTTGTTTGCGTTTCTGGCGCCAGTAATCCTGATTGCGATGCTGGCCTGTGGATCCGCGGAGGAGGAACCGAGCCAGCCTGAAGCGCCCGCTCCGGCGGCTCCTGCTCCAACCGCAGCGCCGGCCCCTGTGCAGCCAGCGCCGGCCCAAGCGCAGCCCGCTCCGGCTGCAACTGCCATGCCCGCGCAACCGGCTGCCAAGCCCAAGCCAACTGAAGCGATGATGGAATCCGCCTTCTCCGACGGCAGACGTGGCGGTCATTTCCGCTTGGCGACCGGGGTGTGGTTTGACCGCTGGGACATGACCACGAGGTCTCACTGGTCTTCGACGCAGGGACTCAACCGAATGTACAGCGGCGTCCTCCAGTTCTCTCCTAGAGACGGCCTGACCGTGACCCCTGACCTCGCAAAGTCGTGGAAACTAGCGGACGACCTGGGCAGCGTTACTCTAAATTTCCACGAAGACGTCACATGGCACGACGGAGAACCGTTCACGGTTGACGACGTGGTTTATACGATCAACAGGTGGGTTGACCCGCCGGAGGGCATTCCACAGCCGCGCGTCGCCGGATTTCTTCTGGTTGACGAGATGAGCAAGATTGACGACCACACCATGACGATAACCACCAAGAACCCGACAAGCCGGATACTGTCAGCGCTGGCGGACTCATGGCACATCATGCTTCCCGAGCACGTGCTGTCGGCGTCGGGCGGCAACCTGAGCGACCCGGAGCAGGTCATCGGCACGGGCGCGTTCAAGATGGATACATGGGATGTGGGCAACAACGTTGTTACGGTCGCCAACCCGGACTATTTCGTTGACGCGCCGGACGGCAGCCCGTACCCGCTGCTGGACAAGATAACGGGCATCGCGTTCGCCAACGCTGAGGCGGCCGGAGCTGCGTTCGAGACCAAACAGATTGACTATTATACAACCTTCCCCGCAAACAGAGCGTACTCAATACAGGACCAAATGCCAAGCGATGTGTCGGTGATTCGCTGGGACAGCCCGGGCTTCCAGGGGATAGCGATGAACGGCTCGATACCGCCGTTCGACGACCCCGAGGTTCGGCAGGCGTTCAGGTGCGCGGTTGACACGAGGCAGATAATAGATCTAACCAGCGTGCCGGACGTTGATCCGCCCAATCTGCGGCAGATCAGTTTCTTCGGCACCGCGGACCCGAACTATGACGACATACTCGATTACCCGTGCCTGAACTGGGACCAGAAAGAGGCCCAGCAGGAGATGGCTAAGCAGATATTCGCCGAGAAGGGCGTTGACAAGATCGAATTCCTGACCGAGGAGGCGGAGCCGAACATCGTTCTGATTATCCAGCAGCAGATGGAGCCGCTGGGAGTAGAGATAGAGATAGTGGTCACCGAGCTTACTTCGGCGCGGGAACAGGCATACGCCTGCGACTACGAGTTGTTCTGGTTCGGCCAGGCGGTGGCAAGCAAGAGTCCGGTGGAGATCATCAACCAGGTGTTCAGGCCGGGCGCGGGCTTTGATATGTGCCAGGCAGAACCGCCGCAGGAGTGGCTGGACCTGCTTGCGGAACTGGACAGGGTAGGGCTTGGTTCGCTGGAAGAGAAGGAAATCACCAAGAGGATGGACACGATAATGCGGGAGGAGTGGAACCCCAAAGTGCCGGTGCGCCGTCCGGACGAGTTCCAGATCAAGTACAACTACGTTATGAACGTGGACGCGATTGCGACCGCGAAGTTCATCCAGTCCAGGTTTGTTGACGCATGGCTGGACGAGGGCGCGCCGGGGAGATAGTCCGTCGGCAGGGGGTAGTTCATCCCCATCCTAACCTCTTCCCCCGTCAAGGGCTGAGAGGCGCAGGCATTGAACTTGGATTGGCGGAGTCACCCCCATCCTAACCTTCCCCCATCAAGGGGGAAGGGACTCTTGCCTACCCTTGTTAGCCCGTCGAAGGGGAATGGATTTATCGTCAGGCGGCCAATCAGAGGAATCGAGGGTAAGGAATGAGAGGCTACATCATAAGGCGTTTGCTGCTGATCATACCTACCCTCTTTCTGTTGGGGACCATCCTGTTCCTGATGCTCCAGTTTATTCCGGGAGACGTCGCATCTACACTGCTCGCCAGCGAGGAGAACGCGGCGAGTCCCGAGGCGATAGCGGAGCTGCGCGAGGAACTCGGGCTGAGCGACCCCCTCTACGCGCAGTACGTGCGCTGGCTGGCAAAGATGGTGCAGGGAGACCTGGGCTACTCCGTGTACTTCAACCAGTCGGTATGGGAGGCAATAAAGCCGAAGATTGACGTCACTGTGACACTGGCGATTCTGGGTGTACTGGTGGCAATCGTGATCTCGATTCCGGCGGGAATATTCTCCGCGTTGTTCAGGGGGAGCGCGTTCGACCAGGTGGTTCGGGCCGTCAGCGCAGTGGGAATGGCGGTCCCCGCGTTCTGGCTTGGGATCATCATTTTGCTGGTACTCGCGCGATACGTAGGGTGGGCGCCGCCCGCCCAGCACGTTGATCTATGGGAAGACCCGGTCAAGTCGTTGCAGAGGTTCATGTTCCCCGCGCTGATACTCGGCTTTCGCTCGGCGGCAGTGATAAGCCGGATGATCAGGTCCATGATGCTGGAGGTGTTGAGCGAGGACTACGTTCGCACGGCGTGGTCGAAGGGCCTTCTTCCGCGCGTGGTAATAGTGAGACACGCGCTTCGCAACGCGCTTCTGCCAGTGGTGACGATGCTGGGGATGCTCTTCGCCTCTCTGATTGACGGAGCTGTCGTGCTGGAAACGGTCTTCAACCTGCCGGGCATCGGGCTGCATCTGATCGAGTCAGTTAGGGGTCGGGACGCGGTAATGGTTCTGGGTATGGTGCTGCTCATAGGCGTGTTCATGATGATTTGGATACTGCTGATAGACCTTTCTTACAAGGTCCTGGACCCGAGAGTTACCTACGAATAGAGCGGTTGCCAGAACGCTAGACGAGGAAGTGACATGGAATCCTCTATTGAAGAACGGAGACATGAGGCCGGCTGGCAGAGCCGCCTTATCGGGGCCAGAGCCGGATTCTGGCGGTTCTGTCGCCAGAATCCGGCGGGCGCGGTCGGTGGAGCGATGATGCTACTGATGGTCGCGCTGGCCGCGTTGGCCCCCGTGATCGCGCCGTTCGACGCCGCGAAGTTCGTGGCCAGCCGGTACGAGGGGATATTCGGCGAAGCCAAGGGCGGCGAGTTCCTGCTCTTCGGGTCCGACCACCTGGGTAGAGACGAACTGAGCCGCCTGTTATACGGCGGTCGCGTGTCGCTTCTGGTGGGATTCTCAGCGCCTCTTATAGGCGTGGCGACTGGAACCTTGATAGGCATAGTAAGCGCGTACTACGGAAGCATAGTTGACATCCTTCTGCAAAGGCTCGTGGATACGATGCTCGTGCTCCCCGGCCTCGTGATAGTAATAGTCGTAGCCACGGCGTTCGGGTTCACAATGACGGTTGTCATCTGCGCATTGGCGTTGTTTAGCACGATTGGCTCCATAAGAGTGGTGAGATCACACGTGCTTTCTCTGCGGGAGGCGCAGTACATAGAGGCGCAGCGCGCGATTGGATCGTCCTCGTTGAGAATCATCATGCTGCACCTCGTGCCGAACACGCTACCGGTGTCCATGGTGTTGGTGGCGGTGGGGATTGCGGGGGCGATAGTCGCCGAGGCGCAGCTCAGCTTCCTGGGCATCGGCATCAAGCCGCCAACGCCATCCTGGGGGAATATGCTCAGCGGCGCTCAGACGCAGTTCGACCTAGGTCCGCACCTTGCTATCATGCCCGGCATAATGATCTCCATCGCGGTGCTGGCGATGAACCTGTTCGGCGACGCGGTCAGGGACGCTCTCGACCCTCGCCTGCGAGGAAGTCGGGAAGAGTGAGGTCTGTCTGAATCAGGATTTACAGGATTTGTGGATGGACAGGATGGGATTTCGCTAAATCCTGAACGAGCGCCCAGCCCGAGAACTCGCGCCGGTTAAAGTAACCAAACTCCATCTGTATATTCGCGCCCAGTGAAGAGGCGATAAGGAGAAAGTATGTCTTCGAGACCCAACATCGTCTTTATATTCAGCGACCAGCAGCGTTACGACACTCTCGCGTGCTATGGGAATGACTGGATTCAGACTCCCAACCTGAACGCGCTCGCAGACAGTAGCTTCGTGTTTGAGCGGGCGTATGTTACGCAGCCGGTATGCACGCCGGCGAGATCGTCTATCGTGACCGGGCTGTATCCACACACGGCGCGGATGACGGTCAACAAGATGAACCTGCCGCCGGACAAGAAGAGTATCGCGGAGATGATATCGGAGGACTACCATACGGGCTGGTTCGGAAAGTGGCACCTGGGGGACGATGTCATACGGCAGCATGGCTTTGACGAGTGGGTCAGCACTGAAGACGGACACAGGCCGGAGTACACGAAGCGCGAGTATCGCGGCACGATGAGCGACTATCATAATCACATGGTCGAACACGGTTTCGAGCCGGATACGACGGCGGCGGACGGCACTCCGATGTTCTCGGCGCGTAAGCGCGCCAGTCTTCCCGAAGAGCACCAGATGGCCTCGTTCCTGGGGTGTAAAGCGGCCGACTTCATAGACCGGAACTCGGATAACCCGTTCATGCTGTACGTGAGCACATTCGAGCCGCACCCACCGTACTACGGGCCGTTGAACGACCTATATGACCCGGAGGAACTACCGGTTGGCCCGACGTTCCTGAAGGTTCCCGAAGGGGCCTCGATGCACAACACGGTGAGGGCCAGATACTGCACGCAGTACCTTGGACAGCAGGACGCCGACGTGGACCCGTATCTGCTCAGCAATGCCGCCTCCGGGAATGACGTTACAACTGAGGCAGGATGGCGCACGCTGCGAGCTCGGTATTTTGCCAACATCACACTGGTTGACCGAATGGTGGGAACAATAATTGAAGCGCTGGAGCGCAACGGAGTGGCGGATAACACGGTAATCGTGTTCACGAGCGAGCACGGTGAGATGGGCGGCGACCACGGGATGCTTGAGAAGCGGTCTATGTACGAGGAGTCGGCTCGAGTGCCTCTGCTGATGCGCGTTCCGTGGCTTTCCCAGGAGCAGACGATGCTGCAAGGCGCCGTGGGACACATTGACCTTGTACCGACGCTGTTGGACCTGTCGGGCAACGATATTCCCGGACACTTACAGGGGAACAGCCTCGCCCCGGTACTGCGAGGAGAACAGACGCTGGACGGCAACGAAGTCTATGTACAGTGGAATGGAGTGAGCGACATTGATGACAGGCACCTGGGCAGCGCCGAGATCAACCTGCGCAACACGCAACCCTGGCGAACCCTCGTCCGGGACGGGTGGAAGCTCGCGCTGTGCGCGACGGACCAGTGCGAGTTGTACGATCTGAACAACGATCCTTATGAGGAACACAACCTCTTCGACGATCCGGCTCAGGAAGATCGAGTGAGGAACATGGCGGCGCACATACGCTTATGGCAGCATAAGAATGGAGATCACGCGCCGATACCGACGGTCTGAGCAGGGTATATAATCGCCAGGAAGTCGACCACAGGGAGGTAGAGAATGGCCGACAGACCAAACATCGTCTTCGTATTCAGCGACCAGCAGAGACAGGATACGCTTGCGTGCTACGGGGCGGACTGGATGAACGTTCCAAACCTCAACGCGCTCGCCGACGAGAGTTTCGTCTTCGAAAATGCGTATGTGGCGCAGGCGGTCTGTACGCCGGCGCGGGCGACTATCATGACAGGGCTCTATCCGCACGCGGCGGGGCCTATCGTCAATCAGATTCACCTTTCGCCGGACGTACCCGTAATTGCGGAGATGATCTCAGACGACTACATCAAGGGGTACATGGGCAAGTGGCACCTGGGCAACGACCTAGTAGCGCAGCACGGATTCGACGTGTGGAAGTCGGCGGAAGACAGCCACAGATATGACAAGCCGGAACAGCGTTACATGGTGTCGAGCTACAACAAGTACCTCGTCGAGCAAGGTTATGAGCCGGACAGGGTGAGGGACGGCGTTGGGGTGTTCAGTTCGAACATGCATTATGACCTGCCGGAGGAACACCAGATGGGGTCGTACCTCGGCGACCAGGCGGCGGAATTCATTGAGGAGAACAAGGACAGGCCGTTCGTCCTCTATGTGAGTACGTTCGAGCCGCATTCTCCGTATCACGGTCCGTATATGGATATGTACGACCCGGAAACTCTGCCCGTGGGACCCGCGTTTCTGCAGAAGCCGGAGACGGCTTCGCTGGTGAATAGGGTCAGGGCGAATTACTTCCTGCAGTTCATGTTGGAGGGCGTTGACCAGACCCAAGACGACTATATGATGCGGTACGCGGCGGCACGGGAGGACGTTACCACCGAGTTGGGCTGGCGGACGCTTCGGGCACACTACATGGCTAACATCACCCAGGTTGACCGTATGGTGGGCAAGATAACTTCCGCTTTGGAGCGGGCAGGAGTCGCTGACAACACCGTCGTGGTATTCACGAGCGAGCACGGGGATATGATGGGCGACCACGGGATGCTGGAGAAGCGGTCGTTCTTCGAGGAGGCGTCGCGGGTGCCGCTGCTGATGCGGGTTCCGTGGCTTTCGCAGGAGCAGACGATGGTGGAGGGCAGCGTGGGCCACGCCGATCTGGTCCCGACTCTTCTGGACCTCATCGGTGAGGACGTTCCCGACACGCTCCAGGGCAAGAGCCTTCAGCCTGTGCTAAAGGGTGACGCGGATCTGAGCGAGAACGATGTGTTCATGCAGTGGAACGGGACGAGCCAGGAGATCGTGGACAGGTTCCTGGGGAGCGCGGAGATAAACCGGATGCTGGCGCTCCCGTGGAGGTCGGTCGTCACGCCTGACCGCTGGAAGCTGAATCTGTGCGCGGGCGACCAGTGCGAGCTGTACGATCTGAATAACGACCCCTATGAGACGAACAATCTGTTCAATGATCCGGCCCAGGCGGACCGCATCCGGGACATGGCGGCGCGGATACGCATCTGGCAGGGAGAGACGGGGGATACGGTTCCGCTGCCGACTACTTAGCTACTATCTCAATACCCAATCGGAAGGGGTTTCACCCCCATTCTGACCTTCCCCCGTCAAGGGGGAAGGGACTTTGGGGAGGCGGTTTGTACGTTTGCCTACCCTTTGAACCCGTCATGGGGAAGGGACTCTCGGTTGTCCTTGAGGGCCTATCCAGGGAGAAGGAATTTCCGCAATCGTCTTCGGTCCGTTGACGGACTCTAAATCATCAGCCACTTCTTGTTGACTTTGCAGATGTAGGAGAAGGTCGGGTTGACGAACTGGGTGCAGCGGGCCTCGAGGACTTGGCCGAGAAAGAGGTACGCCTCTCCACGGTCGAAGCCGTAGTCGGTTTCGAGCCAGAGCAGCATTTCGGAGAGGGCTATTCGGAAGGCGTCTTCGGCGGGACGGGTGATTCCGGTGGTCATTATGTGGGTCGCGTCCTCGATGCGGGGCCATGTCATGTTGTCCGGGAGGGGGGAGAGTTCGCAGCGGATTCTGGCCGTTCCACCGGTCTCTATGCCGCCCGCGCCGCATATCTCGCCATCGCCCTGGCGAGCGTGCATGTCTCCGATGTGGAGCAGCGCGCCGGGTACCTGGATCGGAATGTGGACCGACGCGCCTGTCTTTATCTCCTGGATGTCGAAATTGCCGCCCCACTCTCCCGCCCAACCGTTCGCCCAGCGAGTATTGGAGGGCGCGACGCCAACCACACCCAGCATTGGTTCGAGAGGGAATTTCAGGTCGTCGCTCCAGTGAATGACGCCATCGCTAATGGAGACTATCTTCTCGTGGTGGCCTATGGCGGTCGCGCCCATCCAGCCGGGCATTGCATCGGTGCTTCCGCGAAACCTGGTGAATCCGAATTGCTCGGTCTGTATGTCCAGGATGTGGAACGTAAGTACCTGGCCGGGTTCAGCGCCGTTTACGTAGATTGCGCCGCTGGACGGATTGCCGCCCGTCAGCATGGCTTCGAGTCTTTCTTGGTCGGGATGGCCCTCTATCCAAGGGCCGCGGTTCATCTGGGTGACAACCTCGAACTCCTCGCCCGGGTCGACGAACATGGTGGGCTCGTTATCGGGACCAGTCTCGAAGTAGAGAACGTCTTTAGTGGCGCGCTGCATCAGTTGGCTCCTTTGCCCGTTACATGGTAGGTAGGTAATCATCCTCACCCCGGCTCTCTCCCTTAAGGGAGAGGGGGTCTATTGATTGGAATTGGCAGCTGGCTGGCAGGTTTGCCTACCCTTGTCAGTCTCCCTTGCCTCGGGATGCGAGGAAGGCTCTGGCGCCGTCCATGAACATGTTAGTGGCGCGGGCGGAGTCCATTACGTCGTCGGCCATATGCTTACCGGCGGCGTCGACTGCGTCGCGGACCTCGGCCTCGAACTCCTGAACTCGCGGATGGTTGGGCTGTCCGGGCAGGCCGAGAGACTGGGCTATATCCTGGGCACCGGAAGCGTACAAGTCTATGCCCTCGACGGCCAGAATGTCGGCGATGTTGTCGAGAACCTGGACGTCCTCGAGCTGGGCAATGACGAGGATGTTGTCGTTGGTGTGTTCCATGTATCCGGGTAGAGATTCGACATCGCCGAAGTAGGCTCCACGTCCGGAGCCGAAGCTGCGGAGGCCCCTGGGAACGTAGCGGCAGGCGTCGGCGAGTTTCTGGGCGCGCTCGGCGTTGACGATGTGCGGGCCGGTAATTCCCATGATGCCTCTATCGAGGAACCTGAGAATCGTAGGGTGTTCGATGTTCGGGACGCGGGCCATCGGCGTGAGTCCGGCCATGTCGGCTATTCGGCAGAGGTCATCGAGCATGTCCACGGTGAATGGGCCGTGTTCGCTGTCGAAGGTGACGAACTCGAACCCGACCCGACCGGCGAGTTCTATGAGGGTCGTGGAAGGGAAGGAGAGATTGAGGCCGTAGGACATATTGCCCTGGGCCATGTTGGATACGACATTGTTCACTCTCATCGTGTTGGTCATTGGGAACTCCTTGTGTTGAGAACCACTCAGTGTTACAGGGTTTTTGGAGTGGTCGGTTGGAGGCGGAGTCGGCAGGGTTAATAAATCATACTCTATATCGTACAGGTGGGGTTTCAGGTGAGTTTCCAGTTGGAACAGGACACGAGGTACCTAGAATACGACCTGTCACCACCTCTTGTTAGCTTTGAGTCGGAAATATTCCGGTGGATTGGATGGTCATTGATAAGTTTCCTCTTATGTATGTCTGTATGTCAAATACATTTCAAGCGCATTTGTTCTGCAATTCTAGCATAGGATGGGTTCACGGGACAAAGGGGGTTCTCAAGGAGAAATTTGCATAAGTGGAATTGCGGCACGCAGGGCCTCCCCACTTCTGGATACCCGCCTTCGCGGGCATGACGGTAGGAGGGCGTGGGCATGACGAATAAGCGGGGCGAGGGACTTTTGGAATCGTCTTCGAGGGCATTAGCGTTATTGACATGCGTAGGGGTAACGTGATAATTTTCACAACGGCCTTGAGCCGTTGGAGAGAAGTTAACCCTGACAGGCGGAACTGTTGTTAGTGATAATTTTCACAACATGCGTCTGGCATTTGGGGGAAGGTGTCTTGACACTGCATTAAACCCAATGTGATAATCTCTTTCGGTCTGAACCTAGGCAGTATCAATCAAGCAGGACAGACTCAGGCAATCTGGCGCAAAACGTATGGATCCAATAACAATAGACCCCGCGGTAATCGGGCCAGCAAGCTGGAGTGAATTGGGAAGTCTCCTGAGGAGTCTCTGGCTGGCAGTCTTATTCGTAGTCCTGTTCGCGTCCAACATGATCCTGGGTCACATAATGATCCCCTCGTTCGTCATGTCAGGGCATGTTCCTGACAGTTTCCGCAAGGCTCGACCCGTATTCTACGTGCTTGCGATCATCTGCTTCGCGCTTGCGATGTTCTTCATCTCCAGAGCGATAGACTTCGCCGGGGTGCTCAGAAACTTCTGGCCGGACTATTGGATTTAGCCGGATACACCCGACCGATCACGTTGAAACGAGACATCAGGAACCACAGGATTTGATACCAGGCGACTTTCAGATCAAGAAACCTACCGGCAAGCAGATTGCGCTGTTTACGGGTCTTGGACTAGGCGGCCTGGTAACGGCGGTGGTGGTCGTGGTCCTGCTGACATGGGTGATATCGGCGTGGTTCGGGACACCCGTGATACTGAGTTCGGACGAAGGGCCCGAGCAGCCGATAGCTTTCCCGCATACGACGCACGTACAGGATCTTGGCCTAGACTGCACTTTCTGTCACCGTGAGGTTACGAAGTCGGCCCAGGCAACGATCCCCCCGGTCAACCTTTGCATGACCTGCCACCAGGCGGTGCTCGGCTCGACCGAGACGGCGCAGGCGGAGATCAAGAAGTTGCGTGACGCCTTCGACGACGGCGATCCAGTGGCTTGGGTGCGGGTACATCGCGTTCCGGACCACGTACATTTCGTGCATGAGACGCATATCCGTGTTCTGAGCGCGAGGGACGGAATCGAGGCGACAGCGGTCTGCTCGACGTGCCACGGTGACGTAGGTTCCATGGCTAAGGTCAAACAGGTACGAACATTGAAGATGAGCGACTGTGTGGACTGCCATCGAGACAACGCGGCTCCCACAGACTGCACCACCTGCCATTACTAGAGGCTCGAATTCATCATGGGCTTGACCAGACGACAGTTTTTGACACTCACCGGCGGCTCGGCGTCCGCGGCGGTGCTGTTCGCGGCCTGCGGCGTTCCTGAGGACGAGTTGCTTGTCGAGTCTCCCCTTCGTATGCCTGAAGACCTGGTGTCCGGTCGAGACAACTGGTACGCGACGCTGTGCGGAGAGTGTGGCGTTGTGGTCAGGGTGATGGAAGGGCGCGCGAAGAAGATAGAAGGCAATGTTGACTACCCGGTCAACGCGGGCAAGCACAGTGCGCGCTGCGAAGCGAGCCTCCAGGCGTTGTACAACCCTGACAGGATTGCGGGGCCCTTGGTGCGGGCGGGCGAACGCGGCACGGCGCAGTTCGAGGAGATTAGCTGGACAGACGCCATCGGCAGGCTTACCTTCCAGCTTCAGAATCTCCAGTCGAGCCGTCGTCAGCAGGGGATGGTACTGGCGACCGGCCTGGGCGGAGGACATGCGGGCCTGGTGGGAAGACGCTTCGCGGAGAAGTTCGGCGGCAAGTACGCGCCATATGAGACTCTTGAGAGCACGAACCTGAAGATGGCGGTTAGCGTGGTCTTCGGGCAGGAGCGTATTCCCGATTTCGATATCGAAAATTCTAACTTTATTCTCTCTTTCGGGGCGGACTTCCTGAACACATGGGGTTCGCCGGTGCGGTATTCTCGCGGATACGGAAATTTCAGGCAGGGCGACAGGGAGCGTGGAACGCACTATCACGTTGATTCTCGCTTCTCGATGACCGCGGCGAATGCGGACAAGTGGGTGCCTGTGATGCCCGGCATGGAAGGTCTTCTGGCGCTGTCCATCGCCTACGTGATAGTAGAGGACGGCTTGGGTGACGCCAATGCGGTCGAAGCGCTGACAGGCGAGGACCCCGAGGCGCTGGCGGCGTTTGCGCCTGACATAGTGGCTGTGAGGGTCGGTGTATCGGCTGAGAAGATTCACGACATCGCGCACGAATTCGCCGAGCATGGGCCTTCGATAGCGATTGGGGGCGGTTCCGCGGGTGCGCATACCAACGGCCTCTCCAATATGATAGCTATATATTCGCTGAACCACCTCGTAGGCAGTGTGGGACAGCCCGGCGGGATGATATTCAATCCCGCGCCGCCTCTTGATGAAATGTCGGATTCCTCCGTGGCGACTCTGGCCAACTGGCAGGAGACGGTAGCGGATATGCGAGCGGGGCGCGTGAATGCGCTGCTGGTTCGGGGAGCGGACCCGTTCTACGGGCTTCCGGCGTCCTTGGATATAAGAGGCGCTTCTTATGACGTGCCGTTCATATGCAGTTTCACGGACATGATGGACGATACGACGGCGATGTCGGACCTGGTGCTGCCGCAACATTCTCCTCTGGAGGACTGGGGCACCGACGCCCCGATGTTTGGGCCGGGATACGAGGTTGTAGGGTTCCAGCAGCCGGTGGTGAGGCCGTTCTTCGAGAACCGCGGTTCCGAGCTTGGAACGCGCGGTTTCGCGGACGTGCTTCTCGCGGTGGCGCAGGGACTGAATCTGGACCTCGAACTTGGCGGAGGCACACTGAAGGAAGTTCTCCAGTCCGAGGCGCGCAAGCTGTACGACATGAATCGCGGCTCGGTGAGGGCGAACGACTTCGGTTCGTTCTGGAACGGAACGCTTCAGCGAGGCGGCTGGTGGGATACCGGCGCCCGCTCGCGGGATTCGGTCTCTCCGCCGCCGGAGCTGCCAGAGTTCGAGGAGCCGCAGTTCGACGGTGACGGCAGGTTCGAGTATTACCTGACGCCGTTCAGCCAGGTGGGAATCGGTGCGGGCGAAGCCGCGCATCTTCCCTGGATGCAGGCGACTCCGGACCCAATCACGACCGCAACCTGGCGGACATGGATAGAAATCAACTCGCGGCTGGCGGAAGAGTTGGACATACGCGAGGGGGATGTCATCAAGGTGACATCGCCGAGAGGCTCAATCGAGGCACTAGCTTACCCGCATCCCGGAGTTCCTCCCTACACGGTCTCGATACCATTCGGGCAAGGCCACACCGATATGGGAAGATACGCCAAGGACAGGGGAGCGAACGTGTTCTCCATTCTCGCGCCGCTGACAGACAGTCAGTCGGGCGCATTCGCGTGGGCGGCGACCAAGGTCAACATTGAAAAGACTGATGAGTGGATCAGGGTGCCGAAGTTCGAGAACACGGTCCCGGAGACGCCGAGAGACGAACATCATCACATCATCGAGATCACGAGCGAAGATAGTTAATGGACGAATAGAAACCAGGCGGTTTCAGGGCGCGGGATTTTCGCCCTCACCCTAGCCTTCTCCCGTCAAGGGAGAGGGGATTTGATAAAGAGGAAGCGGTAGTAGGAGAAGCTGGATCAATGCCTGAGAGCTGGGGAATGATAGTTGACCTGGACAAGTGCACGGGCTGTCAGGCCTGCGTGGTCGCTTGTCAATCTGAAAACAACATCCCCATCAACGAAGAAGAACACTTCAACCAGCGTCGCGCTATCCAGTGGATGCGTGTTGAGCGGTACTGGGAAGGGGAATTCCCGGATGTGAAGGCTCGGTTCATTCCGATCTTCTGCCAGCACTGCGCGGATGCGCCGTGCGAGCCGGTCTGCCCGGTTTACGCGACCTACCACAACAGCGAGGGGCTGAACGTCCAGGTGTATAATCGCTGCATCGGGACGCGCTTCTGCGCGAACGGCTGCCCGTACCACGCGCGGTTCTTCAACTTCTGGGAGCCGGAGTGGCCTGAGAGCCTGACGAACCAGCTCAACCCGGACGTTACTGTCCGCAGCCGCGGAATCATGGAGAAGTGCACGTTCTGCGTGCAGCGGATACGACGCACGAACAGGAAGGCGGACCAGAACGGCGTGGCGGTTACGGACGAGTCTCTGGAGAGAGGTCTCAATCCGGCGTGTGTGAACGCCTGTCCGACGGAGACGCTCGTGTTCGGAGACCTGTACGAGATGCTCGTGGCGCGGCGCAACGGCGAACGTCGCCTGCCGCAGCCCAAGAACAAGGCGCAGGAGATAGTGAGGAAAGAACTCCAGGAGGGCGAAGGAGGCAGAGGCTATCGTCTCATAGAAGGGTTTGGAACGAACCCGTCGGTGATTTACCTACGCAAGGTGGACGAGGAAGCTGGCAAGGGAGCGGGAAGTCATGGCTAGCAGCGCACATGCCGCCCCGCACGCGGGCGCTCATCACGTAGATCCCCGCGTGGCGGTCCCGCCGACGTCGCCGGAGGAGACGACCAACTTCCTGATAGGGAAGCACCTAAAGGTGGGCGACAACTTCTGGCGGGCTGCTGCTGCTTTCGGCGTTCTCACGATACTCGGCCTGATCGGTTTCGTGATGAAGCTGGTTGGCGGAGTCGGGGACACGGTCATCTGGGGATACTACGCGGCGATGTTCAGTTTCATCATTACGACCGCTTCGGCGGCGCCGATGGTGGCAATTGCGCCCCGCATGGCGAACGCGCACTGGCGCAGGCCGATATCGAGGGCAGCGGAGCTTTGGAGCGTGGTCGGGTTGCTGAGCCTGTTGTGGTTCATCCCGCTGCTGTGGGTTTTGCCGCCGCTGAGCGATGGACGGCGGTCGCTGTGGTTCTTCGACATGTTGAAAATGCCGTCGTACTCGCCTCATATATGGGCGTCGGCGGCGATACTCGGATTGGTAGTAACCGGACTCGCGCTGGTGTGGATGTCGAGTTTGCCGGACTTCGCTTCTCTGGCGAAGCGCGCGCCCGCAGGATCGCGGCACCAGCGATGGGCGGCGTGGATGGCTCGGGGCTGGGTCGGCACCTCTAAGCAGTGGTTCATGCTCAAGCACCGGATGGGAATACTGGGCGCGTTGTATTTTATGATGCTCATATTCGTCCACTTCCTGATCAGCGTGGACTTTCTTATGACACTTATACCCGGCTGGATAGACGCGCTCTATCCGGTCACTCACGCGGCGAACGCTCTACAGGCGGCGGCGGCCACTATGGTGCTGACGGCCTGGGTCCTGAGAAAGTTCGGCGGATATGAGGACTATATCGGACTAGACCAGATATGGGGCATCGGGAAATTGATGTTTGCGCTGTCTCTGCTGTGGTTCTGGTTCTGGTTCTCGAGTTTCAACGTATATTGGTACGGCAGGAAGCCGAATGAGTTGGCGGTGCTGGAACTGCTGATTCACGGGCCTTATATATGGGTGTTCTTCGCGGTGTTCATGCTGAATTTCGTAATACCGCTGTGGACGCTGGTGTGGAATCCAGTGCGGCACAGCCTCTGGGGGCCGCCCATCATCGCAGTATCAGTTCTGGTGGGAACATTCCTGGACAGGATAAGGCTATTCGTCGCGGCGTACTCAGTGGAGGGGATCGGAAATCCGAGCTATGACAAGCGCGAGATGGAGCCGGGCCACGTGCCGAGTACGATAATGCCTGAGATATGGGACGTGTTCATAATGCTGGGCGCGGTGGGCGCTATAATCCTGGTGTATATGCTTGCGGCGAGGCTGTTCCCGATAGTGAATTTCTGGGAGCAGCGGGAGTTGCAGCTTTATGACCAGGGTCATGTGCAGAACCATCGCGGTCATGTGCGGGTGATGGGGAAGTCAGAATAACAATTGGCAATTTTCAATTTGGAATTATCAATTAGGGAATGACGGTGGGGTATGTAGAGCTTATGGTTCACCCTCACCCTAGCCCTCTCCCTCAGGGAGAGGGGATTGATTTGAATGGATTGCCGAGTGGATTCCCGCCTTCGCGGGAATGACGGTGGAGTAAGTAGGCGAGAATTGCAGTAGAGTGGGCGTAGGTTTTTCACCCTCACCCTAGCCCTCTCCCATCGAGGGAGAGGGGATTGATTCGAAGAGAGTTAGCGGCCTGAGAAAGGCGATATGTTAGAACACGTACAGCTAGATCAGAAGACTATCAACAGGGATCTGTTGGACGGGGTGCTTGGGACGCCGAGGTGGTGGCTGCCGACGGTGATATTCCTGACTATCATAGTGGCCACGGGGCTGGGCGCGTTCGGGTATATGATGAACAAGGGCCTGGGAGTGACTGGTCTGAACAGGCCGGCGCTGTGGGGTTTCTTCCTGGTCAACTTCGTGTTCTGGATCGGCATCAGCCACGCGGGGATTATGATCTCGGCGATTCTGCGGCTTACGCAGGCGGAGTGGCGGCGTCCGGTGACGCGCGCCGCCGAGGTGATGACGGTGTTCTCGCTGATGGCCGCTCTGCACACGCCGCTGTTCCACGTGGGCAGGCCATGGCGCGATTTCTGGGTGTTCCCGTATGACTTCGCTCGCGGGGTCTGGCCGAATGTGCGCTCGCCGTTCGTTTGGGACCCGAGCGCGGTAATGACTTATCTTATTGGAAGCTCTTTGTTCGTGTTCATCGCGCTGATACCGGACCTGGCGGTCATACGGGACAGGGCGCAGAAAGTATGGGTGAAGCGAATATACGCGGGGTTGTGCCTGGGATGGCGCGGGACTCCGAGACAGTGGAAGTTGCAGGCGGTGGCGGGCATATTGCTGTCGGCGCTGGTGCTTCCGGTGTTCGTGTCGGTGCACTCGATAGTGTCCTGGGACTTCGCGGTGCTGATAGGCGTGGAGGGATGGCACTCGACCATCTTCGCGCCGTACTTCATCATCGGGGCGATCCACTCGGGTGTGTCGGCGGTTGCCATGCTGATGGCGCTGGGCGTGTGGATGTGGAAGCTGGACAAGTACATTCGCCCGGACCATTTCGACGCTATCGCGCGACTGCTTATCGTGGTGGCGACGACGTGGTTCTTCTTCTTCTTCCTGGAGTGGGTGTTCGCGCTGTACACGCTTGACACGCCGGATATAGTGCTTCGGGAGCTCCAGGTGTTCAACTGGCCGTATTCGGCGCTGTTCATGGTGTTCCTGATTACAGCGTTCTTCATACCGGTGCCTATGTGGCTGTTCAAGAGCGTGAGGCGTTCGGCGTTCTGGATGCTGATAACGACAATCCTGGTGAATATCGGGATGTGGCTTGAGCGGTTCCTCATCATCATACCGAGCCTGGTGCGGCGTCAGCATTTCACATTCGACTGGGGCACGTATCATCCGAGCCTGGTTGAGATATTGATCGTGGCGGAGACGTTCGCGTTCGTGGCGCTGGGTATGCTTTTGTTCAGCAAGTTCTTCCCGCTGATACCGCTTTTCGACATCAAGGAAGGCATGACAAACAGACGTGAGTTCAAGATCGGGCGTCGCACGATACCGGCGACGGTCCGGGAGTGAGGTTGATCCAAGATGCAGATGACGCAGATGCTTGGGAAGAAGAGCGTCCTGGGCCTGTTCGCCGAGGGCGAAGAGGACAAGGCGGCGGACGCGCTGGACGCGCTCCGGGAAGCGGGGTACGACCACACGGAGTATGAGGTCATTACCGGCACGCCTTACCCGGAAGGTACTTTCGGGGAGGAGGAGCCGAAGCACACGCTGTTCCGGTGGCCTCTGATGGGCGCGGCGTGCGGATTCATCGTGGGCCTGGTGCTGACGAGCGGCACGCAGCTCGCCTACCCGCTGGTTACTGGCGGAAAGCCGGTGCTGTCCATTCCGCCGATGTCTATCATCATGTATGAAGGCACGATGCTTGGCGCTATCATCTTCACGGTGATAGGGATCGTCATCGAGTCGCGGCTGCCGAGGCTGTTCATGGGCGCTTATGACGAGCGGATCACGGAGGGCTATATCGGGGTTACGGTTACGACGGATGAGGAAAGGATTGGACGGGCGGAAGAGGTGCTGAATGAGGTCGGAGCCGAGGAAGTCAAGCGCGGCTGGGAGTCTTAGGGCGTTGCATCTTCTGATTGACAAGATACGAACGAGGCGCATGACCGGGGCCGCGAGGGTGGCTTTGGTCTCGCTGGGACTGTTCGCGCTGTTGGCGGCCATGGGCTGTTACAACAACAATACGGGCGAAACGGTCATTACCCAGGACATCCACTTCACGCTGCCGGCGTTCCCGGAGACGGGGTCGAACAAGGTGCAGGTGTTCACGGAGATGCACTACCAGCCTTCGTTCCGCTCGCAGGAGGGGCCGCGATTGGACCCGCCGGAGTCGGCTGTGCCGATCACGGGCAAGGAGTATCTGCTGAGGTCGGTTGAGGAGTACCAGGCGCTGGAGAGTCCGGGAGGGGATGCGAAGAATGGAGCGGCGCTGTTCGCTGTGAATTGCGTGGTGTGCCATGGGGATGATATGGGCGGCCAGGGTACGGTTATGGCGTATGGGCCGAATATGGCTCCGGCAGACCTGAAGGGTGAGATTACGGCGGCGCGGTCGGACGGGGAGATTTACGGGATCATCAGCTTCGGAGGCAATACGGGCTTCACGGTGCGGGTGCCTAAGCTGGATGATCCGACATATGACAATGACCGGTGCGTGGGCCAGGCGGCCTGCCCGATGCCGGAGTTCCGAATGCTGCTCACGGAGCAGGAGCGGTGGGACGTTGTGGCGTACCTGAGGCAGCAGCAGAGTCGGTAGCCGGCGGATCTCACATAGAAACGAATTACGAGGGCGCGTCTTGGGACGCGCTCTTTTTGTTAGGGTCTATAATGGTGGGTTTATAATTGGGCTGGAAAGTGCTGGGAGGTTAACAGGGAGGGCACAGGGTTGGGCTGGGACGGTTTTCTACCAGAGTTGCCCAGAGTTTTCCCAGCGTTAGCTTTGGGGCCGGGGGAATGGGCTTCGGTTTTTCCGGCTGTATAATCTGGGCTTTATGTATGTGATGTTAGATAGGTTGTTCTGGATGGGGAGAAT
>VXRN01000024.1 GCA_009838465.1 Dehalococcoidia bacterium
GCTGGGATGGTTTTCACCCAGCGTTGCCCAGAGTTTTCCCAGCGTTGAAGCTACGAAAGAGTTCTCTCGCCGTCTGTCGGCCTGCGCTATAAACAATGATTTATACTAATGTTCTGAATCTATGCTGTCATTGTAGCATAGAATGAAGTGTCAAACGAAACCGTGAAAGGCTTTGCAAAGGCCCCGCCTGCCAGCCCACGGTCTTTTCATTGTCCAACATTCGTATATTCGAAGCAGCACAATCACCCTCACCCCAACCCTCTCCCTGAGGGAGAGGGGCTGTTGACCGGCCTATTTCCTGAAAACGAAAAGATCCTGGCTGCAAGCGACCCGACTTGACCGCCCGAAGCCGTGTGTGGTTAAGATAGCTTCAGTATCTTACGAAGGGACTCTTAGCCATGCCCTCCCCCATCACTCCCGAACTCGTGTATGAACTTGTGAGCGTTGCCTCGCCGTCGCTGTCCCCGGACGGCGGCAGGCTGGCTTTCGTCCGGTCCCAAGTGGACAGGGAAAGCATGGAGACATGGTCGCAGATTATGGTCATGGACGTGGCGTCGGGCGAGAGCTCCCCGTTCACCGGCGGCAAGAGCGACTCCGGCCCGAGATATTCACCCGACGGGCGCCATCTCGCGTTCGTCCGGCCTGACGACGCTGGCAAGTCCCAGATCTGGGTCATGCCCACTGGCGGAGGCGAGGCGCGCAAACTGACCGACGTCGCTGGAGGCATTACCGACATGGCATGGTCTCCCGACTCCGGCGTGCTCGCATTCGTATCGGACATAGATCCGGACCGCGCGCCCGACGACTACGATCCAAAGAAGGAGCCGCGTGTCAGCGTGGTCAGGCGGATCAGATACAGGGCGGACGGCCTCGGATGGAGGGGTGAGGCGTTCAGGCACATTTTCGTCGTTGACCGAGAGTCGGGCGAGACAAGGCAGCTTACCAATGGCGAGGGCGACGACAGCGCGCCCGCCTGGTCTCCCGACGGCTCGACGATTGCGTTCGTTTCGGACAGAAGGCCCGACCGCGAGACGGCGACCCACTCAGATGTTTACGTGACGCCGGCCTCCGGCGGAGGCATGGAACTGAGGTCTCAAGGTCTCTCCAGCGTCGCCGCGCTGTGCTGGTCGCCATCCGGCGACTCGATGGCGGTGGTGGGTTCGGACGACGACATAGTAGGCGCGGGCTGGCAGTCCTGGCTGTTCGTGATCGAACCTGGCCGCGCTCCACGCAAGCTGACCGACGACTCAATCAGTCCCGCAGGAGGGTACGCTCCACTTGTGCCCGCGCCCGATATGCGCTGGAGCTATGACGGTCGAATATCGTTCATAGCCGATGCCCGGGGTGAGTCGGCTATATACCAGGCCGACGCCGGTACGGGCGATCTGCGAAAGGTAACGGGCGGCGGCCTGATGTCGCAGGTCTCGTTCGATGCTGATATGAAAACCGCGGTCGCGCTCACTACTCCTCCAGACTCAGCGGGCGATCTGCACGCTGCGGACATGACTTCTGGGGCAGTAACCCAACTGACTGACTTCAACCGGAAGTATTTCGAGCAGCGCCCTCCGGCGAAACTGGAGAAGGTCACGCACAGCAGGAACGGCTTCGAGATCGAGTCCAGGGTATTGCTCCCGCCCGACTTCGATCCAGGCGCGAGTTACCCGCTCGTTCTGGACATTCACGGCGGGCCGCACGGGGTCTTTTCGGACAGCTTCAATCCACAGCAGCAGGTGTTGGCAACCGCCGGATACATAGTGCTGGCGGTCAATCCACGCGGTTCTTCCACGTATGGCACGGATTTCATGACCGCTGTGCTGGACGACTGGGGAGGCGAGGACTACCTGGACATCATGTCGGCGGTTGATTTCATATGCGAGCGCGACTACGTGGACGAGTCCAGGCTGGGTATCACCGGGTACAGCTACGGCGGATTCATGAGCTCCTGGATCATAGGCCACGACACGCGATTCAAGGCCGCCGTCGTTGGAGCTCCGTGCATCAACCTGTCCAGCATGTACGGCACGTCGGACATAGGCGTAAGGTTCGGAGAGGTACAGTGGGGCGGCAAGCGCTGGAACGCGCTGGACGCCTTCCTCGAACATTCCCCGCTGACCTACGCACCCAACGTCGAAACGCCGGCGCTTCTCATGCACGGCGAGGACGACCACCGCTGTCCGATAGAGCAGTCCGAGCAGTATTTCGTAACGCTCAAGCGACTGGGTAAGGAGGTCGAGCTCGTCCGGTTCCCGGGCAGTTCCCACGGCTTCGTCAGGACCGGTCATCCCAGGCTCAGGGAAGAGTATCTGTCGCGGCTGCTGGGCTGGATGGACAAGCATGTTCGAGGCGTCGGGTAGTTGAAGAACGTCCTAAGCAGCCAGCCTGAGTTGATGTTCATATCCTGACTTGAGTCTTCTTCACAACATTCAACACGATTGTTTCCGCTTTACGGCGTCAGGGTCTCGACCGAGGCGAGTGGGTCGTCGCTCTCCTGCTGCATGAATCCGCCGATGAACAGGATACTCCCATCCGGCATGAGCGTCGCGGTATGCTCGGAGCGCGCATGGGCGAGGTCCGGTCCGGCCGTCCACGTATTGGTGGCCGGGTCGAATATCTCGGTAGTAGCGAGCGGAACGTGCATGGTTTCGCGCGGGTCGTTGCCGCCTGCCGCGAGTACCGTGCCGTCCGGCAGTAGAGTGAGGGTGTGGTTGGTCCTTGGCTCGGTCATCGGTGACGTGAGCGTCCACGTGCCGGGTTCGGGATCGAAGACCTCACTGCTGAGGGCGATCTGCGGGTCGCCGTAGTGGGACTGGGATGTTCCCGCGACGAGGATGCGACCGTCCGGCAGAGTTATTGTCCTGGGCCGCGCTCGTGGGACATTCATCTCCGCGGCGAGTTCCCACGTATCCGCCTGTGGGTCGTATATCTCGACTCGCGCAGTTCCCGGGCCATTTATGAAATCGTCGAGGGTGCCGCCGATGGCGAGAACTCGACCGTCTTCAAGACCAACGTGCGCATGGCTGAAGGTGGCGACGTTCATGGGCGCGAAGGACTGCCAGGTATTGGTCTGTGGGTCGTATGCCTCGGCGACCGCGGTGGGCGCTTCGCTCAGCCCGAGTTCCACCGCCGTGTTGCCGCCGCCGGTTACGAGTATGCTGCCGTCGCCCATAAGTGTGGCGCTTGCGAATGTCCTGGGGGTCGGCATGTCCGAAATCTTCGTCCACGACGTTCTTTCGTCATTCAGCGTAGCCATCGCTGCGCCGCCGCCTGTTCCCTCAAGCACCACCGCGGGCGCGGCGATGGAACCATCATCCAGTACGACGCCGCGGCTGAATATGAACAGGTTGAAGTCGAACGGGCCTGATGTGAGAAATGCGGCTGCTGCTTCCCAGATACGCTCGACGAATGACCATGTCCCTTCCTCGGGGTCGTATATCTCCGAGAAAAACATAGGAAACCCCGGGTTGAAGCTGTCGCTGAGCGCCCCGGAGAATCCACCATATACGAGCACGCGCCCGTCATCAAGCAGGACAGCGTCATGGCTGAAGCGCTGGAACGATATGACCGGGCTTCGGTAGTCTATTATCTTGCCGTAGTCTGAGAAAGTCGCGGTAAGTTCGACCTGTGGGTTGCTCAGGGGCGGCGTGTTCTCGGGCTGGATGCTGAGCAGGGTCGGGTCGAATGGACCAGAGGCCGTCAGCTTTCTGAGCAGGCCGTCCTTCTCGGTGACCCAGTAGGTGACATCCATGACGCGCTCATTATCGGGATCGCCGGCGGAGATTCGGCCGGACATGACGAGCGCTTCGTCGCCGTTGAGGGTCTGAGGAGGCAACATCTGCATGTCGCTGCGGGATGCGAACGACTCGGTCTCGTAGTCTTCTCCGAACAGGAAGCCGGGATTGGTCAGCGCTGAGAGAGCGATCAACTCGCCGGTCTGGCTCCAGCTCTGCTTTTCGGCATCGAAGATGAGGTCGGTATCCAGGGGCAATGGGTCGTATCCGAGCACCATGTTCTGGTGGACCGATGCCGTCCTGAGGGCCGTTGTCTCCCGGGGCTCGCCTATCGTCAGGATGGCTGAGTTGTAGCCGATGAGCGATTCGCCGGCATAGCTGAGGGGGATCTGGACCCTGTCTCCACTAGCGGTCTGGCCTGATATATCGCCCTCGATGCTGAAAGCATAGGTCATCTGTATTTCTATGGCTCCCCTGGACGAATCGAGCAGGTGGAACACGTCCCTCTGTGCGGCCGTGATAGTGGGGAGTGGGATTGGAGCCGTTGTGGGTGTGACCTGTGGCGACGCCGGACGCGGCCCCGGCGTGGTAGGTACGCGGGTGGTCTGCGGAATGGGAGTCGGGAATGGGATTGAGGCTGCGGATACCGGGCCTGATATGCGGTCGCCTTGCGGCGTAGGTGTGTCCTCAGGCTCTGCGGTCGGCGTGGGCGTTTCAACGATTTGACCGAGCCCCGGCATCTCGGTTGCCTCATCCGTCTTGATTGTGGGCGATACTGGATCAGCGGGTTCCGATCCACAGGCGAGGAGGCAGGCCAATGATAGAGTCGCGATGGCGATTCGTATGCAAGATGTGCATTTCATTGAAGACTCTCAGCATTATAGTTGATTCGGTCCCGTTAGAATCTTACTTCGACTACCTACTACATACATTCATCGTCTATGACCAACTGCCTAGAACCCTGGCATCCCCGGCTCCCGGCCCAGCAGCAGTGCTCCGCCGTCGGCCAGGGTCGAAGGACGCATGGCGACGTGCGCGGCTACGGTATGGACGTCTCGGAAGAATCGCTCTACCGGGGACGATGTGTATATTGAGTCGGTTCCCCCGGCTCGGTAAGCAAGATCCGCCGCGGCGACCGAGGCGGTGGCCGCGTTGGTGCAGGCTAATCGAAATCGAGCTCGCAACTCGGAGGGCAGTGGCTCGCCGGTGATGACTCTATCCCAAACCTGGGACAGAATGTAGTGCAGGTAGGCGCGGGCGCTTCCCACAAGGGCTTCGGCGGCGCCCAAGTCGGCCTGCTTGTCGAATATGGATGACGCCGACCGACTGCTGGGCAATTCCAGCTTCTCACCAAAGATTTCGATCAGGCTGTCTATCGCTCCCCTGCCCGCTCCCAGGGCGACAGACGCCATCGAGCCGATTACAACCGCGCTGTATGCGTAGTATAGGCTTGACCGAAGGCTCGGCGCACGCAGCGGGTGGGGAGTTACCAGTCGGTCAGGGACAAAGACATCGTCCATGGTGTAGTCGTGGCTGCCTGTGCCCCGCAGTCCCGTCGAATGCCAGGTGTCCAGTATGCGACATTCGCCAATTGGTGTGTAGAAGACCCGCCAGGCGGGAACGCCATCCTCGGTGATCGGTCCATGCTCGTCGTGGAGCCAGCCTCCGCTGGCCGCCCAGTGAGCATGATGGCAACCGCTTCCGAGAGGCCACTGCCCGGACACCCGCCAACCACCTTCGGCCTTTACTGCCCGCCCATGAGGGACCAGGTTGCCGGTCACGTTCACCGACGCGCCCGGAGCAAAGACTTCCCTGACCGCCTCGTCCGGCAGAGTCCGGGCAGCCCAGAAGTTCGTGGATGCGATTATCATCACAACCCAACCCACTGAAGGGCTGACACTGGACAGTGTTTCCACCACCTGGGCCGCCGTAAGAGGATCGGCCTCCAGGCCGCCCAGCTCCCGGTCCAGCGTCATGCGGAAGAACCCGGCATCGGTCAGTTTGCCTACCAACCGATCCGGCAATCGGCGCGCATCGTCAATTTCATCGGCCATACCCCGGATACCGGGAAGCAGGGAGAGCGCCGAAGCGATAAGAGCCTCTCGCTGGCTGTCATTCATCTATCGAAGAATTCCCGGATGATTCCGACCGTCGCGTCCATGTCTTCGTTGTGCAGTCCGTGGCCGACTCCCGGCACCTCTGCGAATGAGCCGTTACAGTTCGGGATCGTTGCAACCATCTTGCGCGCCTGGGGTTCGTCGAGCACAGAGCTGATTTCCCCTCTCAGAACCAAGGTCCGGCAGCTAATCTTCCTGACGCAGTCCCACAGGAACGGTCCCTCCTTGAGAGCTGTCCGGCCCAGAAGCCACCTGATCTCGGGGTCGGTCTTCGGCACGAGAATCCCGTCCCAGTTGGTGCGGTATGTGTGCCTCACGGTGGCCCATATCTCGTCGTCGCCTGCCTCCGGGTCATCCTCCCGGTGCCAGTCGAAGGCCATCCGGTCGCTGAAGAAGCCCCTGGGCCTCTCGCGATTCCCACTCTGCATACGGGACGCCGCCGTTTGCCTGCCCGACGGGGACGGGTCGGGCATCGGCCCATAGTCTCCCAGCGTCAGATTGGACACGAGATGGCCGAAGTAGGCTCCCAGGGGCATTCCGATTCTGGAACCTTGGGAGTGGCCGTAGTAGTCGAACGGATAGAGCCCGGTGGCCAGCGCGAACTGGCCGACGTCGGACGCGAACGACTGTGCCGAATAGCCTTCTGTGCTCCAGTCACTGTCTCCGCAGCCCCTCGCGTCGAGCGCGACCACGTGCCATTTGTCCGTCATGCGCGGCGCCAGATCATCGAACTGGTGAGCGTGACCGCCAATGCCGTGCATGAGGATCAGGGGCTTCTTTGTCCTGTCTCCTCCCCAGTCCAGGTAATGCAGCGACAGCCCGTTTACCGAAACCCACTTGTCTTCAGGATACACACCCGACATCTGTTACTCCTCTCAGTGTTCTACGGACCCAGGGTTTCGGTTATTTCCCGATACCACTTCTGTCGTTCGCCCTGAGCTTGTCGAAGGGCCGCCCGTTCATGGTTCGACAAGCTCACCACGAACGTACTTGGTTTAATTGGTTGATAACCGAAGGACCCTGTCTATGGACCGACCACCTGACCGGACCCGCTGCCCTGTATCAAACCGTGTCGCGCCGCAGCAAACATGTACGTCACCAAGTAGCTCCTGTACGGACGCCACCGAGCCGAGAGAGCAACGGCCTCGTCCGGGGTCAGACGCTCGCCCCCATTGTATAGAACCCCGAGCGACCTCTGTACTGCCAGATCGCCTTCCGGGAAACCGTCAGGACGGTCGAACGCGCGAATGAGCAGCCAGTGAGCCGTCCACGGGCCTACGCCCCTTAACTTGACGAGTTCCTCCACTATGGACTCGTCCGGCAGGTCGGCCAGCGCGTCCAGGTCCAGGACGCCTGAAGCCACGCTCCCGGCAATGTCGCTTATGTACTCAGCCTTTCGAGCGCTGAGTTTCATGCCTCTCAGTTCGTCTATCCCGACCTCCGCTATCGCATAGGGAGACGGGAACGTCCTGTATTCTACGCCTTTAACGGAGACCACTTCCCCCAGTGTATCGACCAACAGGTCCCGAAGCACACGAGCAACCTCGTTGCTGATCTGCTGACCGAGAATCGAAAGCACGAGTCCCTCGAACGGGGACGCCGACTGCGCGATGCCGAGCCCTCGGAACCGACCTGTGAACTCAGCCATAGGGTCGTCGTCCTTGATGGAGTTGTAGAATTCAATGCGGCTGCCCTGCGCGCCGACCAGCCTCACCGCCAGCCCAACGGCTTTCGACTCCTCCTCGGAGTTCAGCCGGTCTCCCACCAGGCGCGCCTCGATGCGCGGCCTCTCAACCCCTCCTACCGAACGGACGCTCAGGGCGACCGTCTTGCCGCCGATATCCAAGGCCCTGGAGAACACCCCGTCCGCCAGAATGTCGGCGGCATATCTGCCGCGTCCGTACACCGCGAAACCGGCCGACGCATCGAAGTCATACGGCGGCTCCGGTTCGAACACATGAGCAGCAGTGAACATCTACATCTCCAAATCGCTAGGCGAGCGAGCCTCCTACGAAAGGCCGCTAATACCAGTTCAACGTATTTCTGATGGACGGCAACACACCCCCACCCCTGGATTCCCGCTTTCGCGGGAACGACGATAAATGTCAACACGGCCTAGTCGAAGAAGTCCCTGTCTTCATCGGACAGACGCCTCTTTGTTGCCTCCACGTTGAACTTCACGCCCAGCCCGGGCGTGTCCCAGACCTTGATGAAGCCGTCCTCCACTATCGGGTCAGGAAGCCCTTCGATGAGGTCGTACCACCAGTCGGGCCTTCCGACCGGGTACTCCAATGCGATGTAGTTCCGGGGCAAGGTCGCCGCAAGATGCACGTGGGCGGCCAGCCCGATGAGCCCGTCGGCAATGCCGTGCGGGGCCACCAGGATTCCATGCAGGTCCGCGTGTTCGGCGATCCACTTCAACTCGGCTATTCCGCCGACGTCCAGAGGGTCGGGCCCTATCACGTTCACCGCCTTCTTCTCGATCAGGTCCTTGAAGTTCTGCCTCAGGTATATCTGCTCGCCCGTGTGTATCGGGGTCGAAGTGGCGCGGGTCACCTCGCGGTACAGGTCCGGCAGAACGTAGGGCGTATAGTCCCCCGTGATCATATCCTCCAGCCACATCACGTTAAGCGGCTCCACCGCCTTTGCGAGGCGCAGGGCGTCCGACACCGTGAGCCCGGGTCCGCAGTCCAGCGCGAGACCAATCTCGTCTCCGAGCGCTTCCTTCATCGCCTCGATGCAAGCGACCGTGTGCTTCAGGCCACGCTCAGTCAGCGGCCCGCCGAACGCCGGCCTTACCCCCTGGGGCCGTTCGCCGTAGAAGTAGTCCGGGACGTTCTCCGGCGTTTGAGAGTGGAAAGCGATTCCCTGCTTGATGATTGTGAAGCCCTCCTTGAGCTCCTTCATTCTGGCCATGTCTTCGGCGTAGTGCTCGGGCGAGTTCCCGTCCATCGGGACCCTGACGCCGCCGTTATACACCCTGACCTTGTCCCTCACCTTGCCGCCCAGCAGCTTGTACACCGGGAGTCCCGCCGCCTTCCCGGCGATGTCCCACAGGGCGACCTCGATTGCGCTTACGGCGGCGCCCCAGGGCTTGAAGCTCCCCATCCTGCGGATACGGTCAACGACTCGCTCCACGTCCGTGGGGTCCTGCCCCAGTATCATGTCGCGGTAGAACAGCACGTGAGGCTTCAGGTAGGGCTTCGTCCACTCGGCCTGCCCAAGACCGTCTATCCCGCTGTCGGTCTTGATGCGAACGATAGGGTTGTCGCCGATGACGGCGCACTTCAGGTCGGTAATCTTCATTCGTTCTCTCCTCCGGCGTTCATCGGACCACTCATCCCGCGCCTCCGTAACATTACCACAATCCCGCCGCGTCCAACTGTCTCACAACGCCGCTTCTTGCCACACGGACCCTATTGGATGATAATGGCTCTACACGCGCGGCATTTCAGACCCGCGCTCAATCCTGAAACGAATTTATGGAGAAACACCCAATGAAGATGTACCTTGGCGGCGAATGGGTAGATAGAGACGAGAAGATTACGGTGCTGAACCCCTATGACGGCTCCGTCCTGGACACGGTCCCTTCGGCCAGCATCGAGGACGTGGACTCGGCTGTCGCCAGTGCGGAGCGCGGCGCCAGCGATATGGCCAAGCTCACCGCGTACCAGCGGTTCGAAATACTCCACAGGACTGCTGAAATCCTGAGCGAACGGCGGGAGGAATTGGGCCGAACGATCACGATGGAAGAAGGGAAGACGATAACCGAGGGGCGCACCGAAGTTGACCGAGCGGTGCAGACCATCAGCCTCTCCGGTGAGGAGGCCAAGCGGCTGTACGGCGAAAGCATCCCGTTCGACGCAGCCCCAAGCTGGACCGGTCAGATGGGTTTCACCCTGCGCGTCCCGTGCGGCGTCGTGGCGGCGATCAGCCCCTTCAACTTCCCGCTGAACCTGGTGTGCCACAAGGTCGGCCCGGCCCTGGCGGCCGGCAACTCGGTGATAATCAAGCCCGCCTCGGACACGCCGCTCTCAGCACTCGCCCTCACCGAGATACTGCTGGAGGCGGGCGCGCCGCCGGAATCGGTGCAGTGCCTGACAGGTTCGGGCGGCAGGGTGGGAGATCCGCTGGTCGCCGACCCTCGCGTGCGCAAGGTCACGTTCACGGGCAGTCGCGATATTGGCGAGCGCATCTGCCGCACTGCAGGCCTGAAAAAAGTGACGATGGAGCTCGGCTCGAACTCTCCGCTCATCGTGATGCCCGATGCCGACATCGAGAAGGTCGTCGCCGCAACGATAACGAGTGGCTTCGGCAATGCGGGACAGGTCTGCATATCCGCCCAGCGCATCATCACCAGCGACAGGATATACGGCGACTACCTGGACGCGCTCAAGGACGGCGTCGAGGCAATCAACGCCGGAGACCCGCTCGACGAGACTGTGGCCATGGGGCCGATGGTCAAGACGCAGGAGGCAGTCCGCGTCAATGCCTGGCTGCGCGAGGCGGTCGGAGCAGGAGCGAGAATGGTAACGGGCGGAGACTATTCGGGAGCGATGCACGCTCCGACGGTGATCGCCGACGTGGACCCCGACATGAAGGTCTCCTGCGACGAACTGTTCGGCCCCGCCGTCGCCGTCACCCCCTTCTCAGACATAGACGAGGCGATTGCTACCGCGAACGACACCAATTACGGACTCAGCGCGGGCATCTTCACTCAGAACGTGGACTGGGCTATGAAATTCGCCCAGGAGGTGGATTCGGGCAACCTGCACATCAACTCCGGCCCCGGATGGCGCGCCGACATGATGCCCTACGGCGGACTGAAGGAGAGCGGCATGGGCAAGGAGGGCCCTCGCTACGCAGTACAGGAGATGACCGAATTGAAGACGGTGGTCATACACCTTTAGTGCCTATCTCAAAACCCAATCGGAAGGGATTTCACCCCCATCCCCGTATCGAGTACGGGGCAGGCTCTAACCTTCCCCCGTCAAGGGGGAAGGGATTCTTGCCTACCCTTGTCGCTCGTTTCCGGCGATGGTTTTGAGATAATTTCTTAGAAAGTTCCACTTGCGCGGGCATGACGGTGGTCGCGTAAGGGTTCGCCGTCGGCAAACTTTACGGGTGATTACCCCAGGGTCTTTTCATCAATAAGCGTCACTAGAGTAGTCCGTTCGTGGTGTCCCATCGACAAGCTCAGGACGAACCATGAGCGGACGGCCCTTCGACAAGCTCAGGGCGAACGAGAGATCAAAGGCGAGGCGAAAACGAAGAGCACCTGGTGATTACACACAGTCCCGTGCGGCTGAATAGAGCAGACTATTTGGGCGAACCGGTCAGGATTCTCGCCCGGCCATTCTCCATCACCACGATGTCCTCGATCCTGATACCGCCCCAGCCCGATATGTATATGCCGGGTTCGACCGTGAACACCATCCCGTCCTCGATGACGTCCTCGGACGTCGGCACCACCATAGGACGCTCGTGGACCGCGAGGCCGACGCCGTGTCCGAGGCCATGCCCGAACTCCTCGCCGTAGCCCGCCTCTTCGATCACCTTCCGCGCTATCTCATCTACTTCCTGCCCAGTCATACCGGGCCTGACCTCTCGGATCGCCGTCTCCTGCGCCTGTAGGACTATGGAGTAGATGGCTAGAAACTCGTCGTCGGGTCTGCCCGCGTAGAACGTGCGGGTGAGGTCGCTGTTGTAACCCTCGTAGCTGGCGCCCATGTCTATGACGACCGGATCTCCCCGCTGTACGACCGTATCGTCCGCGCGGTGGTGAGGCAGCGCGCCGTTCGGCCCCGCCCCGACTATGATGTCGAACGCCGCGCCCTCCGCGCCCAGCCTTCGCATCTCCATCTCCAGGTCCCACGCAATCTGCGCCTCGGTCATGCCGGGCTCTATCCTGGACGCGATAGAGGCCATTGCCTTGTCCGCTATCTCCACCGCTTTCTGGATGACCGCCAGCTCGGAAGCGTCCTTCACCGCACGCACACCTGCGACAACACCGGACGTATTCTCGATCTGAACGTCGGATGCGTTCTCGGACTCCTCCAGCGCCGTTGCCAGGGCGCTGTGAGCGGAGACAGTCATGTGGTCGGCTTCTATGGCTAGCGTGCTCACACCGAGTTCGGAGAGCATATCGGGCATCCAGCCTATCCCGCCCCTTGTCCTGTGAACTCTGTAAGACGGGGATTCGGCCTCCGCCTGCTCGATGTACCGAAAGTCGGTTGCCAGCACAGCGTCGGACTCGGTGATAAGCAGGTATCCGGTTGAGCCTGTGAAACCGGATAGGTAGCGCCTGTTTTCCGACGCGGATACAAGGAAGCCGTCAACCTCCAGGTCAACCATCTCCGAGCGTAGCCTGGTGATCCTGTCCGGTATGCTCATTCGTCGCCCCGCTCCCTGATGTGCGCGACGAGAAAGTTCAGCGCGTAGAGGTAACCGCGCCATCCGAAGCCCGCGATCTGCCCCACCGACATGTCGGCCACGACTGAGTGCCTGCGATACTCGTCGCGGGCGTGGATGTTGGATATGTGGACCTCGATTATCGGCAGACCGGCGTCGGTAAGCGCGTCGCGCATGGACAGCCCGTAGTGTGTGAGCGCCCCCGCGTTGATTATGACGCCGTCAGATCCGTCCGTTGACTTCTGGATGAAGTCAACTATGTCGCCCTCGTGATTCGACTGGAAGAAGGCAACCTCTGCGTTAAGGTCGCCTGCTTTCTCCGCGACAGCTTTCTCTATTTCGGACAGGGTCGTGCTGCCGTAGTGCCCGGGATCACGCCTGCCGAGGTTGTTTAGGTTTGGCCCATTGATTACCAGTATCTTCACCGGCTGACTCTTCTTCCTGTTCTCTCGCCGGAGGCGTAGTAACGCTCCCTGCCCTCGGGTGCGCTGACATGTATGCCCGTCTCGCCTCTCTTCCGGTTATGTGAGTGTAAATCTGCGTGGTAGCCGGACTGGAATGTCCCAGCAGTTCCTGCACCACACGCAGGTCCGCTCCGCCCTCCAGCATATGCGTGGCAAACGTGTGTCGCAGCGTGTGAGTATGCACCTGGCTTCCGAGACCCGCCCGCGTCGCGTATTCGCGCACGATCTTCTGGATGCTGCGCTCACTGAGCCGATTTCCGTAGCGATTGACGAACAGCGCATCTTCCGGTCCGGCAGAACCAATCGCCAACCGCACCTCTGAGAGATAGACCTTGATGGAGTCCCTAGCGGATTGACCGATGAGGACAACGCGGTCCTTCGATCCTTTGCCCGTTACTCTCAGCTCTCGCGTATCCAGATTGACGCTGTCCAGATTCAGGCCGCCGACCTCGCTCACCCTCAGTCCGGCGGCATATACGAGTTCCAGCAGCGCCCTGTCCCTGATGCGTTTGTCCGACGACGGATCGGGCGAGGTCACCAGTTTCTCGGCTTCGTCCTGCGAGAGGAACCTTGGCAGACGCGAATCGAGCTTGAACGCGCCGCGCGCCGGAAGCGGGTCGTGCTCCACAATGCCCATCCTCTTCAGCCACTTGAACAACGTTCTCAGCGCGCTCAGCTTACGTGAGACGCTGGAGCGAACATAGCCAATCTCCTGAAGCCAGGCGAGATACGCTCGTACGCCACGACGGTCGAGGTCGGAGAACGATTCTATATCTCGCTGGGACATGAAATCGCCCAGCGGCGCGATGTCGGAGAGGTAGTTGCGGACCGTCAGCGGCGCGAGACCGCGTTCCGCCACGAGATGATCGCGGAAACGGCTAGTCAGGTCCTGCCAGCCCGCGGCCTCCATGTCAGGAAGCCTTTTCCAGTTCTTGCGGCTGAAATTCCGGCGTCGGACCTCTGAACCCGCACTCTTTGTCCAGGCAGCGGGCATTCTTGCGGCCCCGTCCCTGGGTCACGAGCAGCTTGCCGCAGTCTGGACACGGCTGGGGCAGCGGATTCGCGGCGAACTTGCACTCCGGGTAGTTTACGCATCCATAGAAGATCCTGCCGTTGCGCCCCCTCTGCTTGCGCTCGGCCAGGTCGCCACTACACTCAGGGCAATCTACGCCGACCAGGAACGGCTTGGCGTTCTTGCACTCCGGGTAGCCCGTGCAGGCGAGGAACCGCCCGTTGCGGCCCGTCTTTACGGCCATCGGACGCTCGCACTTCTCGCAGAACTCGTCAACATCCTCGCTGACGCGCTCCCTCAGAGCCCGTTCCTCCTCGGTTTCCACAGGACGGGTACTCTTACATTCAGGGTAGCCGGTACAGGCCAGGAAGCGACCGTAGCGACCCGACTTTATGACCATCGGACTCTCGCACTTCTCGCAGACCTCGTCCGTCTGCTCGTCGAGGAGTTCCCTGGGTACGCGCTCCGCTTCCTTCATCGCTTTCTCTATGGACAGGTCGAAGGGGGCGTAGAAGTCCTTGAGCATCGGCTCCCACTCGCGCTCGCCGTCGGCCACGTCGTCCAGCTGCTCCTCCATAGTGGCGGTGAAACCGACGTCCATGATGTCAGGGAAGTTGGCAGTCAGCAGATCAGTGACCACGATACCGAGCCTGGTCGGTGTGAACCTGTTGTTCTCCTTCTGCACATAGTCCCTGTCCATTATCGTGGCCAGAATGGGCGCATAGGTGCTCGGACGCCCGATGCCCTGTTCCTCCAGCGCGCGAATCAGCGTCGCTTCGGTGAAGCGCGGAGGCGGCTGAGTGAAGTGCTGGTCCGAGGACAGTCCCAGGCAGTCCAGCGCGTCGTCCTTCGCTAGTTCCGGCAAAGGCGGAGTCTCCTCGTTCTCGGATGCCGCGTCATCCGCACTCTCCATGTACAGAACACGGTATCCCGCGAACTTGAGAACCGAGCCGGTCGCGCGGAATATATATTCGGTGTCCGACCTGCGGCCCGTGGCGAGAATGTCCACCCTGGTCGAGTCGAAGAGCGCGTCGTTCATCTGGCTCGCGAGCATCCGCTTCCAGATAAGGTCGTACAGCCTGAACTGCTCGTTGCTCAGGTACTGGCGTATGGCCCGTGGAGAGCGCATGATCGAAGTAGGCCGTATCGCCTCGTGCGCTTCCTGCGCACCCTTCACCCTGCGAGTATAGACTCTGGGCGACTTGGGAGCGTACTCAGCGCCGAACTCCTTCCTGATGTAGTCGCCCGCCTCCTTCAGCGCGGCGGAAGCCACGTTGGTCGAGTCGGTACGCATATAGGTAATCAGGCCGACCGACCCCTCGTCGCCGATGTTCAATCCCTCGTAGAGCTGCTGCGCCACCGTCATAGTGCGCCGCGCCGTAAACCGTAGCTTCCGAGACGCCTCCTGCTGGAGAGTGGACGTTATGAACGGCGGCGAGGGACGGCTGCGCGTCTGACGCTTGCGGACCGAGTCAACCGTGTACTCCGTGCCCTCCAGGTCGGAGGTGAGCCTGGCGGCCTCCTCACCGTTGGGAATCTCTATCTTCTTGCGCTTGCCCTTGAGAGAGTGCAGCGCGGCCTTGAACTCGATGCGCTTCTCATCCTTCTGGAGATGTTTGGCGAGCCTGGCGTCAATCGTCCAGTATTCCACCGGCACGAAGGCTCCGATCTCGCGTTCGCGGTCAACCACCAGTCGAAGCGCTACGGACTGCACCCGGCCCGCTGACAGGCCGCGCTTCACCTTGCCCCACAACACCGGACTGAGCCGGTATCCCACCAGCCTGTCCAGAAGGCGGCGCGCCTGCTGAGCGTCAATCAGGTTGTAGTCGAGTTCCCTCGGATGGTCGAACGCTTCGTGTATCGCCTCTCGCGTGATTTCGTGGAAGACTACCCGCCTGGTCTTGTCCAGAGGTATCTTGGCCGCCTCGACGAGATGCCAGGAAATCGCTTCGCCTTCCCTGTCCGGGTCGGTCGCAAGATAGACCGTCCCGGCGCTCTTCGCGCGTTTGGTCAGGTCGGTCACGACCTTGCGCTTATCGTTCATCACCCGGTAAGTGGGTGTGAAACCGTCTTCTTCGATCTCTATGCCCATCTTGGTCTTGGGCAGATCGCGGACGTGTCCCATGGACGCCTTCGCGACGTACTTGTTTCCCAAGAACCGCTGGACTGTCCTTGCCTTGGCGGGAGATTCTACTATTACGAGGTCCTTAGCCATGTTCACCTTGCGCAGTCTGATACTCCTGTGAGGATTCCCTGAGTCTGACGTAATTCATACCGCCCACCTGCCTGATCAGACCGCGTAGTTCCATCATAGTAAGAGCCCCGCTGACTGTCGAGGATGCAAGTGATGAGTTTCTGATTATTTCATCAATGTGTATCGGGTCGAAAGTGACGTATTTGAGCACAGCCGCCTGCGCCTCGTCTTCAGGGAAGAAGGCGGCGAGTTCTATCTGGTACTCGATGGTCGTAAGATTAAGTTCTTCTATTATGTCGTCGGCACAGGTCACCAGCTTGGCCGCGGAGTCCCGTATGAGCCGATTGCCTCCCCTGGAGTTGGGAGCGAGGATGCTTCCGGGTATGCAGAAGACCTCCCTGTCCTGTTCGAGCGCGTGCCTCGCGGTGAGCAGCGCACCGCTGCTTTCGGGAGCTTCGGCCACCAGCGTCCCAAGACTCATGCCGCTTATGATGCGGTTGCGCCTGGGGAAGTTCTGGGAATCCGGCCTTGTGCCCAGCGGGAACTCAGTTACGACCGCGCCGTTCTCGGCTATCTGAGAGGCAAGCTCCCCATGTTCTCGCGGGTACATAACGTCCAGCCCGCTTCCCATCACCGCGATGGTCCGGGCGCCCGCTTCCAGCGCGGCCCAGTGCACGATACCGTCCACGCCCTTGGCAAGTCCACTCACGATGGTGAGCCCGTTCTGAGACAGGTCCGAAGTAACCTGGCGCGCCACCTCACGGCCGTAGGCCGTCGGCCTGCGAGTCCCAACCACCGCCAGCGATCTCTCATCTTCAGGCAGGATCTCGCCCTTGACGTAAAGCACGGGCGGCTTGTCGTATATCTCCTTGAGCCTTGGGGGGTAGCCGTCGTCGTGCCAGGTGAGCGCGGTTACTCCCGCCTGCTGAACACGCTCCATCTCCGCGTCGGGATCAATTCTGCTCCGGGAGCGGGCAGCGGTCGCGGCGGTCCTGCGGTCCAGTCCCGCCTGCTGCAATTGAGCCGAACTCGCGCTCCACGCCTCTGAAAGCGAGCCGAAGTGTGCCTCCAGCATGGCCACTCTGGCGCGGCCAACCCGGCGGACGCGGTTAAATGCTATCCAGTACTTTAGTTCAGAAATTTCCATGCACAAACGAGAAGGGAAGATTGCGAAACTATGGCGGAGAGGGTGGGATTCGAACCCACGGTCGCCTTCTTCAGACGACACGCGATTTCCAGTCGCGCCTATTCGGCCACTCTAGCACCTCTCCGCGAGGCCCGGGCAAGAAGCGGGAGACCGCGCCTGCCACTATACACTGCGCGACAGTATAAAGGGCAAGGTGCGAGAAATCGAGACCCGCTTTTGTCACACTGGCGGAGAGGGTGGGATTCGAACCCACGATGGAGTTGCCCCCATACTGGTTTTCGAGACCAGCGCCTTAAACCGCTCGGCCACCTCTCCGAGACCAACGCTGATTATAGCACAGGGCGGCGGCGCAGTTAAAAATGACTGCAAACCTTAGTTCAATTTCGCCTGAGAAGCCGGTCGTATTCGTCATGGGGACCAATCCAGAACCAGACAATCTCCCCAGAATCAAGGACCCCCAGAGCACGATAATCTATGTTCACGCGCACCGAGTAAACAGGGCGCCTCCGTCCCACACGCTTGAAGTCCAGACTTGGATGCCGGGGGTCTGAGAGGAAGTACTCGTAGGATTCCCGCGCCTGTTGCTTCACGCGCTCCGGAAGCCGCCGATAAGCGTCCCAGAAACTGGGTAGGGTGTACGACCGAAGCCTATAGTTCATCCAGATCCATAGACTTCGTCAGTCCTGCCCGGTGTGCCTCCAGCGCTTCGTCAGCCATCCGCTCGAGCAATTCCTCCGAATCGGGAAGAGCGAACAACTCCTGCCAACGCTGCTCCGAGTCCAGTTCGGCCAGCATCAGTCGCGCGAAGTCGTCCTGCTGTTGCTGCGGAAGTCTTGATGCCCTGTCAAAAGCGCGTTGAAGAAGCTCGGTCATAGTGCCTCGATTGTAGCATACCGACCATCTCTTCATCGGGGCGCCTTACCCCTCTCCGGTTCCCACCCCGCTTTCCCGCAACACCTCCGACGCCAACCCGTCGTCCGCCGTTGCCAGGGCCCTCAGAAGATGCTCCGTACCGATAGCGCCGCCGCCGAATGCGGATGCTTCCGCTCTCGCCGCCTCCAGCACTCTCTGGCTGCGTGGACTGAACGCCATCGGATCCTCGCCGCTCTCGGTCCCCGACCGAAGCCTCTCCCCGATGCGCTCCAGGTTCGCGCCCAGTTCCACCAGGGACTTCGCCGCCGTGCAGTCCTTGTCGTTGACCAGGGCCATCAGCAGGTCCTCCGGCTCTATCTCGTATCTGGACATTCCACGCGCCGTCATCCCAGCGACTTCCAGGACCGCGCGGAATTTCTCCGACATATGCCTTTCGCGATGCCATTGGACAGACTCGGCGCTGTCCATGGCGCGCGGCGAGAACTCACCCGTCTCCGGGTCTATCTCCGCTCCGGCCTTGTCGAGCACGTCTGGCGCGGCGAACACAGGAGCGCCGCTATATACCGCCAGGGCGATGGCGTCGCTCGGCCTAGTATCGAATTCGATTGCTTCGTCCCCATTCTTGATCCTTACAATGGCAAAGAAGGTATCGTCCACTATATCGCTTACTACCACATGCTCTACCTCTCCACCCATGTCGCGTATCATCGTGTCTATCATCCTGTGCGTCATGGGACGGGGTATCTCCTGGCCCTCCAGCCTCATCGCTATGGCGTCTCCCTCCGCCTGTCCTATCCAGATTGGCAGGTACCTGTCCGATCCCTTCTCCTTTAACACCATCGTTCGAATATTCGTGGATCTGTTTACTCTCACGTGGTCAACTGTCATCTCAATCATGTTGGCGCCGTCCTTTCGTTCGACGTAGTGCCGCATATGCAGCCAATTCGGAAATCCGTACTCCGCCGCGACGACGCGCTGGGCGTCGCCGAGTGACAGCGACAGCCGCCTCAGGTCGTCGTCGGTCAGCATGGAGTAACGGGGCAGCGATGCCCGAAAGCGAGTGAGGGCCGACGGATCGCCGGACCGGTACGCTTTCAGAAGGTCCTTGGCCTGATTCCTGAGATGCTCAAGATTCGGGCGCGCGGGCAGAATGGATGAAGGTGGCATGAGCACTCCTTTCCTGCGGCCCGGCGTCCGCTTTGTCGGGCAGAAAAGAGTGTCGGTAGTTCAGTCGTCTGAACGAGGCGGGGCAGGCTCGGCCTTTGCGCGGACTCGATGGCTCCCCCAAGAGCGCATTTCGATATTAGCAAGGGGCTATGATCATGTCAAACCGGGGTTCTGAGAAATTGTATGAATCCGGGGGCTTGACAAATATATCGCTATACGATATATCTTTACACGATAGAGTTCGACTCGGGTTGAAGCCCGTTCAAGGTCATCCCTTGAGGCGAAAGAAGGCTTATTAGCATTGACGGACACAAACCCTTCAGACCTATTACCTCTTCCCGTCTCGCAACTGCACATTCTGATGGCCCTGGCCACCGGAGACAAGCATGGCTATGCCATTATGCGAGAGGTACAGGGCTTCACCGACGGAATGGTAACGATGGGCCCTGGCACCCTGTACGGGGCGGTCAAACAGATGCTCAGGGCCGGGCTGATAACCGAGAGCGACGAGCGTCCGGACCCGGAACTGGACGACCAGCGCCGCCGATACTACCGGCTGACTGACTTGGGCAACCGGGTTCTGGACGCCGAGGTCGCCCGGATGGAGCAACTCGCTCATGCCGCCAGAATCAGACGGGCATCTGCCACCCGCCGCCAGAACGCCTGAAATGCTCTCCGAAAGGCTGTACCGCGCGCTGCTCCTGGTCTATCCGAAGGAGCATCGGCGGGAGTACGGGGAGCTGATGGTCCAACTGTTCCGGGACCGTATGAGATACGAAGGCGGTGGACTCCGAGACCTGATTGTCTGGACGCAGATGATTCCCGATCTGGCGGTGTCCGCCTTCGACGAACACAAAACAGGAGAAAACATGAAGAAGCGAATGTGGATTGCAGTTATCTCGTTTGTGGCCCTGCTGACTACCGTGGCGGGGGTGAGCGTCGTAATGTCCCAGTCAGAGGACGGAGAGGAGATGAAAGTGTCTGTGTGGAGCTCGTCCAGCACTTACCACGGCGAAGGTGAGAACGCGCTCGCCGACGCGCTGCGGCAGGCGGTGGAAGAGGGAGTGATGGAGCAGGAATCGGCGGATAAGATAGTAATGTCGTTCGACGAAACGGCAGACAAAGCCGCGCTGTCGCCTGAAGAATTGCCTTCCGTAAAGACGCTCTCGCTGAAGAGCGGAGAACCGGGCGAGGTGACGACCTATACCTGGCAGGACTCCGACACGCTGTCTTTCGACGGAGAGAACGGCCTAGCTGACGCGCTCAAGCAGGCGGTGGATGGTGGACTGATTGCCCAAGGATTAGCGGATGACATAACTATGTCGTTCGTAAAACTCCCGTCTGGAACGGCGCTGCCGTCGTCCGCGTGGCATAATCCTCCGATATTTACGGCTTCAGTCGAAGGAGAGAGCGGGCTTGCCGACGCGCTGAAGCAGGCGGTGGCAGAGGGCGTAATTACCCAAGAGACGGCAGACCGAATCTTGGCCCACTCTTCGTCGATCATAGCCAAGTGAGCGCGCGCTTCGCATCTACGTCGGAGCGCTTGGGCCTTCGGCGTAAATGCGAAGCAGCGTATGAGCGTCCAGTAGCCGTCTTCGAGCAGGAACTTCACGCCGTCGCGGTCGTCAATGCCGGCGACTGGTCGTCCCGTCATATCGAACGTCCTGCGGAGTTCTCACCAGATTCGCTCCTCCCCCACCCAATCCTGTACACTGAATGTTTTCCGTTCGCTTCCCCAGCCGCCGCTTGGAACTTGCCCAGTGCCTCAGATCGTCGTCGAGAATCTCGTCAAGCGCTTCCGCGTCGCCGAACGCCCGCCTGGACTGCTGGGCGCGCTGCGCGGCGTCGTCAGCCGCCGCTACCACACCGTTGACGCCCTCGACGGCATATCCTTCGACATCGAACAGGGAGAACTCGTCGGCTACATCGGGCCGAACGGCGCGGGAAAGTCCACCACCATCAAGATCATCTCCGGCATCCTCGTCCCCGACTCCGGCAGGTGCGAGATACTTAGCCGAGTCCCTTGGGAGGACCGCAAAGCACACGTCGCCCATATCGGCGTCGTCTTCGGACAGCGCACTCAGCTATGGTGGGACCTGCCCGTCATCGAGTCCTTCGACCTGCTGCGAGACATCTACCGCGTCCCGCAGACCGAGTACATCCGTAACCGCGACGAGTTCATCGAGACGCTCCGCCTCGAATCGCTTCTCGACACGCCCGTGCGTCAGCTAAGCCTCGGACAGCGGATGCGCTGCGACCTTGCCGCCGCGCTGCTCCACTCCCCCTCGATACTCTTTCTGGACGAGCCGACCATCGGCCTCGACGCCGTGTCCAAGCTCGCCTTCCGAGATTTCATCGCCCGCTTCAACAAGGAGCGCGGCATCACCGTCATCCTCACCACCCACGACATGGACGACATAGAGGCCCTGTGCGAACGGGTGATGGTGATAAGCGACGGTCGCATCCTATCCGACGGCCCACTGGAGGAACTCCGTGCCCGCGTAAGCCGAGAACGCAGGCTCGTCGTCCACCTGACGGAAGAAGACGCGGACGTGTCCGACCCAGACGCGACCGTCACCCGCCGGGAAGACTACCGCGTCCATCTCAGCTTTGACCCCGACCGAGTATCCGCCGCCGACCTTATTTCGCGCGTCACTGCCGCCCATCCCGTGCGCGACCTGTTCGTCGAGAACCCACCAATCGAGGAGATCATAGCGCGCATCTACGAGGAGAACGCACTGTGACCAGCTATTGGGCGGTCGCCAGCGCGCGCTTCAGGGAACTGCTCCAGTACCGCGCCGCGGCGGTCGCGGGTATGGGCACCCAGCTCTTCTGGGGCCTGATCCGGGTTATGATATTCGAGGCATTCTACCGCTCGTCAGCAGCCGCGCACCCCATGGAAGTAGATGAGGTGACGACCTACGTGTGGCTCGGACAGGCATTTCTTGCCCTCCTCCCATGGAACCTCGACCTCAACCTGCGCAACCAGATACGCACCGGCGGCGTCGGCTATGAACTGATCCGGCCCGTTGACTTGTACGCCTACTGGTTCAGTCGCTCACTCGCATGGCGCACCGCTCCCACTCTACTAAGAGCGCCCCTACTTATCATCTTCGCGTTCATCATCATGGATATGCACACCCCCGCTTCCTGGGGGTCGGCTGGAGCGTTCATCGCTGCCATGGCTGGGGCCGTTCTGCTCAGCGCCGCCCTCTCGACGCTGTTCAACATCACCATCCTCTGGACGCTCTCCGCCGACGGTATGCTCGGACTTGCGCCGGCCGTCGTGACCATTCTGTCGGGCATGATAGTCCCCATTCCACTCTACCCTGACTGGGCGCAGACCATCCTGAACTTCCTGCCATTCCGTGGGCTGGTGGACACGCCGTACCGACTCTATCTGGGCCACATTCCACCGGGAGAACTGCCGATGCTGATCGCCCACCAAATAGCCTGGACCGTGGCGATAATCCTCTTCGGTCGCTGGGCGCTCTCGCGGGGACTCCGCAGAGTGGTCATTCAGGGGGGATAGGGCCATGTTGAACGCGGTACATCTCTATATGCGTTACATCGAAATCTCCGTGCGCGGCCAGATGCAATATCGCGCCTCGTTCGTCATGCTGAGCATAGGACACCTTCTTGCGACCGGCGTCGAATTCGTGGCGATCCTGGTACTCTTCGCCAGGTTCGACAATCTCCAAGGATGGACCCTTCACGAAGTCGCCTTCCTGTACGGCATGTTGAACATCGCATTCTCCATAGCGGACGCTGCCGCGCGCGGCTTCGACCTGTTCGGAAACATGGTCAAGTCCGGCGACTTCGACCGCCTGCTGACCAGGCCACGCTCGACAGCGCTCCAGCTTGCGGGCCAGGAGCTGACGCTCCGGCGCGTCGGACGCTTTGCGCAGGGGTTTGCTGTAATGATCTGGGCGAGCGTAGCAATGGACGTAAGCTGGTCGGCGACCGACGTCGTGCTTCTGATGATGGCGGTCGCCGGGGGAGTGTGTATGTTCATGGGCTTGGTCGTGGTACAGGCCACGCTCGCATTTTGGACGACCGAGACGCTGGAGATAATGAACACGGTCACCTACGGAGGCGTGGAGACGACACAGTATCCCATCGCGATTTATCGCCCCTGGTTCCAGAAGCTATTCACTTTCGGTGTGCCTCTGGCCTGCGTCAGCTACTTCCCCGCCATCGCAATAATCGGCAAGCCCGACCCGCTTGGTTCGCCACTGTGGTTCCAGTACGCCGCGCCGCTGATAGGGGTGGCATTTTTTATGGCAACGCTCCGGCTGTGGAGATTCGGGGAGCGTCACTATCTATCCACAGGGAGCTGAGCCGGACAGACCTTATGTCTTGGTTAGTCGCGCACTGACCAGGCGGTTCATACTGACTCCAGCCTCGGCTGCGTCCACGGCTAAAGCTCGATGCATCTCTGGAGGTATGCGGATTGATAGATGTCCACTGTAGCTCCGAGTGGAAAACGGCTCCGGGACTGGGGCACCTTCCTTGCGGAGGTCATCCACGCAGAATGCCACTAGGTCGCGGATACCCGAAAACGCGTTCTCCGGAGTGTCGGCCAGATGGCTGAGCAGTCCGAACTCGGCACACAGACCAACGTATTCCCCGTCTTCTTCGGACCACATAACGCGGTAGGTGTAGCGGTCTGTTTCTTCAGTCATTCCATCTCCTTCAACTTGTCAATCGCCCTGAGCACCTGGCGCACCTGATAGGGCTTAGCCATACCCCTGCGGGGTTGAATGTTGACCCGTGGCTCTCCAGGCCAAGGTGTGCGGTAGATCAAATGGCTACTGTGTCGTCTGGGTTCCCCGAAATAGCGGACACAAATCCTGACCAACTCGGCGAACCGTAAGTTCCGAGGGCTACGCCTAATGTTTTCAAGCACCTTGTCCATACTAGTATGATAGCACTAATAATACCTTACAGCCCATGTCGGTCAGTTAGAGTATGAACGTCAGTAGGCCGGTAGCTATCAGGACTACCGCCCATGCCTTGTCAAGGTTGAACCATGCCCGGCGCAGTATCGCCACTCCCACCTTCTCATATATCACGATAGCCACAATTGCCATGACACCGAACATAGCGAGGGTATGGATGGAGACGGCGGTGACCTGGGCGACGATGGTCTCGATGCCGCTCGGCGCGCCGATCAGCATATAGTCCGCGTGGGGCAAATCTCGGACGTCAATGGCCTCCGCGATTGAGAGTCGGTATCCAGGCAGGTTGAACAGAATGGGTATGAGCATAAGTCCCGCGCCGTGCGCCGACGCCATGAGGAAGGACCAGGTGGTAAGGTCGCGGAATCCGACTCGCATCCCCACCCAGCGCGGATGTGTGGAGCGGACCAGCTTGTACACTCCAAACCCAACCAGTATCGCGGCGCCGATGTACTTCAGCGCGTCGAAGGGAATGACCGATCGCACGAGCAGCACGACTCCCACCACCACAGCCACCGAGATCGTATGTCCCAAGGCTATCGGCACGAACGCCTGATAGACCGCGGCGCGACGGCCTTCCTGAAGTCCGAGGGCCACGGCGAACAGCCAGCCCATTGCAGGGTTGACGCCGTGATACGCTCCCAGCGCTGCGAGTATCAGCCATGGCCAGAGTTCCGCCATCTCCAACATGAAGGGCTAACTCCCCGTTCCTTTAAGCGAACAAAAATAGAGGGCGATTTGAACCTCGCCCTCTACACTCATGGTTGCGACTATTCGATGTGCGGTTAGTCCGGGTAGCAGAAGGAGTCCGAAGAGGAATCACCGCCCTGCAGCCTGATCTGGTGCGGACGCTCGTCGCCGAATTCGACGAAGAAGTCCTCGTCCAGCGACATGCCGCCTTCCGGAGAAGCGTTTATCTTGGCTGCCCAGCCACGTATGCCTTCGGGGTAGAACTGCTCGTCCCATGCGACGTAGAGCGAGTTGGTGACGTATATCCTGCGGCCGTCGCGGCTGACTTCAACCATCTGCGGCCCGCCGTTCAGGTTGCCGTTGCTAGGATGCCCCGCCTTGCGCACGATGCCGCCCAGATGAACGGAGCCGGTCTCTTTGGGGTTGAACGGATCAGACACGTCGTACTGCTTGAACTCGCCCGTTCCCCAGCACGAGACATATAGGAACTTGTCATCCAGAGACAGGTTGATGTCCGTAATGACGGGAGGCACCGCGCCGAATCCCTGGAGCAGCGGCGGGAGTTGGTCTGCGTCCGCAGGCTCGGCGGGAATCTCGATGACCTTCTTGATGGCCCACTTGCCGTTGTCTCTGTGCCACAGCCAAATCGAACCGGACAGGTCTTTCAGGCTGGTGACGACACCCACGAATCCATAAGTCTTCCGGGGGTCGTGTGCGGGTCGGAGTTCCAGCGCCATCTGGTTCTCCGAGCCCATGTCGAGCTCTTCCAGGTGCTTGCGCTCGCGAAGGTCCCAGACGTGCAGTTTGTGACCGTACTCGCTATTCAGGAGCAGGTCGGGCTGGACGCCGTTCTCCACCATGCTGGGGGTGCCCCACTCACTGGTGATCATAGTATCGTGGTTCAGGTGCCACCAGAAGTCGTAGGACAGAACCTGCGAGCCTCTGTCGGACTCCCAGGCGCCCTTGACGTCGAACGTGTCGTGGTCGAGCATGAACACTCCGCCCGGGCCTCCGCCATCCGGGGCGCCGAGCGCGTTCATGTATATCGCGTCCGGGCCGCAATGAACGGTGTGCGGGCGGCTGTATCCGGTCTTCTCGGCCAACTCCTCGGCCTCGATGACCTTGGCGATTGTCGGATTGAGCGGATCGGGCTGGGTATCAACGATATAGATTCTTGAAGAACGCAGCGCCCCGAAAAGAAGATAGCGACGCTCGACGTGTGGGTGCGGCATGTTCGGGCAAAGAGACGCGCTGCACGCATTCCAACCGAAGTGGTGAAGTTCGTCGCCCGAGTGGGGCAGTTCCAAGCGACTTATCACCTTCCCGAAGCTGGAAGAGTCGGGATTCACGTCCATGACGCCTATCGCGTCCGGTCGTCCGTCGTCTTTTGGATTCACTATCGCTACGTATGCTATCTCTTCCTGGGGCGCGTCCATCGCCTTCTTCGGAGAAGTGTAAAATGTCGGGTCTGGTGTCCAGGTAGTCAAGGGTGGTATGTCCTCCATTCACTGTTGTGTCGTACCCAGGAAACGGTTCTCCCAAGTTGCAGACATATAATAGGGATTATGTCAATATATTGTAAAGTTTATAAAGAAATTCGCAAAACGACTCCACACTGTTCAACGACGGGGAAATATCAATTCAGAGACTACACGTTGTTTGGAGTCTTCTCGGCACAGCTATTGAGCGTGGTAGAACTCCACATCGTCCGCGAAGGGCTTGTCGTAGTCCTCGGAACCCGCCAGTCCTATCTGGCCCCTGCCGGTCACGTTGTTCTTCGCGCCGTCCATGCGCGGGTCAACGTAGCGGTCGTACCAATCTTCCAGTTCAGCCCTGAGTTCTGAGATACGCTCTCCGTACTCCGGCAGGTCCACCAGATTCAGCCTCTCGAACGGGTCGTTTGACAGATCGTAAAGCTCGTCCGGCCCATCCGGGTAGCGAAGGATGTATTTCCACGCCCGAGTGCGAATCATACGGGTTGGGCCGTACTCATCCAGCACGTATATAGGCGTGTCATCCCCCCTAGATTCCCCACGTAGTACGGAAGAGAAATCCCTGCCCGGAAGTGGCTGGTCGGAAGGCGTCTCCAATCCGAGATAGCCAAGCAAAGTCGGCATGAAGTCGTACTGGCTCAACAGCTTGTCGCAGACCAGATCCTGCGGCACGTGGCCGGGACGCGAAATCAGCGTCGGCACCTTGACCGCCGTATCAAACATATTGGGCGGATAGGTTCCGTTTCCCTTGCCCCAGATGCCATGATGTCCCATGTTCATGCCGTTATCCGCATTGAAGATGACCAGTGTGTTCTCCCGAAGTCCATTCTCCTCCAGCCAGTCCAGAATCCTGCCGATGTTCCTGTCCATCTCCACGATGGCGGCGAAGTATCCACTCAGGGCCAGCCTGCGATTTTCGGGCGTGTCGCCGAGGGTCGCCGCCCTAGCCTCCTTGTTCAACTGGTTGGAATGTATGTCCTCGAACGGAACTGAATCAAAGGCGTAATTGTCATGGAAATCATCAAAGACGTCGTCGGGATGATGTTCGCGTCCCCAGGGAGCATGGGGCGCGGTGTAATGAACGTTCAGAGAGAACGGTGCGGCCGATTCCAACTGTCCACTGAGGAAATCCAGAGCGTTGTCGGTTATTACGTCCGTGACATAGCCACCCGGCTGGCGTAGTTCTCCATCCTTCAGCATGGGAGCGTTGTAATAGTTGCCTCCGCCGGTAGCGTGAACATTCCAGTAGTCGAATCCCAACTGAGGAAGCGCCGAGCGCCCCAGGTGCCACTTGCCGCTCAGTCCGCAGGCGTAGCCGTTCTCGGCGAGCGTCTGGATATAGGACCTGCGCCCTCGCATATACTCGATCTCTTCACCGTCTCCGGGCAACATCGCAGAGTTGCCCCGGCGCAGAAAGTCCTGAACGCCGTGCTGAGACGGAATCTGTCCGGTCAGTATGGAAGCCCTGGCCGGAGAGCAGACGGGCGAAGCGCAGAAGAAGTTCTCGAACCTGATGCCTGTGGAGGCAAGACGGTCGAGATTGGGCGTGTCCAGTTCCTCATTGCCCGCGCACCCCATCGCCCAGGCGCCCTGGTCGTCGCTGAGGATGAAGAGGATGTTAGGCCTTTGTGAATCTCTGCTCGCCATGTCGTATTCTTCCTCCTGAATCTACGCTTCGTCGAATTCCCGCCAGTCCAGGCCGAGTTGCCTGATAGCCGAACGGAGCGTTCCAATCTTCAGGTCGCGTCTTCCCCAGTCCGTCAGTTGGGCCCTCCCGCCCGTATGCGGATTAATCCACATTCTGTGCGACCCGCGTCTTCGTTGGATATTTTCGTAGCACCCAAAACGAATCAACTTCCGGGTAACCTCACGGTATCTCAAGAAACCGTAACTGCCGGTTCCAGCGTTACGGCAGGATCTTCGGCAAACAGACCGCGCGGCAGTGGCCGCTCCTCTTCTACGTAGTCCTCGATAATCATTCCGAAGGCTTCCTGTATGTTTCTGAGAACTTCCTCGATTGTATCTCCTTCGGTCAGGAATTCGGGGAAGAGAGGGGAGGTAACTGTGTACCCGCCCTCAGGCTGCTCGTCTATGAATACTGGCACTTTTGCCGTAAGAGGTATCCTAGCTATCATTCTTCAACTCCTGAACACTCATATCTCCACGCCGAGCGCGCCCGCCACGGTGTCCATGTCCTTGTCGCCGCGTCCGCTGAGGCCGAGCAGGATTATCTGGTCGCTGTCCAATGTGGGGGCAAGCTGGGACAGGTAGTAGAGCGCGTGGGACGGTTCCAGCGCGGGGATGATTCCCTCCGTGCGGCACAGTAGTTCAAAGCCCTCCAGTGCCTGGTCGTCCGTGACGCTGACATACTCAGCCCTGCCTGTGTCCTTGAGCCAGCTGTGTTCGGGACCGACGCCCGGGTAGTCCAGTCCGGCCGAAATGCTGTGCGCCTCGTGTACCTGTCCGTCCTCATCCTGAAGCAGGTACGACATACTGCCGTGAAGGACGCCGACATCTCCTGCGACCAGGGTCGAGGCGTGTTCACCGGTCTCGATTCCACGGCCGCCCGCCTCGACGCCCACCAACTTCACGCCTTCGTCCCTGACGAACTCGTAGAACAAGCCCATGGCATTGGAGCCTCCTCCGACACAGGCTATTGCGTAGTCGGGCAATCTGCCAATAGTGGAAAGTAACTGCTCACGTGCCTCCCGGCCTATGACGGACTGGAAGTCGCGCACCATCTTGGGATATGGGTGAGGTCCCACCACACTGCCTATGAGGTAGTGCGTGGTCTCCACATTGGTGACCCAGTCGCGTATCGCCTCATTGATTGCGTCCTTGAGAGTCCGGCTGCCGCTTGTAACAGAGCGGACTTCTGCCCCGAGCAGGCGCATCCTGAACACATTCAGGGCCTGTCGCCTGATGTCTTCCTCGCCCATATAGACGATGCACTCCTGGTCCAGCATCGCGCAAACGGTGGCGGTGGCGACGCCGTGCTGGCCCGCGCCCGTCTCCGCTATGATGCGATGCTTTCCCATGCGCTGCGCCAGAAGACCCTGCCCCAGAGCATTGTTGATCTTGTGCGCGCCGGTATGCGCGAGGTCCTCACGCTTTATGAAAATGCGCGCGCCGCCGAGTTCGCGCGTCAGGTTCTCGGCGTAATACAGCTTCGTCGGTCTGCCCACATAGTCGCGGGAAAGCGTCTGGAGCCTTGCCTGGAACTCCTCGTCCGCTGCCGCCGCCGTATATTCGGCCTCCAGTTCGTGAATCGCGCCCATGAGCGTCTCGGGGACGAACATGCCCCCGAACTGTCCGAACCTTCCCCGTTCATCCGGTAGAACCTGTGTCTGAAGCATCTGTCACTTCCTGCAATTTGGGTTGGCTGATTATACAGTTTTCAGTATTCAGTCGTCAGTTCTCAATCCTCGCCCTTTTCGCGCACTCAGGATAAGCAAATCCATCCAATGGTCAGTTGACCGCCTCGCTTCCCAATCCTAGAATACTAATATCAAATGGGGAAATGTTAAGATGGAGGGAGTCATGCCAATATACGAATACGTATGCAACGTATGCAGCCACAGGTTCGACAAACTGCGTCCAGTGAGCCGAATGGACGACGAGGCGCCCTGTCCAATATGCGATGGCGACTCCGAGCGCAAGCTGTCGGTGTTTGCGGCGTTTACGTCGGACGAATACGGTAGCGTCGGTTCAGTGGCTGGCGCGGGCGGATGTGGCGGGTGCGGGCCAGGCGGATGCGCCTGTTCCATGGGAGTGTAGTATATGACTACCACTGTTCAGATTCTGCTCACTCTGCATATATTGTCAGCGCTGGTCGCGGTCGGGGCCACCGTCTCTTACTTCTTCTGGATGCGGCGCGCGGTCCTGGTCCCGGAATCCAGGAAGTTCACGCTGGAAACCCTTCGTGCGCTGGAACTGCGAATGGTCAGTCCCGCATACGTGATTCTCTTTCTAACAGGACTGGGACTGATAGACCGCGCTTCATGGGCATGGGCTACCCCCTGGCTGGAACTCTCCATTCTTCTGTTTATCGTACTGATGGGCCTTGTCGGATTCCATACCCGCCTCATAAGGAGGCAGATAGCGCTGACAGAAGACGAATCGTCTGGCCCGGCTGAATACGACGCGGCTCACAATCGGGGCCGAATACTCATGGTGGCAAAGGTAGTCGTCATTGTCGCACTAGTTTACCTGATGGTGTTCAAGCCGCCCCTTTGGGGATGATGACGTCTGTCGTATTCAGATAGCCCCGGCCTTCTGACGGACAATAAAGTATCGGAGAATGTAGTTATGGCGACGCAGACATTGACCCCGCCCCGCGTGGAGCGGGCGGCGGATACCACTCTCCCTATCGTTCTCAGGCTGAGTCCTGTGATCGAACTGACCGAGGAGCAGTTCGTGGCCTTCTGCGAACAGAATCACGAAGTCAGGATCGAGAGAACCGCCGATGGGGAGCTGGAACTAATGACTCCGGTACATATTGATACTGGTAGTAAGGAACTAGACATATCTGTCCAGTTGGGAATCTGGGCGCGACGCGACGGCGGCGGAGTGGCGTTCGGGCCAAGTTCAGGATTTACGCTTCCCAACGGAGCGGTTCGCTCGCCGGATGCGGCGTGGATACCCAGACCCCGCCTAGCCGAACTGACGACTGAGGACAAGCGCGGCTTCGGGCATATATGCCCTGACTTCGTAATAGAACTTCGTTCCAGAAGCGACAGGCTCAGCGTACTCAGGGCCAAGATGGACGAATACATAGAGAACGGCGCGCGTCTGGGCTGGCTGCTCGACCCACTGGACGGGCGGGTTTACGTGTATCGTCCAGACTCGGAGGTAGAAATCCTGGAGAACCCCGAAACTGTGTCGGCTGATCCTGAATTAGCCGGGTTCGCGCTTGAGCTCGCGGACATCTGGGGACAGCCGTTTTAGACCGGCTGGAAAGGATCCTGTCTAAGGTATAGATAGTCCAACGCCCTGATCCACCGCCCTGTGGTACGCCACTTTCGCCGAAGTAACGTCCCACAACGCCATGCCTAACGACTTGAACAGCGTCACATCCTCACAGGCGCTTCTGCCCGCAACCTGGCCGCTCACAACCTGCCACAACTCCCGTGTCTGTTCCCAAATGAGCAGACCCTGAGACGCCGGCATCATCAATTCGCCCGACTCTATCCGCGACTGGTTTCTGTCGTCAACGACTGTCAGGTCGGCCCTTTCGACGACGCCAAAGTCGAGTTCGCTCACATACGGGTCTGCGCCCCCAGCCGCCGCTATGTGCATACCCGGCTCCAGCCACTCGCCAAGCAATACCGGCGTCCGTGAACTGGTGATGGTCACTACGATCCCGACCCCATCCACTGCTTCCCGCGCCGACCCCACAGGGGTAACATCGAGGTCGAGCCTATCCGACATCTCCAGCGCATAGGCGCTCCGACGTTCCGCGTTGGGACTGTAAACTTTCACCCGTTGAAGTTCGCGTACCCTGCCGACTGCCTCGAGCTGGGTTCTGGCCTGGAAACCGCTGCCGATCACTCCCACGCTCGACGTCTCCGGGTTCGCCATGAACTTCGTCGAAATTCCGGTCGCCGCACCCGTCCGAAGCTGTCCCATCCGGTTCGCCTCGATGATCGCGAGCAGTTCGCCCGTGCGGCTGTCGGAGAGAAAGACGAAGAAGTTATAGATCCCGCCTGCGAATGTGTATGTCTTGAATCCGAAGACACCCCACTCGTTGTCGGATGCCATCATGGTGTTGACGTGGGTGTCGGGGCCTGAGTTAAGGCGCTGCCTGGGCTGATTTATGGCATTGCCGTTGGCCTGGTGCAGAAGGGACGACTCGACGGCGTAGAGTGCCGCGTCCATGTCGAAGACGCGGTCAACGTCAGCCTCTGTGAGATAGAGAGCCAAATGCTAGGTTCGGACAGCCACCACATCCAGCCAGTTTCGGGGCACGTATTCTATTTCCATCTCCTCGAACGTCTGGTGAACGCCCTTCTGGAGCGAGTCGCTGGCCTCCTTGAGAGGGACCCCTGGCAGCGTGCCGGCTATGAAGTCTTCAAACGTGCTGATGTCCAACCAACCCTCGATGGGGACCAAGACCCTGTCTTCTTCCAGCCGAATGACCTGGAAACCGTTACGTTCAAGCAAATCGCGGTACTGGTCCGCAGACAGGTGCTTCCTGGACTCTACTTTCTCGGTCCTCCGAGGCGACATTCCGTGCTCCCTACGCAGAATGCGCGCTGACTTGAACATCCACTTGCGGTAGAAGGCCATGGACTCGGGAACCTGCCCGCCCTCGTAGAACGAAGTATTGAAGGCGAACTTGCCGCCGGGATTTAGCGATTTGGATATTTCGCCGACGAGAGCGTCCTTGTCAGGTATGTAGTGAATAGCATTGCAGAAGATGACGGTGTCCGCATTTTCTTTAAGCGCGTCCGACATCTGCTCCACTTGGCTCTGTACAAACTGGACGGCGGTGTCCTTGTGAGACTTCAAATCGTCCATGGCTTGTTTGAGAGCGCCCGCCGAGTGGTCCATAGCAATGACCACGGAGTTCCTTGCCCCACGTACATGTTCAAGTATGAGCTTGGTAACACCCCCGGTGCCGCAAGCGAGATCAACTATCCTCTGGCCGGATCCAGGCTCTGCCATGGCAACCAGTCTGGCATTCAGTTCTTCGTAAAAGGGATTTTGGGAAAAGGTCGCGAAAGAGAATTCGCTCCCCGATGCGCCTGAGGCCATGATACCTCTCCTGAATTGCGGGCTTCCTCTTATCCGGAGTACTGCTAGGCGACAGTATAGCACAATTGGACACAGTGATATGGCGCTGAGCAACGACGCGCGTCCGCGGAGGCGAGGCTGGCGGAGTTGGAGGCGGAACTGCGACGGCTTTGCGGCGGGTAGCGAGTCTCGCGCGAGCCTATGTATGTGTCTCGGTTTCGGGATTCTCCAGGAACCAGTCTAGTCATCCAATATGTCCCTGACAAGCTCTCTGGCTTCTTCCAGGTTGTCAACGAAGCGGTCATCCGGTATATCCTTGAACACGTTGAACGAGTTCAGGCTGCTGGCTACGGAGCCTGACAGGTTCATGACTATGCACTCGGTATCTTCATCTCCCGCGCTGCTTATCAGCTGCTCCATTATGAGGGCGGCGCTGTCGTCCATGTGAGTGGTATCTGAGAAGTCGAAGATGACTACTTCGTGTTCATGGATGTCCGCGCTGACCACGCGCACAAGTTCGTTGGCCGAGGCTACCGAGAAGTGTCCACGGAAGGCCAGCAGACCGGCGCGAGCCTGGAACATATCGAACTCGTCCTCATCCGCATCCGGGTCGGATAGGAAAGTCTGGTCGAGAAGGGGGACTGAGACGACGCTGTCCAGCTCTAGCTGCTCGGACTGTCGCGCGCGCATTACCGCCGATGCTATAAGCCCCAACGCTACGGCAGTTACGAGATCTACGAATACCGTAAGCAGAAGCGTCATAAGCATGACCACGAGATACTCGCGCGGGACATGTCGGACACGAGTTACGAAGCGCCAGTCTATGATGTCCCAGCCCACTTTTATCAGGATACCGGCGAGAACAGCGTGGGGAATGGGTTCGGCTATCTGCCCCAGACCTAGTACAAGAGCGAGCAGGACGATCGAACGAAGCGCGCCGGAAACAGGAGTGCGTCCGCCTGCGCGTATGTTGACCACCGTGCCCATCGTGGCCCCCGCGCCGGGAAGCGCTCCGACGATGCCCGCGACGAAGTTGCCGAGTCCCTGACCCATCAGTTCGCGGTTGGGATTGTGCCTGGTGCGTGTGATCGAGTCGGCTACGAGTGAGGTCAGGAGACTATCTATGGAGCCGAGAAGGGCGAGGATGAATGCGGGCTGCAATGCGCTGGCGAGGAAGCCCGGAGTGATTTCGGGAATGAAGAATTCGGGCAGTCCGGTTGGCACCTTTCCGATGATGGGGGCGTTGGTGAAGAAGAAGATCGCCGCCACCGTTCCCAGGATGAGAGCGACGAGCGGTCCGGGAAGATATTTGCTGAGTCTGTTGGGCCAGAATATCCCCGCCAGCAGGGCAATGAGGCCGACTATCAGCGCGTGGTAGTTGAGGTTCGCGATTGCTTCCGGCCACGCCCGGATTGAGTTTATCGGTCCCCCCGGCACGCTGTTAGCGCCAAGGAACGGCAGTACCTGGATGGTCATGACTATCACGCCGATGCCGGACATGAAGCCTGAGATAACCGAGTAAGGCGTGTATGTGACGAAACTGCCTATTCTCAGTATGCCCAGAGCTATCTGAAAAAGGCCGGCAAGCATGACGATGGTAAACGCCTTGGTAAGGTCTCCGCCCGCATGCTGAATCAATACGACGGCCATGGCGATGGTCATTGGGCCGGTCGGGCCGCTAATCTGTGAAGGGGTGCCACCGAATACGGCGGCGAAGAATCCGACGGCTATCGCGCTGTATATGCCCGCTATGGGACCGAGTCCAGACGCCACTCCGAACCCCAGCGCCACCGGCAGCGCGATTACGGTCGCGGTGACGCCGCCGAATATGTCTCCGGGCAGTCTGTTTCTCAGATCGTAGGATATCCGCACTTATATATAATCTCCGTGTTGCAGTGCATGGCGATTATATGCTGAATAGCTTTATAGTGAAAGTTCCAGTTTAGCGGCTGGCGCGAAGTTCCAGGAGGAGATTTAGCGCCCGCGACCTATCGGAGTCCGGGAGACCGAGGCGGACCGCACGACCGAGGTCATCCATGGCACGCTCGACATTTCCGAGATCGGCCATGATGAGCGCGCGCCGCAGATAGGCGGCACCGTAGTTGGGATGCAGGTCCAGGGCCTCTTCGACCAGGACCAGCGCAAGCCCGAACTCTCCCTGCTCGTGGTGCTTCTGGGCGTCCTTGAGGTAGGAGACCGGCGATTCGCCAACCATCCAGTTGCCTATCAAGACGCCAACAACCAGTATTGCGACTGCAACCGGCAGGACCCACAGCCGTCTGAACATAGGGTTGGTATCCTGAAGTCGCTCCGTCCAGCCCATGAAGTCATAGACCGGTGCATACCTGGGAGAGTAAGCCATTCCAAGCAGCAGACCCCCCGCGAATCCTCCTATGTGTGCGAAGTTGTCTATGCCGGGCATTATGAAGCCGACGGCCAGGTTGATTGCCGCGAGAGCCAGAAGTCCGGTCATCGTCTGGCGTCCCATTTTCCCAAGGGGACCCCGATTAGAGAGAAAGAAGGCGACAAGCGCGCCAAGTATGCCGAATACCGCGCCGCTTGCGCCGACCCCTATCGCGTAAGGGGCGGAGCTGAGATTGAATGCGTAGCTGGTTATGCTGCCAGCCAGTCCGGCAAGAATGTAGATGACCAGGAAGCGGGCGTAGCCGTACAGCCGCTCGACCTGGTGGCCGAAAATGAGCAGGCCAATGACGTTGAATCCCAGGTGTATCAGCCCGGAGTGGAGAAACATGGCGCTGAACAGCCGCCAGTACTCTCCGGACGCGATGAGCCAGCTCTCCATGGCGCCAAGGCGTACAAGAACATCTACGGCGGTTGAGCCCCCGAGCAGTTCGGTCAGAAGAAACAAGGCGATGTTTGCGCCGAGAAGCAGCCATGTTACATACGGCGTCCGGTCGAGTCCGGGGGGCAGCAGCCTCGCACTATCTGGGGATTCTTCGGTATCGGCTGGTCTTGGAAACAAAGTAGAGTCCTGGTGACCCTACGATAGCAGGCGTTGGTTTGGGCTTCAACGAGGAGCGTCAATCCAAACGAACAGAGTTAGTGGAGGGTCTCCACCCCAGGCGACGCCATCGGGTTCGATATCCATCTCTCTGACGAACCGAGCTATGTCGAATGGCTTTTCATTTCGTGAACGGCTGCCGTATGACCCGAGAATCAGCCGGCCTTCGGGAGCCAGAAATTCTCCCAGCAGCCTCCGAATGCCGTCTGCCAGATGAGATTGGGGCAGGCAGTCCCAAAGCATATATACGTAGTCATACCGCATGGGCGGCCGCCAGTTCCAGGCATTGCCGACATGAAAATTATCGGAGAACCCGGGGAGCCTCTGTCTGGCCATGCCTATGAGTTTTTCTCCAAGGTCGAGCCCGTGCGGGGTAATGTCTATCCCCTGTTCCCTTCCCCAACGCACCAGGCAATCCAGCAGGTAGCCATTGGCGCATCCGACGTCCAGAAGGCTGCCGTCGGACTCGATGGCATCGAGGACCGGACCTCGTTCGGCGCGCCAGCGCTCCGGACCGCCGTGGAACCCCGACTGCTCGATGGGATCGTCCGACAGGAGATAGGCAGGTTCGAGAGCGCGAAGCTCTTGCTCGTAGTCGGCTGGGAATTCTCTGTAATGGCTCACGGATGGGACTTGAATGAGGATGGCATCTCTCAGCCCGTGTCGCCCTCAGCGGCGACATACTTCGACGGACACTTCACTATGATGTTTTCACTCTTGAATACGCCATTGGGGTCGTAGCTGCCTTCGAGGATGATCTCGGAGTGTTCGTTGAAGAACAGGTCGGGGAGTACGCCTTCGTGGGCTGCGGCGAGGGTCTCGGAGCCGTCGGTCAGGCGGAACTCGGAGAGCGTCGAGCCTGCGGCGCGGTGGAACGATTCCGGCTCCAGCTTGCCGCTGACGCGGACTGTCTTGCCCTCGGGAGAAGGGCCTATGTCGTTGATCTCGCCCACCGTGTAGTAATAGACGGCGGCCCCGGAGAACGCCTGGAAGACGAAGTAGCCGAGCGCGCCAACCAGTACCGCGAATGCTATCAGCATCTTTACTCGATGTGACGAGAGAATGCCTTCGTCGGGGGGTTGAGTTTCGGGTAGTGGAGCGAGTGTCTGGGACATATCAGCCTGTGAATGTTCGCATGGGATATCGCAGTCGTTTGCTCAGTCCTGTTCGGACGATTGTCTGTCGCGCTCTTCCAGGGCGCGCTTGAGCGCCTCTATCTCGCGCTGCATCTCCCTCTGCCGTCTGGAAACGTAGAATACATACACGAAGAAAGCGGCCCAGGTGATTATGAATACGGCAAACAGGAATGGAAGGTTTGCCTCGGGGTCACTGCCCTGCTGTGCGGGCGAGATAGCTCCCAGGCCGCTCAGCGTGGACCACGCGACGAGCGCAAGACTGATGAGCGCTCCCAAGAGCGCTACACGCAGGGCGTGACCACTATGCCATTCTCTGATGAAGTTCGTCAAGGTCGGACTCCGACTTTCTCAATGCGTATCGTTCGGTCAGCAACGCTATGTACATCACGGTGAACGCGACGACGGATACGAGCAGAGTTATGTAGATTCTGGAATCGCCTATGGCTTCGGCTTCGTCAGCGGCGGGACCGATGTTGAGCGCTGGGTGGGCTGTTCTCCACCAGATAGAAGCCATGTAGATGATGGGGGCGTCAATCGCTCCGATTAGCGCGATGACCGAGGCGAAACGCCTGCCCTGGCTGCCCATCGGCCCGTAGGCGCGTATCATCAGGTAGGCGACGTATATGAACCAGAGCACGAGCGTGGTGGTCAGCTTGGGGTCCCAGGTCCACCAGACTCCCCATACGGGTTTGCCCCAAATGGCCCCGGTTACGAGAATGAGGCTGGCGTATATGACGCCGAGTTCGGCGGTGGAGTAGGCGAGGTCGTCCCACCGCTGACGTCCGGTGAACAGGTGCATCAGGCTGGCAAAGGCGACGATGATGATGGACACCATGCCTATCCAGCCGAGCGGGACGTGGAAGTAGAAGATGCGCTGAGAGACGCCGAGGTTCTGCTCGGTCGGAGCCCAGAAGTACACCATGTAAAGGGTGAGGGCCATGAGCAGCGCACTGGCAATAAGCAGCGCGTCTCTGGCGAAACCGCGACCGCTGGATGGGGCGGACTTGGGAGTGGCGGCAAGCTGCGTCATCGTATGTGCAATATATCACAAATAGAGGACTTATGTCGCTACGCCGTCTTCTGTTCGGCCTCGGGGGCGGTCATGCGGAGCGGGATTTTGTGTCCTTCGCCGGTGACCAGAAGGATTGGGGAGACGCCGTTGACCGCGCCCGCGTCCACTATGCACTGCTTGATGCCCTTTGTGCCGGGCAGTTCGTACATGACGTCGAGGAGTGTCTGTTCGAGGATCGTGCGCAGTCCGCGCGCGCCGGACTTTTGCCTGATGGCCTGTTCGGCGGCGGCTTCGAGAGCGTCGTCGGTAAAGACCAGTTCGAGTTCGTCTATGGCGAACAGGGCCTGGTACTGCTTGACGAAGGCGTTCCGTGGTTCGGTGAGAACGCGCACGAGGTCTTCTTTGTAGAGCGAGTCAAGGCTTACAACGACGGGCAGACGACCGACCAATTCGGTTATGAACCCGTATTCCATGAGGTCGTCGCCGTTGACGTGCCTGCGAACCTGGTCGGCTGTGCGTTCTTTCAGGGTTTCCGGCGCGCCGCCGGTATTGAACCCGACGCGCCTGAGATTCTTGAAGGCGCGTTTCTCGATGATCTCGTTGATGCCCTCGAACGCGCCTCCACAGATGAACAGAATGTTGTCCGTGCGTATCTGGATGAGTTCCTGGTGGGGGTGTTTGCGTCCACCCTGCGGCGGGACGTTGGCGACGCAGCCCTCGATTATCTTCAGAAGCGACTGCTGAACGCCTTCCCCAGACACGTCCCTGGTAATCGAGACGTTCGGACTCTTGCGCGCGATCTTGTCTATTTCGTCTATGTAGATGATGCCGTTTTCGGCGAGCGATACGTCGAAGTCCGCTGCCTGTATCAACCTGAGCAGAATGTTCTCCACGTCTTCGCCGACGTATCCGGCTTCGGTGAGGGTCGTGGCATCGGCGATGGCGAAGGGGACTTCCAGTATGTGGGCGAGAGTCTGGGCGAGGTAGGTCTTGCCCGATCCCGATGGTCCGAGCATCAGGATATTGGCTTTCTGAAGCTCGACGTCGGGGTGTCTCAGGTTGGACCAGATGCGCTTGTAGTGATTGTAAACCGCCACGCTGAGGGTCTTCTTGGCCAGTTCCTGGCCTATGACGTACTCCTCGAGCTTCTTGTAGATGAACTTGGGGTTCAGGCCCTTGTGCAGGAACCTGTTCTGGGCACTCTGGTTTCTCTGGGCCGGCCTTTCTTCAGAGATGATCTGGTCGCACAGTCCGACGCACTGATCGCATATATACACGCGATCTATTCCGGCTATCAGGCGTTTGACTTGATCTTTCGGCTTACCACAGAAAGAACACTGGTACTCGTTTCGCCCCGTAGTCATGAGTGCGGACCACCTCGCTGATCAGTATATCCCAGATGGAATGCGTTTTTTACCGAATGAGACGGTCAGTCGGCTGCGGCCGCCATCCCCGGGTTCTCCAGCACGTCGTCCACCAGGCCGTACTCCTTGGCCTCAGCCGCGCTCAGATAGAAGTCGCGGTCGGAATCCACCGCTATCTTGTCTATGGGCTGCCCGGTCCGGTCGGAGATAATCTGTCGGATTATGTCCTGCTGGCGGAGCACCTCCCGCGCGGCTATCTCGATGTCGGAGGCCTGTCCCTGGGCCGCGCTCATGGCCTGGTGCATGTGGACTGTGGAATTGGGCAGGGCGAAACGCTTGCCGGGCGCGCCCGCGCACAGGAGCACGGTCGCCATGCTGGCGGCCATTCCCACGCAGATCGTGGAAACGTCCGGGCGTATTAGCTGCATCGTATCGTAGATGGCGAGACCCGCGGGTATCGAGCCGCCGGGCGAACTTATATACAGGCTGATGTCGCGGTCCGGGTCTTCCCTGTCGAGGTAGAGAAGCTGGGCGATGATATTGTTGGCGACCTGATCGTATATCGCGGTGCTCAGGAAAATGATCCGCTCTTTCAGGAGCAGCGAGTATATATCGTAGGCGCGCTCTCCCCTGGAACCGGACTCCACCACCATGGGGATGACGTTCTCGGGCCTATTCATCATCTTGCGCATCTCCTTCTTGAGTTTGGACATCTTGCGGGTTGGATTCTGGCTGCTCTTCGGCGGTTTGGCCTTCGGGATCTGACTTGGCGGTCTCCACGAGAAGCGCGACGGTCTTTTCATATTTGAGCATATCGCTCAATGGTTCGCGGCGACTGCGGCGCTCCTGCCTTCTCATGCGCTGGCCCGCGTACATCTCGTTGAACCGCTCGTCTATCTCTTGCTCCGATACTTCGATGTTCTCCAGTTCGGAGACCTTGTCCAGGGCGAAAGTGCGCCTTATGCGCTGATCCGCTTCCTCCTCGGCCTCCTGCTCGGCTTCTTCTTCGGTCTTACCAATGGAGCGCAGGTAGTCGTCCCTGCGTATGTTCGCCCTCTCGAGGAACTGCTCCTGTGTGTTCAGAACCCTGTTGGTCTCGTTTTCGAGCATGACGGGCGGTATGGTGATAGTCGCTTCGTCTATCAGGGTTTGGACCACCTCGGTCTCATACTCCTGTTCCAGCCTCGCCTCCGCGTCCGTGGTCATGCCTTCCCTGACCGCATTTTGGAGCGCTTCCAGGTTCTCGTAACCGTCGGGAAGGCCCTGTGCGAACTCGTCGTTCAGTTCGGGCAGACTGCGTTCCCGGACCTCTTTCACCGTTACAGTAAAAGACGCCTCCTTACCGGCTATCGAGGCGTCTCTGAAGTCTTCGGGGATCGAGAGCGTAAGGTCTGTTTCCTGTCCGGGTTCGATTCCTACCATTGCCTGCGGGAATCCGGTTACCGGCACAGAGCCCTCTTCGTCCAAGTACAATACGCCGTCTTCGCGGCTCCAGAACTCCTCGCCCTCTATCTCGCCGCGGGCGTCCAGGTTCAGCAGGTCGCCCATCTGCGGCGCCCTTTCGACCGTTTCCCAGGTGCCGAGGCTCTCGCGTATGTTGTCAATCCTTTTCGAAACGAGTTCGTCGGTTACTTCCTCCGCTTCGTAGGGGACGCGGATCGCCTTGTAGTCGCCCAGTTCGACCTCGGGTCTCAGGGCTATGGTGGCGGTGAAGCTGACAGGATCGAGTTCGAGGTCCTCTATCTTCGGCACTCCGGCGGAGTCTATTTCCTGTTCTTCGATGGCCTTGCTGGTTACTTCGAAGACCATGTTGTCGAGGACTTCGTTGAGCAGGCTCTCGCGCCCCATGAAGCCTTCGACGATGTGCCGGGGAACTTTACCCTTTCGGAATCCGGGCAGCGAAATCTGCGGAGCCAGTCGCCTGTATCCCTGGTCCAAGTATGGATTCAGGTCCGCTTCCTCAAGTTCGATGCGGAGAGTCGTTTGATTGTCCACAACTTCTTCTTGAGTAATCTTCAATTGAGGCTCCCGATCTCTGATGTTTGTTCAATAACTATAGCATAATGCAGCCTTGTTCCAGATTGCAAAGAAGTTTAGGGTATCAGGTGATTGCAAAAGTCCAGGGTTTTTGGAAAGTCGGCCATTGAATCGGACTGATTCGCGGTGTCATATATATTTATTTATAAAGCGACAGGTGGGAACAGGTGGCTCGACAGGTGGGCAACAGGTGACTAGACCACCAGCAATTCACCTGTTAATCACCTGTGTTAGCTATGGGGAACATTTTTCGCCCCTTCGACACTGGGCCAGCATAAGCGTGTATTTATGTATGTTGCGATTCAGGATCATCTTCGGACGCGCCCCTTAGTTAGTTTGTATGTTCGCATTATAGCGTATGCAGAGCGCGAAAGTGAACAGCGCGGGTGTGCGGCGCAGGGTCATTCGGTTATTTCCCGATGCCACTTCTGTCGTTCGCCCTGAGCCTGTCGAAGGGCCGCCCGTTCATGGCTTGACAAGCTCACCACGAACGTACTTGGTTTAACTGGTTGATAACCGAAAGACCCTGGTGTGCGGCGGGAGGGAGGCGGTTAGAAGTCGGCTACCACCGGGTTTCTGAGTACCCCTATGCCCTCCAGTTCCACCTCCACACTGTCTCCGACATTGATCTCGCCCACTCCCGGGCACCCGCCGGGAATGATGTCGCCCGGATTCAGCGTCATTACCTCGGACATCCAGCTTATGAGCTCGGCCACGCCCCAGACCATGCCGCCGGTGGAACCGTCAACGTGGGTCTCACCGTTCACCCTGCACTGGATTCGCAGGTTGTCTCCATCCAGGCCGGTCGTTATCCAGGGCCCGATGGGGCAGAAGGTGTCGAAGTGCTTGACCCTCATACTGGTCCCGCGACCTACGTCGCTGGTGGTCATTTCACTTGCGCTGACGTCGTTTACGCAGGTGTAGCCGAAGACGTAGTCCAGCGCGTCCGACGCGCTGACCCTCCGGGCGCTACGCCCGATGACGATGCCCAGTTCGGCCTCGTGAATGACGGAGCGGCAGATACGGGGATACACGATAGGCTCGTTGTGCGCGACGACGGTCCCGGGCTGCTTCAGGAATATGCCAGGGCCGTCCCTCCCGTCGGGTTCGCCATAGTTGGCGGCGGCGGCCACGACCTTGTTCGTTCGCGTATCAATCGGCGCGAGAAGCCGGACTTCCGAAAGCGAGCATAGAACGCGCCCAGGACTGGGCGACCCGAAGACACTGCCCTGGAGCGCGCGCACTTCCTCTCCCTCGATGATTCCCCACTGGACGCGGTCGTTCCTCAGAAAGCGAGCGATGTTCATGTTTCCCCCATGCGCTGAAAGCGTTGATGTGTTCGCTGGAACCGAATGTTACGGCTCGTGGGCTGTGAATGCAAGAATATATGCCTGCTCTGCCGTGATATGCTTCGCCAATAGACTATTGCAGGATTATAGCTTGAGACTCATCGGCTCGCTGACCCGGGCTTCCACGCCTCTGGGCGTCTTCCGACACCGCAACTTCGCCTTTGTGTGGGGCTCGACAACGCTTGTGGGGATCGGGACGCAGATGGAGTCGGCGGTGCTGGGATGGTTTGTCCTCTCGCTGACGGACTCCCCGTTTCTGGTCGGTTCCATCGCAGCGGCGCGCATGGCGCTGAACTTTCTGGCGCTGTTCGCCGGAGCCATCGCCGACCGTCTGCCGCGCAACCTACTGCTTGTATCGGTCGAATTCGTGATGGGTATCATGGGCATTCTGATGCTGGCGCTGATACTGACGGACCTGCTGGAGGTCTGGCATATCTTCGCTATCACTCTGTCCATGGGTGTCGTGCGCCTCTTCCAGATGCCGGTCGCCCAGTCGCTGGTGGGCGATACGCTGCCCAGGGAGCGAGTGAACAACGGCGCGGCTTTCAACACAGTGGCTATGAATATCGCCATGCTGTGCGGCCCGGTCATCGGCGGGCTGCTGTACCAGTGGTTCGGACCACAGGGCGCCTACCTGGTCATCGCGTCGCTGTACCTGGCCAGCGGGATGGTTGCGGTGGGCATAAGGATCGAACGTTCGGAAAGAACCAGCCGTCCGGAGTCGGTGATGCATACGGTAACCGAAGGCCTGCGGTATGCCGCCGGCAATCAGGTCATCTGGGCCGTGCTGACCGCGGCAGTCATCATCAACCTTACCGGGTGGACGGTACACACCGGACTCGCCCCAATCTTCGCGCGGGACGTACTGGGCACCGATTCGGCCGGGCTGGGTCTGCTGCTCTTCGGCTTCGGCGTCGGGGCGTTGAGCGGATCGCTGGGCCTCGCGATGGCTCCCAGCCTCCCACACACAGGCAGACTGCTGTTCGTGGCCGTAATCATGTGGCACACGATGGTCCTGCTCTTCTCTCTTTCGGGGTCTTTCTACCTGTCCATGGGCCTGTTCGTGCTGGTGGGCGCGGCATTCGCGTCCACGCAGGTGCTGATACTCACACTTCTGCTTCGCACGACGCAACAGGAGTTTCGTGGCAGGATCATGGGGCTGCGTTCCTTCGCCATCTTGGCCTACAGCTTCGGCAGCATGGCCGCCGGGGCTATCGCCGGAGTCTGGGGCGCGCCCGCGGCGGCCCAGGTGGTGGGAGTCACCGGCATTACGCTGGCGCTTGTGCTGGCAGTGGTCGCGCCGAAGTTACGACGGGCGTGATGGTATGTTGTCGTCACCCGGGTACGGTTGTGTTGGAAGTCACCGCACCGTTTCGTTTCTCAGGTCAACGGCCTTTTCGGCTACTGTCGTGAGCATTCTCCATGCGGTCTCGTGGTGGGTTGTGGCCTCGATGTCGTCGTAGTAGGTGTCGAGCAGGACGTGGGTGCAGCCGAGGGCCTGTAGCCCTTCGAGGTCGGACCTGATCTGGTCAAGGCTGCCTTCGCCGGCGATGCGCCGGTCATCAGGCATGGGTGACTCGGTGATGCGCAGGCGTATCCTCGGACAGAGCGCGGGCATGGGCATCCGCTCTCGGTCCGCCATCTTGCGCAGGCGGGAAATATCTCTGTCCCTGAAATCGGACAGGCGTATCCTGATCGGGTGCCAGCCGTCTCCATAGCGCACCGTCCGTCGGAGCGCGCCTTCGCTCGCACCCCCGACCCAGATGGGCGGGTGTGGCTCTCGGACGGGACGCGCTGCGGTGTCCACGTCGGTGAACGAGACATATTAGTTGCGACGCTGTCCACAATGGATGATAATCGAACGTGGCTGTTAGGAGAATTATGATGACTTACACTCTCGCCGAATTGGACGCTATGAGCATAGAGGAGGCCCAGGAGCTGTCATTCGAGGAACGGGATACGCTTCTGGACCTGATTATCGCAGACGGGCGGCACCAGACGACGGACCTCGACTCGTACCGCGCGGGGCTGTACGGGGACTACTTCGACGAAGACCTGACACGGATGCTGAAGGTGAAGGCGATCAAAGTTCACGTCAGAGGAACGACGGCATCCGGGTTCGATGGTATGCTCGCGGGGAAGTCCGACGAAGAGCAATACCGCGCTGCCTTCCATAATGTGCAACAGTCGCTCGAGGCGGCGGGAACGGACTACAGTCGCGTCGTCACGCTGGTCGTCTTCCTGACCGACATGGACAAGTGGTCGCTGCTGAATGAGATCTACAGCGAGTTCATTTCCAGTATGCCGTGCAGGGCTGTAATTGGAACGACCGGCCTGGCGCAGCCGCCGCTTACGATAGAGATTGTGAACTGCATAGCGTACAGGGTGGCGGCGTAGCGGGCAGGCCCTAACCCTCTCCGATCAATTGGGAGTTGCGGAACCGGTGTGAGGAAACCTGCCGTGTGTCAGTTGCGGATCGCCTCTAAGCGTCCATGATCGTCGAGAGCCGCATGGGTTTGGAATCTACGAGGAGTTTTCTGATGGCTGACAGACTAATAAACACCGTTCTGGTCACGGGTGCATCGTCCGGGATTGGGAGGGTGACGTGTCTGCATCTGGCCGAGAAGGGGTACACTGTGGTCGGGGCGAGCCGATCGCTGGAGAGGCTGGAAGGGCTGTTCGAGGATGCGGAGCAGCGCGGACTGCGTGTGTGGGGCGTGGAGTTGGACGTGAACTCGGGCAAGTCTGTGGAATCGGTGATGCCTGGACTGATCGAGCAGTTCGGAGGATTCGACGCGCTGGTGAACAACGCGGGGTTCGGGGTGTGGGGGCCCATCGAGAGCCTTTCGATAGAGGAGCTGAAGCTGCAATTCGAGGCGAATTTCTTCGGCGCGGTGAGGATGATCCATGCGACGCTCCCGGGAATGCTGGAACGAAGATCGGGCAGGATCGTGAACATAAGCTCGGTGCTGGGCAGGATCGGGACGCCGTTCAACGGAGCGTATGTGTCCAGCAAGTACGCGCTGGAGGGGCTGAGCGAGTCGCTGAGGACCGAGGTCGCGCCGTTCGGCGTGAAGGTGGCGCTGGTAGAGCCGGGGCTGTTCGACACGAATTTCCAGAAGAATCAGCTAAGGGCGGCGCGGTCCGACGATCCCTCCTTGGCTTACGCTCCATACGTGGAGAGCTACAACAGGCGGCACGACCAGTTCGACTGGTTCGCCGCGGACCCGATAAAGGTGGCGCGGGTGATCGAGAAGGTGATCAGGTCGCGGAATCCCAGTTTGAGGCATCCGGTAGGGTTGGACTGCCGGCTGGCGACGGTCGGGGCGCGTATCCTGCCGGAGAGGCTGTTCCATGCGTTGTTGTCGCTGGCGACGATGAGGTGATGGTCTGAATCAGGATTTACAGGATGATGGGATGGGCAGGATTAGGTTGTCCACTCGTCGAAGGAGCTGTGGCAATCATACGGGGGCGCCCACAAGGGACGCCCCTACGGGTCGGGATGGCTGCTGGCAGGGTGGGTCGAGATGGCGGTACACTTAGATGGCCAAGGCGGCTGGGCGGTCGCTGTTCCGGCTTCGTGCCGGGATAGAGGAAAGTCCGAGCTTCGCCGGACAGGATGCCCGCTAACGGCGGGGCGGGGCGACCCGACGGAAAGCGCCACAGAAACAGACCGCTCGCCCATGGCGAGTAAGGGTGAAAAGGTGAGGTAAGAGCTCACCGCTCCGCTGGCAACAGCCGGAGGTCCAGGCAAGCCCCATCCGAGGCAAGGCCGAATAGAGGGAGCTACGGGTGTCCGGACCATCCCTGGGTTGGCCGCTAGAGGCTGTCGGCAACGTCAGTCCCAGATAGATGATCGCCGTCCGCTGTCGCGGATACAGAACTCGGCTTACAGGCTGCCTTGGTTTTTCCTTTCACTTGCACCATCCACCCCGCCCCTGGATTGCCGAGCGGCGAGCCTCTTCGAGGGTTCCCGCCTTCGCGGAAATGACGGTAGTTGTGCAAGGGTCTCTCTCCGTTTTCACGAGGACAGGCTTTGCGGGCATGACGATTACCACGGACAGATCGCACTCTGACAGTTCCTCTTGACGCAACAGAGTAGATGCCTTATGCTGTGTATAGAACAAACATACTATATGCAGAAGACGGGAGGAATTTCGGGGATGAGACTGATTGGATATCGGAACGGTGTCGGCGGTGGGATCGGGGAATGGATGCGGAGATACCTGGGGCGTGGGAAGCGGGAGTCGGAGAGCGGTCCCTCGTCGGTGCTGTCGCGGGACGGGACAATAGGGCCGTTCGGGCTGTATGGGGGAGAGGACGAGTCCGACGATAGCTACGCGGACTATTTCGTGAAGTCGGTGCCGGTGTACGCGGCTATCAAGCTGAGGGCAGACGCGGTGGCGCGTCCCGGTCTGAGGGTGTACCGGGTCTCTACGGTTAACGGACAGTCGCGCAGGGAGTGGGTCGGACACGACCACCCTGCGCAGGAGCTTCTGGACAGGGTGAATCCGCACTGGACAGGCGGCGACCTCTGGCGGGCAACTGAGACTTACCTGAATCTGTGGGGTGAGGCGTACTGGGCGGTGGAGCGGGACGAGTCCGGCGCTCCGTTCGAGTTGTGGCCGCTGCGTCCCGACAGGGTGCGGATCGTGCCGGACGAGCGGGAGTACATTCGCGGATACGTCTATACAGGGCCGTCGGGTGAGCCGGTTGGGTTCGCACCGGACGAGATGGTGCGTCTGCGCTATTTCAATCCGCTGCACGAGTACGCAGGGCTGTCGCCGATAAGACCGGTGCGGCTGTCGGTGGACATGGGCCGGGACGCGCTGCTGGGGAACAGGTCGGGGCTGGAGAACGACGTGACGCCCGGGGTGCTGTTCGAGACTGAGTCGGGGTTTGCGGATGGGCAGATCGAGGCTTTCTACAAGAACTGGGCGCTGAAGCACGAGGGGCCGAAGAACAAGCTGCGTCCGGGTGTGCTTGCGCCGGGGATGAAGGCGTCGCAGGTGGGATTCTCTCCGAAGGACATGGAGTACCTGAATACGCTGCGCTGGACTGTGGAGGACGTGGCGCGGGCGTTCAATGTGCCAAAGCCTCTGCTGCACGACCTGGAGAGGGCGACCTACGCGAATATCGAGACGACGCGGCGGATGTTCTGGGAGACGTGCATCGTGCCGGAGCTGAGGTTCTTCGAGGAGGCGCTGCGCGAGCGTCTGTTGCCGATGTTCGGGGATACGTCGCTGGTGGCGGAGTTCGATACGTCGAACATCGAGGCTCTGCGCGAGTCGGAGACTGAGCGGGCGCGGCGGATAAGCATGTACGTGTCGGCGGGGGTGATGACGGTGGAGGAGGCGCGGGCTGAGGTGGGGCTGGGGTGAGTTCTGCTTGTTCCCCCGATTCCCGGCTGTACTATAATGGCGTCAGTGAGTGAAGGAGCGGCGTCATGTCCACACAGACATCGGACAGCAAGGGATTGCACCTGCCGGATCTGGTGATAAAGGGGTTTCGGGGGATCGAGGACCTTACGGTCTCGCGTCTGGGGCGAGTGAACCTGATTTCGGGGAGGAATGGCGTGGGGAAAACCTCGCTTCTTGATGCTGTCAGAATCTACGCTGCACGAGGCCAGTACAGAGTCCTTTCAGAAATACTTAGAACTCGGGAGGAATTTAGCAGAGCAATCGACGACGACGACGATGAAACTCTTGCACCTGATCTGGAATCTTTGTTTCACGGAAGGGGGATTGCATCAGATAAACACATATCGATAGGCCCCCTAAACGAGCGGCTACAACTCAGCATTAGGGTCGGTCTCTTGAGTCAAGAAGGATTTGTTCAACAGGACATGTTCACGCAGGAAAGTCTCTTTGAAGAGGACCTGCGAGCCCTTCTGATCGAATTTCAGCACAGAACTAGCGAAGTCCCGATCAGTCGTCACTTAAGCATTAGAGATTTAAGGCTTCTCACTCGAGAAGAAAACGAACTTTCGACTGGGACTCTATGTGAATCTATAGGCCCAAGCATACTAGATAATGCAAACATTGCTCGGTTCTGGGATCGAGTGGCACTTACTGACGACGAAGTTAGGGCAGTTCAAGCATTGAATCTGATGTTCAGCGACATGGTTGAACGCGTTGCTATAGTAGGCGACGACAGACTACGTCGTCCTCTTTTCGGTGGACGCAGGGTGGTTGTGAGACTCAAGAACGAAGAGAGTCCAGTTCCCCTAAAGAGCCTCGGCGATGGGGCAGTGCGTCTGTTTGGTGTCGCATTGGCGCTGGCAAACAGTAGGAATGGATTCCTGTTGATTGACGAGGTAGAGAACGGGCTGCACTACTCCCTGCAATTCGACTTCTGGAAGATGGTCATGAAAGCGGCGCACGAGAACAATGTACAGGTATTTGCGACGACGCACAGCTGGGATTGTGTAAGAGGGTTTGCATGGGCCGCGTCTGAGACGGAAGAGGTGGAGGGCGCACTCATAAGACTTTTCAATAAGGGTGGCAAGGTCAAGGCGGTAGAGTATTCTGAGAGGGATCTCAAAATTGCCGCGGAACAAGGTATCGAGCTTCGTTAGACCTTGAACCATTATCCTTCAGACACATCCAACCGCGTCCTCTTGGTGGAGGGCGATGATGACCTTCATGTAATTTCGCATATTCGCTACCGCAGCGAGCCCGCGCCTGAATTTCAAATAATAGACAAGGAAGGTGTGTCTCAATTGCTCGACTCTATTTGGCTGGAGGTCAGACAGCCAGGTCGTCAGGTGGTCGGGATTGTCGTTGATGCGGATATAAATTTGCGAGCGCGATGGAATGCCGTTCGGGATCGTCTTGTAGATGAGGGTTTCAATCCACCAACGCAACCTGATCCAGAGGGGACCATCATCCCTGAGACGGAAGACCTGCCTCGCGTGGGAATTTGGCTGATGCCGGATAACCAGTCAACGGGCGAACTTGAGGACTTCGTAGCTCGGATGATACACGGCGATGATCCTGTGTGGCCGTTGGCCGAGGTTTACATCGAAGGGATTCCGTTGGCCGACAGGAAGTTCGCGGAGAATAAGACTCAGCGCGCGAAGGTCCATGCCTGGCTGGCCGCAAGGGAAGACCCCAGGCAGATGGGACAGGCTATTCGGGCGAGGGACTTGGAAGTTGATGGCGAACTCTGTGATAAGTTCGTTTCGTGGTTAAGAAGGTTATTTGGGTAGAGATCCCAATTCAAGAAAGGACTGATCAATGAAGATAACAAACGTAAAAGTGGAAATGTTCAACTGGAAGTCGGAGCCGTGGATGACGGGGGTTGGGACGACGTTCGGGGATACGCGGCAGCTTGGGATCGTTACGGTGGAGACGGATGAGGGGGTCAGCGGCAACGCTTTCCTGGGGTCGTCGCGGATGGGGGCGAATCACTTCGCGCCAGGGCTGATCGAGTTCATCAAGCCTATCGTCATGGGACGGAATCCGCAGGACATCGGCGCTATCTGGTGGGATATGTGGAAGATGAACAGGTCGGTCTCGACATATGTGATCGGGGCGATTGACATCTGCCTGTGGGACATCAACGGGAAGATCGCGGGGCAGCCGATTCACAGGCTTCTGGGGACGTGCAAGGACTCGGCGCCGGTGTACTCCAGCACGGCTTTCCACGAGACGAAGGAGGAGTACGCGGAGGAGGCTATCCGGTTCAAGGAGATGGGATGGCCGGCGCATAAGATTCACCCGCATGGGAATCCAATGTACGACATCGAGATATGCCAGGCGGTGCGCGAGGCGGTCGGAGACGATATGAAGCTGATGCTGGACTCGATGTGGGCGTACCAGTACGAGGACGCGATGCGAGTGGGCAGGGCCATCGAGGAGCTGAATTACTACTGGTACGAGGACCCGCTGGTGGAAGAGGACATCTACAACTATGTGAAACTGCACCAGAAGCTGGACATCCCGATCATGTCCACGGAGTACGCTCCGGGCCGGTACTACGGAATGACGTCGTGGATCACGCAGTACGCGACGGACATCCTGCGCGGCGACGTTGCGGTGACGGGCGGGATAACCCCGATGGTCCGCCTATGCCACCTGGCGGAGGGATTCAACATGAAGTGCGAAATTCACCACGGAGGCAACTCCCTGAACAACGTAGCGAACCTGCATATCACGATGGCTGTGCCGAACTGCGAGTTCTTCGAGTTCTTCCCATGCACCGGGGACAATATGTACGGGCTGGTGAATGACATTGACATGACAGGCGGAGTCGTACACGCACCAACGGAACCGGGCCTGGGCTACGAGATAGACTGGGAACTTGTGAAGCGGGAGTACACTGGGACGGCGGAATAGCAGAGAATCATCCTTGACAAACGCACAATCGTTCGTGCTAATATAGAATATAGTTAGTTGCCCAATATGAAATAGGGCAGAAGCGGCGGGATAGCCGCGACAATCGAATAGAGACGGAGTAACCGTCCCACACAGGTCTGTAAACGGCCCTCTCTGGCGAGTGATTCGCCTTTGAGGGCCGTTTTGCGTTGGTGAGGAAGTAAGGGATGTGCCCCACTCCCCCCTGGATTCCCACTTTCGTGGGAATGACGAGGAACACTTAGGTTTTTCTCACGCCGATAAATGTACAAGGGAGGATGACGGGAAGCTATAGGAAAGAGGAGGAGGAATTATGACTGATGACGGAATGTATAGCGGCGTGGCCTTCAGGTCGGCGGCGGCGATTGGGGACAGCAAGGCGGTTGGCGGGGATGTCTATTCGGTGACGATCTTCGCAAACGAGCTTTCCAGGGACGGCATGAGCGTTGACCTGGACGGGATGGACTTCTCGAATTATGAGAAGAACCCGGTTGTGCTCTATGCGCACGACCACGTGGGTAGGACGTACTCTGGCGGTCTTCCGATAGGCCGCACTCTGAGATTGGCCCGCACCAGCGCCGGTCAGATCAGGGCGGAGTTCGAGTTCCTGGCCGGAGACGCATTCGCAGAGCGGGTGCGGAACGCCTGGGAGCGGGGCTTCCTGCGCGGCGCTTCCATCGGCTGGCGTCCTGTGGAGACGCGGCCCTCCGGTCGCGGAGCCAGGGCGATGCGATCGGAGCTGCTGGAGTGGTCAATCGTGGCCGTTCCGGCGGACCCGGACGCGCTGCGGGACGTGTATCTGCGGGTGGTGAGGGCGATGCTGAGTCCGCCGCCGGACGAATCGGAGCGGAGTGAGAAGGTGATCTTCGACCACAGGGAGGAGTTGCCCTCACACCAGCTCTCTCGCATCGAAGAGGATGAGGGGGAGTTAGACCTGGACGAGACGCGGAGGCTATTGACGGACTTCAGGGAGGGGGTGGCTGTCTGAACTGTGATTTGTGGGATTAGGGTGATGGACAGGATATGCCTGTGCAAATTCAGTAGGTAGTGGGAATCACCCTCACCCTAACCCTCTCCCATCAAGGGAGAGGGGATTTTCACTCTACATGAAATGAATGAGACGGAAGTAAGTGGATAACCAAGTAAGGAGAAAGAGAATTGACGAACGCGATTGAGGAGATAAGGGCGATCAACAAGAGCATCGGTGAGATCGGGAGCTTCGTGAAGGAGCGCACCGACGATCTGAGCGGCGACGTGAGTCTGCTGAAGGAGGAGAACGAGCGGCTGAAGCTGGATGTGGGGCGTCTCCAGGAGCGGATGCGCGAGCGGCGGCGGGCGGAGGTCACCCGCGTGGACGGGATGGAGCGCGGTATCCGGGTGAGAGATGGCAGGTTCGCGGGATACAGTCCGTTGGACGTGGGGATAATGCGCGTGGTGGCGCAGAACCACCGCGACGACCCGGACGCGCCCCACGCTCGTGTGTGGGCGGAGCAGCTCAGGGAGGCAACGCGCTCGCTGAAAAGCGGCATCGGCGCGGACGACGTGGACCGCCACTTCCAGGGCATGGAGAGGCTTCTGAGGAATGCGTATGTGCGTGAGTCGCTTCCGGGGACGCTGGCGCGGGACCCGGAGATGCAGTACAGGCAGGCGGTCCAGCCTATGCTGACGCACCTGCGCGACCTGGCGGTGCGGGCCGCACTGGACTCGACGACGGCGAAAGCGGGCGACGAGCTCGTGCCAACGCTGGAGCGGGCGGAGTTTTGGATGGACGTGAACTTGCAGACCCTGGTCGGCGGACTGATTCCGGTATTCCCAATGCCGAGCCAGCCGTTCGACATACCGACGCAGTTGGGGGACGTGAACTTCTTCCCGGGCGCGGAGAACGCGGCGGCGAAGTCGTCCGCCCCCGAGACGGGGAAGGTGTCGCTGTCTGCGCACGAACTGGTAGCGCAGGTGCCGTTCAGTTTCTCGCTGGAAGAGGACAACGTGCTGCCGTCGCTGCTGGGCGCTATCCGGACGAGTCTCGTGCGGAACACCGCAGAGGTGCTGGACGACATCGTTCTGAACGCGGATGCCACGCAGACGAACAACATCAACGCGGACGGAGCGAGCATCAGGAAGGACACGGCGGGGAAGGCGCACTGGCTCGTGGGCTACGACGGGCTCATACACCTGCCGCTGGTGGAACACACCGATATGGCGAACAACCACAATGCCGAGGTCTCGGACGATATGTTCAACGAGATCAGGGCGATGATGGGGCGTTACGGCGTTCGCCCGTCGGAACTGGCCTGGGTCATGGACGTGAACACGTTCATACGGGCGCAGTCGGTGGACGCTTTCAGGACGATGGACAAGCTGGGACCGAACGCGACGCTGCTGAGCGGAATGCTGGGCGCGGTGGAGGGAATCCCGGTCATCGTGTCAGAGCACATGAAGTTGGCCGACGAGGACGGCAAGGTTACGAACGCGGGCAACACGACGGAAACCGGGCGTCTGCTGCTGGTGAATCGGACGCAGTGGGCGCAGGGCTTCAGGCGGAACCTGCGGGTGGACGTGGACCGCGACACGCAGAAGCGTCAGACGGTGGTGACCGTGAGCTTCAGGCACGCTCTGACGGAGCGGAGCGGGAATCGCGAAACCGCGACGCACACGGCGCTCCAGTACAACATCAAGGGGGTGGCATAGGTAGTTTTCAGTTATCAGTAGTCAGTCATCAGTTTTGTAGCTGACAGTGGATTGCCGGGCGGCGAGCCCTTCGGGGTTCCCGCTTTCGCTGGAATGACTGAATTGTAGTTCACCCTCACCCTGAGGGAGAGGGGATTTCAACATACAAATGACGAGTGGGCGGGGCTAGTTCCCGCCCTTAATCATTCGAGGAGGAATGAATGAACGCTTATGTAACACTGGATTTGATGAAAAGCGGGGCCGTGCTGAATATCACGGGGTCGGAACACGATGAGCGCCTGCTCATGCTGCTGGAGAGCGTCTCGCGGCAGGTGGACGCCTACTGCAACAGGCACTTCTTCACGCTTCGGAGAGCGATTGCGCTGGACGGCGACGGCTCGACCGGACTGAGAATCCCCGACCTGGTATCGGTGGATGCGGGAGGTCTGGCGACGGACGAGGACGGCGACAGGATCTTCGAGGACGTCTGGGATGAGTCGGACTACCTTCTGCATCCCGCGAACGCGGACCCGACGGGCGGGCACGACCTGTCGTCGCCGTACACCGGAATCGTAGTGGACACGGAGTCGGGCGACAGAAGCGCGTTCGCGGCGGGGATGCTCAGGGTGAGTATCGCGGGTGAGTGGGGATACTGGCTCAGGATAAGACAGGCGTTCGAGAGTGTGGCCGCGTCGCTCGATGCGGAGTCGGGCGACATGGATGTCAGCGGTGGGGAGGACATCGGAGTCGGACACACGCTGCTGGTCGGCTCGGAGCAGATATACGTCCACGGCAGAGACGAGAACCAGCTCGCGGTGCTGCGCGGGGTGAACGGCAGCAAGGCGGCGGCTCACACGGCAGGCGCGAAGGTCGGCATATACCAATACCCGGGGCCGGTGAGCGAGGCGGTCATCATACAGGCTTCGCGGCTGTGGAAGCGCAGGGACTCGGCGTCTGCGGACGCGACCGGATTCGTGGGCGGTCTGGACCCTGACGCAGTGGAACTGCTCGCGCCGTACCGGAAGATAGTGGCTATTTAGTCGGAACTCTGAGGGGTGGGTGTTTACCCTCACCCCAACCCTCTCCCTGAGGGAGCTGATAGGGGTAGGCATTGAACTTGGATTAGCGGAGTCACCCCCATCCTAACCTTCCCCCGTCAAGGGGGAAGGGACTTTTGCCTACCCTTGTGAACCCTGAGGGAGAGGGAGTTTGTTGATTGGAAGTCGTGGCTGACTGCAACACATTTGCCTACGCTTTTCAGCCATGCAGAGAGGGAGGACATGAGGATATGAGGAACGAGATATTCGGCATGAAGCAAGGGATCAAGACAAGGCTGGAGAGCATTCCGGGCCTGCGGGTGATTACATACGAGCCGGAGGACTGGAGCGACTTCCCGGTGGCGGTCATCAGGACGGACGGCAGGAACGGGTCGCTCTTCGAGGCCGACTTCGTGGTCACGGTCATGGCCGGCGGATCGAATAGACGCGAGTCATACGACACGCTCGACTCGCACATCGCCACGAGCGGCGAGATGAGCATCGAGGCAGCTATCGACGACGACGTAACACTGGGCGGCGCTGCGGACAGAGCGTACCTGGTGGGCGTGGATAACATCCGAATAGTGAGGATGGGCGCCCGACCGTACGTGGGCGCGGATTTCAGGATCCGCGTGGAGAGTCGGACGAAAGCGGAGGCCACGCCGCCGAAGGAGGAGAGGTCGGACACGCTATCCAATGAGCGGGACGGGACGAACCGAAACTACTTCGACATAACCGACATCCCGGGCGCTCATGGCGCAATGGCGCAGACCAAGATAAACGATCCGTCCGGCACGTGGTCGGGCGCGCGGAGGATGTGGATAGCCAAGAGGTCGGGAGAAGGACGCGACGACAACCTGTTCTTCCAGGCGGAGAGCGGATCCATGGTACGGGGCAGCACGATATTCGAGGAAGGTGCGGCGATATGGTCGGGCAGAGCGCAGGCGTCGCCGGAGGCGAGCGGCGGGGAGTGCGCGCGGATGGAGTGGTCGAAGGCCGGAGCGTACACGACCCGCACGGAGTTCACGCTGTGCGGATACGTCCGCATCGGGATAGTGGCGTCTGCACTGCCGCGCGGACGATTCAGGGTCTTGGCGAGGGCGCGAACAGACACAGACAACGCCGCGCTGAAAACCGGGCACATGGGATTCGCGCTGGGTTGGTCTTCCGGGAATACATCGAAGACCCCGGACGAGAGCGAGGCCGTCTTTCCGGAAACCGCGTCGGAATTCAGGACGCTCGACCTGGGCGAACTGGCGCTGCCGCCGACCGCCATGCCTGATGGCTACGCCGCGCCGGAGTTCAACCTGGACATCCACGGGATATTCAGCGGCGGTGGAGCCGGGAATGACGCCGGCGCTCACCACTTCAGGTGGTCGGTGGACTGCGTAACGCTCCTGCCGATTGACGAAAGCGAGGTAATCCTGAACGGGGTCGGCCCATCGGAGCGGATTCTGCTCGACACGCTGAGCAGGGCGGGACACGGAGTATATACGCTGGACGAGTCGGACGTGGTTCTCGGTCCGGCTGACTACGAGGGCGCGCCGTTCAGGGTAGGGCCGGAGGACACGCGCATATATGTGGCGCGTGACGATGTTTCCGACCCGTCCGGCGTGAAATTCGGAGTCGAGACGTCATTGACACCCCTCACGGCAGGATTCTAAGGAGAGGAGCGGATAAGACGACAATGAGACAACTACCAAGCAGGTTCGAACAGAGGAGGCACATGGAAATGGAGAACCGTCTGGCGATGCTGGAGAACGACACGGACATCCTGGAGGGCAAGCTGGACAGGATAATCAGGATTTTGCAGGGGATACTGCTGACCGGAGTAGGCGCGGTGGTGACGGCGGTGATAGGGGTGGTTGCGCAGGTGGTCATAAGGGGCGCATGAATCCGGTACGGCGCGGCGAGAGGGGTAGGAAATACCACATTTAATTCTCTCGCCGCGTCCGCTAGCACAAACGTGTTAATGAATTTTCACCAGAAACGCGGTATCATGTAAGCCATACCATATATGAGGCTGGTAATAATGCCGCAACCCCAAACTGTTAGTGGTCGAAAGCTGGAGATCGGACTCAGAGTAAAAGAGGCCAGACAGGACATATCCATGAGCCAGGAGGAGTTCTCCAAGCTCATGGGTAAGTCGGGCCGACACTGGGCCTGGAAGGTGGAGGCGGGGCAGATCGGCCTCTCGGCGGAGCAGATACCCAATGCCGCCGAGATTCTCGGCCGTTCGGTCCAGTGGCTCATAGAGGGCCGCGAAGAGGTCTTCGAGGTGCAGGACCCCGAACTCCGCCTGTTCTTCCGCCAGTACGAGTGGGGGGACTTCACCGACGAGGAGCAGGAGATAGTGCGCCAGGGCGTAAAGATGGCCCAGGCTTACAGGGCCGCCCGCGAGCAGTCAGAGGCCTCCACGTAGTCACACCCCCTACCCTGTACCTCCGTTCTCTGACCTAACCATTCGAGTTCCCATCAACGGAACTTCTATTCATTCTGGAGCGAGAGACTTGAAGATAACCGACGTGCGCGCAATTCCGATGTCGGACCCTATTCCAGCCGAGCGTCAGCATCGCACGGACCTGGGCACCAAGGTGAAGAGCGACGCGGTCCTCATACTTGTGGATACGGACGATGGTCTGACCGGCATGGGCGCTTCGCTCGGAAGCCCGGAGACGGTGTCCGCCATCGTCAAGTACGACCTCGCTCCCGCGCTGGTGGGCGAGGACCCGATGTACTCGGAGTTCCTGTGGGAGAAGATGTACAACGGCTCGCGCTGGAAGCCCGCGCTGGAACGCGGACACTCGCAGCCTATGGACGGTCGGCGCGGCGTCACCATGGAGGCGGTCTCGGGCGTTGACATCGCTATCTGGGACGTTAAGTCACAGGCGCTCGGTCTGCCCGTTTACAAGGCTCTGGGAGCGGTGCGCGACTCGATTCGCGGCTATGGATCGGGTGGATGGGCGCCCGGATACGAGGCAGAAGAGGAGATGGGCGGATACGCTGCCAAGGGGTTCAGCGCAGTGAAGATGCGGGTAGTCGGCAGAGACGGCTTCTCGGTGGAGAACACCGTGCGCAGAGTCAGGGCTGCGCGGCGCGGCATCGGGAACGACGTGGAGTTGATGATAGACGCTCACGGCTCGCTGGATGTCTCGACCGCCATAAGACTCGCTCGCTCGCTGGAGGAGTACGACCTCGCGTGGTTCGAGGAACCAATATCGCCGGACGACCATCCCGGACTCGCTGAGGTGCGGCGTTCGACGATCATCCCAATCGCCACCGGGGAACGTGAGTTCACCCGATTCGACTTCGAGGACCTGTTCATGCACCGCGCGGTGGACATAGCGCAGCCGGACATCGCGAGGGCGGGCGGCTTCACGGAGATTCGGCGCATCGGTGCGATGGCCTCGGCGCGCGGAATCAGGCTCGCGCCGCACGCATGGGGATCCGGGGTGCTGTTCGCGGCGAGCATCCACATGGCTATGGCGTCTCCCAACTGCCACATCCTGGAGGTCAGCCAGGGCTATATGCCGATGATGAACGAACTGTTCAACGAGCCTTACGACATCCGGGACGGGACGGTGTATGCTCCGCAGACGCCCGGACTTGGTTTCACGCTCAGGGAGGACGCGTTCGACAGGTTCAAGTATGTTCCGGGGCCTGAGTACGTCTTCTGAGCTACCCGCGAATCCTGCGGGGTATGAGTCTGCTCCACACCTTCACCATTCTTTGCATGAAGTATTCGCGCTTGCCGAATATAGAACCGACCAGGATGAGCGTGGCGTAATAGAACGGCGGAATTACGGCCAGGTAAATGGCGCGGTAAGACCAGGGACCCGACCACAGGCTGCCTTCCATGCCCAGAACCACATTGAGGAGCAGTCGGCTGAACACGAGCGCGCTGAACCCGGTGATGCCGAATACTATCATCACGATAAGCCAGTGGCGCAGGTCTCCGGGACTATTCTGCTGTCCGGGCGTTGTCATGGATCCGTAAACGCGCTCAGTCCTCCACGACCACCGCCGTGCCGAACGCGAGTATCTCGGACGCACCCTGGGTTATTCCAGCGGTGGTGAAGCGCGCTCCCACTATCGCGTTCGCTCCCAACGACTCCGCCTGCTCAGTCATTCGCTCGACAGCGAGAGCACGAGACTCCTCCAGCAGGTTCGTGTACTCCGGCAGTTCACCGCCCACTATGTTGCGGAATCCGGCCATTATGTCCCTTCCCACGTTGCGCGCTCGCACCGTGCTACCGCGCACCATCCCCTTTACTTCGGTTATGTTCCTGCCGGGTATGTTGTCCGTGCTGGTTATCAGCATCGTTAGCGCTCCTCTATTAGTTGCCAGTTCGATCTTATCAGAGTCGTCAGATTATATAGAGACAATTGCAAACTCCCCAAGTCCCGGCCATCGGTCATTCCCGCTTTCGCGGGAATCCAGTAATTGGCGGCTTTGCGAATGCTGCAACCCCACCTCTGAAATCGTCTCGATTATATAGTGTTTACATTGACAAGCTACCAATGTTGCGTTAATCTCACCTGACAGACCAATACTTTATATTGCAAGGCAAAATATACTCAGGGAGGGAGAGTTATGGCCGATTCCAAAGTCTATTGGATGGATGCTCATTCAGAATCCACGGAAACCAGCCTGGTGGCGAAGATGACAACTGTCTTCAATGCCGCCAAGCTGGATGAAATGATCAGCCCCAACGATGTTGTGGCTATCAAGATACACTGCGGCGAGTGGAACAACTCCGCGTACCTTCGCCCCGTCTATGCGCGCGCGCTGGCCGACCGCATCAAGGAACTCGGCGGCAGGCCGTTCGTGTGCGACACCACCACCTCGACCTATTCGCCATACGGCTCGCGCTCCAGCCAGCTCGACATCCTGCTGACCGCAGAGCGCAACGGCTATAGTTCGGCCACGCTCGGCTGCCCGTTCGTGTGCGCCGACGGCTGGCTCGGCACCGCAGACTTCAGGGTGGACATCCCTGAGGGATACCTGCTGAAAGAGGCTTATGTAGCCGAGGCGATAGCCGCAGCCGACGTGCTCATCGCGCTCACCCACTTCAAGGGCCACTCGATGGGCGTCATCGGCGGCGCGCTGAAGAACCTGGGCATAGGCGCCCAGTCCAAGCGCGGCAAGCTCAACGTCCACATGGGCGGACACCCCAAGTACGGACTTGGAGCCGCCGCCGTCTTCCATCCCGAAGCCTTCAGAGGCAAGGCGAACACGCCGGACTGGGAGATCCTGGAAGACTGCTGCCCATACAACCTGTGGCACATCAACGAAGACGACGAGATAGAATGGGAGCGCGAAAAGTGCGCCACCTGCCTGGGCTGCTTCGGCGTCATGGGCAGCAGGGGCATACTCGAGATTCCTCCCATCAACTTCGATGCTGTGGATATCGCCATAGCCGACGCCTGCCTCGGCGTCGAGAAGGCTCTGAAGGGCAAGGTCGGCTATATCAACATGGCGATAGACGTCTCGCCTCGCTGCGACTGCGCCAACCACGCCGACATTCCCATCGTGCCGCACCTGGGCGTTTTCGCCTCCACCGACGCGGTTGCGATAGACATGGCCTGCGTGGACGCCGCCAAGCGCTCCGCCGGTATGCCCGGCTCCGCCGCCGAACTGATGGAAGCCCACCATCCGGGCGACCGCAAGTTCGAGGCCGCAGCCGCTACGTTCCACTCGCAGAGCGAGGTCACCTCGATCAACACCGGCCACGAGATCGGACTCGGAAGCCGCAACTACGAACTGGTGGACGTGGAGCCGGAGCCGGAAGAAAACCACAAGTTCCCCTACGACCGCAGGCCCAGCCGCCAGCGCTTCATGGAGAACTTCGAGCGCTTCATGCCGTTCCCGTATGACCGCCACGACGGCAAGGGCTTCGCCCGCAACGACGAGGTGGACATCGAGAAGGTCAAGCATCACTACGAGGACGAGCTCAACGGCTACTCCATCCTGGAAGAGATCGAAGAACTGGTTCCGGCCGACGACGACTAGACACTCCCAAAAGCGAATAGGCTACTGAAGTCAGAGGCGGCGATTCTACAAGTGAGTCGCCGCCTTCATTTAAGCGATAAATCAACATATTCACTGTTCGCAAAATGCTCATTTGTTTATTCTGTGTAACTAAGTAGTCGCGCATAAATTAACATTAACTAGCCTAGCGGAGGTTCGCAAGTGGCCAGCATCACGGTGAACGATCTGGATGAGGCTCTCGAACAGCGTCTTCTACAAAGGGCGTCCGACAAGGGCGTTACGATTGAGCGGGAAGTCAGAGACATTCTGACGGCGGCCCTGTGTGATGAATCCCAGAACACGGAAGACCTCGCAAGTTCGATTCGCGCCAGATTCGCGCCCTTCGGCGGCGTCGAATTGGAGTTGCCGTCTCGTGGTCCAATTCGCGACGCGCGCAAGTTCGACTGAGCGCGGGCGTCAATGATAATCCTGGACACTAATGTCGTATCGGAACTGATGCGTCCCCGGCCTGCCAGAAGTGTAGTCGAATGGATCGTCAGCCAGGATTCCCAGAGCCTTTACCTTTCGGCTGTAAGCGAGGCGGAGTTGCGCTACGGAGTTGAGATACTGCCTGCTGGTCAGCGGCGTGAGGGTCTTCGCGCGGCGATGGAAGCGATGTTCCGAGAAGACTTTGCGGGACGCATCCTGCCATTCGATAGCCCTTCCACTCAAGCATACGCAACAATAGCGGCATGTCGGCGAGTGTCGGGACGGCCCATCAACCACGAGGACTGCCAGATAGCGGCTATCGCGAGTACTCGCAGCGCTTCTGTCGCCACCAGAGACGCATCTGGCTTTGAAGGATGTGGCGTCGAAGTGATTAATCCATGGATCCATGGTTAGTGCAAGCAAACCGCGGGCCGCGCCGACACAATTGTGAGCAAGTGAGGAAATGCGTCCATGCCACTGATGCGACAGAATCTGCGTTGAAATTGACGCTCGACCAGCCATCGGTACGGTCTCCATAACCGAATCCTCTGAAACGTAACGAACCCAGACTAATGCCCCCCGATACACCGGACAACCCGTCAGCGCCCAACGACGATTTCATCCGCCGACTGCCGGCGGAAGTCACCCGGTGGCAAGCCAACGGCCTGATTTCGGAGGAACAGGCTGCCGCCATACTTGGGCGTTACGACTCCAACGGAGCGGCCTCCGGCGGCAGCGCGATTGGCAACCGTGTGGTCACCGTCATCACCATCATGGGCGTGTCGCTGATCGGCTTAGGCGTCATCGCGTTCATTGCCGCCAATTGGTCAGCAATCCCAGCGCTGGCGAAACTGGCGCTCATGGTGATAGGAACGCCCGTCATATACATCATTGGGTGGTTCGTGGGCTACCGGTTAGGCTACGCCCGCATCGGCGCCGCGATCATCCTGCTCGGCGCAATCGCCTTCGGCGCATCCATCCACCTCATCGCGCAGGCGTACCACGTTCCCGTAAATCATCCCAACCTGGTGCCGTTGTGGTTCCTGGGCGTCGTTCCGCTGGCGTACATCACCCGTTCGCGCGCGTTGCTTGGGCTGTCGCTCATCCTGTTCCTGTCCGCGGCGGGATTCCGCTCGCAGGAATGGCTGTCGCCCCTTGGCGATGAAGAGATCGCATTGATGATCCCCGCCTTCCTCACGTTGGGGGCGTTCCTATTCGCGGCGGGACGGATGCAGGCGCGCTTTGCGGAGACGCGCCAGTTCGCGCGACTCTGCGACGTTTCCGGTCTGATGGTGGTCGCTGTCGCGATCTACGTGTTCAGTTTCAACTTCTTTTGGGAAGAGTTGGGAGGGTACGGAGTCGCTTTCGCGGAACTGTCCACTGAATACTGGCTGACAGTAGGTATCGCAGGGCTGGCCGCGGCGCTCATGGTCGGCGTCGCCGGTTGGCGTGACGCGGGCCAACGGTCCGGTCAGGTCTGGTGGGAGGCCGGTGCGCTCGCCGCTATGGGACTGACCGCCGCCGCGATGTGGCTGGGCCTGGCGTTCGGCGACCAATCGCTGTGGTGGGTGTTCAACCTCCTGATGCTGGCCGGCGTGCTGGCCATGATCGCGGCAGGCTATCGTTGGAACCGGGCCTGGCCCATCAACCTGGCGATAGCGGTCTTTTCCATTACGCTGTTCACCCGATACTTCGAATTCGGCTTTGGTCTGTTGGGTCAGTCCGTCGCGTTCATAGTGGCCGGTATCATCCTTCTTGCCGGAGGGTTCGGAATGGAGTACCTGCGCAGGCGATTGGTGGGACGGATACGACGGGAGGGTGTGGAAGCATGAGCAGGCGGATGATGATACTGTTCTTTGCCGTGGTGGCCGCTCAGGTTGTCGGTCTTGTTCTGTTCGCCGGTGTGCGGCAGGTTGCATTGACGCAGGGGCGAGAGGTCACCCTGCAAACGGCTCCCGTTGATCCGCGCTCACTGCTGCAAGGTGATTACGCCATCCTGGACTACGAAATCGCCCGGTTGCCTAGTAGGATGAGGGACGAGCGTGAGGGCGACGTGGTTTACGTTGTGCTCCATGAATGTGGCGAGGTTTGGTGCGCGGACCGGTACTCCTCATGGGAACCCGAGCCGCCTGATGTCTTTATCCGTGGCCGCGTCACAGATCGGCGCCGGCTGGATTTTGGCATCGGCACGTTCTTCGTTCCCGAAGGTACCGGGCACATCGTCGAGCAGGCGCGGGACGTAAAGGTGGTAGTGTCGCTGAGCGCATCCGGCAACGCGGTCATCAATCAGGTTCTTGTTGACGGCCGACCCTTCGACCCAGAAGGTCGCTAGATCTGCGTACGACGGGAGTCCGCGCCCACATATTGCGAACGTACTCATTCATGCTCCGTTTGAGTTTCCCTTTTCGCTATACAATAATGCCCAGGATGCGCTACAATATGCCCTATGATGAACGCAACCCAAAAGAGCCATATACATAAAGCATAGATTATAATATGAAAAATCGGAGGTCAGCAAAAATTTTCCCATAGCTAAACTCAGGCGATCTCAGGTGAATAACAGGTGTTCGGAACGCCTGTAACGTCACCAGTTGCCCACCAGAAGCCACCTGTAGCATTATAAGTCCAAATATATGATCCTACTTCTCGCAAGCGAGGTACAGCGCATTGGTTCTCACAGCACTGGCCATGGCCTTCATCACCACTCTCGTCGTTGCCAACATAATCGCCATAAAGCTCTTCTCCTTCAGCGTCCCCATAATCCCTGACGACTGGCTCATAGACAACGTGTGGGTGCTGCCCGTAAGCGCCTTCACCTACCCCCTCACATTCCTCATAACCGACACCATCGCCGAACTCTACGGGCGCAGGGCCACCACCCGCATAGTCTGGATGGGCTTCGGGTGCAGCATCCTCATGCTGATAATGATCTACATCGGCAAGATACTGCCAGGCGCCGACTTCTGGGTTGCCGACGGCGGCCAGGATAGCTACGACTTCATCCTCGGCAGCGTCCCGCGCATCGTCGCGGCCTCCATGGTCGCTTACCTCGTTAGCCAGAACTTCGACGTGTTCGCCTTCCACTTCTGGAAGGAAAGGACCGACGGACGCCACCTCTGGTTCAGAAACAACGCCTCCACCATGATGTCCCAGGGCATAGACACCGCACTGTTCATCACGATTGCGTTCGCCGGGACCGTGCCGGGCAGCGTCCTCGCCACGATGCTAGTCGGACAGTACCTCGTCAAAGTCTGCCTGGCCGCTCTGGATACGCCGGTCGTGTACGCGCTCGTCGGCCTCATCCGCAGATACGGAGACGGCGATCCCGGCATGGAACCCGCCGCTCCAGGATTGACGCACGCCTGATTCGGCGTCAAAATATAGCCACAAACACACTCAAGGAGATTGCAAATGCCACAGTCAGGACAGGAGATGCTCGACCAGAGCATATCGACCTGCGAGCGGATAGCCGACGGCCTCGGATCGCAGGACGCCGCTTGGGAAACCTCGGTAGTCGAGATAGTCGAGAAGTTTGACGAAATCAGCGGTACGTTCTTCTTCAAGACTATGCCCTCGATACCCCCCACCCGCACCGCCATGCGCGACGCCGACGCGCTGCTCGGTCTGAAGGAGCAGGGCAACTGGGACGACTTCGGCCCGCAGCTGACTAAGCTGATAGCCAGCGCGCAGGACGTTATCGAGAAGGCTGGAATGAAGGGAACGACACTCACATGAGCGGTCCCGTACTCATTACCGGCGGCGCGGGCAGCGTTGGTCACCAACTCGTTGAGATGTTCGCAGAGGCGGGCAGAGAGGTTCGCGTATTCGACCTGCCCATGATGGACTTCTCCGGCCTAGAAGACAGGGACGGCATTCAGATAGTGCGCGGCGACATCACCGACGCCGATGGCGTGAAGAAAGCCGTCCAGGGCGCGGACGCCGTCCTGCACCTGGCCGCCATCCTGCCGCCCAACAGCGAGCGCAACAGGGACGTCACGTTCAACGTGAACGTCGGCGGAACCCAGAACATCATATCCGCGATGGAGAGCGCCAACCCCGACGCCAGGCTCGTTTTCACATCCTCCATCAGCACCTACGGCGACACAAGCGCGGAGGAGCCGCCCGTCCGAACCTCCCACCCGCAGAGCGCGATTGATATATACGCCGACAGCAAGATAGAGGGCGAGAAGCTGATCCACGGGTCCTCGCTCACCAACACGATCTCGCTTCGGATAGCGGCCATAGCCGTTCCCGCGTTCCTGGAGCCGCCGGACCCGTGGCCCTTCATGGAGGATCAGCGTGTCGAGATGGTGCACCGCGACGACGTCGCTGACGCGCTCTTCGCGTCGGCGGACGCGGCGGGCGACGGACACAGGGTGTTCAACATCGGCGGCGGCCCGACTTGGCAGCTATACGGTCGGGATTACGTCATAGACTTCTTCGACGTGATGGGCGCGCCGGTGGAGCTGGCTACGTACCGCGATGCGCCGGGTTGGGTGGACTGGTACGACACGGCTGAGTCCGAGAAAGTGTTGGGCTACCAGAACCGCAGCTACCAGCACTACATCGGCCAGATGCAGGCCATCATCCACGCGATGATGGAGGAGTAGAAAAGGAATAGCGTGACTACCCTGGAGAAACATTCCGAGGTAAGTCGTCGTTTCATTGCTCAGGCAACCGCTGAGTTTTCTCAAGGCGACTACCTTCAGGCGTCGGAAAAGGCGTGGGGAGCGGCTGCTCATGCGGTCAAGGCTGTCGCCGAGACTCGAGGGTGGCAACATGGCGGACACAGAGAACTCTTCCGATGCGCGCGGCTTATATCCGAAGAAACCGGACAACCAGAAATCAGAGAACTCTTCAGCCTCGCAAATAGCCTGCATACAAACTTTTATGAGCGTTGGATGGATCCGGAAACCGTCGAAGGCAACATAGAAAGCGTCAAGAGACTACTGGATAAACTCGAAGCGGTTGAGTAACGATATCTATGTTAGCTCACATACTTCGGTGAGAGAGATGAAAGTTCAATCCAAAGCAGAAGAATTTCGCCAGGGATTGCTAGGGTCTGGCTTCTCGACAGATAGGATACCTCTTAGTAATTCGCCCACCTATTGTGATAGGAAGTCCGGCGTTCAAGCTGTGAACACAATTGGGCGGGCCGTGATGGCCTGTCAGGACAACATCGAGTTCATGCGAGACCTCTCTGACGGATCTATGAAGTTGATAGTGACTTCGCCGCCGTACAATATCGGCAAGTCCTATGAAAAGCGCTCTCCTCTGGAAGACTACATCCGGGACCAGGAACGAGTCATAGCAGAATGTGTCCGCCTTCTCCACCCAGCCGGCTCGCTGTGCTGGCAGGTCGGCAACTATGTGGATGATGGCGAAGTCGTGCCACTGGACGTGATGCTCTACCCGTTGTTCAAGCAGCATGGCCTCAAGATGCGGAATCGCATAGTCTGGCACTTTGGCCATGGCCTGCACTCGTCCAAACGTCTTTCGGGACGTTACGAGACAATCAACTGGTTCACCAAGTCCGACGATTACACCTTCAACCTTGACCCCATTAGGGTGCCGTCCAAGTATCCGAACAAGCGGCACTTCAAGGGGCCGAACATCGGCAAGCTGTCCGGCAACCCAAAGGGCAAGAATCCGAGCGACGTGTGGCTGTTCCCCAACGTCAAGAGCAACCACGTCGAGAAGACGATACACCCCTGCCAGTTCCCGGTAGAACTTGTAGAGCGGCTCGTTCTCTCGATGACCGACCCGGGTGACTCTGTCTTTGACCCCTACATGGGGGTCGGGTCCTCGGTAATCGCCGCGTTGATGCACCAACGCAGCGGGTACGGCTGCGATGTAGTCCAGGAATACGTTGACATCGCGTGGGAAAGGGTTCACGCGCTCGAAAACGGCACTCTCAGGACTCGTCCCATGGGAAAGCCAGTCTATGACCCCACAAAGCCCAACGGAGGGCACTGATGCGTGTCGTCGCCCGGTACTCCCATCTTAATGGGGAGGAGGCTCTGCGCTTTCGCCAGAGCGGACTTTGGGAAGAGATAATCGAGGTGATAGAGTCGGTAGATGCTGAATCTTGTCGCACCAAAGTATCGCGAGAACGAACCCGAGCGGGACGCAAACTATATTCACCGATAGACATGAACAAGGCTTTCCAGGCGGCTTTCAAGCAAAGAGGTTGGGAACAGAGGCGCCAGCATTTCTGGACGACCGCGGACACGAGAACCGTTCGCAGGATTGTCAGCCTTCCGCCGGAAGTTCAGAAAACGACAATCGAAGAGTCTGGACACGAAGCGATCTCTTCGTACAATCAGACCGATTTTGTAAAGGAACGGATAGCCGTCGAAGTCCAGTTCGGAAAGTATGCTTTCGTAGCGCATGACCTGTTCGTCAAGCATATGGCTTTCTACATTTCTGACGTAATTGACGTCGGAATCGAAATTCTACCCATGAAAGAGCTTGAAAGGGAAATGCCGTCGGGTGTGCCATACTACGAGCGAGACTTGCTTAACATCCTCCGACAGGGGCGCAACATTCCGGCTGTTCCTCTCGTCATCATCGGGATAGCGCCCTAGTTCGCAGAGTGTATAATGTACCCACACCCAGCCAGTCCCCGCGGAGACAGCGCAATGACTACCCAGACCGAAATCCAGGTTATAGACAGGCAAACGACCAGCCATAAGATGGACACCCTTCGCTCCATCCTGCGCGAGATGGACGGCGTCATCGTGGCCTACTCCGGCGGGGTGGACAGCGCATTCCTGGCCGCCGCAGCAAACGAGACTCTGGGCGACAAGGCACTCGCTGTTACCGCGAAGTCTCCGAGCCTCGCGCCCTCGGAACTTCGTGAGGCGATAGAACTGGCCGAGAGGATCGGGCTGAACCATCGTGTCATAGAAACTCAAGAGGTCGAGCGCGAAGACTACGCGCAGAACAACCCTAACCGCTGCTTCTTTTGCAAGGACGAACTCTACACTTACCTCGCGGGGTATGCTGAAGACGAGGGTTACGAGCACATCGCCAACGGCACAAACACCGATGACCTCGGCGACTTCCGCCCGGGCCTCAACGCCGCCAAGCAGTACGGCGTCCGCAGCCCAATGGTAGAGGCCGACCTGTCCAAAGCCGAGATTCGCGCGCTGTCCCGCGAGATGGACCTGCCCACTTGGGATAAGCCTGCGCAGGCTTGCCTGTCTTCGCGCATCCCTTACGGTACGCCGGTCACCGTGGAGGCACTGACTCGCATAGCCCAGGCGGAGGAATACCTGCACGAAGAGATAGGCATCCGCCAGCTTCGGGTACGCCACCACGACACCATAGCCCGCATCGAGGTCGAACCCGCCGACTTCCTCACGCTCACAGAAGATGAGACACGCGAGAAGGTCACCGACTACTTCCGTTCGATAGGCTACTCATACGTCACGCTAGACCTCGAAGGATTCCGCTCCGGCAGCCTGAACGAGGTGCTCGCCGGCCTGCGCAACAAGCAGCTGGGATAGACCATCCTAACCGTCGCCTCTCCGACGACCAGCAAGTGTGAAGTGTCCGATACTCTACCCTTCGACGGTCGGATTCATACAGTGTTGCGCCAATATAGTCGTAAGAGCTAACGCCGGAAGCTAATCCGCTTGAACGACTCCGAGTAGAGCATTCCTTTTCCGACCGATCGGCCTCTGCGCCACTCCTTCATTCTGGGAAGCAGTTCTTCGTAAGGGCGTCCGCCCGTCTGTGAAGTGTGCTCTGCCAATGCCTTGACCGCGACCTCCATGTGGTCGGTCACGTCAACGAAGATGTCCGGCTCTGGGTGCCCCATTATCCAGACCTCAGCCACCTTGTGTGGCTCGAACCCCTCTTCCAGCAGTTCGGGGAAAGTCATGTGATCGCGCGCGGTGGGAAACACCGCCGCCAGCGCCGCCTCTCCTGCCGCCATGTGGTCCGGGTGTCCGACACCCCAGCCGCCGTCCAGGATCCGCATCGGGTACTGGCAGATGACCACGTCCGGCTTGTGTCTGCGAATCTCGCGCGCTATGTCCCGTCTCACCTCCAGCGTCGGCTGAAGATAGCTGTCGGGATAGCCAAGAAACGCCACATCCTTTAGGCCGAGAACCCTACCCGCCTCTATCTGCTCCACCCGCCGCATCTCAGACAGTTCCGCTTCCGTGATTTCACGGTCCGCGCTGCCCTTGCTGCCGTCGGTGCACAGGACGTAGGTCATGTCCCATCCCTCGGCGCACAGCTTGGCCACGGTGCCAGAGCAGCCGTACTCGGCATCGTCGGCGTGCGCTATTACAACCATTCCGCTGGAATATCCTTGTTCTTCCGACATCAAATCTCCTCGTATCTAATGTGAATTCGCGTCAATCAGGAATTTTAGCATTTCTCAGTTAATGGGAACCTGCGCGACCACCCTGAACCCGAACGAACTCGTCAGCGCATCGCTGGCGTGCTGGATCGCGTCCATAAGCGGCCCGGGATAAACACCGATAACAACCATGCCCACCAGCAATACTCCAAGCAGCCCGACAGTCAGTCGCGGGAGTCGAATTGCGCTGCCGTCAACCGGATCTTCGATATACATCTGCCTCAGAATCTGAAGATAGTAGTACAGCGATATGAGGCTGGTGAAAATCGCAAGTCCGGCCAGCCACAATAGTCCCTGCACAGCCGCCGAGTTGAACAGGTAGAACTTGCTCACGAACCCGGCGAATATAGGCAGTCCGGCCAGCGACAGTACGGACACAGACAGCACCATCGCCAGGTACGGCGACCTGCGCGCCGCTCCCGCCAGCCCCGGTATGTCGTCCCGTCCGGTGGCATTGTAGAAAGCCGCTATCGCCAGGAACGCGGCCAGATTGGTTACACCGTAGGCGACGATGTGAAGCATCAGTCCGTTAGAGGCGAGATGCGAAATCTGCGTCCCCACTCTGCCGTCAGGTCCCACGGACGCGAGCGCGGCGACTCCCATCATCAGGTATCCGACATGGCCTACGCTGGAGTATGCCAACAGCCTCTTGAGATTGGTCTGAGCCAGCGCGACGAGGTTGCCCAGTGTCATGGTGAGTGCGGCCATGATAACGAGTACAACCTGCCATTCGTCCGCGACCGGCATGAGCGCCTGCGTAAACAGCCTCAGTATCAGCGCGAACGCGGCGGCCTTGGATGCCACCGCCAGGTATCCGGTTATGGGTATCGGCGCGGCCTCGTAGGCGTCGGGCGCCCACATATGGAAGGGCACGGCGGCCACCTTGAATCCGAGACCCGCGATTATCAACACAAGCCCAACAACCACACCGGGGCTCAGACTGCCCGCCGCCGCCAGCGTCTCCGAAATTCCGTCGAAGCGCGTCGTCCCGAGCAGACCGTAGATCTGGCTGATGCCGTACAGCAACAGCGCCGAGGACACCGCACCCAGCAGTATGTACTTCGTGCCGCCCTCGTTGGACTTGGGGTTGTACCTGTCGAAGGAGACGAGTACGTAGAGGCCGAAACTCAGCAGTTCGAGCGAGATGTACGCGGTCAGCAGTTCGCCGGACGCGGCCATCAGCATCATGCCGACGATTGTGAAGATCAATATGCCGTAATACTCGCCTGCGTAGCTCAGGTTCCGGCGGACGTACTCCACCGAGGACAGTACGACCACGATGCCCATGATCAGGAACACTGCCTTGAACAGCAGCGAGAATCCGTCAACGACTACAAGACCATCGTACAGGCTGCCTTCTATGTTCCACTGGTAGATGAGCGTTACAGCCAGGATGATCGAAAGTCCGACCGCGGCCGCGTATCCGAGCAAGTGCTTACGGTCCTCACGAAGGAAGAAGTCCAGCGTCAGCACCAGGAACGCGAGTCCGGTCACCATGAATTCGGGAGTCAGGAGCAGGAAGTTGTTGTTCATCCCACCTCCCCGAATCGCGCGAGTATGTCAACTACACCGCTCTCTATCACACGTATGAACGGGAACGGGAACAGTCCGACCAGAAGTATGAAACCGGCCAGCACCAGCATCGAAAACTTTTCCCGCAGGGTGGCGTCCGTCTGGTCACCCCACTGCTCACCGAGAGGCCCGAAGAACACCCTTGCCATCAGCCTCAGTATGTAAACCGCCGTGATAGCCGCACCGATAATTCCGAGTATTCCCAGAATCGGGTACGTCTGGAACAGCCCCAGGAACACCAGTAGTTCCGCCACGAATCCACTCAGTCCCGGCAGTCCCAGCGAGGCCAGTCCTGCTATCGCAAACAGAGTCGCAGTGAAACCCATTCGCTTGGCGAGCCCGTTCAACACACCGATGTCACGGGTGTGCGTCTTCTCGTAGATGACGCCTACGGCAGCGAAGAACAGCGCGGTCATCACGCCGTGACTGAACATCTGCAACACTGCGCCGTTCAGTCCCAGGACCTGCAGCGTAGCGATTCCCATCAACACGTATCCCATGTGACTGACGCTCGAATAGCCGATGACATACTTGAGATCGGTCTGTCCCATCGCCGACCACGCGCCGTAGATGACGTTCACCGTTCCCAGTCCTATGAGCGCGGGCATCCAGAACTCCGCGCCCTCCGGCATCAGCGTCATGCCTATCCGAATGATGCCGAACGCCCCCAGCTTCATCAGTACGCCCGCGTGGACCATGCTCACGGCGGTCGGCGCGGCCACGTGTCCGTCGGGCGACCATGTGTGGAACGGCCACAGTCCGGCCAGCACTCCGAAGCCGATAGCCAGGAATGGGAAGAAGACCCGCTGGAACCCCTCGGAGAACGTCGCATCCTGGAGCGCGAGCAGGTCGAACGTACCCAGGTCGGCCTCGACGAAGATCGCGAGCAAAGCGATCCAGATGAGCACGCTCCCGGCGACGAGATACAGCATCAGCTTCATCGCGCCGTACTCTTTGGTGCGAATGAATGTCGCGAATGTGGAACTACTTCCCCACACGCCGATGAGCAGATACATCGGCATCACGGCGAGTTCATAGAAGAAAAAGAAGAAGAACAAGTCGAGCGTTACGAATACGCCGAACACTCCCGACAGCAGCAGCAGATACAGTACGAAGAACTCTTTGGCGCGGTCTTCTATGTTCCACGAAATCAGGACGCCGGTGAACAGGACGATCCCCGTCAGCAGAACCATGAGCGTGGAGATTCCATCCACACCAAGCCGAAGCGTGATCCCGCTCTCCCCCATCGGCCACGGCCCGGGAATTTCGAGCCACTTCCATATCCGCTCGAACTGCATCCCACCCGCCGAGTGATCGTATGCCAAAAATACATAGACCGACAGCAGCATCGTCAACAGCGCGACAGCCAAAGATAAACGCCGCACCGCCAAGACGTTGGACCCTGGTATCAGGATAAGCAACCCCGCGCCCGCCATCGGAATGGCGACGATAAGCAGGAGCGCATAGCTGTCGAGAGTTCCCATTACTGTCTAACGTACTCTATCGCTTCACCAGAGAGTGTGAGTTAAAGTACCTTGCTCCGAGGTAGTCCAAGTATTCACGGTATTCGGGGTCAACTGCTTCAGATTCCTTGATCTTGCAGAAAACGTCTTGGTACGTGAGCGCTTTGAACCGTATCTCGTCCCCAACACGGTCGTTGAAGCACACGACTTCCTTCTTATGCGACTCCGACCTCTCGCCAATACCGTCGTAGTACAAATAGTAGAGACTGAACTGGTCGCCAACTTGAGTAGCTAATCCAAGCGCGTGCTTCAGAAGTTGACCCGGGTCCAGATACTCGAACATACGCGGGTTCTTACATAGTTCTTCCGCAAGCCTCTGGCATTCCGGCAATCCTACCTGCGTCCACAGACCGCCGGAAGATGGGAAATAGCTCTTCACAAACTCAGATTTGCCTTTCGTCGAACGCTGGAACGGCTCGGTAAATTTGCATTCGATTGCAACCGTGCAGCAAGAATTCAACTTTATTGCGACATCAAGATGGGGTGGAGTACCTCCAAGTCCCGTGGGGAACTGAGCTTCAAAATTCAGCGACTTCGCGCTATCCGCATCTATGCCCATCGCCCGCAACAGAGAAATCTTGTTCCTATCTGTCCAATAGTCGAAGAAGTTCGCGGCCAATGCAGACGATGAGTGCAGCGCCCTCATGTGCTTTTTCGGTTCAGAGCCAGCCCCTCTTTCAAATGCTTTCCGGGCGCTATCAGACAGACATTTCCGAAGGTTGTCCTCAACAGTGTCCACATAGCCCTTTGAGTCGAATCGCTTCTCATTCGAATTAGCCCAAGTTTCTTGCGCGTCCTTTATTATGTCTTGTTCAGTAGCCACTCGGCTAACCCCCCCTCCTACACGAAAATCCACCATATCAAAGCCAAGACCACCATTCCCGCCGCCATCGCCATCCCATAGTTATAGATCCTCCCCGTCTGCGCGAATCTCATTCGCAGGCCCGAGAGCTTCACCATGTCCGCCGGCCCGTCAACCCCAACGTCATTCACCACCGCCCTGTCGAACACCGCGACGAATCGCGCGAGAACGAGCGCAATCCTGTCAATCACCCATTGGTAAGCCTCGTCCACGTAATACTTGCTGACAAGCACCCTGTGAACCAGAGCGAATCGCGCCGATATATCCTCGACAGACAGGCTTCCCCGGACATAAGCCAGCCAGCACACCACGATGCCCGCACCAGCCAATAACAGAGACGCAGCGCTGAGCCACAGAACCAGATGAAACTCGCCTTTCCCCTCGATGAAGGCGGCGAACCCGTGATACCCCTCCCACAGCCCGAAGGCAATGGCTCCAACTCCCACCGCAAACGGCGCTAGAAGCAGAAGCGGTACGGTCATCGAAGCAGGGGACTCGTGGACCTCGGAGTGATCGGACTTCGGCCCTCCCAGGAAGGCCACAAACGTCACCCGCGCCATGTACAGCGCGCTCAACGCCACGCCCGCCAGCGCGAGCACGATGAACACCGGCGGCAGATGTTCAAGCACGTGCAGCAGCACCTCGTCCTTAGTGAAGAACCCAGCCAGTGGGACCACGCCAGCCAGCGACGCCGCTCCTATGATGAACGTCCATCCCGTAATCGGCATACTACTCAACAGCCCGCCCATCTTCCGAATGTCCGTCTCCTCATCCATCGCGTGCATGACGCTGCCCGCTCCGAGGAACAGCATAGCCTTGGATACGCCGTGCGCCACCAGGTGGAACAAAGCTACCCCTACACCACCCGAACCCAGCGCGAGCATCATCAGTCCCAGGTGGCTGACGGTGGAGTAGGCCAGCACGCGCTTTATGTCCGTAACCACCAGCGCGATGGTCCCTGCGAAGATGAAGGTAAACAGCCCGACCGACGCCACCACCAGCATCACCGCGTGATCCAGTTCGAACAGCGGCATGAGTCTTGCGACCAGGTACACTCCGGCTGCGACCATCGTGGCCGCGTGGATGAGCGCGCTCACGGGGGTCGGGCCTTCCATAGCGTCCGGCAGCCACACGTGGAACGGGAACTGCGCCGACTTCCCCATCGCGCCCATGAAGATCAGGAGCGTCGAGGCAGTCAGGGTAACATCCGATATTCCGCCGTTCTGGGCAATGTGGATGATCGTGGAAATGTCGAACGTTCCGGTCGCCCTGAACAGCAGGATGATGCCAATCAGCAGCCCGACGTCCCCGATCCGGGTCGTTACGAACGCCTTCTTAGCGGCCTCCGCCGCGGAGCGACGCTCATACCAGAACCCAATAAGCAGGTACGATCCAAGCCCGACCAGTTCCCAAGCTATGTATAGAAAGAGAAGATTGTCCGCCAGCACGAGGGCCAGCATCGCGGCCACGAATAGCGAGTGAAAGGCGTAGTAGCGACCAAGTCCGGAATCGTAGTGCCCGTCGTGCTTCATATACCCCAGCGAATACACCTGCACCAGCAGCGCGACGAACGTCACCAGCCCAAGCATCGTCACCGAAATCTCATCAACCGCGACTCCCCAACCAATGACTGTATCACCGATCCTGAGCCAATCAACACCGTAAGCCGTGGAGCCACCGCTCAACAGACCACCCAGCACAAACCAGAACAACACGAACCCCAGTAGGATGGCGACTATGGACACGAACGCCCCCTGCAACGGCAGGTATCGCCTGAACGGCAGAACGATGAAGAACGCAACCGCACTCAGCGCGGGTATCGCCCATGCCCAGTTCGTCCCTATCTGTTCGGTCATTGGAATCATGTTAAGACCGGTCTAACATTCCAGTGTATGCCGCCCCCGAACGACTGGTGCGGTAGTCGGTCGGCAGAGAGTCAGTCTCTCCGGCTTGCGCCGATATGCGACGGCTACCACTTCAGAGTGTCGAGTCCATCTACGTTCACCGAGCTCCGGTTGCGGTACAGCCTGAGTATTATCGCTATCGCCAGCGCGAGTTCGGCGGCGGCTATCGTTATCACGAATATGATGAGAACCTGGCCCAGCGCCCTCTGCGCCTCTCCGAAGTCAACGAACGCCGCGAAGCCTATCAGGTTGATGTTGACCGCGTTCAGCATCAGTTCTATGGACATGAGGATCAGCACCGCGCTGCGACGCGCCAGGACTCCATACAACCCGATGGAAAACAGCGCGGCGGCCAGTATCTGCAAGTGCGCGAGCTCTATCAATCGCGCCCTCCGACTGTACGCACCAACACTATCGAGCCTATCAGCGCGACCAGTAGCACAAGCGACGCCACCTCGAACGGCACTGCCCAGTCGGTGAACAGGCTTTCACCCAACGCCGAAAACCCGACACTCTGTCGCTCCGTCGTCGTGCGGACTCCGGTCGTGATTACGGACGCCGTTAGCAACACGAATACCCCAACCGAGATGACCGCCGCCAGAGGCCACTGGCGATGGTCGGTGAGATTCTCGAAGTCCTGAATCCTTGTCAGCATCAGGGAGAACAGCACCACAATCACCACCGCGCCACCGTAGATCAATACCTGGACCAGCGCGAGGAACTCCGCGAACATCAGCAGGAACACTCCCGCCACTCCCAGCATCGAGGCCAGCAGTGCGAAAGCCGCATAGACTATATTGCGCGTAAACACGACGCCCAGTCCGCCCGCGACGACCAGCGCAGCGGCGATGTAGAAGAAAATAAGGGATGCGGAAATCATCAGAGGCTAGGTTCGCTGTTCACGTTGTCGGGCGCGGATTCTTCCTGGCGGGCATCTGGGGCCGCTCCGTCTTCTTCACCGGAACTCCGCTGTTCTTACCGGGGTTGGTCGGGACCCATCCGGTCTCCGACTGGAAGCGCTTTCCCATATCCAGAAGCATATCCAGGTCAACCCGGTTGCCGTTGCGCTCGTACTTGCTCAGTTCGTGTTCGTGGCTCATCTCAATCGCGTCGAAGTTGCACACGTCAACGCATATGCCGCACAAGATACACCGGCCCAGATTTATCTCGAACGTCTCGATAATCTTGCGCCGGCGACTTGTCTCTTCGGTAAATTTCGGATTGTCGGTCATCTGCGCGCTCATGCACTGCGTCGGACACGCGCGCACGCAGACCATACAGCCCGTACAATACGGTTCCGGCACATCGCCATCCCACAGTAAAGCGGGGAAGCCCATATAGCGAGGGGCCACCTGGTGCCGCTCCTGCGGATCGGGATATTGATCTGTAACAGGCTTTCGGAACGCCGACTTCAGCGTTACTCCCAACCCCTCCAAAAATCCAATCATTGCTTGACCAACTGCAATACGAGGCTTACGACTGCCGTTATCAATCCGCCGCCGCCAATGGCTATCAAGGTTATGAGCAGTTTGTGCATATCGTCCAGACGTTTGCTCATCTGATCCTGAACACCTTCTACATGGCTTACTCGTCCGTTCAGGTTATCTACTTTGTCTTCGATCCGCTCGACGCGCCCGCTTAGATCATCTATTTTGTTTTCTATCCGACCTGTCCGGTCCTCAGTAGCCACCATACTGTTCTCCTTGATCTATCTCCGAAGACTGCTGGCCGAATACACGGCTACCGTGCTGTGTTCGGTCTTTGTGCGAGGCCCTCGGAAGATGACATAGACCGTTCCACCCAATAATACCAGAGAAATCAGGCTGAGCGTCCACAACGGCCATCCGTAGAACAGGACAACCCCCGTTGCGACTATGTTCAGGAACGACAGCGGAACCAGCATCTTCCAGCCGAAGGACATCAGTTGATCTATCCGTAGTCTCGGATAAGTCCCCCGTATCCAGAAGATGACCCATATTACCAGCGCGGTCTTCAACATGAACCAGATCACAGACAGCGTGGAATGTGCCAGACCGTCCAGCGGCATCGCGGGCCACCGCCAGCCGCCCAGGAACAGCAGCACGGTCAGCGCCGCCACCGTGAACGTGTTGAGATACTCCGCCAGAAAGAACGCAGCCCAGTGCGCGCCGCTGTACTCGACGAACGGACCTCCGACCACCTCCGATTCGGCGTGATGTATGTCGAACGGGGTGCGACCGAGTTCGGCCAGCCCGGCGGTCAGGAACAGGAACAGTCCGAGCGGCTGGATGAGAGCATATCCGAAGTTCGCCTGACCATCCACGACCTCCGTGAGGTCCAGAGACTGCGCCAGCATCGCCACGCCCAGTATCGCCATTATGAAGGGTATCTCGTAGCTCACAAGCTGCCCTGCCGCGCGCAGTCCGCCAAGTATCGCGTACTTGTTCGCCGACCCCCAGCCCGCCATTATCAGACCCATCACCGAAAGCACCGATATTGCGGTTATATAGAACAGCCCCAGGTCGAGGTTCCGCAACACGAGGTCGCGCGCCACCGGAAGCGTCACCCACAGCATGAGCGACGGGATGAAGACCGCCACAGGTGCTATCCAGTAGATCCGCCTGTCCGCCCACGAAGGCAGGATGTCTTCCTTGGTGAACAGCTTTATCCCGTCCGCTATCGGCTGGAGCGTTCCGTGAAACCCGACGCGCATAGGCCCCATCCGCATCTGGATTCTGGCCAGCGCCTTCCGCTCCGCCCAGGTCAGCACCAGAACGATCAGAGACAGAAAGGTCAGCAGCACGACCCCGCCAAGAGCATAGAGGGCCACTTGTGTTGGGCTCACCTGTCCACCTCCCCCAGGACTATATCAATCGAGCCCAGAACCAGAACCGCGTCCGCGATATAAGCGTCCCGCAGCATCGCCTGGAGGGCCTGCAAGTTGCAGAATGACGGCGCTCGCACCTTTACGCGGTACGGCTTGTCGCTCCCGTCGCTTACCAGGAAAACGCCAAAGTCACCGCGCGGTGACTCAGTGCGTATGTACACCTCGCCCTTCGGCGGCCTCGCGATGCGTCGCACGTTCGCCGCAATCTCTCCTTCGGGCATATCCCGCATTACCTGTTTTATGATGCCTAATGACTGTCGCATCTCTTCGACACGGACGTAATAGCGGTCCCAGCAGTCGCCTTGAGAGCCTACGGGTATCCCGAAGTCGAAGCGGTCGTAAATCGAGTACGGTTCGGAGACACGAACATCCTCCGGGACGCCGCAGGCCCTTAACGGCGGCCCCGTGACGCCGAGGTCAATCGCTTCCTCCGCCGATATTGCTCCTATGCCCTTTGTCCTCGCCAGGAACATCTCGTTCTGGCTGAGGAGCTCGTCGCACTCCTCGACGCCGCGTTCCAGATGGTCCAGCAGTGTGTTCATACGGGGTCCGAAGTCATCGGGAAGGTCTTCGTTCACGCCACCTATGCGTATGTAGTTGTGCATCATCCGAGCGCCCGTAACGGACTCGAACAGCGCCTGAATACGCTCCCGCTCCCGGAATCCGTACAGAACGGGTGTCATCGCGCCCGCGTCCAGTCCATACACTCCGTAGAACATCATGTGGCTGGCGATGCGGTTGAGCTCGCACAAAATCACGCGGATATATTCCGCTCGCTCGGGAACCTCAACCTCCATCAGCTTTTCGACAGCCATGCAAATAGCAAGCTCGCCGTTCAGATTCGCCACGTAGTCCAGCCGGTCGAACAGCGTGATGATCTGCCCGTACTGTTCCCCCTCGCACAGCTTCTCCGACCCGCGGTGCAGATAGCCGATGTGCGACTCCGACCGCGCTATCTTCTCCCCGTCCACCCAGATTACAAGCCTGAACACCCCATGCGTCGAGGGATGCTGCGGCCCCATATTGACCATCAGGTCAATCGCGTCGCCGCGTTCTGTAACTTGCTCTTGTATCTGCATCGTCCACTCTACCACTCGTCATAGTCATGGAACGGAAAGCTCTTGCGTCCTGGGTATCCCTCGAACCCCTCGTAGAGCAGCAGTGGGACGAGGTTGGTATGCCCCTCGAACCTCACTCCGAACAGGTCGTTGCTCTCCCGTTCGTACCAGTCCGCGCCGCCCCAGACGCCGGTGACCGTCGGCGCGACCGGAGAGTCCTCCGGTACGCGCGTCTTGACTACCATCTTGTGCCGGATGTCCAGCGAGTACAAGTGATAGTTGATCTCGAACTCTCCCGAACTCTCCACGTAGTCAACCACCGACAGGCAGCGAAGGTAGTCGAAATTCAGGCGCGGGTCGTTCTTGCAGATGGAGCATACGGCGGGGACGTCTTCCGGCCTTACAGTCAGCGTAACCTCGTCAACCTCCGCGCCGACCTGCACGTCGAATCCGGCGACCTCCGGCCCGAATATCTCCCGGACAAGCGACGCGAGGCTCTCCCCCGCCGCATCCAGGGCGACCGGAGCTTCGGGGATGCGTGGCTCTCGCCTAGCCCGCCTCGCCACTCTGAGCCGCGTCCTTCTGGATCTTCTCTTGGAGTTGCATTATCCCGTGCATCAGAGCCTCGGGACGGGGAGGGCATCCAGGAACGTAAACATCAACAGGTATGAGGTGGTCCACACCCATCACAACCGAGTACGAACGGTAATACGGTCCGCCGTTGGTCGCGCAACTGCCCATGGCGATGACCCACTTCGGATCGGGCATCTGTTCATACAGCAGCTTGATCGGGTCGGCCATCTTCTTCACTACCGTACCCGCCACTATCATCACGTCCGCCTGCCTGGGCGACGGCCATGTCACCACTCCGAACCTGTCCAGGTCGTGATGAGACATATGTGTGCTTATCATCTCGATGGCGCAGCAGGCCAGTCCAAACGACAGCGTCCAGAGCGAGTTCTTGCGCGCCAGCGCGAACAGTTCATCCGATTTCGCGGTTAGAGCGTTGGGCAGTGCCCGGTTGAACACGCTGTCGGCTGGCGAATTGCCCCTGCCGGGCTGGTAGCCCTGTCCCAGGTTCATCTCCCCTATCTCCATTGAAGAACTCCCTTGCGCCACCCATAGATGATACCGAAGAACAGTATGGCAATGAATATGAGCATCTCGTAGAAGACCGCGGGTATCGTCTTCAGAAAGACTACGGCCCATGGAAACAGGAACACCGCCTCAACGTCGAATATCAGGAACAGGATCGCAAACACATAGTACCGGATATTGATCTGAGACCAGGTGAACGGAGCGGGAGGAATCCCACACTCGTATGGCATCTCCTTCTGCTCGGAGTAGCGCTTGGGAGCGAGAATATACGACGCCCCAAACAGTGCACCCATAGCCGCGAGTCCAACTCCCGCAACCAGCAGCACCGCTATCCAGTTGATGTCGTAGCCTTCCGGCATTTGTGTCCCTCGGCGGTTGATTGGGCAGGGCTACCGCAGTGTCGGCAAAGGATGAGTCGCTCGGCCCCGCGACAGTTACTGATGAACTCAGGGGACTCGATTTCGAATGTCTCAGGCGCAAATTCAGTGTAGCAACGGCCCTATTGGGTGTCAATCCGAGTGCCCGATACACCATTCTTCCTCACCGACCAATTCCTTGACACATACGCCGACACCAATATACTTTGCCTATCATCATACATTTATATATACGACTGGGAGTTCCCCTTGCAGTACAGAGAATATCAGACCGACGACATCCCCCCGAACCAAGCCGCGAGCGAACTCGCCGGCCCCTGGATGCGCTTAATCGCTGTGATCATCGACATCTTGATATATGCTGGGGTGTCTATCATCGCCGCAATCGTCGGGCTGTTACTCTTTCCAGACGATACTGTATTCAGATCCGACGATATGGGAACCGAGGCGAACGTGGGGTTCATTATTCTGGTCGTCGGGGCGGCCATCATAACCCTCATTGTTCAGTGGGTTCTTCTCGGTACCCGAGGACAGACCATCGGCAAGATAGCGATGAAGATCCGCATAGTTGACGCGCAAACGGGGGCGCATCCCGGATGGCCTAGGCTAGTCCTGCTCAGGGCCATAGTGAACGGAATACTCACAGGCATACCATTCCTGGGATTCGTATATTTCCTCGTGGATTCCCTCTTCATTTTCAGGCCAGACCACAGGACCATCCACGACCTCTACTCCGGCACCCGCGTGGACAAGCTCTAGGGTCTGGGCGCCTGGCTTGGATGCTCTCCGCTTTCCTTCCCTGCTTGACCTGCTTCGAGACTACAAACTAGAATTGCGTTCGGAATACAGACTGCCATCTCATGCCCAGAAGAAACAACACCCAGTATCTCATGTCCGCCGGGGGCGTCGTCTATCGCGTCAACGGCTCCGGTCAGCTTGAGGTCGCCATCTGCGGCCTCCGCAACCCGGAGAACTGGAGACTCCCCAAGGGAACTCCCGACCCGGGAGAGACCGTTCTCCAGACCGCCCTCCGCGAGGTACGCGAAGAGACCGGCCTCCAGGTCGTCTCCGATGACTACATAGACAACATCGAATACTGGTTCGTGCGCGCCCAGGATGGAAAGCGATGCCACAAGGTCGTACACTTCTACCTGATGAAAGCGGTCGGGGGTGACATCGCACAGCACGATCACGAGTTTGACTTCGTAAAATGGACCCCGGTGGAGGACGCTTATAAATCTCTCACCTACGAAAGTGAGGTAGATATTGTTAGGAAGGGTGTTTCAATGGTCGGGCAGGAAGTCCGAACAGGCCAGCCGACGCGATAACGTCAGCATCAGAAGCGACCGCGTGGTCCTGCGCGAAAAGAAGAAGTCGGATATTCCCGACGACTACAAGTGGCGCAGCGACCCCGAACTCGCCGAACTCGATGCCACACGCCCCTTGAGCATCAGCTACAAGGACTTCGAGCGTCTGTCCGGGGACGAAATATCCTACCCCTCCTCACGCTCCAAGCGCCTGTCCGTGGATACCCTCGACGGTCAACACATCGGCAACGTTATGTTCTATGACATTGACCTGCGCAGCGGACAGGCCGAACTCGGGATAATGATCGGCGAAAAGGACTACTGGAGCAGGGGCTATGGCACCGAGACAGTCGGCCTGCTTCTCGACCATATGTTTGAAGAATACCCCTTCAACCGCGTCTATCTCCACACACTCGTCTGGAACCACCGCGCCCAGAAGAGCTTCCACAGGGCCGGATTCAGGGACATCGCCCCTGTCCGCAAGAGCGGACGCGACTTCATCAAGATGGAGATATGGCGGCACGAATGGGAGGCTATGCGCACCATAGAAGCCCGCAATCACAATTCGAACGACATCAACTCATCGGTAAACAGCAACCCCCCGTCATAGATCCGCTTCACGTCCCCGATACCCTTCTCCATCACACCGTGTCCTGACAGATTCGGCCCTATATGCACCAGAGCCAGCCTCTTCACCCCCGCCTCCTGCGCCATTCGAGCCGCTCCCACTGTCCCGCACTGGCCACCCGACTCTCCCGTCTCATCCATCACATCCTGGTCGTCCCAGCACATGCAAAGCATCAGGTCCGCGTCCCGCGCCAGTTCCGTCACACTGTCGCACGGCTGCGTATCACCAGTGAACACCACGCTCCCGTCCGGCGTGTCGAACCTGTACGCCAGCGAGTCCAGATACGGCTGAACGTGTTCTGCTGGAGCCGCCGTAACCTCCCAGTCCTTGCCCGAATACACCTTCCCGGGCCCGACATCCTTGGCGAACACGTCCGGCGCCGGGCGCGGCAGCGTCCCCCCGCGATTGACGAATATCTGCTGGCTCAGCGGATGGTTCACCCGCGCCTTCCAGTCGTGCGCGAACACCCCGTCCTCACCTAGGATCCCCTCCGTGATCTTCTCAGTCAGCGTCGGCCCGTAAACCTGTAACCTGTTCTCCTTCCCGATACTCTGGTCCCACCGGCACAGCAGAAAGCACGGGTAGTCAATATCGTGGTCGAAGTGATGATGCGTAAAGAACAGGTAGTCAATCTGGGTAGGCCACAGCCCAGCCTTCACCAGCTTGTGAGTAGCCGCCGGCCCACAGTCCACCATTATCCGTTCGTCGCCCGTCTCCAGCACGAACGAACTCCCGAACCTCGTCGGCGTCGGTGTCGGCGTTCCTGCCCCGAGCACATGAATCCTTGCCATATCTTCCCCATCACCTCCAAAATTGGTGGCTGGATTCTACCAGATTAACCTCTCGAAGACGGATGCGACTGCCCTGGGCCTATAGTCAGGAATCATCAATATCTGGTGCGCGTCTATAAGGTGTCCGTCGGAATCGGTAACACAACAGTCCCCTCTCCCTAAGGGCTCACAAGGGTCGGTAAATGTGCGGCCAGCGACGAATGCCGATCAACAGATCCCCTCTCCCTGAGAGAGGGCTAGAGCCTGCCCCGTACTCCAATACGGGGTGAGGGCACCGAACCACTTTTGTAATACTTCCCTATAGTCAAATCCCGTTGACACCCCTGCCGCCCGCAAATACACTCTCCACACGCATAGCATCCGCAGAACAGTACCTATGTGGCGGGTCAATATCACGACCCTTTCCATCGGTAGCTTGCAATTACTCCTAAGGAGGTCAATCGTGGGAAAGCTTGATGGCAAAGTAGCAGTAGTCACCGGAGCAAGCCGCGGCATTGGCAGGGACATGGCCGTCGTGTTCGCGCGCGAAGGCGCCAAGGTGGTAGTCTCCGCCCGTACCGAGAACGAGGGCGACTTCCGAATACCCGGCAGCATTCAGACCGCCGTGAACCGGATCGCCGACGAGGGCGGAGAGGCCGTGGGTATCCGCTGCGACGTCACCCAGGAAGACGACTTCGCCGCCATGTACCAGCAGACCGTCGAGCGGTGGGGACGTATTGACATACTGGTCAACAACGCCGCCATCCTCATACCTGGCACCGTTCAGGATATGCAGGTACGCCACTGGGACCTGCTCTACCGCGTAAACATCAGGGGTCCCTTCCTCGGATGCAAGCTGGTCATCCCCTACATGAAGGAAAACGGCGGTGGACACATCATCAACATAAGCTCCGAGGGCGCAATCGGCCCAGGTGAGGGCCCATACGAGTCTTCCAGGCCCGACGGCTCCGCATACGGATCAGGCAAGGCTCACCTCGAACGCTTTACTCAGGGACTCGCCAGCGAACTCTACCAGAACAATATAGCCGTCAACGCTCTTTCTCCCAGGGGAGCTATCGCCTCCGAGGGCCAGCGCTGGTTCAGGGGCGACAGGCCGTACACCGGCGCCCGTGAGGACGGCATCATCATGGGCGACGCCGGCGTTGTCATCTGCCAGAAAGATCCCAAGTCCTACACCGGCAAGATTCTCTACGACGAAGACGTACTCGCCGAGGCCGGCATAACCGACCTCTCACCTTATCCACGCATAGGATAGAGAGGCTCCAATGCTAACCGACCTCGTAGAAGTCACCACCCAGGACGGCGTATTGCTCGGCGGCGCGTACTTCGCGCCCAGCGTCGAAAGCCGTCCCTCACCCGTCGAGGCCGTCTGCTTCTTCCACGGCGACGGCGGACACTTCTATCGCAAGCTCTACCTCGAACTCGGCGCACGCCTGGCCGCCAACGGAATAGCCTTCCTGGCCGCCAATCGCCGAGGCCACGACATCGTGTCCAACGGTGCTCCGGATGGCCCACTAGGAGGGTACGCCCACGAGTCCGTAAACGACGCTCGCCTCGACTACGCCGCATGGCTCGACCTTCTCAGAGAGCGCGGCTACACGAACATAATCATTGGCGGACACAGCGGAGGCGCGGTCAGAGCGGTTTACGCCCAGTCCACAGAGCGATACCCCTCTGTGTCCGGTGTCATAGCCGTCTCCCCTGGCGAATACGACCACCAAAACCTGTTCGATCTCCATCCCGGCGAATTCGCCGACGCCTACTCATGGTGCGTCGAGCGCGTGGAGTCTGGCGACCCCGACGCATACATAAGACCCGGTATGCCCTGGGGCTCGACCTGGACAGCTCGCGCCTTCATTGACTGCTTCAACCCCGACAACCGTTACAGCGTTACCCGACGCGCCGCCGAACTCGACTGCCCTGCGCTCTTCGTCTTCGGGGAAGAAGAGTGTGGCGATGGCCCGCGCAAACTCCCCGTCTGCGGAGCCGCCATGCGAAGCCTTCGCTCCGCCGACTACGAGCGCGTCGCCGTCCGCGTCATAGACGGCGCCGACCACGGCTACCGCGAGCGCGACGCCCAGCTATTTGCCGCGATCCTCGGCTGGCTCTCCGATCTCTAGTCCATCGCCCTGAAACAAGCCGTCCACCCCTTCGGATGGCGACCCAACCAGCTTGCGGACCGGGTAGTTTATCTCGATCCCTTCCTCACGGAACCGCGAGTGAAGCCGCTTTATCAGCTCATGCTTCACCACGAAAGAGCCGAGCCTGTCATTCGCCTGCATTATCACGTTGAAATCTATGTTCGATTCCCCGAAATCGCTGAACCGTACCAACGGATCGAAATCGTCAACCGCCTCTTCCAGGTCGTCCCTCACGCCGTTCGCCACCTCCAGCGATACTCGCTCCACCTTCTCCAGGTCCGACTCATAGCTCACCCCGCAGGGGACCAGAATGGTGACAGCCGTGGACTCGCTGACATAGTTCGTCATGACGCTTTCCATCATCTTGGAGTTCGGAATCATAATCAGGTTATTGAATCTGTCCCTTATCTTCGTGCTGCGCCAGCTGACGTCAACCACGAACCCCGACGGACCTCCGTCCAGCTCGATGAAGTCCCCCTCGTTCAACTCCCCCTCCGACACCATGAACATACCTGAAAACAGATTGCTCAGCGTCGGCTGCAACGCCAGCCCTACCGCTATACCGGCTATACCCAGTCCGGCTAACATCGGTGCGATGCTGATTCCAACAACATCTAGTGCCATCAGCGCGCCCACCGCGTAAACCAGTATCGGAGCTATCCTGCGCACCATCGGCAGCAGCTTGTCGTCCAAGTCGCTTCCGGTCCGTTTGGCTATGTTCTCGATGTACCATCTCAGGGACTCCTGGACGATGCGTGACCCAAGATAGCTGGCCTGAACGATTACGGTGATCAGCCAGACCCTTACAGTCCACTGCTCATGCCCATTGGCGAAATCAAATGTGGGGTGAGTCAGACGAGTCATCAACAGGTAGGCCATGAAGATGCCCAGAATGATGAAGAACAGCATAGCCGGGCTTCTGGATCCGCTCAGTATGCGAGCGCTCAGAATACGGGTGCCCAGCGGCCTATCACTGATACGCTCGTTCATTGCGACGGCGGCCGTGAATATGAAGTGGGCGCCGATTGCCGCGATCCCACCCGCTGCGACCACTCCCACCACGGCTACGAGTCCGTTGAAACCGGTTTGGATTAGAAAATCAGGAATCATACAAGCCTCGGAATCCGGCTGCCCCGCTTCTCACACAGTCACCGGACCGCTACCAAGTCGCGAATCGAGTCCGTAATCTTCTCGCCTATCCCGCCCACGTTCGTCAAGTCGTCAACACTGTCGAACGGCCCTTCGCGCTCCCGGTAGTCCACGATAGCCGCCGCCCTGCTTGGCCCTATGTTTGGCAAGGAGGTAAGTTCCTCCGCCGTGGCTGTGTTTATGTTCAGCCTCCTCGAGCCTCCCTGTCCGGGTAATCCCGCCGATGCTGTGGGAAGGCTCGCCTCATCCTGTATCTGCATCACTTCCGTATCCGCCTGCCCGGGAATATGGATATGATCCTCGTCTGAAAGTCTCTTGGCCAGATTGATGGTCTCCAGCGCCGCGTCCGATGTCGGCCCGCCCGCTGCCTGAAGCGCATCGTCAGAACGTGCGTCTGCGGGCAGTTCGTAAACCCCCGGATGACGCGCCTCCCCGCTTACATAAACCTTGATCGTCGTCGGGACTTCGGCATACATGGCAGGAGTTACCGCCAGCGCAGGTTCGTCCAGGGTTATGGTAATGCCCTCCGACGAACCGGAGTCCCTGAACATCAGGACTGCGCCACCTGCCACAGTCGCCACAATACCCACGACCAGTAGAATGTTCAATCCCAGCCTTAAGTTCATAAAACTAGCAGTCCGACAACTTAGTTGTGATGGATATTCAGATTCCGAATTATCCCCTCTCCCAGAGGGAGAGGTCTAGAGCCTGCCCCGTACAGCGATACGGGGTTGAGGGTAAACAAGCCGTCAATCCAAAGGTGTTCGATCACTAGAACCTGTACAGTGGATCGTCCGACGGCCTCGCCGCCCCGCCGCTGAACCCCGCCGGAACCCCGTCCGCCCGGTAACACGCCGCGCCCCGAATCACGCCGTTCGCGTGGTCGAACATCACACCGTTCATTCCCCCGGCTACCCTCGGCGTTATCTCAACATCATGGCCCTTTGCCCGCAGCCCCTCCCGAACTCCGTCGGCTACTCCCGGCTCTACCTCCAGCGCCTGGCCCTGCGTCCAGACCCGCGGCGCCTCCACCGCCTGCTGGAGCGTCATGCCGTGGTCTATCACGTTCACGATTGCTTGAAGAACCGAAGGGAATATGCGTGTCGCGCCCGGCGTCCCCAGCGCCATGAACGGCTTGCCATCCTTCATTACGATGGTGGGAGACATGCTGCTCACCATCCGCTTGCCCGGAGCGATCGAGTTCGCGTTTCCCGGATGCGGGTCGAAAATATTCATCGTGTTGTTCAGTAACATACCCGTCCCGGGCGTCGTCACCTTCGATCCAAACACAGCGTGAATCGTCTGCGTCGTGGACACAACGTTACCCTCCGCGTCCGCCGTCGTCAGGTGAGTCGTGTCCGCAGACTCGCCTACATACAGCGATGGATTCCCGTAGCTGTACTCACGCGCCTGGGATGGGTCAATCTCATCTCTGCGCGCTGCTGCATACCCCTTGTCAGTCAGTGCCCCCACCGGAACCTCCACGAATGCCGGGTCCCCCAGGTACTCGAACCTGTCCGCGAACGCTATCTTCATCGCCTCCGCCAGCACGTGCACCCCTTTCGCCGTTCCGAATCCCAGAGATGCTACGTCGAAGCCTTCCAGGATGTTCAGAATCTCGATGATCGCGGTCCCTCCCGAGCTCGTCGGCGCGACCGACACGATCTCGTACCCCCGGTAAGTCCCCCGCACGGGCTCCCTCAGATGTATCCGATAGTCTGCAAAGTCCGCCTCGCTGATAAGACCGCCATTCGCCGCCATGTCCGCAGCCACCATCTCCCCGATGCTTCCCTTGTACAGCACGTCAGGCCCATCCGACGCCACTGCCTCCAGGGTCCGCGCATAGTCCGGTCTCACTATCGTCTGACCGGCAGATGGCGGCCTCCCGCCTGGCAGAAACACCTCCGCGCTCGCCGGAAACATCGCCAGGTCTTCCCGGTTCATTCGGATGATGTCCGCAAGGTAACGGCTGGCAGCGAACCCGCGCTCTGCATACCGTATCGCGGGCTGTACGACCGTATCCAGACCCAGCCTGCCGAACTTCTCCTCCGCATAGCTCCATCCCATCAGCGCACCCGGCACGCCAACCGACTTGTAACCCACCAGGTTCTCGCGGTCCGCCGTCTCCATGTAGTCCGGCCATGTGTCGGATACAGTCTCATACATATCAGGCGCCGCTGCCGCTGGAGCGACCGAGTAGTTGTCTATATTCACGAATTCCCCACTGGCGGCGTCATAGTAGTTGATGAACCCCGCTCCGAATATCCCCACCATCATCGGCTCCACCACGCTCAGCGCAAACACCGATGCCACAGCCGCGTCCATCGCGTTCCCGCCCATAGCCAGCATCTCCAGCCCCGCCGCCGAACCCAGCGGATGGTTCGTCGCGACCATCCCGTTCGACGCCACCGCCTCCTTTTTGTACGTCTCAAATGGACTTCCCGCTGTCTTCTTCCAGGACATTCGACTCCTCCGCCTGAGTAATGACATATTTGCGCTACTGTGCGTCTTTGAGGAACCCAGCCTATCAGAAATCCTAAACGCTTGGTACGCAACCCGTTTCAACTCAATTATGCTTGAACCGGATACGCGTGCAGGATAACCTTTGCCCATGGAAGTATGCCCCGTATTCATAGACGAGACGGGAACCCTGTCGAGTCCGGTCAAAGAACAACCGATTTACGGAATTGGTGCGCTCGTAGTTCCCGATACACGGGAGATTACGGATAGTTTGTACCGCCTTCACTTCAATTTTGTCAGTGACAGAAGACGTGCGCGTAACGACATCTAAGGACTGCGGAGGACGATCCTCATTCACAATATCGAAATGGGAATGGCAATAACACGAGGGCAAAAGGGAAGCGCGGCTATGTCCGGCGGCCCTCCCCTAAGCAGGAGTTCCGTTACCCGACCACTCCGCGCCTACACATTTAATCTATCATGTGAATGCCATATTCTCAATTTCCATACTCAACGCAAGATGCCATTTCGAGACACCTCCGAAAGCGAGAAGCCACATTGACCTACTGGACCGAACCCCAACTCGCCTCCATCCACAAGATGCTCAACCCCCGCTCTATCGCCGTCGTCGGCGCAACCGAGCGTATGCAGTACGGAGGCCGATTTCTCCGCTCCGTCATGCAGGCCGGAGACCGCGTAAACATATACCCCGTCAATCCTCGCTACGACGAACTGCTTGGACTCCCATGCTACCCCAGCGTAACCGACCTGCCCGAAAGCCCCGACGCCGTCGGCATCATCGTGCCGTACCACCGCGTCATACCCGTCCTGCGTGAGAGCGCCGAAAAAGGAGCGGGCTCAGGCATCGTAATATCCGCCGGGTTCTCCGAGCGCGGCGTCGAGGAGCGCCGACAGTTGCAGCTACAACTCGGAAACGTCGCGCGCGACACCGGCGTCCACATCTCTGGCCCAAACTGTCTTGGCCTCGCCAACATAAAGGACGACATCTGGGCCTGTTCCTCGTCCTCACCCTCCGGGATGCAGCTCAAGAGCGGCAACATCGGACTCGTCTGCCAGAGCGGCGCCTCCGCATTCGGACCGTTCCTCTCACGTGCGTTAGGGCGCGGCATCGGCTACTCCTACATCGTTTCCACCGGCAACGAAGCCGACCTCGAAGCCGCCGACTTCGTGCGCTACATGCTCGATGATGACGACACAAAGGTCATAGCCCTCTTCATCGAGGGATTCAAGAACGCCCGAAAATTCATGGAGGTCGCCCGACTCGCAGCTGAAAGGGGCAAGCCCATCGTCGCCGTAAAGATAGGTCGCTCCGACCTCGGCGCCAGGGCCGCGCGCTCCCACACCGCGGCCCTTACCGGCTCCGACGAAGCCTACGATGCCGCCTTCGAGCAGTACGGCGTAACCCGCGTCCACGACTGGGACAAGCTGCTCGAGGTCGCGCAACTTCTCGCCGACAGCCCGCCGGTTCGGCAGCGGGGCATCGCTCTGGTCTCCCATTCAGGAGGAGTGTGCTCACTCACTGCCGATAATCTCGGCGACGCTGGTCTTGAATTACCAGAACTCTCGGAGCCCGCCCGCAACGGCATCAACCAAATCCTCGAAGGCTTCGGTTGGGCCGCCAACCCCGCTGACATCACCGGACACGCCAGCAGGGAAACGGTCGAGCCAATCATGGAGCACATGATCACCGAGCCCGGTGTCGGCGCTCTGCTGGTGGCCAGTTCCGCCGGTGAAGATCAGGCGAAGCACATCATTAACGTCCGAAACAGGCACGACAAGCTCGTCGCCTTCCTCTATACCGGAAACGAACTAGGAGCGTCCGGCGGACTCGACCTTCTCAAGTACGCCCGTATCCCCGTCTTCCACAGTCCGCAGAACCTCGCCTCCGCGATGCGCCAACTCCACGACTACTACGACTGGCACGAAAGCCGCGCGGAGGCCGGATTTGCCGCGCTTCCCGATATGTCCCCTGAACAGCGAGCCGCACTCGCTGGCCTAAGATCCTCAGAACGCTCAGCTCTCACCGAACACGAGGCCAAGTGGGTCCTCGACAAGTGGGACATACCCACCACCTCTGAACGCCGCGCTTCCGACGCAGACGAGGCCGTGGATGCCGCCCGTGAAATCGGATACCCCGTCGTCCTCAAGATAGAATCCCCCGACATACTTCACAAGACCGAGGTCGGCGCGCTCGCCGCCGGCCTAGCCGACGAACGCGCAGTGCGAGAAGCCTTCGACCGGATAATGAACAGCGTCGCCACCCACGCTCCCGATGCCGAGGTTAAAGGCGTCTTGGTCCAGGAAATGGTCTCCGACGGCGTGGAGGTCATTGTTGGCGCCAGCTACGACTCCCAGCTCGGCCCCGTTCTGCTCTACGGACTGGGCGGCGTATTCGTAGAGGCCCTGCGCGACGTCGCACTTCGCCTCTGCCCGATATCCAGGCTGGACGCCCGCGAGATGGTAGCCGAGGTTGCCGGAAGCCGACTACTCCAGGGATTCCGGGGCAGCCCCAAAGCCGACGTCGAAGCGCTTACTGACGCTCTGGTCAGCGTGTCCCACATGGCCGCCCATCTGGAGGGCACAGTCGCCGAACTCGACATCAACCCCCTCGCCGTACTGCCCGAAGGCCGGGGCGTAAAAGCCCTCGACGCCCTCATAACTACACACTAACACTACATCCTTCATGCCTCGGGAGCCTGTTCCACCCTTACAGGCACTGTGCATTGGCGCTAAAGTCCCCTCTCCCTCAGGGCTCATAAGTGTAGGCAAATGTCCAGTCAGCTATGAATCTCAAACAGCAAACTCCCTCTCCCTCAGGGCGAGGGTGATAAACTTGGGTATCTGCCATCTCACAACAGTGAACAAAGTCCTGATGAGCCTTTTGAAATTGTCTCCTGTTCCGAAAATCAACTTGACGCTTTCAAATAGCGTCTGTATAATCTCTGATTACTGCTGAGTTGGATGGTTGGACTGGCGTTACCGCCGAAATGATTCAACTGTTCCGCTCGCTGCACGATCCGGCCAGCCGGTCGGACAGCACCTTAACAACTGAATCCTGTCTCTTAGTAACAGCAATTTTATCGTTAGATAGGCCCCAATGTGGGCCAAGTTACTAAGGGTCGACGGTGGATGCCTAGGGGCCAAGAGCCGAAGAAGGGCGTGGCAAGACTGCGATAAGCCCCGGTGAGTTGTCTAGCAAACTTAGCCGGGGATTCCCGAATGGGGAAACCCACTTTGGATCATACCAAAGTACTCGCTCCGGCGAGAGGTAAGCGGGTGAACTGAAACATCTAAGTAACCCGAGGAAAGTAAATCAACCGAGACTCCCTGAGTAGTGGTGAACGAAAGGGGAAGAGCCCAAACCTGGCTGGCTTAGTGGTATGAGAGCCTATGTCTGTCAGGTGTTGTAACGCGCGTCCGCTCCATTCTCAGTAGGGAGCAAGGAGTAAGAAATCCGCCGCCTAGCCGAACGTTCCTGGAAAGGACGATCATAGAGGGTGAAAGTCCCGTAGGCGAAAGGCAGCGGACTCCTGATGTGTCGTTGAGTACCACGGGACACGTGAAATCTTGTGGGAAGCTGGGGAGACCACTCTCCAAGGCTAAGTACTCTTGGCCACCGATAGTGAACCAGTACCGTGAGGGAAAGGTGAAAAGTACCCCAGAAGGGGAGTGAAATAGACCTGAAACCGTTGACCTACAAGCCGTGGAAGGCCGTCTTAGACGGCTAACTGCGTGCCTATTGAAGAATGAGCCGGCGAGTTAATCTTTGCAGCAAGGTTAAGGGATACGAGTCCCGGAGCCGAAGCGAAAGCGAGTCCGAATAGGGCGTCGAGCGGCCTTGAGCCGCGATGTTGTTTGGATTAGACCCGAAACCGGGTGAGCTACCCATGGCCAGGCTGAAGCTCGAGTAATGTCGAGTGAAGGGCCGAACCCGTGTCTGGTACAAAAGGCTGGGATGAGCTGTGGGTAGAGGTGAAATGCCAATCGAACCCGGAGATAGCTGGTTCTCCCCGAAATGTATTTAGGTACAGCCTCAATGATAGTCTGAGGGAGGTAGGGCACTGGATGGGCTAGGGGGCGTGAGCCTACCAACCCCAACCAAACCACGAATGCCCTTAGATGTTTCTTGGGAGTGAGTCAGTGGGGGATAAGCTCCATTGGCGAAAGGGAAACATCCCAGACCGCAGGCTAAGGTCCCTAAGTGTGAACTAAGTGTGAAAGGAAGTGGGATTCCCAAAACAGCTAGGAGGTTGGCTTAGAAGCAGCCACCCTTTAAAGAGTGCGTAATAGCTCACTAGTCGAGGGATCCTGCGCCGAAAATGTAACGGGGCTAAAGTTCACCACCGAAGCCGCGGATCCGCAACTTGCGGATGGTAGGGGAGCGTTGCCAGGGCATCGAAGCCGAGATGTGAATCTCGGTGGAGCGCTGGGAAGTGAGAATGCCGGCATGAGTAGCGTTAATTCTGGTAAGAATCCAGAACGCCGAAAGTCTAAGGTTTCCTACGCAACGCTGATCGTCGTAGGGTAAGTCGGGCCTAAGCCGTAGCGTACAGCGAAGGCGATGGACAGCAGGTCAAAATTCCTGCACCACCGATTTCTTGTTATAAAGCAGAGGAGGGACGCGGAAAGGTAGGCGCCGCGCGCGACTGGATACCGCGCGTTTGGCCTTGAAGGCCATGCCTGAGTAGGCAAATCCGCTCCGGCGCACGAGCTGAGGGGGCTGAAAATCTTAGGGCCAGAGCCCTGGGAAATGCCGCTGAACCTATACCGCCAAGAAAAGCTTCGCTGCAAGAGAATTTGGTGTCCGTACCGCAAACCGACACTGGTAGACTGGGGTAAAAGTCCCGAGGCGTTCGAGTGAACCCTCGTTAAGGAATTCGACAACTTGGCCCTGTAACTTTGGGAGAAAGGGTGCCCGTGGGGTGCAACCGCTTGCCGGTGAAGCCTTTGCGGGCCGCAGTAAAGAGGCCCAGGCGACTGTTTATCAAAAACACAGGTCTCTGCAAAGCCGAAAGGCGAAGTATAGGGGCTGACGCCTGCCCAGTGCCGGAAGGTTAAAAGGAGGGGTTCGGACGTAAGTCCAAAGCTCTGAATTGAAGCCCCGGTGAACGGCGGCCGTAACTATAACGGTCCTAAGGTAGCGAAATCCCTTGTCGGGTAAGTTCCGACCCGCACGAATGGCGTAACGACCTGGGCGTTGTCTCAACGAGGGGCTCGGTGAAATTGCAAGACCCGTGAAGATGCGGGTTACCCGTGGCAGGACAAAAAGACCCCGTGGAGCTTTACTGTAGCTTGGCAGTGGACTGGAATTATGAATGTGTAGGATAGGCGGGAGACTTTGAAGCTGCGACGCCAGTCGTGGTGGAGTCGTCCTTGAAATACCGCTCTTTTATCGTTTCGGCCCTAATCCACCGAAAGTGGAGACATTGCCAGGTGGGCAGTTTGACTGGGGCGGTCGCCTCCTAAAAGGTAACGGAGGCGCACAAAGGTTCCCTCAAGGTGGATGGAAATCACCTTTAGAGTGTATTGGCATAAGGGAGCTTGACTGTGAGACCTACAAGTCGAGCAGAGACGAAAGTCGGTCAAAGTGATCCTACGGTTCCGTGTGGAAGGGCCGTGGCTTAACGGATAAAAGCTACCCCGGGGATAACAGGCTTATCTCGCCCAAGAGTTCACATCG
>VXRN01000025.1 GCA_009838465.1 Dehalococcoidia bacterium
CACCCCTGGGTTCCCGCCTTCGCGGGAACGACGAGTAGGTGTGCGGGAATGACGAGAGCGGCGGTGGTTGTTACAAATTTATCTGGACTCGGCCCTAGGCTGTGTTGACATTGTGTTGTGGATGTCTAGGAATTTCCCAGCGCCCTGCCTACGCTGCCAAACGCTCTGTCCAGCTTGGAGGCCAGTTCGTCCGCCTCGGCGTGGGTGATGCAGAGCGGCGGTCCGATGGTAACCCTTTCGCCGCGACTTTGCAGAATCAGACCCTCGGCCTCGAACGCCTCGTTCAGCCTTTCGCCCACTCGGGCATCCTCTGGGAATCGCGTCCTGGAGTCCCTGTCGGCGACTATCTCCATCCCGATCAACAGCCCTCTTCCGCGGACGTTGCCGATCATCGGGTGCTCTTCGGCCAGGTCCGTCAGGTTTTCGAGCAGGTGAGCGCCGACGTCGCGGGAGTTGTCGGCCATGCCCTCGGACTCCATTATCTCGATGTTCTTCAGCGCGACGGCAGCCGTTACCGGGTGCCCGCCGAACGTGAGCGCCTGCCTGAATATGTTGTCCGCGCCCGCGAACACGTCCGCGACCTCGGTAGTCACCATTGTGTTGGCCATCGGCACGTAGGCTGAGGTTATCCCCTTGGCCATTGCCATGATGTCCGGCGTCACGCCCCAGTGCTCCATGGCGAACATCTTGCCAGTGCGACCGAAGCCCGTTATCACCTCGTCGGCTATGAGCAGGACGCCGTATCTGTCGCAGATCTGGCGCAGCATGGGCCAGTACTCGTCTCCGGGCACCGCCGCGCCAGCCGATGAGGACACCGGCTCCGCTATCACCGCCGCCACGCTGGACGCGCCATGGAACTTGATAAGGTCCTCGATAGCCTGCGCCGCGCGGACGGCAGCCTCCGAGTCGGTCTCGTCCAGGCCAGAGTTGTAGGCGTCCGGATGGGGAGCATACACCATGCCCGGGAACGCGGGTTCGTAGTCCTCGCGTCCGCCGCTGCCGCCGAGCCACATCGTCGCGCCCAGCGCGCCGTGGTACGACTCACGCCTGCTGATTATCTTGTAGCGGCCGGACTCTCCACGCCGCTTGTGATAGGCGCGCGCAATCTTGATCGCTGTCTCGTTCGCCTCCGAGCCGCCGGTCACCGGCCAGGAGCGCTCCAGGTTACCGGGAGCGATCTCCGCCAGCTTCTCGGCCAATTCGACGAGCGGCTGGGTGGTCGTCCCCTGCGGGAAGTACACGAGCTTCGACATCTGCTCGCGCATGGCCTCGGCGAGTTCGCGCCTGCCGTAGCCTATGTTGACGCACATGTAGCCGCCGTTCACGTCTATCCACTCGCGTCCTTCGGCGTCGGTTACGCGTATGCCGCTGCCGCTGCTCATGAGGGCCGGGCCGCCCGTCTCGGCGGTGGCCGCCCAGCTTTTATTGTGCATCCAGAGGTGATCGAGCGCGGCATTGCGCACGTCGCTGATGGAGTTCGCTGCTGTATCAGGCATATTGTCCCATCCCCATTTCGCCCTCGAACTCCCATAGGCTCAGGTCCAGGGCGTGTACTATCTCGTCAACTTCCGAAGTGGTTATGCAGAGTGGCGGGCCCATGTTGATGATCGGGCCGCCTACTCGCAGTAGCAGGCCGTTCTTCTTGAAGCTCTCGTTGAGCCGGTCGGCGACACGGTCCTCGGGGGCGAACGGCTCCTTGGTGAGGCGGTCCTTCACCAATTCGATAGCGACCAGGAGACCGATGCCCCTTACGTCTCCAATAGATGGATGGTCGCCAATCATCCCCTCGACCTGCTCCTTGAAGTAGGCGCCGACGGTCGCGGCGTTCTCGACCATGTTCTCTGACTCGATTATCTCGATGTTCTTCAGGGACGCGGCGGCGGACACGGGGTGGCCGCTAGAGGTCAGCACGTGCCTCAGGTAGTCCTCCTCGCCGGCGAACACTCCGGCGACCTCTTCCGTGGCGATGGTCGCGGCGAGCGGCAGGTAGGAGCTTATGATCCCCTTGGCGACAGACATGATGTCGGGGACGACGTCCCAGTGCTCCACCGCGAACATCTTGCCGGTGCGACCGAAGCCGTTGATTACCTCGTCGGCTATGAGCAGGACGCCGTAGCGGTCGCAGATGTCGCGGAGCATGGGCCAGTATTCGTCGCCCGGCACAACCGCGCCTAGGGGCATGGCTACCGGCTCGGCGATGACCGCCGCGACTGTCTCAGGGCCCTCGAACTTGATGAGCTCCTCGACTGCCTCGGCACAGCGTACCGCGCATTCGGACGGGGTTTCGTCGCTCAGATAGGGCAGGGGCTGTGGTGCATAGACCATACCAGGATAGGCGGGCTCGAAGTCGTCTCGCTGGGTCGTGGGAGTGCCGCCGAGCCAGACCACACCCGCCGTAGTGCCGTGATACGACCCCATGCGGCTGATGATCTTGAATCGGCCCTTGTCGCCTCTGCGGCTGTGGTAGGCGCGGGCTATCTTGATGGCCGTCTCGTTGGCCTCGGAGCCGCCGGACACGGGAAACACGCGCGACAGGGTACCCGGCGTGATCTCTGCCAGCTTCCTGGCGAGCAGCGCGGTAGGCTCGGTTGTGGTGCCGTTGGGGAAGTAGGCGATGCGGTTCATCTGCTCGTAGGCGGCGTCGGCGATCTCCTGGCGTCCGTAGCCTACGTTCACGGAGTTGTAGCCGCCGTTCACGTCTATCCAGCTATTGCCGTCGGAGTCAACAATCCTCACGCCGTCGCCTTCGACCGCGATCATGGGATCGCCCTCTTCGGCCATCTGAATCCAGTCCCGGTTGTGCATCCACAGGTATCGGGTGGAACTTTGTCTCAGGGCTTCAGCGGTAGTTTGCGCGACCATTATCTCTACTCCCTGTATATGGGTGTCTCCAAGTTCAAGTGTATCCCCGTGAGGGTGATGTGGCAAGGGTGTATCAGTTTGGTCGGTAGGGGGAGTCACCCCCATCCTAACCTTCCCCCATCAAGGGGGAAGGAAATTTTCTTACCACAGACAGCGCCGACTAAACTGGTACGGCATCATGGAGGAACCGGGGCTTTTTCAAAGTTGGCAGACGAACGCGTGGTGAACAATGCGTCATATATATCAGTTTATAATTGCACTGGAAAGTGCTGGGCGCTAACTGGGAGGGTCACAGGGTTGGGCTGGGACGGTTTTTGCCCAGCGTTGTCCAGAGTTTTCCCAGCGTTGAAGCTACGAAATGATTATTACGTCGTCTGTCGGTCTGTATCATAAATAACGACTTATATATATGTTCTGAATTCATGCCATAATTGTAGCATAGAATGAAGCAGTCGTGTAGTAAAAGATGAAACCAAGAGCGTGTGTCGTTGCGTGTGAGAATGGGGGCGCATATAATCGCGTTCACCAACGGGACAGCGGATATGCAGGGGGATAAAGGGCGCTATGTCCAGTTCAGATGACTTTCTGGTGGCTTCGAATCTTCACAAGGCGTTTGGGCATATCGTGGCGGTGGATGACGTGTCGTTTTCGATACGCCGGAAGGAGATATTCGGGCTGCTGGGGCCGAACGGGGCAGGGAAGACGACGACGATACGGATGCTTTCGACGGTGCTGAATCCGGACGAGGGGGATGTGTCCATAGGCGGGTACTCGGTTGCGCGGGAGAGTGACAGAGTACGGGAGATAATCGGGGTGTGTCCGCAGGAACTGGCGCTGTACCCGGAGCTTTCGGCGCGGGACAATCTGATGTTCTTCGGGAGGATGGCGGGCCTGAGCAGAGGAGAGGCGTCGGAGGCGTCTAATGAGAACCTGGAGCGGGTGGGCCTGCTGGACAGGGCAAAGGACAAAGTGGACAAATTCTCGGGCGGGATGAAGCGGCGGGTGAATATCGCAATCGCGCTGATGAGCCGTCCGCAGCTGCTGTTCCTGGACGAGCCGACGGTGGGGATTGATCCGCAGTCGCGCTATCACATCTTCGAGACAGTGGAGTCGCTGCGGGACGAGGGTCTGACGGTTCTCTATACGACGCACTACATGGAGGAGGCGGACCGTCTGTGCGACCGTCTGGGAGTCATGGACAACGGACGGGTCATCAAGATGGGTAGTCCGCACGAGCTGAAGTCGGAGATCGGGGACCCGGCGGAGGTGTCGCTGGAGAGTGTGTTCCTAGAGCTGACGGGGCGGAATTTGCGGGATTGAGGGGGGGGGCTGAACTGTGATTCTTGGGATTGTGGGATGGGCAGGATAGATATTGTCTGAAGCAGGATTTTAGGATGTTCAGGATGGGATGGGTGGTTGAGATATGGTGTTCTGGATACCCGCTTTCCGAGACCTGAATATGGTAGTCCGAGTGGGTGGGGAGAGTCCGCGATTCCAAGCTAGCCATGCCCCACCTCCGCCCCTGGGTTCCCTCCTTCGCGGGAATGACGGTGGTTATGGAAGAGTCTGCCTTGCGGGAATGACGACAGGATAGAAAGAGTGGGTCGTGCTTAGACCTTTGTACATAGCGTTCTTGGACCTGAAGCGGTTTCTGCTGAACCCGGGGGAGCTGGCTTTCAGTATTGCGCTGCCGGTTTTGCTGTTTGCGCTGATGTACGGGGCTTTCGGCGGTGGGGACGCGAGTTTTCACGCGACGGCGCACGTGGTGGATCTGGATGGCGGCGAATATGGGCGGGAGCTGATAAGCCGGCTGGACGGGATGGATGAGATCAGCGTCCGTGAGAGGACGCTGGAGGATGCGAAAGGGGCGCTGGAGCGGTCGGCTATTCTGACTGCGGTGGTGATTCCGGAGGGCTTCTCGGACGCGCTGGAGGCGGGTGAGCCGACGAACATCGTGTTCAAGCAGCGCGGGTATGGCGGTGAGACGGGGCAGATCGTGGCGGCAATTGTCTCAGGCGTGGCGCTGGAGATGGGTGGGGAGGCACAGGCGCGGAGGATAGTGCATGAGGATTTGTCGAACCAGGGCGTCGCAGAGGTCGAAATAGACACGGTGTTCGACCGGCGACTGGCGTTGTCTCGTTTAGACCCCGCAGTGAGCGTCGAGGTGCGCGGACTGGACGAGGCGGAGGGGGCGAATCTGCTGAACAGGCTGATGCCCGGGGTAACGGTGATGTTCCTGATGTTCGCAGTGACGATGGGGGCGCAGACGCTGGTGGAGGAGCGGCGAATCGGTACGCTGGAGCGACTGATGACGACGAGGCTGGGGATCAATCAGCTGTTCGCAGGGAAGTTCCTGGCCGGGACGCTGAGGGCGACTTTGCAGGCGGTGATTCTGTTAGCGCTGGGATTTTCGGCTCTGAGGGTGGGAGATGCGTCGGACTTCGCGCAGCTGATCGCGTTCTCGATACTGGTGGCTGCGGCGGTGAGCGCGGTTGGGCTGGTTATCGGCGCGGCGGCGCGGACGCGAGACCAGGCGGTATGGGCGGCGGTGTTCTTTACGATGTTCATGACGATTTTCGGCGGGACATTCTTCGCGGTGGCGGATGGGCCGCTGGCGGTTATAGCGCGCTTCACTATCAATCACTACGCTATCGAGGCTATGGAGGCTATTTTGTCGTCCGGTGCGAGCCTGTCGGGGGAGGTCGTTGGGTTGGGCGTGATGATCGGCGTGACGGTGGTCGGACTGGTCGTCGCGCGAACGCTGTTCAAGGTGTCGGAAGGGGGGCGGTAGGGTGAGAGTGGTTCTGCGCCAGGCGATGCTGATATCGGTGAAGGATACGCGGATATTCTTCATGGATAAGTTCGCGGTAGGGTTCGCTTTTCTGTTCCCGTTCCTGTTCGTGATCGGGTTTTCGCTCGCGCTCAGGGGGCAGGGGCCGGAGGATGAACCGCTGCAACTGGTTCTCGCCACGCAGGAGGGCGCGGACAGCATAAGCGCGCAGCTTGTCCAGGGGTTTGCGGTTGAAGGTGGCGCAGGTGACCTGACTGTAATGGCGTATGAGGAAGCTCTCGCCGCCACGGAAAGCGGAGATCTCACGGGGTTCATAGCGTTTCCGGCGGGGTTCAGCCAGAGTCTGATGAGTGGCGTTCCGACGACGCTGGAGGTCGTGGTTGGGGACGGATCGCCGGAGACGCAGGCGGCGCTGCAAGGTTTCGCCCGGTCGGTGGCGACTCAGTTGTCGCAGGGCACTGTGGCGTTCAGTACGATTGGCCGACTGTCGGGCATGAGTCAGTCTGGTTTCCAGTTTCCGACGGTTGAGCAGGACGATTTTCTACCGCTGATCGGGTTCGAGGTGGAGCGTGTGGGAGACATAGAGCCGTTCCAGCCGTCGAACTTCACGCTGCCGGCGTACCTGACTATGTTCCTGTTCTTCACTGCGGCTATGAGCGCGGAGGCGATAGCGCGCGAAAGACAGTCGCACACGCTGGAGCGGCTGGTGTCGAACGGGACGCGGCGGGAGTCGGTTATCGTGGGCAAGTTCGCGGGGACGGCGTTTCGTGGGATGGCGCAGCTTGGAGTGATGTGGGTGGTTGGGATACTGGCGTTCGGGATAGACCTGGGTGCTTCGCCTGCGGCGGTTATCATCATCTCTGTGCTGATGGCGCTGGCGTCGGCGACGTTCGGAGTGATGCTTGCGAGTTTCGCTACTAACGTGCAGGCGGCTTCGGCGCTGGGGCCGCTGACCGCGCTGGTTCTGGCTCCGATAGGCGGGTGCTGGTGGCCGCTGTTCATCACGCCGCAGTGGATGCAGTCGCTGGCGAAGTTTACGCCTCACGGGTGGGCGAACGGCGGGTTCAACAAGGTGATGCTGTTCGGGGCAGAGTTCGGGGACGTGACGCAGGAGATGGCGGCGCTAGTGGGGTTCGCGGTGGTGTTCATGGCGGTCGCGCTGTGGCGGTTCAGGATGTCGTCTTCGGCGAGTTAGGCGACGAGGAACTGGTCAGGGGCAAGGGCACGGTTGGGGAAGTTGCGGAGCAGTTGTGAGTCGGAGGTTATGAGCGGGGCGTTCAGGTGGTTGGCGAGGGCGACGAATTCGCAGTCGTAGGCGGAGGATGTGGAGTCGGCCACGAGGCGCATGACGGCGGTGGAGTCAACAGAGTGTTCGTTGTGGAGCATCATCTGTTCGACGCTTTCCATTGCCTCAAGTGCGTGCTCGTATGTTATTCTTCCAGCCCTCATGTTACTTGCCAAAGCACTTCTGAACTCTGACCGCCACAAGAGTGGAGCGTGCCAGTCGGAGTCTTTAACGAGTACTCGTTCAGCGAGAGACGTCTGATCGCTTCTGATTTTCAGATAAACGAGTAGATTAGTGTCGGCAACAATCACAGGCGACCTTCGCGTTTGAATCGGTTGAGTTCTTCTTCATCGCCTATGTACACGTCAGGCATACTCTCTCGTAGCGCACTTGCACGTTCAAGCCATGGGTCATGCTCTTGAATTGCTTCGTCGCTCTCGTAGCCATAGCGGCCCTCTCGCTTCCCCTTAGTTACATCTTCTTCCGTAACATAAGAATCAGGATAGCGATTCCTTAGCTCTCTAAAATTCCTGATCATTTCGTCAGTTGTGGGTCTTTCAGGGGAGAAAGACGATTGTATTTTCGACAGCCATATGACCGCTTCTTGCTCTACCGTGTGGCCATTCTCTTTCGCGCTATGTTCTAGTCTCTTCAGCAGATCATCGGAAATGTTGTGGATAGTTAGGGTTGCCATGGTACGGCTCCTGGGGCTATTGCATCATTTTCTGGGCGGTGACGCCGATTTCGCCGGGGGCGGGTATGATGGAGACACCGGCGGCGGCGAGGGCCTTGACCTTCTCGCTGGCGCGGCCCGCGCTTCCGGTGATGATGGCGCCGGCGTGTCCCATGCGCTTACCCGGAGGGGCGCTCTGTCCGACTATGAGGGCGGCGACAGGCTTGGTGAATTCGTCGCTGCCGATGTACTCGGCGGCTTCCTGCTCGCGGGTGCCACCGATTTCGCCAATCATGACGACGCCGTCGGTTTCGGGGTCGTCCTGGAACATCTTCAGGATGTCCACGAATGTGGAGCCGTTGACCGGGTCGCCTCCGATGCCAACGCAGGTGGACTGTCCGATTCCAAGGTCGGTTAGCTGACCGACGGCCTCGTAGGTGAGCGTGCCGCTACGGGATACGACGCCCATGCGTCCAGGCATGTGTATGTGTCCGGGCATGATGCCCATCTTGAAGTCCTCGCCCGGGGATATGACGCCGGGGCAGTTGGGTCCGATAAGAGTAGCGGACTTGCCCTTGAGATAGCGGACGACTCTCACGGTGTCCATGACCGGGATGCCCTCGGTTATGCAGGCAATGACGTCTATGCCGGCATCCACGGACTCGACGATGGCGTCTGCGGCGAAGGGTGGGGGAACGAAGATGAGCGAGGCATTCGCGTCGGTCTCGGCGACGGCCTGCTCGACGGTGTTGTACACAGGTACGTCGTCGTCAAACACTTGGCCTCCGCGTCCGGGTGTTACGCCAGCGACGAGGTTGGCGCCGTACTCACGGCAGCGAAGGGCGTGGAAACTGCCCTCGCGCCCGGTGATGCCCTGCACCATGAGTCTTGTGTCCCTGCCTACCAGTATGCTCATTTTGGATGCTCCTGTCGGTTGAATTGAGATTGGGGCACCCTCACCCCAACCCTCTCCCTCAAGGGAGAGGGAGCCTGTTGATGAAAATTCGTAGTTGACTGTACATTTCGCCTACTCCTGTGAGTCCATCGAGGGAGAGGGGATATGAGATGATAGTCTATGAGGAACGGATGGCGGTGGCGGCTTCGCCGAGGTCGTTGACCAGGGTTACGTCGAGGCCGGAGTTCGCCATGATGTCGCGGCCTTCGTCGGCGTTGGTGCCGAGCATTCGCACGACCATCGGGCGCATCTTGTCCGGGTCTCGCTCAGAGGCCAGCACGAAGCCGCGCGCGGCGACGTCGCATCGGAGAATGCCGCCGAAGATGTTCACCAGGACCTTCTTGACGTTGGCGTCTGAGAGCACGATTTCGAGCGACTTGGCGACCTTCTCCTCGTCCGCGCCGCCACCGATGTCGAGGAAGTTGGCTGGAGCGGCTCCGGCGGCGTGCGTGACGTCCATCGTGGCCATGGCCAGTCCGGCTCCGTTAACTATGCAGCCGATGTCGCCGTCTAGCTTGACGTAGTTGATGTCGAACTTACCGGCCTCGACTTCGAGGGGGTCTTCCTGTTCGATGTCGCGGAGTTCGAGAGCGCCGCGCTGCCGGAACATCGCGTCATCGTCTATGTTGATCTTGGCGTCCATGGCGAGAACGCGACCGTCGGTGGTCACGCCGAGTGGGTTTATTTCGACGAGGGAGCAGTCGTTGTCCTCGAACAGCTTGTGCAGGGAGGACATGAGCCCCGCGACGGGCCGGTTGAGGGAGTCGGGGACTCCGAGGCCGTAGGCGAGCTTGCGCCCCTGGAAAGGCTGAAGTCCGAGGACGGGATCAACGGCAACCCTGATGATCTTTTCGGGGGTAGTTTCGGCGACCTCTTCGATTTCCATGCCCCCGGCGGCGCTTGCTATGACGACGATGCCCTCGGCTGCGCCGTCAATGGCCATGCCGACATATAGCTCGGTCTCCACGTCCACTACTTCCTCGACGAGCACGCTGCGAATGGGCGACCCTTCGGGGCCGGTCTGGAATGTTACGAGGCTGGTTCCTATCAGGGCATCGGCGGCGGCGGCGGCCTCTTCGGGGGAAGCGACAACCTTTATGCCGCCTGCCTTGCCGCGCCCTCCGGCATGGACCTGCGCCTTGACGACGGCACTGCCGCCCAGTTCAGACGCTATAGCGGCTGCTTCTTCGGGGGTGTGTGCCACCCTGCCTTCGGGTATAGGAATGCCGTATTGAGAGAAGATATTCTTGGCCTGGTACTCGTGAATCTTCATGTAGGGGTCTCCGTGTACAAATAGCGGGCAGGACCCTTATTCAGGCCAACCGCCGGGTTCGTCAAGTGTGCTTGAAGTATATCGGATATGGTGAGACGGGCGAAACGGGGTCTGCCGGAAAAGGGAACACCCTTACCCTCAGGGCTGAGAGGGGTAGGCATTGAACTTGGATTAGCGGAGTCACCCCCATCCCCGTATCAAGTACGGGGCAGGCTCTAACCTTCCCCCGTCAAGGGGGAAGGGACTCTTGCCTACCCTTGTGAGCACCCTCAGGGAGAGGGGTTTTTTCCTCCGACTAGTACCAGTTGAAGGTACATTTGACAAGTATGAGAATCGGGTAAATCTGTAATGCATCCTAGCTAGGAGGATGCACTGGAAGATGGCAGCACTTACCTGTCATATCATTCTCCGACACAGCTGGACTACAATCCCGCACTGTGGACACAATAGTTGGGCTTTTCCTGAAGTAATTCCAAGACAAGCATGGCAACAGCGATAATCATATTTATCATCGCCTACGCAATGATTGCCATGGGGCGGATTCCTCATGTGCTGACTGCTGTACTCGGCGCCATGGCAATGGTGTTCTTCGGCGTTATGCCGGGACACGAGGCGCTGGAGCACATCAATCTTGAGGTGATACTGCTGCTGGCCGGGATGATGTCCCTGGCTAACGTCTTCGCCAGGACGGGGGCTTTCGACTGGGCGGCGATCCGGGGAGCCCAGTTGGTGCGGGGAGACGGTTTCCTCACTCTGTGCCTGATGTCGGTACTTACTGCCGTTTCATCCGCGTTCCTCGATAATGTCACCGTCGTCGTGCTTGCCGTGCCGATTACCATTTCGATATGCCGCGCCCTCGACATCAATCCCGTGCCCTTCTTTCTGGCGCAGGTCTTCGCGTCCAACATCGGCGGCGTCTCGACAGTCGTTGCCGACCCACCCAACATCATAATCGCAGCTGAGGCAGGCATTGGGTTCGTGGACTTCATGGCGAACGCCGCGCCAGTAAGCCTCATCTGTATGGTCGTCTTAGTCGTAGTGCTGTATCTATGGTTCAGGGATCAGGTCACTACGACTGCTGAGAATCGCAGCGCAATCATGAGCCGAGACGCGGCCAGTGCAATCACAGACAAGAGCTTGCTGATAAAGAGCGTCATAGTCTTCGGATTCACAGTCGTTGGTTTTCTGACACACGAAATGCTGCACGTTGGGCCGGCCTACGTAGCGGTCACCGCCGCCGCGATTCTAATCATGATTGCTCGAATAGACCCGCACGACGTGCTGCAACAGGTGGAGTGGACGACACTGGCTTTCTTCATCGGATTGTTCATACTTGTCGGCGGCCTGGAGTACACGGGAGTGACAGGTGAAATCAGAGAGTGGCTCGTGGATGTTTCGGGCGGCAGCGACCGGAATCTGGCCTTCCTGATCATCTGGTTCGGCGGTACATCGTCGGCGATTATAGACAACGTTCCGTTCACGGCGACTATGGTGGAGGTGGTGAAGGGATTTTCTGACGAAGGCTCAGGTAACTCTCCGCTGTGGTGGGCGCTGGCCTTGGGAGCGGACCTGGGCGGCAATGCGACAATCGTCGGAGCCTCCGCGAACGTCATAGTCGTAAACCTCGCTCGCGCGGCAGGATACCCTATAAGTTTCGTGCAGTTCTTCAGGTACGGAGCGGTCATCAGCACGCTCACCCTGATAGTATCCACCGCGTATATCTGGCTCCGCTACTTCTAGCGCCAGAACCATATTCACATGGTTTTGGTACTAGAGTGAAACGGGTCTATCTGGAAAACCTGTATCATTATGGAGGGCTAATCCGCGATTAGCGAGGTGAGTGAATGAGACTTGAAGCGCCGCTGGATCCGATGTTGGTCAAGGAACTGTTCAAGTTCTGGGAGCCGATCTTCGGAGGGCCGATAGACGTGACGCCGGAGACGCTGCTGGGGAGCGAGGGAACGCAATCCCGCATTACGGTCTTTACCAGGAGGCTGGGAGACAATCTGGCGGGCGCGTGCCTGGTGGCGAGTTCGAGCACGCTGCCCGCATTGGGCGGGCTGGGCGAAGTCGCAACTAGCCCGGCGGCCAGGCGAACCGGCATCGCTACCGAACTCACGAAACAGGCCAGGGACGATTTCGCGGACAGAGGCGGCCAGGCGCTCTTTCTTGGCACGGTGAACCACGCCGCGGCGAGAATCTACTTCCGTCTTGGGTGGCGCAAACTGGCGGGGGCGAATCTGATGGTGAATGTGCTGGACGGCAGGTCGCCTGAGGAGTTTATGGTGGATTACTTTCGCGGTATCGGGCCGGTTGAGGTCAGAGAGCCCTCTCCGTCAGACAGGGCACCGATGATACCCTTGCTGGTATCTCCACATGACTGGCAGGCGTTGGATTTCAACACGGGCATGATGTCCACGCGATATGCCGTGCAGGATTCGTGCCTCGGGCTGTATCGGCGTTACGCGGCTTTGACCGATGGTGGCCGGGGAGTGTGGTTCTGCGCGAGCGACGACAAGGGGCAATTGGCGGGACTCTCTTCGGCTCGAGTGGACGATGAAGGTGGATGTCAGGTGGATGGCTTCACACGTAGGGATAGCCTGGAATCCTGGAGAGAGCTGGTTCAGAGAGCCGCGGACTGGGGTGCGGACATAAGTGCGTCCTCGATCTGGGCGACTGTCTCGGTAGAGGATGATGAGAAATTGGCGCTGTTCGAGTCGGTGGGATTCAAGATCGCCGGCGAAGGTGAATCATTCGACCTGGGTGGCAGAGAGTTAGGTACGCTTCGCATAGAGTTGGCGTAAGGCGGCGAATGGGGCCTCGCAGACTCAGAGGATTCTCCTAGTACCACTTCAATATGTTTCTGATGTATACAACCGGCCGGGCCCCTCACCCCTGGGTTCCCGCCTTCGCGGGAACGACGAGTAGGTGTGCGGGAATGACGAGTGGTAATCGGAGTATGTCATATTCACATGGTTTTGGTATTAGGCTGCCCCTCAGCTTCCGTCAGAATCTGTGACGACTGGCAGACGGTGCTCGAACTCGGCGTTTCTTCCGCCGAAATGCTTGGTGACAACAAGCCGACGCCACTGTACCACCTCGGCGTCGGTGCCAGACAGCTTCTCAGGCCAGTCGTAGCGCAGGTTTTCCATTACGCTCATGTCTTGCTGGGAGAAGTTGTACTCGGTGAGCCAGCGGTAGTTGGTCCAATACAGAAGCCAGTACCACGCGGACACTATGGAGTTGGACGGCTTTGTGGAATGGAAGTACCATACCCGTGTCAGCCAATCTTCGACCGGCACGGTCCAGCGCGTATAGAGTCCGAATAGTCCGCCACCACGCGGCCTCGGTTCTCGCTCCAAACTGCCGACGGGTACAACTCCGGCGCGGAACATGCCGGGAAGCCGATGTCCCGTGGTCCAGCGTTCGCTCTCGGTCGGTGAGGGCGGGACGCTAGTGGCCTTGAAGAACGGGTTGAATATCCATGACCAGAACTTGCGCAGCCTGTGCTTGGGCCACTTCCAGCCAAGTTCGGGATAGATGTCCTGCGGAGGGTTATCGGGCGTTTTGGTCAGGCTCTTGAACCCGTTGCCCGTGAATGCGACTTTGGACCCGGATGCGCCTCGCGGCATAAACGTCGGGTTTCCCAGCATGGCCTGGAGGTGGTCGCGGTGGAGATAGTTGACATGGGCGTCCATGGAGTTTTCAAGTCCGACTTCCCAATTTGTCTTCCAGTAGATGGTGTCGTTGAAGAAGATGCGGGTGTCGGGGTCGAAGAATTCTTCCGGCACGTCTTCTTCGATGGGAGCGGGGTTGTCCTCGCCCATCCAGATGAAGACCACGCCCTTGAGTGTACGGGTTGGATAGACCTTGGCCTCTGTACCGACCTTGCCTTGCACGCCGGAGTCAGGGCCTTCTCCGAGCACCGCGACGTTCTTGCCGTGTTCGTCATAGACCCAGCCGTGGTATGGACAAGTTACAGTCCCCTGCCAGTGGCAGGTGCCTTCCGAGAACAGCGCGCCCCTGTGAGGGCAAACGTCCTGGATGGCTGCGACTTCGCCGTTCGTGCCTCGGAAGAGACAGACCACGTCGCCCAGCATCGTCAGTTGGACGGGATTGCGCTTGCCGACCCTCTTGGCGCCGATTGCAGGATACCAGTAGTTTCGCAGTCCCAGTTTGGGCACCAAGTGGCGTATGTCGCCGGTCAGGCTGGGGATGGGGCCGTCGCCGTTGGACGTGTGGGGGACGGATTCCGCCCTTCGTGGTGATTGCACGGTTACGTCTGCCATTATGCCTCCTATCTCCGGGTGGGGTCTGCCAGTCGGTTGTGTTCAGCGGGACGAAGGATCGTTGTAGGTCGCCCAGACCATCGTGATGAACCAGGGGAATATCATCCAGCCTCCGAGAAGGTTGTAGCAGATGAGAGCGCGGCGGTTTCTGTGTCCTCTGATCAGGACGATGATGGAGGGAAGCGTATATATCGCCGCTGCCATGACTATGATGGTGAGGATGGTCGTTATGTCCATTGCTCGTTCCTCCGGCTGCGCTCAGGGCGTCCATGCCCAGTAGCGGGCGACCGCTCCGGCGTCCACTCTCAGGTCCATGCCGGTTATCATCTCCGCGTCATCGGAGGCGAGGAAGGCGGCGGCGCGGGCATAATGCGAGGGCCGTGGCAGCTTTCCCATCGGGACGCCGCGCAGGAAATGCTCTCCCGGCCCGCCAGACCTTCGTCCGCTTTCATCAATCCCCCATTCGCTTGCTAACTCTCCGGCCTCGCTGGGGTCGGTGGCAGTCGGGGTCAGGCTGTTGACCCGGATGCCGTGCGGCGCAAGTTCCATCGCAACGGAGCGGGTGAAGTTGAGCAGGCCGCTCTTGCCCGTGCAGTAGCCCACGTTGCCGGGCTGTCCCTGGTGTCCGGCGGTGGAAATAATGTTGATTACGCTGCCCCGTGTTCCCTGTTCGATCATCAGGTTAGCAACGCGCTTGGTGCAGAGGAATGCGCCGGTGAGTATGACTCCTATCTGGCTGTCCCACTCGTCGAGTGGCATGTCCAGGACACCCTTCTGGTTGAATATGACCGCGTTGTTGACGAGGATGTCAACGCCCCCGAAAGCGTCTTTGGCCTTCTGGACCATGTCACGCACCTGATCGTCGTCGGTGACATCGCAGGTCACGGCTATTGCATCGCCCGAGCGCTCGCGGATGTGTTTCGCGCACTGCTCGGCGTAGTCGGGCCGTATGTCAACGCAGACCAGTTTCGCGCCCTCATCGGCGAGGCCTGTCGCTATCCCGCCACCTATGTTGGGGCTGGTTCCGGTTACGACGGCTACTCTTCCTGCCAGTTTCATACTCTCATGTCCATTTGATGCCTGGGCAGGCACAAGGCACTGCCCCTACGATTCCGGCACCTGCGAGGTCAAGCTGCTGCGTTCAAGCGGACGGAAATATAGCGAAGCACTTGTTGGAGTTGAAGATGTAGGTCTCCATGTAGTCTATTATGACAGCCTTTCGGTCGTGCATTGCCCCGGCGAGGCATATCCAGTTCTTGAACTCCTGGTCGCCGGCCTCGGTTATCTCTGCGTTGGTCAGGTTCGCCCACTTGCGATGTTGTCCGACGCGGAGTTCTTCCACGCGCTCTCTATCGGTCTCGACGTCCGGGTAGAGCCAGTCGTTTTCGGCGCAGAGGAAGGCGTGCGACCATCCCGAGGACGCCATCACCACGAACCGTCCGGGCGTGTCGTCGAGTACCTCGCGGACTTTCTCTCCAAGCTGGAAACAGGACGCGGGCGTGGGACCGGGAGGACTCTTGAGTTCTCGGAAGTAGGGGTCCTGGGTATCGGGATCGAGATGGCCGGAACCGCCCTTGCTGCTTATCACGTCCTCGCCGTAGCAGTTTACCTGTATGGGGATGATCGGATAGTCGAAGCCTTTTCTGTCCCAGTCGAGGTAGAGCAGCGCGTTCAGGAAGGCGTGGGTGAGCATACTGGAACCGTGTTCCTCGGCGAAGTGGCTGTTGGAGTAGGAGAAGCTGATCGGGAAGCCGCGCTCGATCAGCTGAGTGGCGATGCGCTGTGCGAGAGAGCGGTTGCCTTGGTGGACGAACAGAGTATCGGCCGGTTCCTCCCAGACGTTCCCGGCTCCTCCCGAGAACGGCGCACTCTCCATCCGGTCGTGAATGAATACGCAGAACGGTGGGACTATGTCCTCTTTGAAGTTCTCATACTGATCGTCGCCGAAGACAATCACCGCGTCCGGGCCAAAGTCGTCAATTGCCTCGCGCACCTTTCGGAAGTTCGCCACCATCTGCGCCTGATGGCGTTCGGCGAGCGCCCCTTCTTCGGCGAACTCCTTGCGCATCGCGTCAGGCCAGTTTTCGGGGTTCTTCTTGTCCTCCGAGAGCAGCGGGCTGGTGAGAACGCGCCGCAGGATGTTCGCGTAAGAGCCGGGAGGCCCCATCAAAGGCGGGTAGTGTGTAACTCCGACTCCCAATACTTCGCCCATCGGACCCTCCTTCTTAAATCAAGCGCTGATATGGCTATAGTCAAGGTCTTTCGTTTTTGCCTCGTCTTCGATCTCTCGTTCGCCCTGAGCCTGTCGAAGGGCCGTCCGTTCATGGTTCGACAAGCTCACCACGAACGGACTACTCTAGTCACGCTTAATAATGAAATGACCCTGTCGCCATAGTACCATTTCAAGACATTCTTGTGACCGACAGGGTATCCGCGAGTTTGTCTATCTCCTCTGGTGGGAAGGCTTTAGGTCCGACGACGGAGCATTTCAGGGAGGCTGCGGCGACGGCGAATCTGAGCGAACGCTCTAAATCGCTCCCGTTCGACCAGCTATTGATGTAGGCGGCTGAGAATGTCGCTCCCGCGCCGCAGGTGTCAACGACGTCCAGGGCCGGGACCTCGACGTGGATGATTGTGCCGTTCCGCATCCCCAGGGCCCCTTGTGAGGCCAGCGTAACCAGTGCGGAAGAGACGCCGTTTTCAGCGAGCAGTTTCGCCACCTGCTTCCCGTCTCCACCGAATTGGGAGGCGTCCGTGACGGCCTGGCATACGGTGGCATACGGAGCGAGAGACGCGAGGATGTCGGCGTCCTGGTGCGCGTGCTCGATGTTGAGGAACACCGGAACGTCCAGTCGCCGCGCTTGGCTCATGGCGCGCTCGATGTGCGGCGCGTCGTACCAGTCCACGTAGAGCATACGCGCGTCGGACAAGGCCGAAAGATCGGCGTCGTCCAGCGTTCTGAGAAGCTCAGGCCGGCGATTCCAGTAGTAGGTCCTTCCGCCCCTTGAGTCGGAGACGTTGACCTCAAAAGGAGTTTCGATATCCTTTCTCAGCTCGAATCGCCCTTTGACGCCCATCTTGCGGAGCATTCCGACGGTCTTGCGGCCCGCGTCATCGTCGCCCAGGGCGCTCCCGACCAACTCCGTATCAACTCCCCATCCCGCGAGGAGACCGGCCACGATAGCTGCGTCGTCTGAGATGAATTCGGCGCCCTCGGTCCAGACCGCGCCCGAATTCCAGTCCGGCAACTCATCAACAACCAGCACTCTTGCCGGAGTTATCATGCCAAAGCAGACGACCGGTCCGGCTTTGGGCGTGTGTTGGTCGGATATTGGGACTGCGGTCAGACTGCTCATGACTTCCAGCTTCCGATGGAATTCACATAAAGGGTCATCATACCACCTAGGGTACGTTCTCGATTATGGTCGTCTCACCTACTACCTCGTAGAAGACGCCTCCGAGCGTCAGGAACCCGATAGTGAATACCGCCAGTATTACACCGAGCGCCGTGAGCGCGATGCCGACTGCCTGCACAGCCCCGCCAGACTGCTTTCTCATTGCCCATATGCCGAATCCGAGCAGCACGAGCGCAGGTACACCCAAGACTAGCATTACCCCGATGAACACTGACCAATCGAATCCAGAGGATATGATTTCTGTCGTCGTGGTTCCCATGTACCGACCTCCTCCTCAGTTGTGTTTAGACGTCTTCACCTGCTTCATGGTTGCTATCCTCATATTGCCGCGTGTGCTGATCTAAAGGGGCGTACCGCGAACCTACCCACGGCAGGCCACGGAACGCTGATTACTCACTTCGGCTCCCAGAATGTGCGGATGCGATCGTGAAATCCTCTCAGGTTGGTTCAGGACATCACTAAAACCCCAACATTCCAATGGGTCCTATCAAGCTCCCAATCAGCGCGCCTGTGGCTGAGAATATCCCAAATCCTATGAGAAGGTATCCGACTGCGCGAATCACTTCAGAAGTCTCTCGTCTGAGAATCCATATCCCTAAGCACACCAATGCGAGAGCAGGTAGTCCGTGGCTTAGTATAATCAGTACATCACTGCCCAGTATCATTGTCCACGATGCTCCTTTTTTCGGCCGGCCCCTCCCAGCCCCTGTGTTCACACACTTCCTCTTCCACTTCTCCTTCTTGCGGAGTCGGTGAAGCGCAGGAAGAAGCTACAAGGGCTGAGAGGGCCACTATCAGGCAAAAGGCGACGGCTTGATTTAGCGGGTGATTGACGCTCATCCCCAGACCTTCCACTCTACGGATAGTTGCAGGGATTGTTTACTTCCCTGCTCTGCGAGGAACAATGGGCAGCCTGATTATATAGAGACGCCCTCTGCCAGCGTCGTTTGGCAGAGGGCGTCTGAGACGTCCTTTAGGTATAGGACCGTTTATCTGGGTGCAGGCCCTCATGGCCCTCCGCTCGAATGCCGATCCCGCCATTCATCGGCTTATGCAGGGACCTATTTGCCGGGAACCTCCAGGGTCCAGGAATGTGTGATCTCGCCGGCGCCGTTTATAGTGCGAGTATGTGTCAGGTTACCGTCCGCGTCGAACTCTTCCACCGTCGTCACCGAGTCATCGCTGGTCGGCTCGGGTTCACCCAGCGCCCAGAATCCCTTCTCTCCCATGTATCCTATGACTTCGTCGTCGTCGTTATACACAGGCAGAGGGTAAACATCTGCCTGGTCGTCGGCAGTCTTTATAGTGCCGACGACCGCTCCCGTGCGGTCCATGACCTCTTGGGTGGGCGGCAGGAGGGACGTATCTATGATCCCGTCCACTCCCACCCAGGGCGGTCGCTCCGGATCTCCCATCACGACCACTGCCCCAAAGACCATGACGAATACTGCGATGAACGCGGTCGCTATGATTGTCATTTGCTTCTTCACGTTAGTCCTCCTCGAGTGTTCTCATTTTACAACCGGCCCGTGCGTCATGGAAGCGTATGCCCCGTAACGCCGGATTCTATCTCGCCTCCCCACCATGTACCGCTGTTCTTGAGGTATCCGTAGGCCCTCGTCTTGTAGACACCGTTGCCGCAATGCGGCGTGCTGCCGTAATCGTTGCCGACAGTCATCTGCGAAGCAGTAGTCCCGTTGTAGTAGTTCGAGCTGGAGTGGCACACGGGCCAGGACGAACCGTCCTTCTTGAGGAGCTTCCATTTCACTTTCAGGTGGCCGATAGGACGGTCCCAGGACAGACCACACAAGCCGCGTCTGGATTTCACCTTTGACTCAGCGTATCCTCCTCCGCTTCCATGGGAGATCTCCGCCCTGTTCCAGGTGCAGTGTTCGTCTTCTTCGCTCGTGATCCCGTGTTCGTACATGAAGTGAGCGTAGGCCGGCACAGCAACCAGCGCGACTCCCACCGCGAGGAAGGCTCCCAGGACCAGCTTACTGCTGATCAACTTCTTGACGAATAGCATGCTTGTCATCGTATTTCCTCCTTTAGACCCGTTCAGAGAACGAAACTCAGTATTCAGCAACGGTTTTAGCACCTCCTGTGGCTTGTGATACACAGACCATACAAGGCGCGTGTGACTTTCCTATGTAAATCGGGAGGTCTTGTGTAACAACCTTGTGTCACTTTCGAAATTTCGGCCTTCTATGAGTGATATTCGGGACTTTGTAGTAGAATCCAGAACTGAGACGTGAACAGTTCGGAGGTCGCCATTGAACGAGCTTGAAAGCCTGAGACGCGAGAACGCGGCTCTGCGCGAGAGACTGGAACTCGCCGAGACCGACAGCCAGCGCATGGAGGCGCTGGTCAGAGACTCGCCCGTGGGAATGTTGGTCATAGACGCGGAGACTCGCGCGATTGTACTGGTCAACGACGAAATCGAGCGCATCATCGGCATACCCAACACGCTGGGCAGCAGTCTTGACCTCTATCACCAGATCACCCTCTACCGGCGTATGGACGGGCGCGAGTACGCCGTCGAGGAGCGTCCGCTGGCCAGGCTCCTGAATGGCGGCGAGCCCGCGCGCGCCGAGGAGATCCTGTTCGTCCGCCCGGACGGTGAGACCGTTGTGGTTCTCATCAACACAACGCCCATCTACTCCGAAGACGGGCGGATAGAGTCCGTGGTCGCCGTCATCCAGGACATGACGCCCATAGAGGAACTGGAAAGGACGCGAAGCGAGTTTCTGGGCATGGTTAGCCATGAACTGCGCGCGCCGCTGACCGCCATCAAGGGATCGGCCGCCACTGTGCTGGGCGCGTCCGTCCCCTTCGACGCCGCCGAAAGCCGCCAGTTCTTCAGGATAATCGAGCGACAGGCCGACCTGATGCGCGACCTCATCGGCAGCCTGCTGGACATGACTCGGATAGAGGCGGGCACGTTCTCAGTCACTCCCGAACCTGTTGACCTCATATACCTGCTCGACGATGCGAGGAACGCCTTCCTGCGCGGCGGCGGACGCAATCCTGTCGAGATGGAGGTCGCGCTTGATATCCCACCCGTCTCGGCGGACAGGCAGCGTGTCTTCCAGACGCTGAACAACCTGCTCTCCAACGCATCCAGGCACTCTGACTACTCCTCAACCATCAGGGTCAGCGCTGAGCCGAACGAGGACGGCCTGTTCGCCACAATCTCCGTCGCTGACGAGGGCATGGGCATAGCCGCCGACCACCTTCCCCACATATTCAGGAAGTTCTCCGGAGTGGAAGGCGGCGGAGAGCGCGACGACACCGGGCTGGGACTCGCAATCTGCAAGGGCATAGTCGAGGCGCACGGCGGACGCATCTGGGCGCAGAGCGAGGGCATCGGACACGGCGCGCGGTTCACCTTCACCCTTCCAATGTCCGTAGAGGCCGGGACCCGCGCGTCAGACGACATGTCCGCGCCTCCGATAGCCGGGTCGGGCGAGCCCGCGCACATCCTGGCGGTGGACGATGATCCGAATATGCTCAGGTACGTTCGGGGCATATTGTCGGACGCCGGATACTCCGTGAGAGGGACGGGCAATCCCGACAGGGTTTTCGAGCTGATGGAGACGGAGCCGATTCAGCTCATTCTCCTCGACCTGATTCTGGACGGCGCGAGCGGCTTTGATCTTGTGAAGCGCATCCGTGAGTTGTCCGACGTTCCGGTAATCTTCGTTTCCGGGCGCGAAGGGGAGGATAACGTCGTCAGGGCGCTCGGCCTGGGAGCGGACGACTACATCGTAAAGCCGTTCTCGCCGCCCGAACTGCTGGCCCGGATAGAGGCGTCGCTTCGCAAGCGACAGAGACTCGGACAGAACGGCGATAGAGGACCTTACCGGCTGGGCGACCTGGCGATTGACTACGAGCGCCGCGAGGTTACGCTGGCCGACGGTCCCGTGCCTCTGACCGCGACCGAGTACAAACTGCTGGCCGAACTCTCGCTCAACGCCGGGCGCGTGCTGACCCACGACCAGTTGCTTGAGCGCGTCTGGGGATATGCTCATTCCGGTGAGACGAATACGACGCGCAACTTCGTACGAAGACTGCGCCGCAAGCTGGGCGACGACGCCGGAAACCCCAAGTACATCTTCACCGAGACCGGCGTCGGCTACCGCATGGGCGCTCCATAGTCCTGAGACATGGAACTTTACCCGTATCTCCCTAGGGTCAGTTGTTTCTCATTAGACTACACGTTCACGTCCTGAATCCGCTATAATACGAACATGTAAGCTGTCGTGGAGCGTGTCCGACTATGATTCTAAACCTCGACATACATAAATACTCAGTTATGCAGGCCCAATATCGGAGGGGAGAAAAATTTCCCCCAAAGCTAACGCAGGTGATTAACAGGCGAATCTCTGGTGTTCTAATCACCTGTTACCCTCCTGTCGGTCACCAGTTAAGCCACCTGTTGCCGCCTGTGGTTTTATAAACCAAAGTATATGACTGGGTGAATCCGTCTCGCAGAACGTGTTCAGCGCCGACCATGATGAAAAGCCCTGTGATTCCAGGAGAAGATTACTGACAATAGACCGCCAATAACTGTAAACTATCAGCTACGCATCGAATATCAAGGCAAGGCGGAATGATGAAACTCAACGATTTTCTGTGGCTCGGCGACCTCGCCTCTGATGAGGTCGCCGAGATAGTAGCTAAGTCCCGCGCTATGAAGGAAGGGGTTACACCCAAGGCTATGGACGGCAAGGTCGCCGCCCTTCTCTTCGAGAAGCCTTCCCTCCGAACGCGGGTCAGCTTCGAGGTCGGTGTAAAGCAGATGGGCGGCTCCTGCATATACCTGAGCCAGTCGGACGTCGGTCTCGGCACGCGAGAACCCGCCGAGGACGTCGCTCGAGTTCTCGACCGCCTGGTGGATGTGATCGTCGCTCGAGTCTTCTCACACAGAAACCTGGAGATACTGTCGGAGTATTCCACCGTGCCCGTCGTCAACGCTCTCTCGGACCTCGCTCACCCCTGCCAGGCTATTGGCGACCTGCTCACGATGAGCGAGCACAAGGGCGACCTGGGCGGCCTGAACGTGGCGTATGTCGGCGACGGCAACAACATCGCCTCCAGCCTGGCGATAGCCTGTTCGGCGGTAGGAGCGAATTTCGCCATCGCGTCACCGCCAAAGTACAAGGTGCCAGACATATCCTGGGAGACCGCCGAACGACGGGCTGCGGAGAAAGAGACGAAGTTGAGCTGGACAGAGTCGCCTGAGGCGGCAGTGGAGGGCGCCGATATAGTCTATACTGACGTGTGGATCAGCATGGGCGACGAGGAAGAAGCGGACGAACGCCGCGAGATATTCGAGAGTTACCGCGTCAGCTCCGGACTGATGGAGCGCGCGGACAAGGAGGCCGTGTTCATGCACGATATGCCCGCGCATCGCGGAGAGGAGATCGAAGACGATATGCTCGATCATCCGCAATCCGTAGTGTTCGACCAGGCTGAGAACCGCCTCCACGCGCAGAAGGCCATCCTCGCCGAACTAATGACCAACGACTGATGAAAAGCCCCCGCGACGGGGGAAGGCTAGGATGGGAGTGAATCCCCTAGAAACTAAGGACTAATGACTAAGAAATGTCCAAGCCCGTAGTAGCCATAGTCGGACGACCCAACGTCGGCAAGTCCACCCTGTTCAACAGGCTGGTGGGGCGAAGCGTGGCCATCGTCTCCAAGCAATCCGGCACCACCCGCGACAGGGTCACCATGGAGACCACGTGGGCCGACCACCCATTCATCCTGGTTGACACCGGCGGGCTGGAATTATTCCCGGACACCGACCTGTGGCGCCAGGTGCGCTTCCAGGTCGAGACTGCTATCGAGGATGCCGACGTCATCGTCATGGTCGTGGACGTCACGCAGGGCGTCACCGTTTCCGACGTGGAAGTGGCTGAGGTCCTCAGACCGGGCGATAAGCCCGTCGTCCTCGCGGTAAACAAGGTTGACACCGACAGCAAGGCGGACGGCGCGCATGAGTTCCACGAACTGGGACTGGGCGAGCCATTTCCCATAAGCGGCTACCACAACCTCGGTCTGGACGATATGATGGCCGAGGTCCTGAGCTTCTTCCCGCCCGAACCTGAATTTCCAGAGCCGGAGGCCGACCTGCGTCTGGCCATAGTCGGCAGGCCGAACGTGGGCAAATCGCAACTGCTCAACGCGCTCACCGGCGAGAACCGCTCCATCGTAAGCGACGTACCGGGCACTACACGGGACACGATTGACACGCTCATCAACTACCGCGACATGGACGTCCTGCTCATAGACACCGCGGGCATACGGCGTCGCGGCAAGATTGGCACAGGCATCGAGAAGTACAGCGTCATCCGTTCAGTCCGCGCCATAGACAGGGCAGACGTGGTAATCCTGCTGATGGACGCGATGGAACCGGCCACCGCGCAGGATACCCACATAGCGGGTTACATCCTGGACAGCTACAAGGGCTTCGTGCTGGGCGTCAACAAGTGGGACCTGCTCGAAGGCACGGGTGTAACGAAGGGTGAGATAGAGGCGCTTCTCAGGCAGAGGTTCAAGTTCGCTACGTATGCCCCCGTCCGGTTCATGTCCGCCCTCGAAGGCAATGGGCTCGAAGACTTGCTCGATACCTCCATTCACGTATTCGGCGAGTGGACCAAGGACATACCTCGCTACGAATTGCGACGCACTGTAATGGGCGCGATCGCTGAGCATCCGCCATCCGGCGTCAGGGGCCGCAGTTTGAAGATATACAGCGTCGCCCAGGACGAGACCGCCCCGCCGCGGTTCACCTTCTTCGTCAACCGCGCCGACTCCGTACACTTCTCCTACGAGAGATACCTCGAAAACAGGATAAGGCAGGCTTACGACTTCAGCGGCAGTCCTCTCAGGATGAGGTTCCAGGGAAGGAGACGGACACGGACATGACCGACTACCTGATCCTGGTCCCGCTCGCCTACCTGCTGGGGTCGGTGCCGTTCGGCCTGGTCGCCGGGAGGCTGGTCGCCAACGTGGACGTCCGCGACTATGGGAGTGGCAAGATAGGCATGACCAATGTCCTGAGAACGTCGGGTAAGACGGCCGCGGCCGTCGTCCTGCTCCTGGACATGGGCAAGGGCGTGCTGGCGGTTCTCATCGCGCGCTGGATCTTCGATTCGCCGGGCGTAGAGGTCGCCGCCGCGCTCGCCGTACTGTTCGGACACAACTGGCCGGTCTTCATCAAATTCCGCGGCGGGCGCGGAACGGCCTCCGGCTGGGGCGGACTGCTAATCCTGTCGCCAATCGCCGGACTCATCGCAACACTAATAGGGCTCGGGTTGGTGGCTCTGACCCGATACGTGTCACTCGGCTCGATAATGGCGGCGTCGCTCGGCTCGTTGGCGCTCATTATCCTTGCCGTGTTCGGTACCCAACTCGCCGTACCGAGTCCACCACCGCTCGAATACAGCTGGTACGGGGTCATTGGCGGCACGCTGATCGTCGTCAGACACTGGGACAACATACGCCGTCTGCTGGACGGGACCGAGCGGAAGATAGGCCAGAGCGTTGACACGGACAGCAGCCACTAGTCGGGCGTCTTGCAATGTCAGTCGTTACCGTGGTTGGAGCCACAAGCTGGGGAACGACTCTGGGGATCATCATCGCCAGGCAGGGACACGACGTTCGCCTGCTGGCACGGACGGAAGACGAGGCCGTCTCTCTTGAGTCCCGACGTGAGAATGCGCGTTTCGTCCCGGGCTTTCCCTTTCCCGACTCCATGCACGCGCGCGCCGACGCCGACGCCTTCTCTGGCGCCGACCTTGCCATACTCGCCGTTCCCTCCCACACGCTTAGGGAGAACATACTCAGGGTGGGGTCCGACATTGCGCCTGGCTGCATCGTGGTCAGCGCGGTAAAGGGACTCGAGCTCAACACGGGCAGGCGAATGAGCGAGATACTCCGGGAGGAGCTGCCCAACGGGGCTGACAGAAGCATTTGCGCACTATCGGGTCCGAATCTCGCCAGCGAAATAGTCAGGGGTATGCCTGCTCCGACGGTAATAGCCTCCCCCAACCAGGAGGCCGCCCTCCAAACGCAGGCGATAATCAACTCGTCCGTCTTCCGCGTCTATACCAATGCGGACATTGTCGGAGTTGAGTTCTGCGGCGCGCTGAAGAACATCATCGCGCTGGGCGCAGGCATCTGCGACGGCCTGGATCTCGGCGACAACGCCAAGTCCGGCTTCATGACGCGCGGACTCGCGGAGATAGCGCGACTGGGCATTGCTGCCGGAGCCAGCCCCACTACCTTCGCCGGTCTCGCCGGCATGGGAGACCTTGTTGCGACCTGCTCCAGCGTACTCAGTCGCAACCACTATGTGGGCGAGCAGTTGGCTGCGGGTAAATCTCTGTCGGACATACGCAGTAGTATGCAGAACGTCGCCGAAGGTGTGTACACCACCTCAGCCGCTCTGGAACTCGCGCATCGCCTGGATGTGGAAATGCCCATCACCCGGGTTACCCAGGATGTTCTCACGGGCGTAATCTCCGCTGCCGAAGCCGTGCATCACCTCATGGGCCGCCACCCCACGTCGGAGTAGCTCGAATGCCGAGAGAAATCAGGGAGTCAGTTCACCCCATTCATACATTATAGCGGTGGTCAGCGCGACTGCCGCCGTCTCCGACCGCAGTATCCGTCTCCCCATTCCGACCGTCCCCACGCCTAGACCCTGAGCAATCTTGACTTCCACCGAATCGAACCCTCCCTCCGGACCGACGAAGATAGACACGTTATCTGAAACTGCTGTCTGGTCTCGCCAATGTTCAAGGGTGGACTTGAGCGATTGTTGTGTCTCGCCCTCCCACGCCATCAGGACCGGCCTCGGCGCGGTTTCAAGCGTGTCTTCCAGCGTTTGTGGATTATCAAGTTCCGGCAACCTGGAACGCCCCGACTGTTCTGCGGCCTCACGGATTATGCGCCGCCAGCGTTCCATCCGATTTGCGGAGACGCTCCCCTGACCGTGAAATGTTCTCCGGGTGACTATCGGGACGAAATGGGAGACCCCGAGCTCGGTACACTTTTGCAGGGCCCACTCAAACCTCTCCGGCCTGATCATGGCCTGGTAAAGTGTCAGTCGGATAGCGGGCTCTCCACACCCTGCGTGCCTGCCCGTTATGCGGCCTTCGGTTTGAGTGGGCGCGATGGCGGAGAGGGAGACCGTGTATTGCCCTCCGGTGTTGTCCAGTACGATGACCTCATCGCCCGGAGACATGCGAAGGACGCGGCTTATCTGTCGGGACAGGTCCTGCGGAAAGGACACGGCATTGCCGCTGATGTGGGACGGGCTGACGAAGAAGCGGTGCATGGCGCTCCGGTCCGATCTGCCGTCAGGAGCGCCCGGGCGTCCAGATGGGCGATTGCTCAGGCTGCTCGGCCTCGGAGACGGGTTCGGGTTGTTGTCCCGGAATCCACAGGCCGGATTGGGTGTCAGCGCCACTGCGTTGCTGGAGTTCGGGAGTCCATATGGCGGAGTCCGGTGTCTCTTCAGGCTGCTCCACTCGAAGGAGTTCGGCTACTTCTTCGGGAACGTCGCCGCGCGGCAGATAGTAGAAGTTTCCCAGTCCCACGGCCTCTATCAGCCTGCGAATGATGCCCACCTGGTTGTCGTCCGGTGCAGGTATGTAGAGTGGAATGCCCTGGTACCCGAAGTCTATCGAACCGCTGGGCGGCATCGTACCGGCCGGGTCGAGAATGCGGCTTGCCTCTCTGAAGTTGCGATGTGGATCGAATCCGAGTCCCTCGGCGTACTCGACCGCCCCCCAGACGACCTCCTGGGCGAGGCTAGGTTCGATGTCGAGAGGGGGCGTCCCGGAATACAGGCGAGGTATTACTTCGTTGGAGAATGTCTCTCTATTGACGTTGGATGCGTAGGATGCATCTTTGATGCCGGTGCAGAAGTAGTCAACGATGTACTCGCCGAACATTATGCTGTCGTTGGGCTGAGTCCGGGCGATCAGAACTCGCGCGACGCCCTGCTCCTGCCATCCCTGTTGCACCCACGCGCCCTCGATGGGCATCTGGCGCGCCATTCTGAGCAGCCTGCGCGGATTGATGCCCACGGCTGCCTGAGTTTGCTTGCGCGCCAACTTCTGCTTTCTCTTGGTCCGCTTCTGAAGGGCGCGCTGCTGTTTCTTATTCTGGTTTCTCTGCTTCCTGGGCAATCTCTAAGTCTTCTCATAGATATTAAGTTCAGTTACGTAGGGGGGAGGTTCACCCCTTCCTAACCTTCCCCCACTGAGGGTTGGGATGGTAGGTAATTTTGCCCTCACCCCCGTATCAAGTACGGGGCAGTCTCTAACCCTCTTCCAGAGGGAGAGGGGACTTTCTGACTACATTCATGGCTGATTTGCTCATTTACATACCCCTGCAAGCCCAAGGGGAGAGGGTATTAGAAGGCTCGCCATCAGACCGATGCTATCAGCGCGATCCAATCACCGTCAACGAGCCTCTCTTCAATCGTTGCACCCGTCGCTTCGAGCGCCTCGACGGCTCCGGTGAGGTGCTTCTCGATGATGCCGGAGGCGATGATCCTGCCGCCCGGGGCAGCGCAGTCTGCGATGTGCGCCGCCATATCTATGACGACTCTCGCCGATATATTGGCGACTACCAGGTCGAAGGACTGTGGGGGAGCTTTGGGACTTGGCAGAGTTCCGCGAACGACTTCCACGCTGTCCCGAAGTCCGTTCATTCCGACATTGGAGTGTCCGGCCCCTGCTGCGATTGGGTCTATCTCGAAGCCAACCACCCTCTCTGCGCCCAGCTTGCGGGCTGCTATGGACAGAATCGCGGAACCACACCCCAGGTCTAGAACCCTTGCTCCCTGGGGCATTATCCGCTCGATAATCTCGATGCACATCCTGGTGGTGGGATGGTGCCCCGTTCCGAATGCCATACCCGGATCGAGGTGGACAATAACGTCGTCCGGTTCGGGATCGTGCTTGCGCCAGGTGGGGCAGATCACAACTCGCCTGCCGACGCGCAGCACGTGGAAGAATTCTTTCCAGTTGTCGCGCCAGTCATCCTCGGAAACGGGGCGCTCACGCAGTTCGGACACGGGGGCGAGATGGGCGACCAAGCGCACGCCGACATCTATCTGGGCCCGGCGTCTGTCAGTGGTTGGGTCCTTCGGGATATAGGTCTTGACCGTAACGCGATCCGGGACCGGCGGCTCTTCGCCCTCGTCGGGATTGAAACCGCCAGGTTGTTCGACGGCGACGCCGCCCTCTCCGTAGCGATAGAATATCTCGGAAAGCGGTTCTACGTATTCAGGGGGAGTTTCGATGCTGAGCTCGATCCACTCGGATGGCATTTACTCGTTTCCGAATACGTCTTTGAACTTGTCGAAGAGGCCCTTGTTGCCTTCACCCAGATCGTCTTCGCCCATAGAATCGGCCAGTTCCTTGAAGAGGCGTTTCTGATCCTCACTGAGAGATTTGGGAATTTCGACCCTGGCGGTTATAACCTGGTCGCCTCGCCTTCCGGAGCGGATGAATGGCACGCCCTTACCCCTGAGCGTGAATGTGTCACCTGGCTGAGTGCCCGCGGGGATGGTGATTTCTTCCTCCCCGTCCAGGGTAGGAACGCTGATTTTGGCTCCCAGGGTAGCCTGGAGGATGGAAATAGGGAGAGGCAGATGTATGTCGGTGTCATACCGTTCGAAGTATTCGTGATCCCGGACTCGTACAACTACGTAGAGGTCTCCGGGCCTACCTCCATTCATGCCTGCTTCGCCTTCCTGGTTCAGCCTGATCTGGATGCCGTCATCCACCCCTGCCGGTATCGTGACCGCGAGCTTTCGCTTGCGACGTTCGCGTCCGGCGCCGCGGCACTGGTTGCATGGGTCATTGATGACGCTGCCCTCGCCTCTGCACACTCCGCACGGGGTTACCTGCACAAACTGTCCGAAGAAGCTCTGCTGCGAACGTCTCACCTGCCCGGAACCGGCGCAGTTGGAGCACATCGTGGAGCCGGAGCCGGGTTCGCTGCGCGCGCCTTTGCAGCGGCCACAGACGTCTATCCGCTCGATCTCGATCTCTCTCTCGACACCGAAGACGGCTTCCTCGAACGTCGTCGTGACCGATGTTCGGAGGTCGTTTCCGCGGCGTGGGGCGTTGGGGCGCGCCCGGGTCTGCTCACCAAAGCCACCTCCGAAGAAGGCGTCGAATATGTCTCCGAATCCACCGGCACCAACGTCGAAACCGTCGAAACCGCGTCCGCCGTTGCCGCCGACGGCGGAATGTCCGAAGCGGTCATAGGTCGCCCTCTTGCGCGAATCGGAGAGAACCTGGTACGCCTCGTTTACTTCCTTGAAGCGGTCCTCGGCTCCCTCACTTCTGTTGCGGTCGGGATGGAATTCGAGGGCCAGTTTCCGAAATGCCTTCTTGATGTCTTCCTCGGTGGCGTCACGAGGAATGCCCAGGACATCGTAATAATCACGCTTGCTGGTGGTCATCTATCGACTCGGCTCGAACTTTCAGTTCATCTTGGATCGCAGAGAATGGCGAGGGGAGACGAAGATCTAAACAGAGCCGCCTCACATTCATCGCACAACCAACGGACATTATATTATCAACGCAGAACGGCTACAAGTAAAACGTTTGTGTTTAGGGGTGATTTGGGGGACTCGCTGGGTAGGTTGACACTCATCTGGCCCATAGATAGCATGGCCCCGAACTTGATCTGACCGACGCACCTCGTGAGGTATGGCCCATATGACGACTGCAACCCATGAACGGAAACCGAGGTTAGATGGCAAGGTGGCGATTGTGACCGGCGCGGGTTCGCGTGGGGATATTGTTGGGAATGGGCAGGCGACGGCAATACTGTTCGCTTATGAAGGGGCCGAGGTGCTCCTTGTAGATACCGACGAAGACCGCGTCAAGGGCACAATGGACGCAATCGAATCTCATGGGGGGACGGCGTCGGTGTTCATCGGCGACGTGACCAGCGCCGAAAGCTGCCGTGACATAGTGCGGGCGGCGTTGGACCGGTACGGAAGACTCGACATACTGCACAACAACGTCGGAATAGGTGGAGCCGGCAACGTGGTGGAGGTTGCGGAAGAGGTATGGGACCAGGTGATGGAGGTCAACGTCAAGTCAATGATGCTTACGGGGAAGTACGCGGTACCCGCAATGGCGGCCACAGGAGGGGGTTCCATCATCAACATCTCTTCGATATCGGCTATTCGCCCAAGGGGACTGACGGCTTACACAGTATCTAAGGGTGGAGTCATGGCGCTCACACAAGGTATGGCGATAGACCATGCCGCGCAGGGAATACGCGTCAACTGCATTCTGCCCGGGCCCGTTTATTCATCAATGGTCGCGCCGGGAATGTCTAAAGAGCGCAGGGACACGCGCCGCAGTTCGTCGCCTCTGGGAGTCGAGGGAACGCCCTGGGACATCGGTTGGGCCGCCGTTTATCTGGCGAGCGACGAGGCGAAGTGGGTCACGGGCGTGGCGTTCCCGGTTGACGGCGGCGTGACGCTAGTCAGTCCGCCCCGCTGAACGCTCCGAAGACGGCTCGGCTTTCCCTCAGCATCACATTCTTAGGCTTATGGATCACACCTGAAACATGGATGGTAGTTCTATGCGCACGATAGACATACACGCTCATATTTCGCCCGAAGCCTTCGTGACCGCTATGGAGGCCGGAGAGGACTGGCACGGTATCACAAACGAAGCTGTGCCCAGGCACCGGCACAATCCTCGTACGACATGGTCGCCCGCTGAGCGTCTTGCCGACATGGACTCGCTTGGCGTTGATGTGCAGGTGCTTTCGACCAACGCCGTGTTCTACAACTACGATAAGGATGCCGAAGCGACGACGGCGATGGCGCGCGATTGCAACGACTACGTGTCGCAACTCACCAAGGACCATCCTGGCCGTTTCGCCGGACTGGCTACGCTGCCATTGCAGGACATTCCTGCGGCAGTCGCCGAGCTCGAGCGCAGCATCATCCAACTCGGATTGAAGGGCGCGATGATTGGCGACCACGTGAACGGGCGCACGTTCGACGAGCCGGAGTTTTTGCCCTTCTGGAAGGCGGCCGAGCAGCTTGGCGCTTTCATCCTGATTCACCAGGACGGTCCGACAATCGTAAGCCCGCGCTCCGGCAAGTACCACCTGCCGAACACGATAGGCAATCTGGCCGACCGTGCGGTGACTTTTGCGTCGTTCGTCTATGGCGGAGTCATGGACGCCTGCCCGGATCTGAGAATCTGCTTATCGCACGGAGGAGGTTACACCTGCTTCGGCATCGGCAGGATGGATCGTGGGTGGCGGGTTCGACCGGAGGCACGGGAGTATATCAGTCAGCCTCCGAGCGCATATCTGAATCGCTTCTACTATGACACGATAACCCACAGCGAACAGGCGCTCCGCTATGTCATAGATTTGGTGGGCGTGGACCGCGTGGTGTTCGGCACGGACTGGCCCTATGATATGTGCGAGGACTGGCCCGTGTCGTGGATACTCGGCCTCGAAAGTCTCACACAGGAGGAGAAAGAGAGGATATTGTGGAGGAATCTGGAGGGACTGCTGGGGATATAATCGTCCGTCATTGAACAGTTTAGGACTTACGGCGTTGGGGAGGTGTGGATTGCCGCTTTCGCGGGAATGACTGAATCATCGTTCACCCTCACCCTAGCCCTCTCTCAGAGGGAGAGGGGATCTGTTTTGGCGATCATGGCTGGCTAAGATTTTGCCTACCCTCGTGAGCCCAGAGGGATGGGGATTTTCAACATACAAATGACGATAGATACATCATGAAGGGAACGAAACCAAAATGGCTGACAGACTTGCCGACCAGGTAGCGATAGTAACCGGAGGAAACAGCGGAATCGGCGAAGGCACGGCCCGACTCTTTGCCAAAGAGGGGGCGAAGGTGGCCCTGCTGGCCCGTCGAGAGGAAGAGGGATATGCTGTTGAACAGTCCATAAGGGACGGCGGTGGTGAGGCGTTGTTCGTGCGATGCGACGTTTCGGACCGTGAACAGGTGGACGCGGCGGTGCAGAGAGTGATGGACGAATATGGCCGGATAGACGTGCTGTTCAACAACGCCGGTGGTGGGGACAGGGGCAATTTCCCCAATGAGGAAGACGATGGCTGGAACAGGGTGATCTCAGTGAACCTGACCGGGACTTTCTATATGTGCAGGGCGGTTTGGCCTCACATGATCGCAGGTGGCGGCGGCAAGATCGTGAATATGTCCTCGGTGGCCGCGGTCAGGGGTTTCAGTAAGAAGATGTACGACCTGGTGGGTAGGTACCCGTCGGCTTCCTACTACGCGGCGAAGGCCGGGGTGGACGCCTTCACCCGCTACGCGGCCAGTATGGGCGGCCAGCACAACATCCGCGTGAACTGTGTCCGTCCGGGCCAGATCATCACGCCTTTAACCGACGTCGGGGGCGGACACCACAGCCTGGAGGCGATGTTCGATTTCATACAGATACTGGACGGCGCGGGCTACCCTGAAGACGTAGCGAACTTAGTCCTGTTCCTGGTGTCAGAGGAGTCAAGGTTCATAACAGGCGAGATAGTCAACGTGGACGGAGGAATGCCCGGTAAGCTCTAAAATAGATGATTCAGGAGGCGCGGCGCTGGATGGCGACCAGTGCGGAATCGAGGTCTGGATGAATTGGGATGACTTTGTCGAAGCCGATTATCTGGAAAACTTCCAATATGTACGGCTTCAGGCTGCATATATGGAGTCTGCGATTAGCCATTGCCAGCCGCCTTGAGAGTATTAGAAAGGCGCGGAGGCCCGCCGTGCTCAGGTAGGTCACGTCTGAGGTGTCAATTATCACATCATGCCCGCTTCTTGCGATGACTTGCAGAACGTCGTTGTGAAAGCCGTCTGCGGTAAGTACATTGATGCGCCCCCGGGCTCGTAGCAGAAGGGCGGGGCCGTCGGTCTCAGCTACACTGATTTTCATGATGCGGGTTCCTTTATATATTTCGTGGTCATGATTTTTTCGATAAGTTTCAAGTGTCTAGTTCTTCACACCCACGGCTCGGATGCCGGGTAGGGAGAAGTAGGCGTCGGGATGGGCGGCCCATTCGCGCATTCCGGCGCGGACGGCGTCCAGCTCGGCCTCGGTGATTATTCCCAGTTCTACGGACTCGCGAAACAAAGGGATGTTGTCCATCCAGGTGATGAACCGCTCGGCGGTCGGGACGGTAGCGTCGCCGAAGGAGTTGGACACCTGGTTGCGGACTTCGATAACGTCGAAGCCTGCCTCCCGCATATAGGCTCCCAGATAGCGGCCTCGATTCAATGAGCCACCGATGCGGTTGAAGCCGCCCTCGAACAACTCGAAGAACTTGCTGAACCCCTCGCTTTCGGGGACGATGAACGGGAATGTCCAGTCGGTCTTGACGACTGCGGCCAGTCCACCTTGCTTGACTACCCGGCGGAGCTCTCTCAGCGCACGAACGGGGTCTGAGAGGTGCTCCGTCACCGAGTGCGAGAAAACGACGTCGAACTCGCCGTCTTCAAAGGGCAGGTCGTAGATGTCCCCCACCCTGAACTCGACGTTCTGGACTCCCTCCTCCGCTGCCAGACGAGTGGCCTGCTCGACCATCGCAGGCTCGATGTCCACGCCCAGAACACGGCCAGACGCGACAGCCTCGGCCAGGCCGAAGGTTATCGCGCCCGGACCGCAGCCGCAGTCAAGGATGCTCATGCCGGGCTTGAGGTGAGGCAGGATGAAGCCTGCCTCTGCTTCGATGTCGCGGCCAGTGTAGCTGTCCTGCACGTCAGAGGAGTCGTAACCGTAGAACGACCTGCCGTTGATCTCCGGGCGTCCGGTGACGTCTTCAGTCATGTGGGGGAACTCGTCCTTCCTGCTTGGGTGATTACTCTATGCCGAGCTCTTCGCGCAGTTCATTGATCGTCTGCGCCCGGCTGCGGGTTGGTCGTCGTTCGCGCAGTCCGATAGGAAGGTTCTGGACATCGGGCTCTATCTTGATTGCGACGAAGACGGGCCCTTCCTGCTGCATAATCTCCCCGACGCTGGTGCTGAACTCTTCCAGGTCGTCGAAGTTGTAAGCGGCGACGTATCCCGCTCCCTTTGCCATCATGGCATAGTCAATTTCCTGGGAGTTCGGTACGGGCTGTCCGCCGGTGGTAGCGTAGCACTCGTTGTCGAGCAGGAAATGATAGAAATTGGCGGGTTTCTTTCCGGCAATCGAGGCGATGGCGCCGAGGTTCATAAGCAGGGAACCCTCGGCGTCGAACAGGACGACTTTCTCGTCCGGGAGTCCGAGCGCGAGTCCGAAGGCGGCTGAGGTAGTCTGTCCCATCGCGCCGCCCAGAGAAATGTCGCGCTTCTCGTTGGTCGTGACGTCCATCCAGTGCCGTCCGGCGGTCCCGGTGGCGCTGACTATCGCGTCGCCGCGATGTTCTTGAAATGCCTTGAATACATCTACTGGATCAAGCAATCGAAATAACCTCCGTTGAAGTTGGTCTATGTGTAGTGTTCTGCCGACGGGTGTTTGCGGCTCTACCTGTTGAAGCCGTGGTACTCGTCGCCAACCAGGATTGCGACGGGCTTGTTCGTGGCCCTGGCTTCCTCGAAGGCGACTGAGATGCGGTCGCCGTCCTCGTTCTGTTCGACCAGGTAGTATTCGATGCCGAATGCTGTCAGGAAGGGCTCGGTGTACTTGGCTACGGAGTCAGTTATGACTCCACGCCGGTTCCATCCTCTATATCCGATGACCATAACGAGCGGGAATCCCGCGTCAATAGCCATTCCTCGAATCGAGTCTCCGGCTTCGAGCATACCGGTGTTCTGGACCAGCACGACCGGCACCTTTCCGGCGATGTTGAGTCCCAGGGCGGTACCCCAGGCTTCTCCTTCGCGTGAGACGGGAACGACATCCAGCCAATCCTGAGTCTCCATCAGTTCGTAAAGGTAATTCGTCTCGCTGTCCGGTATAGTTACGACGTGAGTCACGCCGTTCTTCTTGAACTCCTCGACCATCGTCTCGGGTCTGAGGATAGCTGCTTGCTGATGTACCATCCGTGTTCCTCCATAAATGATGATGGATTGTGGATAAGCCCAAATATCCTTGGGCAGATGTTATCATATTAACAAGGACTTTTTTCATCTTTGAACTAATGTCGCAGTATTCTATACTGGATGAAAGAGCCCCCCAAGGAGCGGCTACGATGGACTATACCATAGAAGGCAACCCTGACTATGGACACTTGGTAGTCAGTTTAGAGTCGGGTGAGACTTTCATCGCGGAAGGTGGGTCTATGGCGTGGATGTCTCACGGCACTCAAATCAACGCCAGGCTACTGGGCGGGTTTACGCGGGCCCTGGTGAGGAAGGTAGTTGGAGGGGAGTCGCTGTTTGTCGGGGAGTTCAGCCATCCCGAGGGAGGCCAAGTCTCATTTTCTCCTGCCGTGCCCGGGACCGTCCATCATCGTCGGGTGAATAATGACAAGCTCATTCTGACCGGCGGTTCGTTCATGGCGTGTACGGATGGCGTGAGGCTCGGCACGCAGTTCGGGGGACTCAGATCCATGTTCTCGGGCGAGGGGCTGTTCTTCATCGAATGCAGCGGAATGGGAGATCTGTTCTTTAACTCGTATGGGGCCATGATAGAGAAGGATGTTGCTGGCGACCTGACAGTGGACACGGGGCACGTTGTCGCATGGGAGCCCACGCTTAGTTATACGATAAGGGGAATGGGCGGGCTGAAGAGTACGCTTCTTTCCGGCGAGGGTCTGGCGATGAGTTTCTCAGGAGTGGGGAAGATTTATCTCCAGTCGAGAACGATGCCGGCGCTAGCAGGCTGGCTTACTCCATTCGGCTGACTGTCGTATTTGTAGATTGAGAGCGGAGACCGATGCCTAAATACACAGTGTCCGAGGAAGGTTCGTACAGGTCCGTGATGGTTGAACTAGACCATGGGGAGTGGTTCACGTCAGAGGCCGGGGCGATGTTTCGCGCGTCGGACAACATCGAGATAGACGTTACGACAAGGAGTCGGAGCGGTGGAGGACTCATGAGCGGAGTCCGGCGGATGATGTCAGGGGAGAGTTTCTTCCTGTCAACTTACAGGATGCGGGGCGGAGGTCCCGGAGAGGTCGGTCTCGCGCCGATGCTGGCGGGAGATGTAGTCGTCATCGAGTGTACGGGGATAGGTGGCTGGCTTTGTGCAGGCGGAAGCTATCTGGGCTCTTCGGATGGTCTTAGCATTGATACAGAGTTCCAGGGATTCAGGGGTATGCTGTCCGGGGAATCTCTGTTCTTCCTGGATATAGAGGGCAAGGGCCAACTGCTGGTCAGCGCATTCGGGAGTGTGAAAGAGGTTGAAGTGAACGGCGCGCTAACCGTGGACACCGGTCACGTCGTGGCGTTCGAAGACACTCTGGAGTACACCGTCGGCAAGGCCGGGGGAAGTTGGCTCCAGTCGTTCCTGTCGAGCGAAGGGGTTGTCATGCACTTCTCCGGCCAGGGCAAGGCTTACCTCCAAAGCCATAATCCGGACCAGTTCGGTCAGACATTGGGCGGACTCATGCCTCCCAGGAGTTAGATCATGGAGTACACGATTCAGTCGCAGCCAAGCTATAGTCTGTTGGAAGCTACACTCGGCAGTGGGGAGACTATAGTGGCGGAGTCAGGGGCGATGACGTGGATGAACGGCGACATTCGAATGACGACCTCCACGCGGGGCGGTGTTATGAGTGGCCTGGGCAGGTCGGTACTGGGAGGGGAGAGCTTTTTCCAGAATACGTTCGAAGCCGGGGCGGGCGGCGGAATGGTCGGCCTTGCGCCCGGTTCGCCCGGAGACATAGTCGCTCACGAGATGACTGTGGGCCATGAACTATTTCTGGAAAGGAGCGCGTACCTGGCCTCTGACGAGAACGTGAAGATTAACTCCGACTTCCAGGGTCTGAGAGGGCTGTTCAACGAAGGCCTGTTCATTCTCCGCGCGTCCGGCAGCGGAACTCTCTTCTTCAACTCTTATGGTGACGTGGAAGAGGTCGAGGTGGACGGTTCATATCGCGTTGACAACGGCCACGCCGTTGCCTGGGAACCCACATTGGACTACCAGATAACCCGGGGCGGACGCGGGATACGATCGTTTCTGTTCTCCGACCAGTTGATTCTGCGGTTCACCGGTCATGGCAAACTGTGGGTACAGTCCCGAAACCCGCGGTCGCTGGCGAGCTGGGTCTTCCCGTTCAGGCCGCAATCCAGTAGCGGCGGCAACTGAAGACGCCCCTGTAAGAGGGGGTAGGTATTGAAAATGGCCGTGCGGGGTTGTGGATTTACCCTCACCCCAGCCCTCTCCCATCAGGGAGAGGGGGTTTAAGGGACACTTTGCTGCCCCTGTGAGCGCCTACCAGGGGAGAAGGGGTTCTTACACTCTGGTCCTGAAGTCGGAGTTGAGCGACACGAGCCCACGGTGAATGTCATCCACGGTGCGACATCCGCAGTAGGCCATTGCTCTGTCGAACTCGGTACGCATAATGTCAAGCATCTGGCGCACGCCAGCTTCGCCGCCGTTCGCCAGACCCCAGAACAGAGGCCGTCCCACGAAGACGCCCCTGGCTCCGAGGGCAATTGCCTTGAGGGCATCCATCCCGCGTCGCACGCCCGAGTCGAGATAGACTTCCAGATTGTCGCCAACCGCGTCGGAGATTTCGGGCAGTGTCTCGATGCTGGAGCGGGTGCAATCAAGCTGTCGTCCGCCATGATTAGATACGACAATGGCGTCAGCGCCGTATTCGGCGCACATTACCGCGTCCTCGAGCGTTCTGATGCCCTTGATGACGAGCGGGAGGCCGGTCAGATTTCTGAGCCACTCCAGTCGTTCCCAGGTGAGGCCGGTGAATTCGGGCGGCTCCCAGTCCATCATGTCGGGGATTCCGACACTTCGCCGCATGATCAGATCGCTGCGGTCAACGGGTCGTAGCAAACTGCCCCAGTAGAGGCCGGGCGTGGGCATGTGGGCGTTCCTGACGTCTCGCTCCTTCGGGCTCGGCGAGGGAGTGTCAATCGTGAGGCAGATGGCCTTATATCCAGCAGCCTTGGCCCTGGTGACGAGCAGTTCGGTAACTTCGTCATCGAAATGGTAGAGCTGGAACCATAGTGGTCCGGTCGCCACATCGGCGACTTCTTCTATGCTATAGCCCGACCCGGTGGGGAGGGTGTAGAGCGTACCCATTGATCCGGCTGCTGCTGCTGTGGCGCGTTCGCCGTCCGGGTGTACGTCACGCTGGCTTCCGGCAGGGGCTACCATCACCGGAAAATCAATCTTCTCACCGAGCACTTCGATGGAGGAGTCTCTGTTTCCCACATCCACGAGGAAGCGGGGATTGACCGTGATCTCGTCGAAGGCTTCGCGGTTTCGTCGGACTGTTATTTCATCTGAGGCTCCGGCATCCACGAATGTCCACTTGTGGTGGGGCATGACTTGCTCTGCCATGGCTTCAAGGTCGAATAGTGATACCGGATTCATCGTGGGTGTGACCTCCTGAAAATTATCCGCAGGCTATAATGAACAGTTTTTCAGTAAAATGCAAGTAGATTGAGAGCGAATTCTAAAATCAAACGCCCCCGGTTTTGTGTATCCGGGGGCGCGTTGACCTTTATATGTTATGCCGCGTTTACATGGAGGACTCGACTATACAGAAAGCGCTCCGACTTTCTCGTATTCGCCTTTCACGATTGGTCTTGCATCTACTTCGAGCCAGTCTTCCAGGATTTCGGTATAAACGCTTCGGAAGTCAAGGTTGAAGGCGAGGTCGCCTTCTACGAGCTTGTCGGGATCGAGGGACGGGTATTCGCTGTAATTCCCGCCGTTCACGCCGTCGCCGATCATGAAGGCTACGCCGCCCGATCCGTGGTCGGTGCCGTTGCCGTTATCCTTGACGCGCCTTCCAAATTCGGAGAAGACGAATATCAGTACGTCCTCGCTGGCATCGTGCTCCTTGAGGTCAGTGTAGAGATCGTAAATACCTCCTGCCACGTGGTTCCAGAGCGTCTTGTGGAGAGCGACTTCGTTGGTATGGGTGTCGAAGCTACCGTGCTGGGTGTAGCAGATTCTGGTGCCGATGTCGGCGGTTATTACCTGGGCCGTGTCCCTGGCGCGCTGGGCGAAGGAGTTGGATGCGTACTCGACGTTGGAGGAGTACATGTCTGGCACGCCGCTCAGGATCTCGGAGCCTTTCAGGGCGTCAAGGCCGGTCTGGCTGAGGAAGTCCATAACGGGGCCGCTTCCGATGGCATGGGTGTACATGCTGCGGAAGGCTTCCAGAGCTTCGGAACGCTGGTCTCCACCGTTCATGTGGTTGAGAAGGCCGTAGGTGCTGAGGTCGGATACCGACGCTACGGGGGCATTATTTGCTACGAGCGCCCTGGGCAGGGCGGCGCTAAAGTTGACGGCGGCGACTACGTTGTCCCCGTCGGGGTGCATTTCGCGCACGGCCTGGCCGAGCCAGCCTTCGTCGCCGACCTTCGTGGGTTCGGCGGTGTGCCAGATGTCCATGGAGCGGAAGTGCGACCTGTTGGGCACGGGGTAGCCGACGCCGTGGATAATCGCGACCTTGCCGTCATCGTAGAGTTCCTTGATCGGCCCCATGGCGGGGTTGAACCCGTACTGGTCGTCTAAGGGAATGACGTCTTCCTGTTCGATTCGCACGTTGGGCCGGTTGTCAATGTATTCGGGGTTGGTGTAAGGAACGACGCAGTTCAGGTAGTCGTTGCCCCCGGAAAGCTGTACCACGACCAGTTTTCTGTTCTTTACTTCACCCATAACGGCCTTGCCTCCTTGGTCAGCATTATCATCCATAGCGGTTCATTATACCGCTACGCATTCAATTCGTTCTCAAGCCGATCAATTAGTTCCCTGCAATGTTCTATACCATCTCTGACTAACTCATCCTCGAGCCAGTCCTCGTAGAAGTTGGAATGCAGACTGTTGGCGCTATTGAACAGAATTTTAATTCTATCAGGATCCCTAGAGTCGTTCGCCAACCGAATGACGATGCGAGACAAGTCCCTGTGTGACCTGTTCCGCCAACTCCGCCGTTTGGCGATAGATTTCAGATAGTGGGCCACCGCCCCCCATGCCTTCTCAGACGCCTGGGGCATATCGCCCAATTGAAATTGCTCTTCGGCGTGTCGAAGAAATCGGTTGCTAATTTCTACATGTTCTGTCGCTAAGGTCATTCGACCGCCTTTTTGTACACCTGGAAGCGGTGGCGGCTGGTCTCGAGTACATAGACGCGTTCCTGATCGTCGAGCGCGACCCGGACCGGGTCCCAGAAGTAGGGCTCGATTCTGGCCGACACCTCGTTCTGGTCGTCCGTGTCCACTTCGAAAACGGGGACGAACTTGGAGCGAGCCTCCAGTTCGTCGGCGTTGGCGTTCAGGTATTCGACCGCCCAGGAACCGAGTATGGCGTCGCCGCGCAGAGACTGGATGAAGTTGCCTTCCGAGTCCAGAGCCTGGACGCGCTGGTTTCCCCAGTCGGCGACGTACATATTGCCGTCGGAGTCAATCGCCAGACCAGACGGACGGTTGAACTGTCCCTCCCCGTCGCCTGATTCGCCGAACTTAGCGACGAACTCGCCATCCTGCGTGAACTTCTGGATGCGGTCGTTGCGCCAGTCGGCTATGTACAGGAATCCCTCATTGTCCTGGCTGATGCCCCAGGGGAGGTCGAACTCGCCGTCTCCGCTGCCAGGGCCGCCCCACTTGTCGAGGAACTGCCCGTCCTTCGTGAACTTCTGGATTCTGTTGTTGCGGTGGTCAACCAGCAGGAGGTTGTCGTCGGCGTCGAACAGGAGACCGGATATGCCATCGAATTCGCCGTCCGCCGTGCCCTGCGTTCCCCACGTCCTGGTCACGTTTCCGTCGCGGTCATAGATTGTGATTCGCTGGAGGAAATCGTCAGCGAGATAGAGGTTGTCTTCGCTGTCGAGGGCTAGCGCGGAGGGCCAGATCATATTGCCTGCCTGACTGCCATACGCGCCAAGCTGTCCGAAGAATTCGGCCTCTATCGTGGCCATCTGAATGCCCACGATGTCTAGGGCGGTGGTGTTGCTGCGGCTGGCGACGAAGATGCGTCCGTCGGAGCGGATCACGAAGTCGGTCGGCAGATGGAAGCCGCGTCCGCCCTGGTCGGCGACGAATCCGACTGTGGTGACGGGCTTCAGGGTGAAGCTCTTTGTTCGTGTTAGTGTAACCATGTTGCAGTCCTCGGTATCTGGTGCGTTACGCCAACTGGTACTCCTGTGTGGTTACTACCAGCTGGATGAGGGTTACGATGTGTTGCTCGGATTGGGGATCAGAGAAGTCGAAGTCTCCCCACTTGGAGGCGTATTCCACCAAGCCGTCGCGGGTGCTGTCCAGCACGGGCAGGGGGCCGAGTATGTCCAGAACGGCGTCAACGACGCGCTCGGCGGGCATGGGCTGTCCGCCTGACATATCCTGGATGCGCTCGATTATGGCGCGGATTCCGCTCTTGTCGGGGCTGTTGAGTACGAGGCTGGCGAAGTTGACTCTCTGGACGTAAGAGCCGGTGTTTATCCACTCGCTGCCGCCCTGCCAGCCCTCCACGCTCGTCGGGTTGAGCAGGCCCTGTCCCATTGCGGCGCACGCTCCGGCGGCGGCGTATGTGTCCGTCGAGGGCAGGGAAATCGGACCGGCAATTCTGAGGGTTCCAACGACCATTTCGGCCGGGCTCTTGATGCGGGCGAAGCGAGAGGCTTCGGCCTTGAAGAAGTCTGAGTTGAACATCGCACGCAACACTGCGGCTATGTCGTAGTCCGAATCGAGGTATGCCTGAGCCATAATCTCTATGGCCTCGGGGTCCCTGGGCTCGAAGTGCGGCCACTGAGGAACGGGGAGTTCGTCGGCGACGAAGAAGTGATAGAGGTGGCGCGCTATGAATCGCGCGGTGGCAGGCTGCTTGCAGATGATGTCAACGACGTCCTCGCCGTTGAAGTCGCCGACCTCGCCGAGGAATTGCTTGTCTTCGTGGTCGTGGTCATCGTCGTCGTACTCAAACTGCCATGCGATGTAGCCATAGGGTCGGGCGGTGTTGTTACGCATCTTGATGGACATATAGTCGGGGTTGACGACGCGCCAGCCGGTGAATGCGCGAGAGCACTCTTTGATGTCATCCTCGGTGTAGTTGCCGACTCCCATGGAGAATAGTTCGAGTATCTCGCGGCCGTAGTTCTCGTTTATGGACTCCTTGTGGTTGTCCTGATTGTCGAGCCACATGAGCATCGCGGGGTCTCTGGACAATTGGACCAGAAGATCTCTGAAACTGCCCATTCCGTATTCGCGGAACATGTCAACCTGATTGGTAACCATACGCGCCTGTATGAGCTTGTTGGAGCCGGTGGCGAAGACGCGGTGCCAGAACAGGCACATCTTCTCGGGCAGCACGGCGTCGGTGTTGACCATTCTGTAAACCCATTGGGCGCCGGCGGCCTGGCCGTTGCGAAGGTCCGACTGGTCCACGTGGTATCGGCGGATCAGATCGGTGGGTAGTTCGTTGGGCGCGGGTCGCGTGCTCAGGAGCTCTTCGACGGCTTCCTCGTAGCTCATGTCCAAGTAGTGGTCGAGCTCTTTGGCGGTGGCCCCGAATCCGGCCCGCCTGAGCAGATGCGCCATAAGCGCAACGTCTTGCTTACTTTGAACGGTCGTCATTCGCAATCTCCTTAGCTCAATCTGGTGTCGTTGGGGAGTATATCAGTTTTCAGTTGTCAGTATTCAGTTTTCTTGATTTGGAGATGTTGGGTACTGGGTTAAATCGGGGTCGAAAATCGGCGGGTCATATATTTTCATTTATAAACCGACAGGCGGGAACTGGTGGGCAGCAGGTGATTAGATCACCTGTTACTGACCTGTTAATCACCTGCGTTAGCTACGGGGAAACTTTTTCGCCCTTCCGATATTGGGCCAGCATAACTGAGCATTTATGTATGTCTTGGTTCAGAATCATCGTCGGACACGCTCCATAGTTAGTTTGTATGTTCGTATTATAGCGTATGCAGCGCACGAAAAGGCAGTCCTGTGAGAAGCTAATACCATTTCATTCTGATTAGGACATGAGCCTCAGAGGCAGGCAAGATAGTCCTTCGACAGGCTCAGGACGAACGAGAGATCGAAGACGAGGCGAAAACGAAAGACCCTGCCGTGGGAACACGACGACGTTACTCCGAATTGGCATTAAGGAGGAAATTGGAAAGCCCCTGCTTTTGGAATTTGCATATTGACACATTTTGACAATAGCTTTATTATCCGCCATACCCATAGTCGGTATTTGGAGAGGTAATATCGATTCCATTCTCAGTTCACAGATTGTTGATCTGATTTCCCGAAAGGGACTGCATCTACTTGTACGGATGACCTGTCTAAGAAGTGAGTCCGACCTCGGACGCTCTCATGTAAAGGGGATGAACATGAAACCTTTCACCTATGACGGCGCGAAGTTGTTTATGATCATCGGAGTCTTGGCAATTGCGCTGATGCTCGTGCTGGCGTGCGCCAGCGAGGATGAACCGGAACCCGCCGCTCCGTCTCAGCCCGCGCCGGCCGCTCCTGCTCCCGCGACGGCGGTTCCAGCTCCCGCTCAGCCCGCGACCACGATGCAGGAGACTACGAAGTCCGACATGGACAGCGGCCTGACGGATGAGACGCTTACGCTGCTTGTAGCGAACGTTGGCGCGACGGGTGGCTGGGACCCAACTCGCTCCGGCGGCGCGGAGTTCATGAAGGTAACCCGCTACTATAACTGCACCTTGGTTGGCGGCGGTGGTGGCGGCACCCTCAAGCGCGGAGTGGCCGACAGTTGGTCCGTCAGCTCCGACGGCAAGACGATTGATTTCGTTATAGCGGATGGCATAAAGGCGCACGACGGCAGCGACATTGACATAGAGGACGCCTGGTGGCGCTTTGAGTTCGCGTTCGGTGAAGAGGCGCTCAAGCGTCCGGGTGTTGATCCTACCTCAATAGGCTTGGCGCAGGTCACCGAAGCTATACAGAAGATTGACGGCAACACCCTGCGGATGGTGTTCACCAATCCCAGGCCTGACACCCCGTTCCTGAATTCGGAGAACTCCCAGGGCGAGGACGGCCAGATATTCAACGCCGACCACTGGAAGGAAGTGACCGGATACAACGCCGCTGGCGGCGACATATCCCAGACCGACGACCAAGCGTACCAGAACAACCCGGACAGCTGCGGCTCGATGAAGTTCGTTGACCAGATACCGGGCCAGAAGTTCGAGTTGGAGCGGTTCGACGACTACTTCTACCAGCCCGCCAACGGATACGACGAAGACCGGAGGCCCAAGTTCGCCAAGTACATAACCGAGGTCGTGCCGGAAGCAGCCACCCGCATCGCCGGACTGCAGGCGGGTCAGGCGGACATGATCGAGGCCAACGTGTTCCTGCTGGAGGACATCGAGGCGGCGGGCGGCCAGGTGGTGTATCAGCCTGAGGCGGCCTACTCCTGGATCGTCTTCGTGGACTGCTGGGACCCCGAGCTTTGGTGCTATGACAAGCGCGTCCGACAGGCTCTCGAATACGCGATAGACAAAGAGGCGATCATTGACAGCCTGTATAACCGCGACATGGCTATACCACAGGGCTGGCAGCACGTTACGCCCAGCACCATCGGATACAGAGACGGCGTAGCCGACCCGCGTCCTCACGACGTGGAGAAGGCGAAACAGCTTCTGGAAGAGGCCGGCGTGGATATTCCACCGTTCGACATCTGGACATGGGAAGCGGGCGACCTGCCTCTCCAGCCGCAGTTAGCGGAGGTGTTCAGCACCACCTGGAACAACGAACTGGGACTGGAGACGAAAGTGAGGACCGGCGACGCGACGTCAGTTAGGCAGCAGTGGAACGAGCGCAAGCTGCCCGGCAGCGTTCTCGTTCGCACCAACGAGACTCGCTGGAACGGACTGAGCATCACGCGCGGAATGTACACCTACGCGGCGGGCGCGAAGGCGTGGAGGACCTGCGATCCCGAGTGGACGTCCGACGCTCATCCGAATGGCGACCCGGTATGCCAGCGCTTGAGCGACCTCGTCACCGAGAAGCTCGTAAACGAGGTTACGGTTGACGCATGGGAGACCAACTTCCCAGTGGTGTACAGCGAACTGCGTGAGGAGAATCACGCTTTCAGCCCGTTCTTCGTGAACCTGCCCTGGGGCATGGGACCGCGCATCAAGCCTGGAAGCTGGAAGCCCTGGCCGGTCGTAACATATAACACAGCCATGTGGACCATCGAGTTCAACGAGAACTAGACGAGGCATTCCTCATAAGACCCCCGCTCTCCGGCATCGGGGAGCGGGGTCAGTCGTCAGCCCCAGGATTCCAAGGGATACGGGGGTGACTGCGAGAGTCTGATCCCCCTCACCCCCGTATCTGAATACGGGGCAGGTTCTAGCCCTCTCTCATCAAGGGAGAGGGGATATATTGATGGCAAAACACGCTTTCCCGCCAAAGGGTGGGGAGACCTTTGTAATCGTCCCTTAAAGCGGTCGGAGGACTGCCCAAATGACACGATACATAGCAAGAAAGGTCCTGGAGGCGCTGGTCACGCTTATTGGCCTGAGTCTCGTCGTGTTCTCAGCGGTCCACATGACCGGCGACCCGGCGAGGATGCTGCTGCCGGTGAGGATTGACGCCTCGGAAGAGGTGTACGAGGAACTCAAGGAGCAGCTTGGCCTCAACAGGCCGTTCATGGTGCAGTACCTGGACTTCATGAGGGGCCTGATAACGAAGGGGGACTTCGGCAGATCGGTGCGAAGCCAGAAAGAGGCGAGGCACCTGCTGATGGAGCGAGTTCCAGCCACCATCCAGCTTGCCGCCGCCGGACTGTTCTTATCGTTCGTAATCGGAGTGCCTGCGGGGATATTGTCGGCGGTCAAACGGGATACGCTAGCGGACAAGATAGGCAAGGCGATTGCCATATTCGGCCTCGCCGCGCCGCAGTTCTGGGTGGCTATCATGGTGGTCATCCTGTTCGGGGCATATCTACAGTGGCTGCCCGTTTACGGATCGGGCGGGCCCGATCACTTCATTCTTCCCGCGTGTGTGCTCGCGCTGGGGCCGCTTGCCGCGATGATGCGGCTCGGACGCTCGAGCATGTTGGACATACTGGACAGCGAGTTCGTGAAGTTCGCGCGGGTGAAGGGAATGCGCGAGCGTATCGTGATCTGGAAACACGCGGCCAGGAACGCGGTCATTCCACTCATGACGTTTGGCGGTCTGACGCTGGCGGCTTTGCTCAACGGCTCGATAGTGGTTGAGCAGGTGTTCGCGTGGCCCGGCCTCGGCAGAATGATGATCGAGGGGGTCATTCAGCGAGATATGCCGCTTGTGCAGGCGACGGTGCTGGTCTCCGGTTTCTTCTACGTGGTGACCGCGCTGATAGTGGACATAATGTATGGCTTCGCGGACCCTAGGATCAGGGATACGAACTAGAGCGTTTGGGGCAGATTCATCATGTCAACGTTCACACAGGAAAACGCCCTGGCGGAAGAGTCCGTCGGATTCATGGACCGTCTCAGGGAGCTCAGGCTTCCCTGGATACCTGTGATCGTCATAACCGTACTGGTGATTCTCGCGGCATTCGCACCATTGCTCTCGCCGCATGATCCGAGGGACCAGAATCTGCGGGATGCCAGAACGCCGCCATTCCAGACCTGGGACTACCCACTCGGCACTGACTTCGTGGGCAAGGACATCCTCAGCCGACTGATATATGGCGCGCGCACCTCCGCTTTCATCAGTATGTTCGCGCTGGGCGCGGGCGTCGTCGTAGGAACGGTGCTGGGGCTAATCTCAGGCTACGCAGGCAGGTGGGTGGACACTATCATCATGCGTATAGCAGACGCGACGATGGGCTTTCCGTCCATTCTGCTGGCGATGATAATCGTGGCTATTCTTGGCACGGGACTCATGCCCATCGTGGTCGCGGTTGCGGTGTCCACATGGCCGCGAATCGCGCGGATGATAAGGGGGGAAGTGCTTTCGGTCAAAGACGCCGACTTCGTGATACTTGCCAGGATCGCGGGTGTTTCCCCGGCTGTCATCATCTGGAGGCACGTGTTCCCGAACGTGCTGAATACGCTGATGGTGATAACGAGCCTGTCTGTAGCGGGCGTGATCCTCACGGAAGCGTCACTGAGCTTCCTGGGACTGGGCCTGCCGCCGGGCGACCCGGCATGGGGCATCATGGTCTCTGAGGGCAGGCAGAGCCTGTTGCGTATGTGGTGGATCTCGCTGTTCCCAGGGGTGGTCATCACAGTAGTGGTCATGGCGTTCAACTTCTTCGGGGACTGGCTGCGGGATACGCTCGATCCGAAGCTGCGGAGGGTTTAGCGCATTGAATAACGGCAACAATGATGCGGTTCTGCAAGTAGAGGATCTTCGGACGCACTTCTTTACGCGCACGGGCGTGGTGAAGGCTGTGGATGGCGTTTCTTTCGACCTGAAAGCTGGGGAAACGCTTGGGATCGTGGGCGAGTCCGGGTCGGGCAAGAGCATGACGGCTTTGTCCATCATGCGGCTGGTGCCGGAGCCTGGCGGTCGCATCGTGAGCGGGCGTATCATGTTCGACGGTCAGGACCTGGTGGAGTTGAACGGCAGCGACATGTCGGATATACGCGGCCGGGACATCTGCATGATCTTACAGGACCCGATGACCTCGCTTAATCCGGTGCTGTCGGTGGGCGATCAGCTTACGGAGACGTTCCGCCCGGACGCGGCCGGGCCAAGTCGAGCAGTATGGGACCGCGCCGTTCAGCTACTCCAGATGGTAAGGATACCCGCGGCGGAGATACGGATGCGGGCGTTCCCGCACCAGATGAGCGGCGGTATGAGACAGCGGGTTGTGGGCGCTATTGCAATTTCGCGCTCTCCGAAGGTGCTGATAGCGGACGAGCCTACGACGTCGCTCGACGCTACGATCCAGCTCCAGTACCTGCGTCTGCTGAAGGACATTCAGGCGGAGACGGGCGCGGCGATCATTTTCATCACGCACGACTTTGGGATCGTGGCGAGGATGTGCGACCGGGTGGCGGTAATGTACGCGGGTAAGATAGTGGAGATAGCGGACGTGGAGGACCTGTTCTACAAGCCTCAGCATCCGTACACACAGGCGCTGCTGGGATCGGTTCCCGACCTTGAAGAGGACGTGGAGTGGCTCACCTCCATACAGGGACAGCCTCCCAACCTGGACAATATGCCCGTCGGATGCAGCTTCGAGCCTCGCTGTATGTACGCATTCGATAAGTGCCAGACCGAGTACCCGCCCGAATATATCGTCGGAAACAAGCACATAGCGCGATGCTGGAGACTCGATGACGACCACGACACAGCCTAACGCGGTAAACGGCGCTGAACCCCTGATAGCGGCCCAGGATGTGAAGAAGCACTTCCGGGTCACCAGCGGATTTGTGTTTCGCAAGACCGTCGGGCAGGTCAGGGCCGTGGACGGAGTATCGTTCAGCATACCTGAGGGGCAGACTTACAGCCTGGTCGGGGAATCGGGCTGTGGCAAGACGACGACGGCCAAGCTGGTGCTTCTGGTGGAGCAGCTTACGTCGGGTCGGCTCACCTTCCAGGGGCAGGATATAAACGAGTTTACGCCTGAGCAGCTAAACGAATACCGGGAGTCGGTGCAGGCGGTGTTCCAGGATCCGTGGAGTTCGCTGAATCCCCGGCTGAGGGTGGAGTCGATCATCGCGGAGCCGATTACGGCACACCGCAGTCCGACGAAGGGGGAACTGAGGGAGCAGATACTCTCGCTGCTGGAGGAGGTGGGGCTTCATCCCAGTCACGCGCACCGCTACCCGCACGAGTTCAGTGGCGGCCAGAGACAGCGCATCGCTATTGCCAGGGCGCTGGCGCTGCGTCCGAAGTTGATAGTGCTGGATGAGCCGGTGTCGGCGCTGGATGTGTCCATACGAGCACAGATAATGAACCTGCTGAAACAACTCCAGATTGACCATAATCTGAGCTATCTTCTCATAGCGCACCAGCTCGCCACGGTGCGGTACATGAGCCACAGGGTAGGAGTGATGTACCTGGGCAAGATGGTGGAGGAAGCCGAATCTTCCGAATTGTTCAACAATCCGCATCATCCGTACACGCGGGCGCTCATATCGGCGTCTCTGTCCTCTCGCCCCGGCGTTGACAGGGAGGAGATAGTGCTAAGCGGCGAGGTGCCGTCGCCTATCAACCCGCCGCCGGGATGCACGTTCCACCCTCGTTGTCCCTCGGTATTCGAGCCGTGCTCCGATGACATCCCTGAGATGCAGGAAGTGGCGCCCGGGCATTTGGTCTCGTGCCATCTGTACTAACTTGGCGCGCGTCCCTCTCTGGCCTGTGCTGTGCCTCCTGGCTATCCTGCTGACCGGCTGCTCTGACCGTTCTCAGCCGGAAGACATTCCCGACGGAATTTCGCCTTTCGTCAACATTGCGCCAGACGCGCTTGGGAAGCAGGCGTTCACCATCAACCGCTATCCTGGCGTCGCTATCTTCGACTATGACCGCGATGGGGATATGGATTTCTACGTTACGCAGGAGGAGGGCGGACCGAATTTCCTGTTCAGGAACGAGGGAGACTCGGATTTCAGCGAGGTGTCAGAGGAGTCAGGCGCGGCGGCGGTCATTAGCAACAGTACGGGTGTAGCGGCTTGCGATTTCGACAATGACGGGTACCAAGACCTGTACGTAGGCGCTCATGGGCGCAAGGGGGACGGGCTGGACTACCGGTCGGCTGACGAGAGCGACGGTCTTAGGGAGGCTATCTCGGACCGACTGTTCCTGAACAAGGGCGACGGGACGTTCGAGGATGTAACTCTGTCGGCGTTCGGCGACTCGGTGAACCTGAGGTCGGCGATGAGTGTGGCGTGCGCGGATGTTGACGGGGACGGCTGGCTGGATATTTACGTGGCCAACAGGGCGGACTTCGACTTCGTGCGGTTCACTGTTCCGCAGCACCACGGACATTACAACGTGCTGTATCGGAACAATGGCAATCTTACGTTCAGTGACGTAAGTGAAGAAGCGGGAGTGCGTGGCGGGCAGATAACGATGCGCGCACCGGACGGCCTGCCTATCGAGTTCTACGACCCGGAGACGGGCGAATTTTACGAAGGCTACGACTCACGTCTCAGCGACCGGTTTGGGAACAGGGTGGGCGATCCGACAGGGCAGTCGTGGGCGGTGCTGTTCTTCGACCATGACGACGGCGGCGACCCCGACCTGTGGGTGGCGCACGACGGGGATCACCTGGAGGTCTATCGGAACGATACGGTGGGGAACGACATCTCGTTTACACCCATCGCGTCGGAGATGGGTGTTGACGTTACTGGGCAATGGATGGGGTTCGCGCTGGGGGACTATGACTCGGACGAGGACCTTGATGTGTTCGTAACGAATATCGGGTATCACCCGCTCATGCGGCGTCCGGTGCCATTTCCTGGGGCGGACTGCGCCTATACGCACCAGTTCGAGTGGGGAACGTGTCTCCATTTCCTGCTGCGGAACGATGGAGCGGTGGAGGCTTCGGACGGGGGGATATTGCCGCAGTTTGCGGAGGTAACGGCTGAGACGCGGGTGAAGGCGAGCGGGGTAATGCCTCCACAGTCGCTCGACCCGGCCAACATTTACCCGGGTTGGGAGCCTCCGAGTGGGCTGGCGGCCTACGATTTCGGGTTTGGGACGGCGTTCTTCGACTACGAGAATGACGGAGACCAGGACCTATACTGGCTTGGCTCGCTCGTATCGCGTGGAGAGGGTCCGGGAGGACTGCTGTATCCGGGCGCGGGTCGCATGATGCGTGGGGACGGCGCGGGTTGGTTCGAGGACATCACGGTGGAGTCGAGGCTGCTGGATATCCAGGACGTGGACTACTCGGTTCTCGACACAAGTTCGCCGGAGTTTGACGCACGAGCACAGCGGATTGGGTCAGAGTTTCACGAGAATGGGAAGGGGTTGGCGAAGGGAGATCTGAACGGGGACGGCTTCGTGGATCTGATTGCTACGAACAGCAGTGGGGATCTGCGAGTGGACGGCGGCGTGAGATTCGTCAAGGGGCCGTTGTTCGTGTGGATGAATGGCGGCAAGGAAGGCAACTGGCTGACGATTCGGCTGAAGGGCGGGATGGCGATTCGTGGAACAGGAAGTAATGCGGATGGGATTGGGGCGAGGGTCTATATGACTGCGGAGACAGTGAAGGACTCAGTATCTACGCAAGTTCAAGAAGCCCTTGGCAGTTCCACTTACCTGTCTATGAATAGTCTTGACCTGACTTTCGGGTTGGGAGAGGCAGACAGGGCTGAGGAGATCGTGATTCGATGGCCGAGCGGGGTGGTGCAGGCACTGGAGGATGTGAGAAGCAATCGCGTGATTACGATTGAAGAGCCTGAGAAGTGAGCGTCAGAACTGTGATTTGTTTGATTGTTGTGATTTACAGGATTGGACGCTTGACAATCTAGGGTCTGGCCTTTCGGCGAGGTCTGAATCCCAGCAAATACAACGCTAGTATCGTAGCTAGAGTGCCGACTGTGACGCCGACTATCGCGGCCCAGACTATCGCGCTTCCAAAGATTGGTAGTTGTGTGGACGGAAGTGAGCTTTCCACGGATTCGGGCATGATCTGGAGGGTCTTGAGGAATTCGACGACAGATGCTCGATCTGCGGATGATAGGGCGGCGAAGGCGTCGCGGCTGGTTTGGGCCTCTCCGCCGTGCGCGAGTATGGCCTCGGAAATCAGGGTGGCGCGGCCATGATGCAGGTAGGGTGGCTCGTTGGCGAAGCCCCAGAGCTTGCGGGTGAGCCACTGGTCGGTGGGCACCATCTCCTCTTCGCGGGTCTCGTTGTTCAGGATGTCGCCCATGCTGTGGCGCTTGAGGTCGGTGAAGACCGGCACCATGATTGTGTCGTCGGGGCCACTTCGCAGTCCGGTCGTTTCGCCGCCGTCGGGTAGAGGGACTGAGTACGCATTGGCGACCTCGAATACCTGGAGTTTGCCCGCAGGATTGAAGGGGTTGGGCTCGGTGAAGACCTGATTGTTCAGAGGCAGTTCGGGGATGTGGCAGATGGAACATTCCAGTGCGGAGAATAGCGCCTCGCCTCTCTGAGCGGCGGCGCGCGCTTCGGGATGGTCGGGCATTACGCGGCCTGGTGGAGGCAGCATGGCCTGGAATATGACGAGCGCGCTTATGTCGCCCCTGGTTAGCTCGTCGGCCATGCCGTCGGCGTCGTGGTCAACAGCGTCCCCGAACCGCTCGGATGCCTGCATACCGAAGTGCTGGTTCATGGCCTTGACCGCGAACTCTCGCAGGGAGACGATGGTTCCCTTCTGCATGAACGGCCTTATCACGAGGTCGGGGTCAACCCCCTCGACTCGGCTTGTGTCCAGAGAGCCGTCGGTCGAGGCAGTGATGGTTCCGAATTCGACGCCCTTGGCGGTGAGAGGCAGGGATACGGGGGCGCCGGAATCCCGCGCCTGCTTTCTGGCCTCGTCGCGTATGGCGTGCATGTCCTCGGTCATCTCACGTGCGAGAAGCTCGATGTAGCCGGAGCCGAACAGTCCGAGTGAAGTTCTCTCGTTGCCGACGGTTCTCAGCGTGTGCGCCTGGAAGTCGTCGCCTTCGCCCCCGTCGAAGTTCACGAAGTGGAAGCCGTCCGCGAGCACGAACACGTTGGTGGCGTTGTCGCCGCCTCCGCCGAGACGCGGGACGCCGTGGCAGCTGGAGCAGGCGTTGGCATCGGGGCCGGAGATGCGGTTGAAGTTGTCAGGGAAGGTCCGGGCCGGACGGAAGTTGTCGGGAGATACATCGGTGGTTTCGGGTCTTCCCGCGCCGTCCAGCGTGTTGAAGGACGTGGTGAACAGGCGTTCTCCACGCTCGACTATCTGATCGAGTGTCAGGCTGCCGCTCTCTATGTCGTCCTGGCTGGTGTGGCCATCCAGGGTGGCGGTGTCGCCGATTCGAGGCGCTGACGAGGGTTCGGCGGTCGTGTTATGGCAGGCCGCGAGCGTCGCCCAGGCGAGGATGGCCAGGATGAAGGCGAGGCTCTTTCTGGTCGCGCTCAACGGGTTCATCGTCGATTCTCAACGGCTATCTTATCCAGTCAGCGTCGGATAGGATCCCTACCTCCATGAGATGTCACGCCGAGACCTGCGTCTTTGGTACGACTTCAGAGTTCTCCACAACGAGGAGATGATGAGCACCGCTAGCAGCCCGGCGCAGGCCCCGATAGGAACGAACAGAACGCTCAGTCCGAGCACGAACTGGAACACTGCCGGATCGAACGTCTGAACCGGCGGGCCGTCCCTGATTTCCGAGACATACCTGAGGTGGTCAAGACGATCTATGTAAACGTAGATGAACGTCGCCAGTCCGCCGAGGATGGCGGCGGATGTGTACCAAATCTTCACATTCAATATCTAACGCCTCCACTATCGAGCGCTGTTTCGTTTCGATGCGGCCTGCGGGAAATCGTGTACAGCAACGCCGCTATCGCAAAGGCGGCGGCGAATGCGCCCAAGGCGGGAACGTAGGAATCCGTCCTGTCGAACATCCAACCCGCGTACAACGGAGCGAAAAGTGAACCCACCGCATCGAATGCACGCATGATACCAGTTATCGCGCCGTAGTTGCGTCTTCCGAAGTAATTGCCTATGGCTATCCACTGGAGCACGACCGCGCCTTCGTAAACCGCGAGAAGTACCACGAAGGGGTAGAGGCTGCTGACGCTGTCGGAGAATATGAGCAGGGCGCATCCGGCCACGCCTGCGAACATCCCCATGGCTATCAGCGGCTGGAAGCTGAGGCGGTGTCCGGCCATACCGAGCGAGAATCGGAAGGGTATGGACAGCAGGAAGAAGATCGCGACCAGCCCGGCGGCGAACTCCTCCTCGGCGCCCTGCCAGACCATTATTGGGATGATGTGAATGGACAGGCCGGTCTCGGCGGAGATGCGGAGGGTGGAGGCGGCGAGAAGAATCCAGAAGACACCCTTCCTGAGCGCCTCGGACAGAGAGAAGTCGTAGGATGCGTCGGAGCCTGACGGAGTATCAGGCGCGGTTGGGGTGAATTGCTCGATCTCATCCACCTGGTCGGGCGGACTGCGGACGAGACGCGAGCAGAGCAGTCCAGAGGCCAGCACGAATATGGCGGAGTATATCAGCGTGGAACGCCAGCCTTTGGTGGCTACGCCCAGGCCGAGCGGGTAGAGGAATATCGCGCCTCCGGCGGCTATGCCGGTGAGCAGTATGGTCATGGCGATGGCTTTTCTTCGGACGAACCAGCCGTTGGCGGCGGCCATGAGCGTGGGGCCGAATCCGAATTGGGAAGGCACGGATACCAGCAGCACGTAGGCCAGAAGGAAGAGTATGTAGTTGTCTATGAGGGTTATGGTCACGAGACCGACGGAGGCGACTATCGTTCCGATGACGATGAGCGGCCTGGGGCCTAAGCGGTCCACTAGCCAGCCGTACAGTGGCGCGGCGAGGCTGGACTGGGCGCGGGAGAGTGTGAAGATTAGCGACGTGTTTGCGCTGGACAGGTTCAGATCGCGCCTGATGGGATTGAAGAACACAGCCGCGCCGTGATAGAGAATTCCGCCGGACATGACGCCCAGCAGGGTGACGCCGAACAGTACCCACCAACCGGAGTATAAGTTTCGCAACCTGTCCAGGATGCGCATTTGGTTATCGGCAGTCAGTTTTCAGTGATCAGGCGGCGGGCGGTGACCAGTTCTGAGAGGAGGCCATCGTACTCCGCGCGATCAACCGGAATGTCCACTCGCTTGTTCCTGCAACCCGATAAAGTCACGGCTGCCACGATTTCCTGTGATCTCAGCCCATCCTCGCCCGTGACGGCGGGATCGCGGTCCTCGATTATTGCCTTGGCGAAATCGTCTATGGCAGGGGCGTGGGTGCCGCTTATCGGCTCGAATGCGAAGGTCTCGGCTGTGGAGCCCGGGCTGTCGTAGGTGGGGGACTTGTCGTGCTGGATGAAGTCGTCCACGCTGGTCTGAAGTCGGTGGAGGGTTACGCTCCAGTCGTCCATGATTATTGCGCCGTCGTTGCCCCAGAGTTCGAGACGCTGGTTGTTCGGAGCCTGGGACGTGGTGCAATGGAGGGTCCCGTGTCCGCCGCCTTCGTAGGTCATGGCAGCGGTGGCGAAGTCCTCGACCTCTATGTCGTGTCTGCGGGTGGACACGAGGCCCATGACCGAGGTTGGCAGTCCACCGACCCACTGCATCAGGTCAATGGCGTGTATGCCCTGGTTGAGGAGCGCGCCTCCGCCCTCGGCCTGCCACTTGCCGCGCCAGTCGAGACGGTCGTAGTAGTCCTGGCTGCGTATCATGGCGGAGGCCATGGAGACGCGGTATATCTCTCCTATCGCGCCCTGTTCGACCAACTCGCGCATCTTGAGCGCCTCGGGACGGAAGCGGTTGTTGAACAGGACTCCGAGTTTGACGCCGGCGTCGCGGCACACCCGTATCATTCCGTCGGCCTCGGAGAGTGTGACGGACATGGGCTTTTCGACGAGGATGTGCTTACCAGCACGGGCGGCGATCTCAGTAATCTCGGCGTGGGAGCGATGTGGGGTGGCAATTACGATGGCGTCCACGTCGGGGTCGGACAGCGCGTCTTCGAGCGTTGGAAAGGCGGTGACGCCCAGTTCGTCCGCCTGCTGTCGGAGCGGGGGCTGGGTTCGGGCGTGGATTCCGACGAGGCGGCAGGAGTCAAGCTGGGCGATGGCGTCTATGTGTACCCGGCCTATGACGCCGGTGGAACCTATGATGGCGAGCCCTACTTTGTTCATTTTTTTCTCACATGTTGCACAGGGCATTTGCAAATTGGTCAGACGATGCGACATATATCATAGTTTATATTTACACCGGAAAGCACTGGGCGTTAACTGGGAGAGTCACAGGGTTGGGCTGGGACAGTTTTCATCCAGCGTTGCCCAGAGTTTTCCCAGCGTTGAAGCTACGAAATTGTTCTCTCGCCGTCTGTCGGCCCGCTTCATAAATAAACGTTTATGCTTATGTTCTGAATCCATGCCATAATTGTAGCATAGAATGAGGTATCAGACGAAACCGTGAAAGACTTTGCAAGAGTCCTGCCCCGAGCGACAGGGTCATTTCATTATTAAGTGTCACTAGAGTAGTCCGTTCGTGGTGACCCTTCGACAAGCTCCCTTCGACGGGCTCAGGACGAACCATGAATGGACGGCCCTTCGACAGGCTCAGGGCGAACGAGAGGTCGAAGACGAAAAGGTCCTGCCCCAAGCGACGAGCTTGTTGATTTGCTGCGTGGCTTAGAATTAACATAGCCCCATTGCATATCTCGAAACCAGTTCAGATAGACGGAAGCAGGTGAACTATGGTCAAGATGAGCGGGGGTGAGGCGCTTGCGAAGTCGCTGGTGAATGAAGGCGTGGAAGTCGTATTCGGGATACCTGGAGTACAGATATACGGGATTGTCGCGGGGATACGGGACGAACCGGGTCTGCGCATGATCACGACCCGGCATGAACAGGCGACGACGTACATGGCGGACGGCTATGCCCGCGCGTCGGGAAGGCCCGGGGTGGCGCTGGTGGTCCCGGGTGTGGGTGTTTACAACGCGGCATCAGGCCTGGCCGGCGCATATTCGCGCTCCATACCGGTTCTTCTAATTGCGGGCCAGATTCCACGGGGGATGATAGGCAAGAATCTCGGAGCCGTTCACGAGGTTGCGAACCAGGCGGATGTTGTGGGACCGGTGACCAAGTGGCGGCGCCAGGTGTCCAGGCCCAGAGAAGCCCCGGACGCCGTGTTCGAGGCGTTCAGGCAGATGCGTACGGGGCGCCCGCGTCCCGTGCTAATAGAGATGCCGCCCGAGGCGGGAGTGGAGCGGGAGGAAGTGCAGTTACGCAATCCCGCGCGGACTGTGAGAATCGTGCCGAGCAGGGATATTCTTCAGGAGGCCGCCGGCGTTATCGCCCATGCTCAAATGCCGCTGATTTTCGCGGGCGGCGGAGTGGCGCGATCAGACGCGGAGGATGCGCTGGTCGAGCTGGCCGAAGCGACGAACATACCCGTGATTACGTCCAGCGGCGGGAAGGGGACTATCCCTGACAGTCATCCGCTGTCTTACGGCTCATGTTTCAGTCCGCGGGGTGAGAGACAGGAGATGAACGAGCTATTCGACGTGATGCAGTCGGCGGACGTGATCATAGGAATCGGCACACGTTTTTCTCTGGGCAATCCGGCAGGTGAGTCCTCTACCTTAGTGAATATCAACATTGACGACACCGAACTCACGAGAATTCAGTCCAACACTATCCCCTTGCATGGCGACGCCAGGGCGACCATAGAGGCGCTTCTTCCGATGCTAATCGAGGCGGGAGCGGAAGAGCGCGAGTCGCCCGCGGAGGCGGTCGCCGCAGCCCGGCGACTGATTGCCTACTTCGGAATCAGGGAAGAGGAGCCGCAGTACCCGATACTGGAGGCGATCCAGAAAGGCATTCCGGAGGATGGCTTCGTGGTATGGGATGTCTCGCAGTTGGGATTCTATGCCCGAACCCACCATCAGGCGAATCATCCCAAGACGTACATAGACCCGGGGTATTCGTTCAACCTGGGCTATTCTTTTCCTACGGCGCTGGGTGTGAAGGTAGCGCGGCCCGAACGCTCCGTGGTATGCGTGGCGGGAGACGGCGGGTTCATGTTCAACTCGTCCGAACTATCAACGGCGGTGCGATACGGCATAAATGTGGTAACCGTCATTCTCAGAAACGATTCCTACGGCAACGTGGAGTCCGACCTGAATGGCACGTTTGGCGGGACTTACGAGACCGACTTGCACAACCCTGATTTCGTCCGATTCGCGGAGTCGTTCGGCGCGGTCGGAATGAGGACGGAAGACCCCTTGGAGTTGGAGACGCTGATTCCGCGCGCGCTGGAACTGGACGCGCCAGTGGTTATTGACGCGCAGTTCGGGGAGATGCCCACTCCTCCCGCTCATCAGTACGCTTTCGTGTATCATCTACCTTGGACGCAGCCTCAGGAAGGGCTGATACAGTCCTGAGACGCTCCTCTGGTCTCGGATCCCTTAAAGGCCCTCGACGACTATTACGTGGCTGTTGGTGGAGCGGATACGCATATCCTTGGGGTGGGCGTATTCGTCGGAGTCGTGCCAGGCCTTGGCCTGCTCCAAGCTGGGGAACTCGATGATGACGGTTCGATTGGGGTCGCGGTCGCCTTCGAGAAGTTCCGCGCGGCCTCCGCGAGCGATGTACTTTCCGCCGTAGGCGTTCACAGTCGGCATTACCAGTTCGCGGTACTCAGCGAAGAGTTCGGGGTCGGTGACTTCCACGTTGGCTATTACGTAGGCTGGCATTTGGGACTCCTTTGGGTATGTGTTAGTCCGATGGGATGAACCAGTCCTTTGTGGCGGCTTCGTGGGGCCAGAGGAATTGGAAGCCGCAGCGGAGGGCCATCTGGCGGTCTAGGTCTTCGCGGTCGCCGATGTGCCAGTATTCTTCGGCGTCGAACTTGGTTTTCATGTATTCGAGACGAAGTTCTTCCATGGGGCTTCCCTTGACGCAGATGAAGTCCGCCTGGATGTCGTGTTCGTCCCATATTCTGCGCTGCGAGCTCGCGATTCGGTCGGAGCAGCTGCCGATGATGATACCCTTGGACTTGGCGATGCGCACCATTTCCATGGTGAGTTCGCCGGGCGGGTCGCCGACTTCGAGGGTGCCGTCTATGTCGAAGCTAATGAGTATTGACAAGTGTGTTCCTCTCCATTAATCCTTAGAGTCTGGGTTGCCATTGAGGTTGAGTTTGCGTTCGGCATCTTTGCGCGCTTCGTCGTCGAGTACGCTAAGAACTTTCTCAACGCCCTCGGCGACGCCCTCCACTCGACCCTCTTCACGACCCTCTTCATGGGCTTCGGCGCGGGCTTCATCTAGCCTTTTTGCTTCATGTCTCTCTAAGCGACTCTTCAGCCATTCTGCGGTAACCAAGATGTTCCTCCATATATCAACCAGAGCTATGGCGATGACTGCCGAGATTAGAATGTCGTCGGATATCTCGGAGCGGATGAATCTCGCCTGTTCGACCAGGCTCATGGCAGACAGGCGAGACCGCTCGTCTAATACTACCATAGCGGCTTCCAGCACCAACTGGCCGATGAACAGCCAGAAGGTCAAGGGCCACCATGGCGCTTGTACGCTCAGAAACGAATCTCGGGTGAGGCGGGTTCTCTCTTCCGTTCTTGCCATGCTAGTGTGATCCAACATCTTTGGATTGACGGCTTACTTACCCTCACCCTAACCCTCTCCCAAGGGGAGAGGGGATAATTCGGAATCTGAATATTCATCACAACTAAGTTGTCGGACTGCTAGTCGGGGGTGGCGCTCCAGACGGTGAAGTTGCCGCCGAGGGGCATGGGGCCGCCGGAGACGGCTACCTCGGGCTTGACGCCGGTTACCTGGCGGGCGCCGGCGCGTCCCTGCAATTGCTGGATGGAGTCGGTGTGCATCCAGAAGCGGCTGCGTCCGCTGCCGATGTTGCCGCCGCTGGGCTGGATGGGGTTGGGGCCCTCGATGCTGATGTCGGTCTGGTAGAAGTCGAGCGCGTCTCCGAAGCCCATGCCGCGGTAGCCGAGGCCCTCGACGTGGAACTGGTGGAACTGGGCGAAGCCGTCGTACATATTCTCGAATGAGAGGTCGGCGGCGGTGATGCCGGCAGACTCGTAGATCTTCCTGCCTGTGCTGCCGGTCTCAGCCTCGACCTCTTCCAGCGTCGGGGTGATGCTTCTGGCCGTTCCCCTGCTGGATGCGTGTCCGAGGATATAGACGGGCTTTTGCTTCATGTCCTGGGCGCGCTCGGCGGTTGTGAAGAGGTAGGCGGCGGAGCACATGATGGGTATGTCGTTGTCGAAGAGGTTGGCGGGCTTGGCTATCCAGCGGGAGGAGAGGTAGTCTTCAGGGGGGAGTTCCTCGGGGCGGTGCTGGTACCAGTAGCCTTCGGGGAACATGAGGCCGTTGCGACGCGAGTTCTGCATGAAGGGGGCCATCATGTCGTGGTTCTTGCCGTACTTGTGGCAGTACTGGGCGAACTGGAGGGCGGTGCCGTAGCATCCGGGCGGGCCCCAGAGGGAGCGTCCGGGTCCTATGGCGACGGTGCCGGAGACGGGGTCGGCGGCGCTGAGTCCGCCGTGGTTGTATCGTCCTATGAGGTTGTGCCAGCCTTTGACGACCAGACAGGTTTCGGCGAGGCCATCGCCTATAGCCTGGGCGGCGGTTACTATGGCGGCGGACATACAGCCGGGCGCGTGCATCTTAAACTTGACGTTGGTGAGTTCGGGCATGTTCAACTCAAGCCAGTCGGCGCTTAGCTGACCGAGGCCGTCGAGCGGGTCGTCGGTCTGGTTGAAGGCGTTCACGACGTCCATGGGCAGGGGTTCGCCTTCCGGCCAGTGCGCCCCGGTGGTGGTGACCGGGACTATGACAAGCCCGTCAACCTGGTCAGGGGAGACGCCGGCGTCGTCCATGGCCTGGCGCATGGAGAGGATGCTGCCCGCGCCGACGGTGGTCTCGGGCTTGCCGTCCCAGCGGCGTGAGGTGGGCGAGTGTCCGACGCCCACGGCGGCTACTTTTCCTCGGTGTTCCCAGACTCCGAGGCCCTCTACGGATCTGTACATGGACTCCGGCGCGTCTATCGTTGTTGTCATGGGTCGCTCCTATTGTCTGAGTCAGGATTTGTGGGATTAGAGGATTTTCAGGCGTAGGTGTTCACCCTCACCCTAGCCCTCTCCCTGAGGGAGAGGGGATCTATTGACTGGAGTTCGTAGCTGATTGGACATTTACCTACCCTTGCGAGCCCATCAAGGGCTGAGAGGGGATCTATTGTCAGGTTACGACGCGCCACTCTGGGACGACCTGTCCGTTGGCGGTGGGCTCGAATATGACTTCTACCGCCGCGCCGATGGGGACTTCGTCAACCGGGGTGCCGGGCAGGTGGGAGTACATCTGGATGCTCGGGTCGTCGTCGAGGGTGATGACAGCGAGGTTGAAAGGTTGATCCTCGTGGAGGCTGGCGATGGGAGTGTCGTACACGACGCAGTAGTTGTATATCTTGCCGCGCCCGCTCATCTCCTTCCATTCAAGAGCGTCGCCGTGCCCGCACCCTGGGCAGTCGGGCTGGGGAGGGTGCTGAAGGTAGTCGTCGCAGTCGGTACAGCTCTGGATGACGAGCCGTCCCTTGTTAGCGGCTTCCCAGAAGGGTCTTGTGAGGTCGTCGGGTATTACGCCTTGCTTTACCATGTGTCATCTCCTAATCATGGATGGGCCGCGCCGGTTCATGGCGGCCCGTGTGGATTATGGGAGATGATAATACAGAGGGTTTCAGTTATCAATTAACAGTTGGCAATTGGAAGCATCACCAAAATGGTTCGTTACCCTCACCAAAGGGAGTTGATAGGGGTGGGTATTTGCCCTCACCCAGCCCTCTCCCAGAGGGAGAGGGAATCTATTGACCGGAATTAATAGCTGGCTGCATGTTTACCTACCCTTGTGAGCCCAAAGGGAGGGGGACTGTTGCGCTACCGATTCTGACGGTCGTCTTATAGACGCGCACCAGAAATTTGATGCTTCCCGTCCGAAAAATCGGCTGTCTGTTCGCTCAGCCATTTGATATAATGACAGATGTGTGTGGTCGTGCGTGTGGTGTCCCCTTTCACCAATTCCGTTGGCAATGGGACTTGGCACGCGCCAAAATATATCGGACAGTTTCGAGTAACAGATAATACAGGGGTTAGGGATGCCTGCTTACGCGGTCTTGGGAGCCCAATGGGGCGATGAAGGCAAAGGCAAGATAGTAGATTATCTTGCAAGAGACGCGCAGGTGGTTGCGCGATTCGCCGGCGGAAACAACGCCGGTCATACGGTCGTCACCGACGACGGCAAGTTCAGTTTCCACCTCATACCCTGCGGCGTATTCTGGCCGCAGGCGCTCAATGTGATCGGCAACGGGGTTGTGGTGGATCCGGACGTGCTTCTCCAGGAAATAGACGACCTGAAAGAGAAGGGGATTGACGTATCCGACCGAATCGTAGTGAGCGAGCGCGCCCACCTGATAATGCCTTACCACGTCATGATTGACGAACTTTCTGAGCAGGCGCGTGGATCATCCAAAATCGGTACGACCGGAAAGGGCATCGGCCCCGCCTACGCGGACAAGGCAGCAAGAACCGGCATCCGGGCAGCCGACCTGCTGGACATCGAGGCCCTCATTCCGAGACTGGAAGGAATCCTGGAGTACACCAACGCAGTAATCACGAAGATATACGGCGGAGAGGCTCTGGAATTTGACGAGGTCTTCGACAAGTGCCGTGGCTGGAGCGAGCGCATGGCGAAGTACATCGGCCCGGCCGAGAAGATCGTCAACCAGGCGCTGGCAGCGGGCGAGAATGTGTTGCTTGAAGGCGCGCAAGGCGTCCTGCTCGACCTGGACCACGGCACATACCCATTCGTGACGTCGTCCAATCCGACGATTGGCGGCGCATCAGTCGGGGCGGGAGTAAGCCCTACTCACATTGAGGGCATCACTGGCGTTTTCAAGGCATATACGACGCGAGTCGGATCGGGGCCGCTGCCGTCCGAGTTGACCGACCAGACCGGAGAGACCATCCGCGAACTGGCCCAGGAGTTCGGCACAACGACCGGAAGGCCACGCAGAGTTGGCTGGTTCGACGCCGTGGCCGCGAAGTACAGCGCTTTGATCAACGGTTACACCTCTGCGGTCCTGACGAGGCTCGACGTGCTCGACGGATTCGAGACTGTGAAGATTTGCACCCACTACGTCACCGAGGACGGAGAGGTCACAGACGACTTCCCGGGTGGCGTAGCAGCTCTCGGCAAGGTGCGCCCCGTGTTCGAGGAGATGACCGGCTGGGACAGGCCGACGGCCAGCGTCCGCCACTACGAAGACCTGCCGCAGGCCGCCAGGAACTACGTCGAGCGGCTGGAGGAGCTGATCGGCTGCCCGGTGGACGTGATCTCCACAGGCCCCCACCGCGAAGAGACGGTGAGCGTCAGAGCCATGATGCGGGTGGTGGCGTAGTATCGGCGTCGATGCTAAGAATCCATGATATGCCAGTCGTCGGGCACTTCGGGAACAGGCCACTCTGTATCCGGTCGCCAGTCCTTCCACGCACCGGAAAACGGAGACTCCCTGTTTTCGATTGCTCGCACCGTTCTGTCGGCCTCGGTGCGGATTGACGAAATCTGTGATTCAGTGAAAAATCCCCTGCCAATCAATTCCTCGAATTCGTCCGCATCCTTCCACGACCAGGCCATATTCGGTTCAACTGCGATGTCCAGAGCGTAGTCCCGTACCAGGATACAGCAGGATGTTCGGCGTATCGGAGCCTGGAAATTGACGTAATACGTCTCGAGTCTCCAGTCAGAAGTCCAGAACAGCCAGACCGAGTGCCATGAGTTGGGGGGAGTGAGAGTCAGTACGTGGTAATCTCCGGACACGCTCTCTTCGAGATGTGAGGTGCCAGGATCGAGCATCTCCATGTACACATCAATGCGCTGGGAGACAGGCATTGAGTAGCGGTCCTTGATCACACCGGATCGGTATGGAGCGTTCGGGTGCGTATATAGCGCGAGATATTCGGACACATCTTTCACGACCGTCACGGGCCGAGAGGTGACAAGGCGGCTCCCCCACAGGTCTTGCTGGAGGATCTGTGTGCCTGGCTCCCAGAACGATTCAGGGCTGAGTTCGGTCTTCTCGTTCATGCCTGCTTCCAAAGTGGGTACGCAGTTATCAGACAGTTAGGGCAACACCCCTCTACTGTGTTTCCCAATAGTAAAGCGGGCGGTAACTACAGCCGCCCGCTTCGCTTTTTCGTCTATTGCTTTGCTGTTACGAGTCGTTGACGGGAAGGTCCACGTGGTACTCATCCATGATGGGATCGAACTTGCTGGTGAAGCTCTCGTCCGCCTCCCAGAGCGGGAGCCTGGGAGTGCCAATGTCGAACCCGGCGCGGTTGACCGCGTACTTGATGGGCACAGGGTTGGTCACCCAGAAGATGGCCTTGAAGAATGGCAGCAGCCTGCGATGCTCGGCGGCGGCTGCCTCGATGTCCCCTTCCAGGATGCGCCCCATCATCTCCTTGATCTGGAGTCCCACGATATGGGCGGCGACGCTGACGATGCCGTAGCCGCCGGTACACATGATGGAGAAGGTCTCGTCGTCGTTGCCCGACCATACTCTGAATCCGTCGGGCGCGCCGTCTATGATGCGCGTAATCTGTTCGGGGTCGCTGGATGCCTCTTTCACGCCCACGATATTCTCTATCTCCGCCAGGCGGAGAGTGGTCTCGTGGGTCATGTTGAGCGAGGTCCTGGACGGCACATTGTAGAGAATTCCCGGAAGCGAGGTGGCCTCGGCAATCGCCTTGAAGTTCTGGTACAGACCCTCCTGGCTCGGCTTATTGTACGCCGGCACCGTGAGAAGCAGCGCGTCCGCGCCGATCTTCTCGGCCTCCACGGACAGTTCGACCGACTTCCTGTGGTTGTTGTCGGTGGTCCCGGCTACCACTGCCGCCTCGTCGCCGACCTCTTCCTTAACCTCGGCGAACAGGCGTATCTTCTCGTCGTCACTCATGGAAGGAGACTCGCCCGTCGTGCCACCGATCACGAGACCGTCGGAGCCTGAGTCGAGAAGCGCGCGTGCGAGTTTGCGCGCCTTTGTGTAATCAATCTCGCCCTCGTCGTCAAAGGGCGTAACCATCGCAGTCAGAAGGCGTCCAATCTCAGCCATATCAACCTCCTCGGTCGGCGTTCTACTTCAGCAGCAGGTCTCGTTCGAGAATCTCTTCGGCAATCTGGAGGGAATTCAGCGCGGCGCCCTTTCTCAGGTTGTCGCACGAAAGCCACATCGCAATGCCGTTATCGAGCGCGATGTCCTCACGAATGCGTCCGACGAACACATCATCCTGACCCTCGGCCTCGATGGGCGTAGGATACACGTTTGAGCCGGGGTCGTCCACCACGCGGATGCCGGGCGCTCCGGCCAGAATCTCGCGGACCTCACCGGGGCTGATGGCGTCGGAGAACTCGACGTTCACCGCTTCGCTGTGGCTGACGACTACCGGGACGCGGACGCAAGTGGATGAGACTCTAATGTCAGGTGCGTGCATTATCTTGCGCGTCTCGTTCTGCATCTTCATCTCTTCGTTGGTGTAGCCGTTGTCCCAGAACGGCTCGACATGCGGCAGAACGCTGAACGCTATCTGGTGCGGATACACTTCGGCGTTCGCCTCTTTGCCGGCGAGAATGTCGCCGGACTGGTCGCGGAGTTCCTGCGCGGCGGCGGCTCCCGTTCCGGTTACAGACTGGTAGGTGGCCGCGATGACCCGCCTGACGGCGTTCTGCTCGTGCAGAGGCTTGAGCGCCATGACGAGTGGGGTCGTCGTACAGTTGGGTATGGAGACGATTCCTTCGTGGTAGTCGAGGTCGTCGCCGTTGACTTCAGGGACGACCAGCGGCACGTTGCCTTGCATTCGGAAGGCGGAACTGTCGTCTATAGCAATTGCACCGTATTCGGCGGCCAGTGGGGCTAGTTCGCGGCTGATGGCCGTGGAGGCGGCGATGAACGCAAAGTCAACCTCGCTGAGCAGCTCGGGGGTGGCGAGTTCGACCTCGATCTCCTCGCCCCTGAGCTTGAGTTTCTTGCCGACAGAACGCTCGGAGGCGCAGAGGCGAACGGACTTCAGTGGGAAGTCGCGCTTTTCGAGGATGTTGAGAAAGACCTGTCCGACGGCGCCTGTCGCGCCGACTATAGCGATGCTGCACTCGTTCAACTTGATATTCTCCCATCGGCAAGATTTGGAAAAATGATAGCGGTTTGGCTACGAGGGTATCAAGGAAGGGATAGCACTGAGTGAGACCTACGCTGCCTGTATGAGTCTCAGGCCAGGGATGTTGATAAAATCCCTGTCAGCCGTAGCCAATGGGCAGTTCAGCATCAGCGCGGTGGCGGCAATCCATGCGTCCGCTATTCCAAGTTCGCGACCCGCGCGTTTGCGTTCGGCGCGTAATCTGGCGCAGATGTCCACCAGCCGTGAATTGGGCCAAATTATCTCGTAATAACCTAACTGCTGAGCCAGTTCGTCCTGCCGCACCTCGCCCCAGTTAGCATGATACGCACCGTGCCATAACTCTTCTACAGTCTGGAATGAAAGCGCTAGGTGTCGGTTCGCAATCTGAGCGCGATAATATTCGGCTTGAGCGCGTTCCCGTATAAAAAGCGATACGATGCTGGTATCAAGCACGACATACGTGGAACTCGCCAGCGTCAATCTTCCCTACTTCCTCGAAATGCGCTCTCAAAGAGTTCCCATTCTTCGTCCGTCATATTGATGGTCGTCATATTATCCGGGTCGAATATCTTTGGATTCGGGTTATCCAGGAATGCTTCCAGGTCAAAACCTCCGTCACGATTGTGGTTTATGCCCTTTGCGTAAACTATTTCCCATCGGTCATTTTCATTGATTATGCCGTGTCCGCTGACCTCGATGTATTGGCGATCCTCATTCCTTACCATTTCGTCATCCAGGTCAGCATCGAAAGATAGCGGAACGTGGTCGTCAGGATAGCGGACCAACTTGGCCGTCCGCTGTTCAAGGTTCACATCTTTCAGCCGGCCGTACAGCAGCGCTGGCACGAACGTACCTTCCCTGTCGAGTTTTGCATCCGACTTCTTATTCATACTGTTCCTCCTCTCCGCTCTTATAGCGCGATGCGAGACGCGCGAATACCGCGCTACGCCAGCCCCATGATGTTCTCCAGGCCGACGGTGAGCCCGCTGCGGTTGACCACTTCGCGGATGGCCATGGTTACGCCGGGCATGAAGCTCTCGCGGTTCATAGAGTCGTGGCGGATGGTGAGCGTCTGACCGAGCGCGCCGAATACCAACTGGTGGTGGGCCACCAGACCTGCCATCCTCGCGCTGTGGACGCTGACACCCTGGAAGTCGCCGCCGCGCGGACCGGCGATCAGCTCCTTTTCGGCCCTGACGTTGGTGAACTCGCCGCCTTTACCCTCGACCGCGGCCATGGCGATAGCAAGAGCCGTTCCCGACGGAGCGTCTATCTTGGCCTCGTGGTGCATTTCGGTGAGGTCGGCGTAGTCGAAGAACTGGGACGCTATCTTGGCCAGGTGGATCATTATCACGGCGCCCATCGCGAAGTTCGGAGCGATTATGATTCCCACCGAGTGGTCGTTTGCGAGCTCTTCCGCCTCCTGGTAGTCGGAAACAGAGAGACCGGTCGAGCCCACGACCACGTTCACTTTGTAAGCGGCGGCGGCCCTTATGACACACATGGCTCCGTCGGCACTGGAAAAGTCCACGACGACATCTACACCTGACAACACGTCAGTAATATTGTCAGAAATTGGTACGCTGCCGGAGCCGTCCGGCAGCGAAATCTGGCCGGGCTCGGCCATCCCGTCGGCTGCGCCGACAGGGTTCATGTCGGGCGCGCCGGAGACGGCGCGGAGGACCTCCTGCCCCATCTTTCCCAACGCTCCGTGTACGGCGACATTTATGGATGACATGAGATACCTCCTCAGATGAATCTACCTTATGCAGTATATCAGCAAGAGGGCGGCTGATTAGGCCGCCCTCGCTTAGTTACTCGGTTGCTTTTGGTGAGTACAGGCTAGTCGCGATACCCTCTGCCCTCGCTTCTGCCCCTGCCTCTTCCACCGCGATAGCCGCCTCGGTCGCCGCCGTCGCGGTCACGGTCCCTGCCGCCGCGATAGCCGCCTCTGTCGCCACGGTCGCGGTCTCTGCCGCCACGGAAGCCGGAGCGGTCATCGCCCCTGTTCCTGCCGCCGCCGCGATAGCCTCCCCGGTCGCCGTCACGGTCGCCGCCTCTGCCGCGACCTCTGTCCGGGCCGTTTCTGCGCCCGCCGCCGCGACCCGCTCGCTGCCGCGCGCGCGCCGCCTCGAGTGGGTCTTCGTCGCCGTCGCCGAGGAGCGCCCTGCGAGACAGACGGACACGTCCGGTAGAGTCAACTTCGATCACCATGACGGTAACCTCGTCTCCAACGTTCACTTCGTCCTCTACTGAGGGCACGCGGTAGTTCGCAAGTTCGCTGATGTGGACCATGCCGTCCTTGCCGGGAAGAAGCTCGATGAATGCGCCGAAGTCCGTGGTGCGAACAACCTTGCCGGTGTAGATTTCGCCGATCTCGATCTCGCGTGTGAGGTCCCTGATCATCTGGATCGCCTTATCGGAGGCGCTTCCCTCGCTCGAACCGATGATAATGGTCCCGTCGTCCTGTATGTCAACTGTCGCGCCCGTCTCCTCCACTATGCCGCGAATGGTCTTGCCGCCCGGCCCTATGACCGTGCCGATCTTGTCCACGGCTATCTGAATAGACTCCATGCGCGGAGCGTATTGGCTCAGCTCGGTCCTGTATGAGGGGATTGTCTCGTGGATGTTCTCCAGGATCACGGCGCGCGCTTCCTTGGCCTGCCGAAGCGCGTCGTATATCACGTCATAGCCGATGCTCTTGACCTTGATGTCGAGCTGTATGGCCGTAATGCCCTCGGTGGTCCCGGCGACCTTGAAGTCCATGTCGCCAAGGTGGTCTTCCTTGCCCTGGATGTCGGTGAGCGTTACGTATCTACCACCCTCTCCAGTTACGAGGCCGATGGATATGCCGGCGACCGGCGCCTTTATCGGGACTCCGGCGTCCATGAGCGCGAGGGTGCTGGCGCACACCGTTCCCATCGAGGTGGACCCATTGGAGCTAAGACACTCGCCCACCACTCGAATCGTGTAGGGGAACTCCTCCTCGCTCGGTATGACTGAGAACAGCGCCCTCTCGGCCAATGCTCCGTGTCCTATCTCGCGCCGCCCGGTAGAGCGTATGGGCCGCGCCTCGCCGGTAGAAAACGGCGGGAAGTTGTAGTGGAGCATGAATCGTTTTGTCTCTTCCGGCGTGAGATTGTCGAGCTTCTGGACATCTCCAACCGAGCCGAGCGTACAGATGCCAAGTACCTGCGTCTCGCCTCTCGTAAACAGGCCCGTGCCATGAGTACGTGGAAGCAGACTCACCTCGCTGGATATGGGACGAATCTCGTCTAGCGAACGACCGTCGGGCCGCTCACTATTCTCCAACACCCTCTGCTTGAAGGCGGCTTCCATAGCCTCGTCCAGGGCCGCTTCTATCTCCTGAGCCTGGTAATCTTCGCTGTACTTCTCGCTGATTCCGGCCTCTATTTCGGAGACCTTCTCATCGCTTTCGTCGGAAGGCAGTCCGAGAGCTTCGTTGAAAGAGCCCGCGACTTCCTCTATCACCTTTTCGGTCAATTCGGCGTTGTAGCCCCTGGGAACGTACACCATCGGCGGCTTGCCGTGAGCTTCGGCAAGCTCTTCCTGGAGTTCAATCCCGTACAGGTTCATCTCCTGCGCGTACTCGATAGCCTGCTGGACCACATCCTCGGAAACCTCGCTGGCGCCGGCTTCCATCATGATGACGCCGGAGCGAGAACCCGCCACAACAAGGTCAAGCGTACTGCGGTTGATTTCTTCGTAGGTCGGGTTGACGACAAACTCGCCGTCCAGGTATCCGATACGTGTCGCCGCTATGGGACCCTCGAAAGGAATGTCGGATACTGTCAATGCCGCGGATGCGCTTGTGACCGCGGTGATGTCGTAGGGGTTGACGGTATCTATCGAGAGGGGGGTGATGATTAGCTGGACTTCGTTCTTGAAGTCCTTGGGGAACAGTGGTCTGATTGGTCGGTCCGTAAGGCGCGCTATCAGGATCGAGGGAGTAGAGGGTCGCCCCTCCCGCTTGTGAAAGCTTCCCGGAATCTTGCCTCTGGCGTACAGTCGTTCCTCAACGTCCACCGTCAGCGGGAAGAAGTCTATTCCCTCCCTGGGGGACGAGGTCGTCGCGGTCACCAGAAGAACGTTGTCATGGTGTCTTACGAGGACCGATCCATTCGCCTTTTGCGCCAGCTTGCCGTATTCGAATGAGAGCGTTCCGCTCCCAATGTCGGTTTGAAAGGGGGTTGTCATTAACTCAATGCCTCCTATGTGCGTGGAACCCATAGGAAGAAGAAAAGCGCCCTGTACGCGGGCGCCGTGAAATGGGACTATCCTCTCAGGCCGAGCCTGGAGATAAGCGTTCTGTAACGGCCTACGTCCTCGCTGTTGAGGTAGCGCAGTAATCTCCTGCGCCGGCCTACCATCTTGAGGAGTCCACGACGTGTGGACTCATCGTGCTTGTTTTCTCTCAAGTGCTGGGTCAGACGATTTATTCGGGCCGAAAGCAAGGCCACCTGAACCTCGGTGGAACCTGTGTCGTTATCGCTCGTCTTGTACTCAGTGATTATGGCCTGCTTCTCAGCCGCGTCCAATCCCGTCTCCTGGGTTCCTAATCTTTTCTCTATTTTCTTTTCTTCTTCGCCATTGAGTTTAGCACGCCGCGTTATGATTCTTCAAACGAGTCTTTGCCCTGTTTGGGCAGCGTCGCAGCGTGTTCCGCCTCGCAGAGCGAGTCGTACTCGCCGATCTTCAGGCTGCCCGGCTGTCGAACGCCGAACGGACGTAGAATCAGCGACAACTGCCACGCTTTTCTGGACATGGCGGCGAACATAAGCTCTTCTGTCAATCTATCCGATATCTGCAAGGAATTCAGACACCGCTCTCTCGAAGCCGGACGGGTTGTCTCCCATCACCAGATGCCCTGCGTTCTCGACCGTCGCCAACTGTCCGTTGGGGATGCGCTCGTGCATATTGCCCGCCGTATCCAGCGCGATGATGTCGCTCAGCGCGCCGCGCACGACAAGGGTAGGGCAGGCGAGGCTTTCGAGGTACCCCCACAGGCGCGCTGTCGTTTCGGGGTCCTGCTGGAATCTGCGACCTCCGGGCTGTCGGAAGCGCTTGTCGTACTTCCAGGTCCATTTGCCGTTCGGAAGTTGCTTGAGATTGTGCAAAATAGAGCCGCGCACCTGCACCGGGTCGCGCCGTGGGTTGAACTTGAGCACCCGCTGAACGAAGTCGTCCACCGAGTCGAGTTCGTCTTCCTGCTGCACGAAGTTGCGTATATTCTGAGAACCGGACCGCATATTCTGAGGACCGGCGTCCACGATCACCAGCGCGCGAATGTCGTCCCGGTGATTGGCAGCGTAGGTGAATGAGTTGCGACCTCCCATCGAGAGTCCCATCAGGACGAAGTCCTTCAGTCCGATGGCCTCCACAACGGCGGCAATATCCTCCTGCTGTGTTTCGGGAGAGTAGTCGCCCTCCTCCGACCAGTCGCTGTCGCCATGTCCGCGCTGGTCGAGAGAGACGACGTGGAACCTGTCGCAGAAAGCCAGGGCCACGAAGTCCCAGGAGTGGCACGTCTGGGCGAAGCCGTGCAGAAGCAGCATATCGGGCGCGTCGGGGTTGCCCCAGTCGAGGTAGTGGAATCTCATTCCGTTGGCCTCGACGAATCTGTCCTCCGGCACGGCCTCACGCTCGAAGGTCACGCCTTGAGCTCGGGCGGCGTCGTGAAGAGATAGTCCCCGGTTCTCTGATGTTGTCGTCAACTTTTCATCTCCGATTCATTCTTTTTCACTATTCAGCGTTCAAAATAGGACGTCGCGTATGCCACTCCGTGGCCTGTTCGTAAGCGTGAGCCGCCCGCAAGACTGTAGCCTCATCCCACTGTCTTCCGGCAAGCTGCATCCCGATTGGCATACCATCCGAGGTGAAACCGCATGGGACGGAAATCGTGGGCTGCCCGGTGAGGTTGAAGGGACGGGTGAGTCGAGACATCAGCGAGAGAGCGTTTTCCTGCTTTCCCCCTACGTCGACAAACTCCTGGTCTATTCCGGTAGCTCCGACAGCGACCGAGGGAGCGAGAAGCAGGTCATACTTCTGCATCGCCTCTTCAAGCTGTGCGTTGTACGCGCTTCGCGCCCTCTGAGCCTTGATGTAGTCAACCGCTGGGGTGACCGCTCCGAGATGAAGACGAGCGCGAACGTCTGCGCCTATGTCCTCAGGACGGTCCCTGAGCTTGTCGAAAACGGTCTCCGCAGCTTCGGTGACGAGTATCGCGCTCGATATTCCAAGCGCGTGATTCAGCGCCGGTATCGAGCATCTCTCGACCTCGGCGCCGAGTTCCGAGAGAACTCCTGCCGCTCTGCACACCGCCTCGGCTACTTCCGGCGCTATGACGTCGTAGAAGAAGTCGTCCGGGATGCCTATGCGCAGCCCCGATATTCCATCTTCTATCCCTTCTGTGAAGTCCTCGGTTGGAACGTTGGCCGACGACGGGTCGCGTGGATCGTATCCCGCTATCGCGTTTAGAACTGTCGCTGAGTCCTTGACAGTGCGAGTCATAGGCCCCACGGTGTCCAGGCTCCAGGACAGCGGATATACCCCGTGCCTCGACACTCTGCCGAAGTTCGGCTTGAGCCCGACGATTCCGCAGAGCGCGCCGGGTATCCTGATCGAACCGCCCGTATCGCTCCCGAGCGCGGCCATGCACTGACCTGAGGACACGGCCGACCCCGACCCACCGCTCGATCCCCCGGTAATCCTGTCCGGATTCCATGGATTGCGAGCGGGGCCGTCGTGCGGGTTGACGCTGGTAGCGCCGAGCGCGAACTCGTGCATTTGCAGCTTGCCCATAAGTATCGCGCCCGCGTCGGCGAACTTCTCGGTCACCGCCGCGTCGTAGTCGGGAACGAAGTCGCGCAGTATCTTGGTGCCGGCGGTTGTGCGGATGCCTCTGGTGAAGTAAAGATCTTTCAGGCCGATGGGAATACCATGCAGCGGACCCCTGTATTCGCCGTTCGCTATCTCTCGCTCCGCCGCCTCAGCGCTACGAGCGGCTTCCTCGGACAGCAGCGTTATGAATGCGTTCAGAGTGGACTCGGTTCGCTCGATGCGCTCCAAATGCGCCCTCGTCAGTTCCACCGGGGATAGCTGACCCGACTCAATCAGACTGGCGGCCTCAGAAATTGACAGGAAGCAGAGTTCGTCGGCGTTCATTGGCTGTCGCCTTTCTGGTGCGCGTGTCCGAACGTGATGGCAGGTTCATGGGAGGCAAGATCGAATTCATCCAGCGCATCTACATCGTCAAGAGCGGCTTTGGCCCGTTCTACCAGGCTTTCAAGTTCGTCCCCTTCGATATCCAGGCCGATAATGCGGGCCTGCGCTCTCAGAGTCTCTTGCGATATATCTCGTGATGGCATTATTGAGGGCACTCCGGTCGGTTGCTTTGACGAGACTAGCGGCATTGTACATTGGAATTTTACAGAAGTCGCCCATGGTGAGAAAGCGCTCAGGGTCTTTTCATCATTTGGGTGTCACCAGAGCCATCCGTTCGTGGTGACCCTTCGACAAGCTCAGGACGAACCATGAACGGACGGCCCTTCGACAGGCTCAGGACGAACGAGAGATAGAAGACGAGGCGAAGGCGATAGACCCTGGAGCGTTGGCAGGAATGGATATGGGACGAGGTCGGGTACTGGTACAATTCTGGGATGGTGTGTTTTCCAGTCGGACATATGACCAATGAATTCCATCGAAATTACGAGAATAGGTGAAGTATGCCTTCTACACTGATTGATATTCCCCCCGACGACGTTTTCAGGAATGACAAGCTGGGACTGAAGCCTGCGATTCAGGTGCAGTCCGAAGCGTTGCTGTCCAGCAGTCCGCAGGCGATAGCTATAGATGCGGGATGGGGTTCGGGCAAGACCACGTTTATTAGATTGTGGGCGGCTTACCTTCGTAAGGAGGGTGTCAAAGTAGTCGAGTTCAACGCCTGGAAGTTCTCGCTGTCGGACCCGCTGGACGCGCTGACCAGGGAGATACTTCGTCAATTTGACGACATACCTGACGAGCAGCAAGGGCCATCACATAGGGGGTTGATTGATCTGATTCGACGATCAGTCCCGCTAATCAGACAAGGTGTCAAACTGGGCGGAATTCTCGCACCTGAATACACGGACGCGGCAGAAACTCTCGAACCTGTGGCTGAAGTATTAGAGACAGTTGCGGAGTCAATAGGCACGGATCAGTCCAGTACAGGAGATGCTGAGGCGGCAACGCTGAAGATTGACTCGCCCGACGCTTTCACGTCCGCACTGTCAGAAGCAGCCAAGGATTGGTCTGAACAGCATCCGGTAGTGATCATGGTGGACGAGCTGGACAGGTGCAGTCCTGAGTATGCGGTGGAGATGCTGCAACTGCTGGAGCATATCTTCTACGCGGATAACGTGGTGTTCGTAGTGTCGATGAACCGGGCGGAGCTGGCCCACTCGGTCAAGGGATTCTATGGAGAGAGTTTCGACGCGGACGGGTATCTGGAGAGGTTCTTCGATGACGTGTTTGGGTTGCCAGCGTCTAATCGTTATGAGTACATACGGTCATGCTTAGCGCAAGTACCTGGAACGAATCACGGTGCAATTTACTGGCCCGCACCGCCTTACTTCTATGAATCTGACCTGAGCCTTAGAGAGATTGACAGAGCCGTTATTCAATTCGGGGAAGTCCTGCAGCGAGGCCCGTCCGACAGTGCCACGCGGTCTCTGATTTACCTATGGATCGCTCGTACCTTGGCACCTGTCGAGTACAGACAGTGTCTGTTGAGGGAAGTCTCAGACAGGGACCTTGCAGAGGCTGTTTTTAAGAAAGGCAAGTTAGCAGAGTATCGTACATATCGAGGTCGAGGGCACAACTCACTCGCTTATGAGCTTGAGGCTACGTTAATCTCATTGAGTTGGGAGCTTCGTTACCTGGCTACCGAACCGGCAAACACTGCAGCTGCCACATCTTCGCCCTCTGAGCTACACGACTTCCACAAAGCAAATGTGACAAATGACGACGAGTCCAAGGGGGACATTCCGGCATCCTACTCCAAGAGAGTCCTCGAGTTCTTCGAGACGCCGCCTCCACCTCTTTCTAATGGTATAGATAGGTCGAATCTACAAGAATCTATCCGACTTCTGGAAAGATATGCTTCTCTCGAATCGGACCAAGTCACGTAGGACTGAAATAGGGGGCGAGGCACTCATTGCCAAGTAAGAGGCGCGAGATGTTTGGCCGGAAGAGCAAGGTTTTAGGAAAGGGGCGACTTGGGGTTACAGAAAGAGTCTCAGCAACGCGGCGGCGGCTGTTAAGGAGCCCAGCATGGTGCCTATCATGATACCGGCGACTCACTTGACGAGGCGAGTCTCCATGGAGCGCATATCGGGCTTTAGCTCGTCGCGCAATTGCTGCATCTCAGCGCGGACTTCCTGGACGTCCGCCCTCCGACGGCCCTTAGAATTCTCGGTCCACTTGGATTGGAAGGGTTGGACTGGATAGGCTGACAGGTTGCAGAATTGCCACGTGCCTGCACCCCCACCCCTGGATTCCCGTTTTCACGGGAATGACGGTAGTTGTGCAACGGTCCCCTTTTGCGGGTATGACGGATAGCCAGGACTTTCGGTGGTGCGTAATTTTCTCAGGCTATGAATTCCCCCCTTCCACATTCCGCAATATGTGGTATATTTGCCTTAAATATAATGCGGACTACGTACCGATTCCATCCGTCAGCAGGGACTCATATCTGAGAATCCTGACAGGGTGGCGGAAACGTAACAGAAAGCACAATTTACAAAGCGTGTAGAGGGAGGCGCAGATGACAACGGCGACGGCAGACCTGCAATTGATGGCACACCTGATGAGGCGCGCCGGGTTCGGCGCGAACCGGAGTCAGCTGGAAACGTATGCGGAAAAGGGCTACGACGAGACGGTGAGCGAGCTTCTGAATCCCGACTCTCGCAGCGAAATGGGCGACGACCTGATCCGACGCTATCACCACGAACAGTCGGGCATGATGGGTCAGATTAGCCCAGGCACCTACTGGCTGTACAAGATGACAACGTCTTCCGACGCGCTGCAAGAGAAGATGTCGCTCTTCTGGCACGGGATCTTCGCCACCGGCTACCCCAAGATAACGAACGGCAAGGTGCTAAGCGACCAGATCAGGATGTTCCGGCGTTACGGCATGGGGAGTTTCAGGACGCTCCTGCTGGAGCTTGCGAGAGACCCGTCCATGATCGTGTGGCTGGACAACCACGACAATCACAAGGGCGCGATTAACGAGAACTTCGGCAGGGAACTGCTGGAACTGTTCTCGATGGGCGTGGGCAACTACTCCGAAGACGACATCAAGGAGGCATCGCGCGCGTTCACCGGATGGACGATAGGCAACCGGGAGTACATGGCTCTCCGCGCTGAGCGCGACTCGATCTGGCCGTATGGACGCATCTCCTGGCACTTCGAGTTCGACGAGAACGACCATGACGATGGCGAGAAGGAGTTTCTGGGACAGCGCGGTAACTTCGACGGCGAGGAGATCGTTGACATCATCTGCCGCCAGCCCGCTACGGCGGCGTTCATCGCGCGGCATATGTATCATTTCTTCGTGGCGGACGAGCCACCCGTGCCGCAGTGGCCCTACGTAGAGCCGCAGGACCCGGAGGCCATCGAGATACTCTCGAAGGCGTACTTCGAGAGCGACTACGACATCGGCCACATGCTTCACGTACTGTTCACGTCCGAGTTCTTCAAGTCTCAGGACTCCTGGTACGCTCGCGTCAAGAGCCCCGCCGAGATCGTTACCGGCGTGCTCCGGCTCACCGGCGAGTTCCACAGGCCGAAGCGCCAGATCGTCGAACGCCAGCAGCAGATGACCTGGATGGGACAGTACCTGATCAATCCTCCCTCAGTGGAGGGCTGGCACGAGGGCCTGGAGTGGATAGACACGGGCACGTTCGTAGAGAGGCTAAACTTTGCTTCCAGTCAACTCGGCAACACCGACCATCCTGGGGTCAGGTCAATCATAGAGCGCGTCGCCACGAACGGCGGCTCGTCCGTCGGGCCCGCGGAGCTGGTTGACCGCTGCCTGGACGAAATAGGGATGATTGCGGTGTCGGACGACACTCGGGCTTCGCTGGTGGACTACGCGGCGAGCGGCGGAGAACTGGTCGCGGGCCCCGAACTGAGTTCCGAGAACCGGGAGAGGGTAGCGGAGCTTCTGCAGATGATAGCCGCCACGCACGAATTCCAGAGGGCATAGGAGAAATCCAATGACGACAGCAGAAGTCGGATCGGCCGGGAGGCTTACGTACAGCCATACCATAGGACTTTCGACTATGGAGGGTCGCGGGTTCTACTATCCTGTGGACACGCTGGTCGGTACAGACGGCAAGCTCTACACGATCAGCCGCTCGTTGGAGGGAGACACTCGCGGCGTGCGGGTGACCATCTACGACATTGACAGCGAGTATTACGGCACATTCGCGTCCTTCGGCGAGGAGCCGGGACACTTCATCTGGCCGGTCGCCATCACGCAGGACAGCCAGGAAAACATCTACATAAGCGACGAAGACCTTAACGTGATCAGCGTGTTCGACACCGAGGGCAACTTATTGAGGCACTGGGGTGAGACGGGCAGCGCACCTGGCAAGTTCGACGGGCCCGCCGGTCTGGCGCTGGACAGCGAAGACAGGCTCTACGTCGCAGACCAGCACAATCACCGGATACAGGTGTTCACAAGTGGGGGCGCATTCGTTTCTTCTTTTGGGTCGCACGGAGAGGGTGAAGGCGAATTCGAGCTTCCCTGGGGACTGACGATCGGGCCGGACAGCCACCTGTACGTCGCGGACTGGGGAAACGACCGGGTTCAGAAGATGACGCTGGGTGGCGAGTTCGTATGCTCGTTCGGAAGCAGCGGACGGGGCGAAGCCGAGCTTTACAGGCCGTCGGCGGTCGCGGTTGACGAAGCAGGGATGGTCTATGTCGCGGACTGGGGAAACGAGCGCATCGTGATATTCGATGCGGACGGCGGCCATGTCCAGACGCTGCGCGGCGAGGCGACGGACTCCAAGTGGGCTGAGGCATTCCTGTCCATCAACGTCGAAGAGGCGGGGGCAAGGTCGCGGGCCAACATGGAACCGGAGATCGAGTTCTTCAACGACGACCCACACGAAGTATCGTCGCATATAGAGAAGTATTTCTGGGCGCCGACCTCGGTCAAGCTGGACTCAGAGGGACGGATGTACGTGACTGAGAGCAATCGTCACCGCGTACAGATTTACAGCAGAAGCGACGACTAGACGACTAGATGGTACAATACCCCTGAAAACTAAAAACAAATCAAGGAGAGGCGCCATGGGAGCGAACGGCAACGGGAACAAGAACGTGGTGGTCTTGCAGCTCAGCGGCGGCAACGACGCGCTGAACACTGTGATTCCCTACGCAGACCAGAACTACTATGACAACCGCCAGTATCTCGGCATACCCGAGAACGAAGTCCTGCACCTGGACGATAAGCTGGGCATGAATCCTGCCATGGGGCCGATCAAGTCTCTTTGGGACGAGGGCAAGGTCGCCGTCATAAACGGCATCGGATACCCCAGCCCGAACAGGTCGCACTTCCGCTCGATGGACGTGTGGCACACCGCGGAGCCGAACGACATTGCCCCCGAAGGCTGGCTCGGACAGGCGGTGCGCGACCTCGATCCGAAGGGCGAGAACGTCGTTACCGGCGTCAACTTCGGACGCGGCCTGCCCCGCGCCATGTACGCCAAGGACGTGCCGGTCGCATCGGTCGGCAACCTGGACACCTACGGCCTGATGCCGGACATCAAGGACGAGCGCGCCCGCGCAATCGCCTTGGAAGCCTTCTCGCAGATATACGGCGGATCAGGCAAGGACACGATCTCGCAGTTCATCAGCCAGGTTGGTATGGACGCGCTCAAGGGCGCCGACATTCTGAGGACGGCCCCTGCGGCGTACTCGTCCAGCATCGAGTACGCGGACAATCCCATCGCAGAGAACATGAAGAATATAGCCCAGGTCATGTTCGCCGACGTGGGCACGCGCATCTTCTACACCCAGCACGGCAGCTTCGACACCCACGCGAACGAGCTTGCCTCACACGCCAAGCTGTGGAACGAAGTCTCCACCGCGGTCGCCGACTTCATGGATGACCTGAAGGAGCACGGTAAGGACAAGGACACCGTGGTGCTGATGTTCTCCGAATTCGGCAGGCGCATCAGGGACAACGGCGCGGGCACAGACCATGGATCGGGTGGAGTAGCGTTCGTGATTGGCGGCGACGTGAACGGCGGCTTGTATGGCGACTTCCCGTCCCTGCGGGACGAGGACCAGCTGGAAGGCGATATGCACTTCAACAACGACTTCCGCCTCACCTATTCGACCATACTGGACCGCTGGCTTGGCCTGGACCCCGTGTCCATAACCAACGGCAACTTCGAGCAGTTCGACTTCGTTTCGAAGTAGGTCAGCAAGCGACAGAAGTTGAAAACAGCAGGACGCCACTCCCTACCGGGGAGTGGCGTCCGTGTTCTTCTATTGCCCCTACGGACTCACCATCTCTTCGACCTCTCCGAGTATATATGGTCGGGCAGCCGGAAAGTGATGCCCGCCTCGTCGAACAGCGAGGCTTCGAGCAGGGTGGTGAAGTGCTTGAAGTTCTCGTCCTGCATATGGTGGGGCAGTATCCTGTTCAGAAGTTTGGAGAAGCGAGACTGCATCCTGAACCAGGACAGCACCCCGAATGACGAACTCCTGGGGTACATTAGCTCATCAGCCAGTTCGTCTCCTATCAGTGCGCGTGAGACCTTGTAAACATACCCGGATAGGTTGCTGCGTTCTTCAGAATCCTCTATCCCTATGACCAGCGGGGCGGAGTTGACGAGCGAATTGGCCATTGCGACCGATTCCAACGAGGGAGAAGGCTCGCACATACCGCCGATTTCGAATATCCTCAGCGCGTGCTCCTCGTTCCGGTACAGGATGGTCTCCGGGATACCCATAAGGTAGCCGGAATAGCGCCAGACCTGGATGAAGCTTTCGCGCTCCTCGTCGTTGAACACCGCTCCCAGGCTCTGCAGGTGTTTGACCAGCCTCGCCGAGAATGCGGAGATAGCGAATCCCATATGGGCAGAACTTAACGGCGTTCCCCAAGATTTCGTATCCCAGTCGGGAGAATCGTTCAGCAGGTGTCTTACTTGGGCGTGGATCAGCCGGATCCTTACAGACAGCTTCCATCCGTCTCCATCCCTCTCCAAGCCGCCCGGCATGAATATCTCGACCATGTGGCGGTTGTTCTGCTTTAGTCTTCTGACTCCCTGATCTCTCAGACGCCCCGTAATATAGAACGACCTGCCTATGTTCGTGGAGAAACCCTCTATCAGGACGCCGCCCACGAACGCCCCGAGAACCAGCTGCGAGTTCCTGTGAAACATGCGGATTCCCGGGAAGTACGCCGAATAGTCAACCCAGTCGGGCGGGTCTTTCATTCCCTTGAAGAAGTCGCGTATGTATGAGGGAGCGTCCCGCAGGGCTTCCTCATCGCTGTTCATTCCGGCCCGGATGAGACGCCTGGATTCTTCCTGGCCCAACGGCGCGAGACGCTCGACCACGTAATCGGCCTCGGGGTCACCGATAGTAGTGTGCGCCACATAGCTGGACGCCGTCTCAGGATCCAGCGAGCGCGCAGCCTCGTAGCCCTCGATGTAGTCTGATGGTATCTTCATTGTCGCAGACCTGCGATTTAACCGTTTCACGCTGTGTTACAAAGTTTCATCCTCGACCGGCTCAACTCTCAGGTCGGGCATCCATGCCAGCCATGACGGCAGATACCAGTTCCCCCTGCCCAGCACCTCCATACTGGCCGGAACCAGAACTGAGCGAACCAGCGTCGCATCCAGAAGCACAGCGACCGCCAGTCCGAACCCGACCTGCTGATTGATGATCGTCTTTCCCGACGCGAACGCTCCGAACACCGCCACCATTATCAGCGCCGCGCCCGTGATCAAGCCGGCTGTTGAGCGGAGTCCGTAGGCAACCGCCTCCTCGTTGTTTCCGGTCTGGTCGTATCGTTCGCGTATTCGGCTCAACAGGAACACATGGTAGTCCATCGAAAGGCCGAAGAGAACGGTGAACAGGAACAGCGGTATCCAGGCGTCAATCACCTCCGCGTGCTGGAATCCTAGCAAGTCAGTTCCTATCCCCTTCTGGAACACCAGCACCATCAGCCCATAAGCGGTCCCTACTGAGAGTAGGTTCATGATCACCGCCTTGATCGGTATGACGATGGAGCGGAAGACCAGCAGCAGCACGATGAAGCTGAAGCCAAGCACAAAGGCGAAGACAAAGGGCGTGTATGTGTCAACTACGTCGAATACATCCGCGGCGAGCGCCGTTATGCCGCCTACTACCACCTCCGCCTGAACTCCGTCGAACGCGGCTGGGATGTACCGTTCGCGTATGTCGGTAACCGCCTCGACGTTCGCCCTGCTGCGGGACTCCCCGGGTATCGGAAGCGTAAGCAGCGCCAGATCGCCGGATGGGATGGGGACCAGAGTAGGTGGTATTGGGAATCTCGGATCGGCAGCCAGCGATTCCTGCAACTTCGTAATCGCGCCCTGCACTTGTGGATCGCTGATGTTAGCGTCAATCACTATCTCAGTCGGATTGACCAGACCGAACGAGAACTTCTCCTCCAGGACGAAGAAGGCTTCTTTTGTCTGGGCGCCCTCCGGGAATGTATCAACTCCGTTCAGTCCGGTCTCGATCTGGAAGTAGAAGGAAGTAATCACCAGCATAGGAATGCCGATCACGAGGATGCTGATCACCGGGTAGTTGGTTACCACACGTGTCGTCTTCTCCCAGAATCCATGCTTGGATACCTCGGTATCCTCGACCTTTGTCCTCCCTACGAACGGTATCCTCAGCCGATTCACTCCCCTGCCGAGCAGCGCGAGCACGGCAGGCAAAAGTGTCAGCGTCGCCGCAAGCGCGATGATGACCACCAGAATCGCCCCCAGAGCCAGCGACTGGAAGAAGGACGCCGGAACAATGAACATCCCGCACAGCGCGATAACGACCGTTACACCGCTGAAGAGTACCGTCCTGCCTGCCGCGTCGCCCGCTCGCTCCACCGCCTCCAGCTTGTCCAACCCCTTGTCCATCTCCTCCCTGAAGCGAGATACGATCAGCAGCGAATAGTCAATGCCTACCGCCAGGCCGATCATCGTAATCATCATCGTCACGAAGAAAACCAGCTCAAACGCCTGGCCGATGACAGCCGCCAGGCCCAGGGCTACGATAATGGCGAAGACGGCCAGCCCTATCGGCAGCAGCGCGGCTATTACGGTGCCGAACAACACGAGCAGGATGAGCAGCGCCACGGGAACGCCGAAACGCTCTCCCTGTTCGAGGTCATGCCTGCTGAGTTCGTTGGTCTCGAAGGATATGCTCGCAGTCCCTCCGACGAGAACGCGAAAGTCGTCCGCCGCGTCCGCTTCCTTGACCACATCTATGACGTGTTCGACATTTACGGCAGCCTCATCGAAAGCGCCCGCCAGCACGACCTCCATAATGGTCGTCTGACGGTCGGCGGATACGAGGGCTTCGTCTCCTTCCTGGTAATAGTTCCGTCCAAAGACTACGTTCTCGCTGCCAAGCCCCATGATCTCATGGAATACCGACTCGACTTTCGTCTGAAATTCGGCGTCGTCCACTGTCAGCGTGTCCGACTGGACTATGACTATCTCAATCAGCGGCTCTGGGCCTCGGAGTCTGTCCTCCAGCAGTTTGGAAGCCCTCGCCGACTCGGCGCTCCCGGACAGAACCAGTTCCGTGGTGATGGCGCTTGCGAACAGACTTCGTATGAGTATGGAGGCGACTATCACAAGCGCTACCCATACGGCTATTGTTATCCACGGTCTTCGACCGCTGACACGGGCCAGAAATCCGGTCATGACTGGACTCCCCTATTATCCACATAGACATCTACGATATATAACTACAATCTATCATACACTCTGAGGACAGATTAGTATGCTCCCAACCTACTTACCGATGATTCTGTCGTATTGGAAGATATTGTGGATCCCGGGACGTTTGCGTGGATACGGGAGATGGCGTACTCTACGCTCTGATGTGCTTGGACTCACTTGGTCAAAGAAAGGAATCTGATATGGACAAGGCGCTGGATGGAGTGAGAATCATAGACCTGACCCAGTTCGAGGCCGGCACGTCCTGCACCCAGATGCTAGCATGGCTGGGCGCGGACGTCATAAAAGTCGAGCAGCCGAACGTTGGAGATCCTGGACGCGGCGTCGCAGGCGGTGAAGGGGACTCCCCCTACTTCATTCACTACAACTCGAACAAGCGCAGCGTCACGCTCAACCTGAAGTCCGAGAAGGGCAGGGAGATGTTCTTCGAGATGGTCAGGCAGGGGGACATAGTTTCAGAAAACCTCGCCCCGGGCACCCTGGAGCGGCTTGGACTCGGCTACGATGTCCTGGCAGAGGTCAATCCTCGTATTATTCTGGCCCGCGTGAAGGGCTTTGGGACCTACGGCCCGTACAGCCGGTACAAGAGCTTCGATCCGGTAGCGCAGGCGGCGGGTGGTGGTTTCTGCGCCACGGGCGAACCGGACGGCCCTCCCATGCGGCCCGGCACCACGTCCGGCGACTCCGCAACGGGAATGCACGCCGCAATTGGGATACTGGCCGCTCTCTGGCAGCGCGAGCGCACCGGCAGAGGCCAGGTCATCGAAGTCTCGATGCAGGACGCGATAGTCAACCTGAGTCGCACATGGATGGCGCGCGCGGAACAGGGTCGCGTCTCACCTGAGCGCACGGGCAACAGCCTGCGCGCCAGCCCGGGAGTGGGAACGTTCCACTGCGCCCCCGGCGGCCCGGACGACTACGTGTACATGATCGCATCTCCCGCGCGTAAGCCGATGTGGAAGGCCCTTGTTGAAGCAATTGGCCACGATGAGCTATTCGACGACCCGCGCCTCGACGACCCCGACCAGGCTATCGAAGTAACCGCCGAGATCAACGGACTGATTGACGCCTGGACGAGTCAGCGCTCCAAGTTCGAGGTGATGAAGATACTCGGCGAGAAGGGGATCCCGTGCAGCGCGTGCTTCAACGCCGTTGACCTCTACGCCGACGAACATCTCAGACAGCGCGAGATGATAGTAACCGTGGATCACCCGGACAGGGGCGAATTCACCCTGCCGGGCTGCCCCGTCAAGATGTCCGACTCACCCGTGGACTTCCGCGCGGCGCCACTATTGGGCCAGCACAACGCCGAGGTGTTCGCCGAGTTCTTCGACATCGGCGCGGAGTCCCTGAAGTCCTTGAATTCCGAAAACGTGATCTAGGATGGATGCTTCCCGCGCGAATTACAAGGCCCTGGTGCGCAGCGGGTACAACAGTTGCGCCGCCGCCTATCACGAGGCTCGCAGCGCGGAAGCAACGTCGGAACTGGACGTCCTCCTGAACAGGCTGGTTAACGGGGCTTCCGTTCTCGACATCGGCTGCGGCGCGGGAGTGCCGGTTGCGCGCGCCTTATCAGAGAGGTTCAACGTCACGGGGGTAGATATTTCGGACGGTATGATCGAGCTTGCCAGGGCAAACGTCCCGGCTGGAAGGTTCATCCGAGCCGATGTTATGACAGTCGCCTTCAATCCTTCTACCTTCGATGCGGTTACCGCCTTCTATTCGATATTTCACTTGCCCAGAAGCGAGCATCGAGACCTATTCCGCCGTATTCACCAATGGCTGAGAGTGGGCGGTTACCTTTTATGTCTTCTGCCGCGCTACGATGAAGAAACATACTTGGACGAATTCTTCGGCTCTACCATGTACTGGAGCAGTTACGCCCAGGAAGACTATGAACGACATCTGGCTGAAATCGGCTTCGACATCCTGGAAATGTCAATTGCCGGAAGCGGCTTCGACGAATCGGTCGGAGCGGAGCCGGAAAGTCATCCAGTCGTGTTGGCGCAAAAGCGAAAGGCCGGCCAATGAAATACGCCCTCTTCACTCATGTCCCCTGGCCGCAGGACACCGACGCCGCCAGGCTGCTGTCTTATGCGACAGACGAGGCACGGCTGGCAGAAGACCTCGGCTTCTCCAGCGCCTGGATAGCCGAGCATCACTTCACGCGCTACGGCGTGGGATCTTCCGCGCTCGTCATAGCCGCCTACATCGCCGGACGCACCCAGAAGATACGGCTCGGAACCGGCGTCCTGATACCCACGCTCCACAACCCGATACGCCTTGCCGAGGACACCGCCACGATGGACGCGATAAGTGGCGGACGTCTCGACGTCGGCTTCGGTCGTGGTGTCTATGGATACGAATACAGCGGCTTCGGCGTTGAACCCGCCACCAGCCAGGAACATTTCCAGGAAAGCGTCAACATCATCGAGGGCCTCTGGACGAACCCCGAATTCTCACATAAAGGGGAATTCTACGACCTGAATAAAGTCAGCCTCGCTCCATTACCCGTACAGAGTCCTCACCCGCCAATCTACATCGCCGCCACACGAACGCCTGAGACGCTTGACTACTGCATATCCAGGGGACACAACCTCTGCATCGCGGTCGTCATGGATACCGCGCCAGCGCTCGACCTGCTGCGTCGCTTCGTACAGAAGTCCGCCGAGGCGGGAATGAACAAACCCGCTTCCGAAGTGCCATTCTTCAGGTACATGTACGTCGCCGAGACCAACGAGCAGGCCAGACGGGATACCGCAGCCCATCTCGAATGGGTGCTGGATATGCTCTTCTGGCGCGGCTGGTTCAAGGACGGCGGCAGCGAAATCCACCACGACATCGAGGAGTGGAGACGCACCCGCACTGAAACTCCCGTCACCCTGAACTACGTTCTTGAGAACCGAGCCATCATAGGCGACCCCGACTACTGCATCGCCCGCATCGAAGAACTCAAGCGCGCCGGCGTCGAATACCTCGGCGCAAACTTCGCCATGGGCGGCCTAGACCACAAGAAAGTTCTGCGCTCCATGGAGCTATTCGCCAAAGAGGTCATGCCGCATATCGGCCTGCCAGTCGAGGTCAGTAACGCCGCAGCGGACAGCTGACTCCGGCTTAATCCGCGCCACATCCTGAACATCATCACATCCGGTAAATCCTGATTCTGACATCTCAGGCTTCATCCGCCAAGCGCCGACCTGGTCAGCTCTTCGACCACCTGCCACAACCAGTTCATCCCCAACAGTATCGCAACAACCAGGATCAGGAACGCGACTATCCTGAGCCGCCACCGCGCGGCCCTCTTGCGCCTGACCCTGCTCCTCATACTGCGCCGGTGGTCCCAGGGCCTTGTCTGAGACTTGCCAGCCTTCCAGATTCCCAGCCGGCGTTTTCTGGCCCGTGCCTCCGCTTCATCTATACCGTCCAGCTTCCCGTACCTCTGGTAGGAGTACGCCAGCCCGGCAGCCACCATCATGTGATTCAGAGACTTCTTCCTGTTCCGCCGGTACACGACGCCGACCACACGTCCATAGCGGTCGGAACTCACCGCGTCGAGGCGCAACGAACCACTCGAGATCCTTCGCATCTCATTCCTGGCGTCGGTTCCGTAGGGTTGGGACAATTCGGGCGCGTCTATAGCATAGAGACGGACTGGAAAAGGCTTCGGCTTCAGCATAAAGTTGAACCACCTGCGCCGCGCGACTACCAGCGAGTCCCCATCTACTACCCTTGTTACGCGAACCTTGACTTTGTAACTCCTCAGAGACAATCCCTTGACCTACTCTGATTGTAGTCTGGAACAGGCGTAGTAGAGCAGTCGTTTAGGAGGCATGGATTCGACAAGTTTTCACAGCCAGTAGCAACACCCGACTGACTGATGAGACGATTTCATAAGTCCCTTCCCCCTTGACGGGGGAAGGTTAGGATGGGGGTGACTCCGCTAATCCAAATTCAGTGCCCACCCCTATCAGCCCTTGATGGGGGAAGGTTAGGATGGGGTGATCAGGTCCGACTGCATATTCGTTTATCCGCTGGGAGGAGTCTGGATGAGGGCCAGCGCGTCCTGGAAGGATGGAGTAGTGTCATCGGGCGTCACCTTGCCAATGGCAACGTCCAGATGGCCGGTGCCACGCGACACGAAGGTCCCCTCGACAGGAGAGGCGTGCGTGTAGTCCATGCCCAATGCGAACTTGATCAGGTCGGCATCCTTGGCCAGACGGTGACCTCTGGTGGGGTCTGCGGGAAGCCAACCGAGACTTGGGTGCAGGAATTCTATCCAGGCGTGGGTCTCACCCGCCTGGGCGGTAAGCAGCCCGCTAACATACCGAGTCGGAACCCCAAGGGATCGAAGAAGGGCTATCGCCAGGTGGGTCATATCCTGGCACACGCCCTTCCGGGTTTCGAGAACGTGTTCGGCTGAGGTCGCGACCGAGGTGAGGCCTCTCTCATAGGTAATATTCGTGTAAACCCAGTCAACGATCGCTCCGACAGTCTCCAGCAGGCCCTGGCAATTCCCGGCCATCTGTGTCGCGGTATCGGATACCCTCCCCGGCGTGACAAGAGGTGATGGAGCCAGAAACCCTCGGGCGGTGGCATCGTATTCGATGGATTTTAGAGACACGTCGCTGGGAGAAGGAGGGCTTTTCAGGAGTGCCTTTCCTATCGAGAGAATAGTCAGTTCTCGATGGGGAGAGGTGAGTCGCACATGGTGAGTCGGATTTCCGTAGCTGTCCCTGAAATCCATCGGTGTAGAAGGCGGTTCGGTGGTTATTGCAGACATCAGGGGCGTCTGGTAAGCATCGTGATACGCCGATATTCTCAGCAGATTGTCATTCTGGGTTACGGTATCCGTATATTTGTATCGGGCGGCGTAGGCGAAGCTTGGCATCGAATAGATCCGGGTTATTGTTGGCCACTTTCAGCAAGTGAACTGTAGATTCATGGAGTTTACACTCTTCAGTAACGAACAGGGACACATTAAGGCTGATATTATACTGCTTACCGTCAATGGCTGAACGGACTTCGCCTCATTGTCCAAATCCGCATTCAGGGGGTATCAAATGCCGAAATGGGAGGCCGATAACACACACATAATCTACAGACGCTTTGAGGCCGGAGAGTCTCTTGTAGGCGGCCTGGAGACATTCGCCCTGGAGGAGGGGATCAAGGAGGCTGCGATAACGTCTTGCATTGGCAGTTTTCGTCAACTCCGATTGCGCAACCTTTGCAGACATGATGCCGAGGGTTTGCCGGAGTTCGAGAGGAGCCTCCTGGACGAAAATCTTGAGCTCGTGAGCGCGGAAGGGTACATCCAGCCACTGCCGGAAGGAGGCATCCGCGTTCATATCCATGTTGCAGCCGCGCGCCCGTCAGGTGAGATGGTCGGTGGTCACTGCGAGGAAGCGACAACTTATACCGGAGCCTTCATGTATCTCCACGTTCTGGACACTCAAGTGTAGCCAATCGAACGTCTTTGACACCCCGTCGCGCTTGGGCTTACAATCGCGTGGCTTACGTTCCAACTTCACATGGATCCGGCGTATATGTGCGTGAGCGCCGAGCAGAGGTCGGACAAGAGTCACGCCATACAGAAAGTGCGCCGAAAGGGAAGTCCCACCCCCGCCGAAGGAGCCCATATGGACTATTCAGACTTGTTCACAAGAAATCTTCCCGCGGAGGTGGAAAGCCCACCCGGACAAGCCGAAGACACGAAATACATTTTCTCTGTGACTTACACGGACCGCGACACCATGCCGGTGCAGGGTTTCGTGGACGCCCTGGCAGACATAATGCCGCGTGAGGGAGTGGAACTCGCCAAGTACCCGCCACCACAGGGTCATGTGGGACTGCGCGAGTACATTGCCGCGGCTCTTCACGACAACAGGGGTATGGACGTGCCGGTGGACAACATCTTTCTGAGTTCAGGAGCGGGAGGCGCCGTCGGAACTATCCTGGACGCCCTGATCGACGAAGGCGACACCGTCCTGGTCGAGCAGTTCTGCTACTCAGGCACGCTGGGAATGCTGCTCGGCAAACGCGCGAACGTAATCCATCTGCCCACCGACGAGAATGGCATGGACACCGACGCGCTCGAACAGACCATCAAGGATCTCGCCGCCAAGGGCGTCAAGCCCAAGCTGATCTACACCATCAGCGTGTATCAGAACCCGATGGGCGTTACGTTGAGCGCCGACCGTCGCAAGCATATGGTGGACATATCCCAGCGATACGGAATCCCGATCCTGGAAAACGAGTCCTATGCCGACTTCAGAATCGATGGCGATCCTCTGCCCCAGGCTATGTACGGCATGGACAACGAGGATGGCATCATGCACGTCTCCGCCTATACCAAGCTGCTTGGATGCGGGCTGCGACTAGGTTTCGGCGTTGTGCCTGACGAGGTGAAAGACGTCGTGGGAAGACTCCGATTCGGCACGTCCCCGAGCCACCTTACTTCGATGGCAATTTACGAATACCTGCGACAGAACGGCGACGAGTACATCGAGTCGGTCGCCCGGTCCCTGGGCGCCAAACGCGACGCCATGCTGGCTGCGCTCGGCGAGCGATTCCCTCCAAACTGCGAGTGGAGCAATCCGCACGGCGGGATGATGCTCTGGGGCAAACTGCCTGAAGGCGCCGATACATGGAACACACTGGAAAAGGCTGTGGCGGCGGGGGTCAAATACAACCCGGGCGCCGTCTATCGAGCCAACAGGTCGCCCAATAATTATATGCGCTTGACATACAGCTACCACGACACCGACGAGATAGCCGACGGCATAGCTATACTAGCCGACGTATTCGAGCGCGAGGGCCTGTTCGACAACGCTTGACCCCAAACTGTTGAAAAATCCCCTCTCCCTTGATGGGAGAGGGTTAGGGTGAGGGTGAGATACCTACCCCTCTCTGCCTTTGATGAGGGAAGGCTAGGATGAGGGTGAACCTCCCCGTAAGGTCACTGAGAACTAAAGACCAAAAACTGATAACTAACCAGGAGGAGTTCGTATGCCGGAAGAGAATAAGTTCAGCTTCGAGAATCTGTATTCGAGGCGCGCGCCAGAAGGCCGTCCGAGAGTGAGTACGGTAAAACGGGGCAAGTATGACTTCGCGGTTGCATATCCTGATCCCAAGTCCATCCCGTTCGACGGCTTAGTAGAAGGTCTTCAGGATGCGCTTAGGGTCGAGGGTGAAGATCTAGCCATATACGCTCATCCGCAGGGATACGCACCCCTCCGTGAATTCGTCGCTGACAAGCTCGCCAGAGACAGAAACATTCACGTTTCGCCCGACGACATCATACTGGGAGACGGATCAGGCCAACCCATTCATATGCTGATAGAAGTCCTGATTGATCCGGGCGACGTGGCTCTTGTGGAAGATTTTGTGTACAGCGGCACACTCGGTCAACTCCGGCGGTTCGGCGCGGACGTTCGCGGCGTCGAAACCGACAACGAGGGTATGCTGCCGGACGCTCTCGAAGGCGCAATAACGAAAGCAACATCGCAGGGCAAGCGTCCCAAGATGATCTACACCATTCCGACATATCAGAACCCGATGGGCTGGACGATGACCCTTGAACGCCGGAAGGCGATGGTCGAGATAGCCAACAGGCACGGAGTGCCTATTCTCGAAGACGACTGCTATGCGGACCTTCGACTGGATGGTGATGCTCAGCCGACCTCGATCCATTCGCTCGACGATTCAGACAGCACGATGTACGTGGCATCGTTCTCCAAGATCATCGCGCCCGGCATGAGGATCGGATACGTTACAGCCCCGTCCGCCGTGCTGGACCGCGCGCTGGTTGCAAAGAGCGGCGGTTCTGCCAACACGTTCGCCTCTTACGCGATTCACCGCTATTCGACAGGCCAGCTCGACGCCCACATTGAGGAGATCAATGACGTACAGCGGGCCAAGCGCGACGCCATGCTCGCCGCCCTCGGCGAAAACTTCGGCGACCGCGCCGAGTGGAGCAAGCCCAACGGCGGACTGTTCGTCTGGCTCAAGCTGCCCGACGGAAGCGACATCACCTCTATCCGCGACGACGTTCTGGACAAGTACGACGTCGGCTATCACGGCGGAGTCAACTTCGCCCCAGATGGCACATCAGGCAAGAACTACGCCCGCCTCTGCTACGGCTTCAATTCTCCCGAGGAGATTCACGAAGGCATAGCGCAGCTAGCACAAGCATTCGAGAACGAAGGCGCGCTCTAGCGATTTAGAAATAGTTGAAAATAGCCGGAGGCGGCCGGTATCCGCGCGTTCCTCTGACCGAATCAGGGGACGTAGAGGTGTGGGCCGCCTTCGGCTGTTAGCCACATCCGCTGACGATACATGCTTAACTTCCTGTTCTGGAACATCAATCGCAAACCCATCGCTCACCTCATAGCTCGACTGGCTCGGGAACGGCGGGTAGATATCTTGGTTCTGGCTGAATGCGAAATTGACCCGATGACCCTGCTAATAGAATTAAATCGTAGCGGTCGCGGCAACTTCTCCTTTTCGCCAGACTATTCTGAAAGGTTTTTGGTATATACTCGATTCAATCCCAACTGGTTACGGCCAATAGGCGACTACGATAGTCTTAGTGTTAGGCACCTAGTTCACCCGCCATACACTGATTTGATACTGGGTATAGTGCATCTACCCAGCAAATCGCATATGAGTGATGGCGATCAGTCAGATTTGGCGATCAGGCTCAGAGAAAGGATCGAGAGGGTGGAAAGCGAACTCAGCCACTCACGAACCGTTCTATTCGGGGACTTCAATATGAATCCGTTCGAGAGGGGTATGGCAGGTTCAGAGTCCTTCCATTCGGTTATGGACAGAAGCACGGCGCGAGAAGAAAGTCGGATAGTTCAGGGTGAGCGTCGCAACTTTTTCTATAATCCGATGTGGAGTCTGATGGGAGACGTATCTAAAGGGCCTCCAGGAACATACTACTACAGACAATCGGGAACTCTGAGTTACTTTTGGCACACAATTGACCAAGTATTACTGCGTCCGGCACTGGTCGAGTGCTTCGACCCAGAAAGAATGACTGTGCTCACGGACGTCGAACATGATTCGTTACTCAGGGACAACGGACGCCCCGATACAATCAATGCATCGGACCATTTGCCAATTTTCTTTAGGCTGGAATTGCCACCGGAGGACTAAGAATGACAACGAAAAGTCTCTGGGGAGACATAGATGTTGGGGCAGCGCCGCCCAGTCCTGTAGTGATTCTGCAGGGACAAGGAAGCAAACTCCAAGAGATTACGAGTGGACTACTTACTGCGAACGTTGAAAGGTCTCAGTCGGGTACCAGATTCAATGCTACTTTGGAAGTAGTGGCTCCGTACTTGTACAATTATCGGCTGGAGGTCCTGGAAATAAGTTACCCCCCTGAAGTCTTCCCAGTAACCGTTCGTGATCTCGTGTCGGATAAAACGAGAACTTCCGGTGGAATAAGTTATCAACTATGCGATACCGAGGAGCAATTCCTTCTGTTACTTGGCGAAATACTAGGAGCTTCGAAGTTGCTCAGAATCCTGGCTGCACTTGTGTCTCATAGTCAAGCCGAACGTTCGGAGACACAGTCCAATACAATGACGGCCTTTTAATTCGTCAGGATTGGGATTCTCTTGGATGGAGGAGTAGATTACCATGCGCATTTGCACATTTCTTCCGAGCGCGACCGAGATAGTCTATATGCTCGGCTTGGGTGACTCTCTCTACGGCGTGAGCCACGAATGCGACTTCCCCTCCGATGCCCTCGAAAAGCCGAAGGTCGTCCGCAGCCGGTTCGATCCCGACACTCTCAGCAGCAGCGAGATAGACAAGCTCGTCACCGAGATGATGATGCGCGGCGAGAACATCTACGAGGTGGACGTGGATACGCTGACCGAGGCCCGTCCTGACCTGGTTATCACTCAGCAGCTTTGCGAGGTGTGCGCCGTGTCGTTCGAAGATGTGCAGCAGGCAGTAGAGCGTCTCGACTCGCCTGCGAACGTACTGTCCCTGGACCCCCATGGCATAGACGATGTTCTGACAGACATCATCCGGGTCGGGGTACACACGGGTAGAGACTCGCCCGCTCATCACGCCGTGTTCAACCTGCGAGCGCGGATTGACCTCGTGCGTCGTGCGGTCGCAAAGGCCGAGGATACGCCGACCGTCGCCTGCGTCGAGTGGCTGGATCCCGTTATAGCCGCCGGGCACTGGATACCCGAAATGGTCGAAATAGCGGGTGGCAGAGATGTGCTCGTCAGCCCGGGGTCCCCGTCTCCTCGCCTCGACATGAAGACGTTGACCGATGCCGACCCCGATGTACTCATCCTGATGCCCTGCGGAATGAATGTGGCACAGGCACGCACCGAGTTCGACGCGCTGACCAGTCTGTACGAGTGGCGAGAGATGTGCGCGTTCCGCAATGGCCGGGTGTACGCAGTGGACTCCGGCGCGCTGTTCAGTCGCAGCGGGCCGCGCCTGGTGGATGGCCTGGAGATCATGGCGCGGATACTCCATCCGGATCTGTTCAGTGATCCGACGCCGGAAGAATTCTGCGTTAAGTTGTAGAATTCTGGGACAATTGCAAATGTCCCTTTTCCGCTTATTCGTCTTTCCCGCGAAAGCGGACCTTTGCACAACCACCGTCGTTCCCGTGAAAACGGGAACCCAGGGGCGGGGGC
>VXRN01000030.1 GCA_009838465.1 Dehalococcoidia bacterium
CCTCATAACCCCCGACCGCCCCGAAGGCGCCCCCATAAGCCAGCTAGTAGCCGCCCTCGTCTCCTGCATAGACGGGCAGCATAGTGTCTCGCAAATCCTCACGCATCTCACGGAGGGCATCGAGTCGGTTGAGCAGAAAGAGATAGCGGCAGAGGCGCTAAAGACCGCGCTCCGCATCCTGCACACTGACAGGGCAGTAAAACTTTAGCCTAGGCCGACACTTTGCCCTTTGGCAGTTTTCTGTCAGCGATGTTACACTCCTTTTACAGCGTAAAGACATAGGCACCACAGCATTGGTCAAAGGGGCGGAAACATGGCTTTGACCGAAGAACAGCGCAGAGAGGCTTTGGATACGGCCATAGTCGCATTTGAAAAAATGGGCGGTGGCGCAGCTCTCCGCGCGGAGTTGGAGGCCTTCCAAAATCTCCGACTCTTGGTGTACGCCAAGTATCCCCAGCTTCAACAGGAATACCCCAACCAATGGATTGCGATGAATGAGGACGGCGTGGTTGCGTTTGGGGAGTCCCATGAGGCAGTCATGACGGCGGTTCGAGACCGGGGTATGGATATGTCCGATGTCGCACTGGAGTACATTGACTCGGAGGATTCGGCACTAGTCCTATGATACAGGGCTACTTCACCCTGCGTAACAGACCATATATATCTTGTCGTCTGCACATAGCGCGATTCGATATTCTTCAACCCATACAATTGATGTTCGACACCGGTGCCGACATCACCTGTTTACATCCGAGCGATGCCGATGAGATCGGCGTTCCCTTCCAAGCATTGCGCAACCCTCAGAATATTACAGGAATCGGCAAGGCTGAGTATTTCCGCGAGCCGGCCACCCTGTTCTTCGTGGACGGTGATGTTACGCACCTATACCACATTGAAATAAACGTAGCCATACCCAACGACGACAACCGCAACCTTCCCTCGATTCTCGGTCGGGACATATTCGATTTTTGGTCCACAAACTACGATCCCTTCAACAAGCGACTGGAAGCCGAAGCCCATTCCGCCCACGCTACACTGCCCAGCAGTCTATTCAGCCCAAGTTCTGGATAACCAGATCGGAGATTCTATATATTTGGAACTTCCCTCGACAAACTAACTGTTTTGGCTGTCAGTTGATGTTGTTTTCTATTTCATACCCATATGCCACCGATGAAAGAACTAGCTTGCGTTGCGACTCCGTGCAGTATCGATTGTTTCTATCCGCTAAACGGTTCCCTATCAACTCAACTGAGTCGCGCGGTGTCCTCTCTGTATAATAAACACTTTCGACCGCTTCGTTCGGAATTTGAATCAGGTTTATTGGCTGACCGTGTTGATCTATTTCACCTGTACCAATTGTCCGGTTCAATTCTACGATCAACCGCTATTCTCCCTCGTAAGACCAATGTTCACTCTTCATCGACAGCAGGATAGGTAAATTAGATTCTGGTGACACCAAGACGACTGGGCCAGTTATCAAGCCTGGTCGCGAAGAGTATTCCACCTTTCGGAGAAATCCATTCACTTCGGCGAGCCTCTTAAGATGCTCGAAATTGTAACCTATGACGAAGCCGGACCCATCGGTAGTGTAGTGAGACCACATCAAGGGATGGAGCGGGTCAGAAGCAAACGAGACTATACCGAACCGTGTCGAGAGTTGCTCGGAAACCAGTCGGCTAGTAAACAGGCTGCCGTACAGTCGTCTAGCTCGGTGTACCTCCTCTTCTGATACTGGGTTGTTTTCATTAATGTCCGTGAGGACTTTAGCGAGCTCGCAATTTTCTTTCGATTCTTCTGTCATGACGTATATGGGCACGATCGCACATTCAAACGGATCGTTAAGAGCAGCTGGCTGTGTCGCCCGGAGCGTCCCATTACCTACTTCGGGAATACATTTGAGGGCTATCTCTGGTCGGACACATTTATAGAGGGTATCCATGGAGTCCTTTCGTCCTGAAGACTTTGATGACTAGCGATTCTGATTTTACACCTAGGACCTCTTATCCTGCCTAGCATACTCCCCACTGAAGAGTGCAAGATTGGATTGTCCACTATGGGACTGCCTCAGATCTTCTTTGTTCATCCCACTGAATTTCAAACTCATCTACAACTCAAGAACCAACTCCTCTTTCAGCATAGTAAATCCACACAGACGACATCTTACAGTTGTCAAAATATAAGAGTTATCCGAATCGCCGGGCTATAGGCTCCGGATCACTTTAGTTCGGTTGACTGATGTGCCACCACACACGCACCATATTCGGCATGGACAGCGGGTATACACTGGCATACTGACAGCGATGCGTGCCCTTCTGAAGAAGCGAATCCGCGTCCGTGGACGAAAAGCGTGACCACTGTCATCACCGTAATAGCCGGTCCCGCTACCGCAACGAGTATCGTAACAGTCGCCGTGTTGAATCCCTCCAAGCTGGGCACCTCGGTGAGCTAATTGCCAATTCCACTACCCTCCCACCTCCCCACGATGCTACAATATACTCATGACAAGAGCAGTTTCGGCAACAAAAACATAAAGGTGGAATTATACCAAGCGAAAACCGAAGCCCGACGAACTTCTCTCCAAAGCTAACGCTGGGAAAACTCTGGACGACTCTGGACAAAAACCAACCCAGCCCGACCCAGTGCCCTACCTGTTAAGCGCCCTGTTCAATCCAGCATAAATATAAACCAACATATATGACTAACACGCTCAGCCCGAATCGGGCTCAGAGAATCCGACCCGGAACTGACGACCCACTACTGAACGCAGATAGCCGCCCCATCCGTTGACTCACCCATCCCCCCACCCATATCATTCCCGGCGTGGAACAGCGCACCGACACCGGCATACTCCCAACCATCCGCGCCCTCTTGAGGTCCGCGCGTCCCCGCCAGTGGACTAAGAGCCTAGCCGTCTTCCTGCCCCTCTTCTTCAGCGTCAACGAGGCCTGGACTTTAGACAACCTTCAGACCGCGCTCGAGCTCGGCGCGCGCGCCATCGGAGCCGCAGTCGTCTTCTGCCTCGTCAGCGGAGCCATCTATCTCATCAACGACCTAGCCGACAGGGAGCGAGACCGCGCCCACCCGACCAAGCGGAACAGGCCCATCGCCTCCGGCGTCATATCCCCCCACCTGGCGGCGATCTCGGCGGTCATCCTCGCGCTCGCCGGGCTGGCCTCCGCCTTCGCCCTCGACCCGCAGCTTGGCATCGTCATCGTCATCTACATCCTGGTGCAGGCAGCCTACTCCGCCCGTCTCAAGAACGTCGCCCTTCTCGACGTATTCTCCGTCGCCTCCGGCTTCGTACTGCGCGTGCTTGCGGGCGCGGTCGTCATCGGAGTGCCAATATCCCCCTGGCTCTACATCTGCGCTGGACTCGGCTCCCTCTTCATCGCCCTCGCCAAGCGTAGGAGCGAGCTCGCCCGCGCCGGAGACACCGCGGGAGACCAGCGTGGCATCCTCCACACCTACACCGTCGGAATGCTCGACCAGATGATTGGAGTTGTCGCCACGTCCGCCGTCGTCAGCTACGCCCTTTACACCTTCACCGCCGACAACCTCCCTGGCAACCACGCGATGACACTCACGCTGCCCTTCGTGCTGTACGGCGTTTTCAGGTACATCTACCTCGTTCACACCCGCGACATCGCCGAAAGCCCCGAAGAAATCCTCATCGGCGACGCCCCGATGATACTCGCGATCATCCTCTGGCTCGCCACCGGCGCAACCATCCTCCTCCTCTACCGCTAACCCGCATTACTTCAACCAGCGGGCCGTTGATAGGGGAGTGACGCCCATCCTGAACATCCAAATATCCCGTAAATCCTGATTCTGACAAATTGTCGGAAGCCCAATAGCTACCCTCCCCCCACTGTGCTAAACTCCGCGCACATTCCCAATAAAGAAAACTCAGGAGTTCAACAATGGTCCCGCCCGGAGACGTGTTCGGAATCATCCCAGTCTGGCTCGCGGTGTACGCCCTCTCCATCGCCGCCTTCGCGACGGCAGGATACATTCTGTACCTTCGTGTATTCCGATTCGTCCTGCTCGGCAAGGACCCCGACCGGTTCGACCAGCCCGTCCGCCGCTTCTTCGGTGCGCTCCCCTACATCTTCGGACAGCGCAAGGTGCTCCAGAGTGTCTCCCTCCGAGACCGCGCCGGACTCGCCCACTTCTTCATCTTCTGGGGCTTCCTCTCCTTCACCGCCAGCTACATCCTATACATCTTCGCCGACTCCATCTGGCCCCAGTTCTCCGAGACGATACTCACCGACGCCGGAGTCAGGATATTCACCGCCTACCTCGACATACTCGCCGTCGTCTTCTTCATCGTCCTGACATGGGCCGCCATCCGCCGCTGGGGGATAAAGCCCCGCCGCCTCAGCTTCGACCTCACCCAGAAGGGCGAGTCCGCCATAATCTTGCTGCTAATAGCCTGCCTCATGCTCTTCACGCTGCTCACAGAGGCGTTCTACGTGGCGTCCGGCGGACACGGCCCTCACGCCGACGCGCTCATCGGGCGTCCTCTGGGCGAGGCATTCGCCAACGCCGGGATAGACGGCGACGCAGCCAACGCCCTCCAGGGCATCTTTTGGTGGCTGCACCTCGGTATCATCCTCGGCTTCTCCCTCTACATCCCGCTGTCCAAGCACATGCACATCGTCGCGGCCCCGATCAGTTTCTTCACCCGCAAGCTCGACGAGCGCGGCACTCTCACCACTCCCGACCTCGAAGCCGCTCTCGATAATGAGGAGGCTCTTGGCGCGAGCAAGATACAGGATTTCACCTGGAAGGAGCTCCTAGACGGCTATTCTTGCGCCGTCTGCGGACGCTGCACCGACAACTGCCCCGCCAACATCACGGGCAAGATACTCTCACCTATGCACATCGTCGAGAATATGAAAGAGCACGTCCTAGAATTCGGCGAGGGAGTCTCCTCCGACAACGACGAGCAGGAATCCAAGCCGATGATCGGCAACTGGATATCCGAAGAAGCGCTATGGGACTGCGTGACCTGCGGCGCGTGCATACAGGAATGTCCGGTCGGCGTCGAGCATATAGACTCCATCGTGGATATGCGACGCTTCCTCGTCCTGGAACAGGCTTCCATGCCCGACACCGCTATGAACGCCCTTCTCAGCATGGAGCAGCGCGGACACCCCTGGCGCGGCACCACATACTCGCGCACCGACTGGGCCGACGGCCTGGACGTGCCCACACTCGCCGAGAAGCCGGACGCCGAGGTGCTGTTCTGGGTCGGCTGCACCGGCTCGCTGGAGCAGCGAAGCCAGAGCGTCGCGCGCGCCATGGCCTCTGTGCTCAAGCGAGCCGGAGTTGACTTCGCAATCCTGGGCGACGAAGAGTCCTGCTCCGGAGACCCCGCGCGACGAATGGGCAACGAGTATCTCTACCAGATAATGGCTCAGCAGAATATCGAGACCATGAACTCCTACGACGTCAAGAAGGTCGTGACCATCTGCCCGCACTGCTTCAACACCATCAGGAACGAATACCCCCACCTCGGCGGCGACTACGAGGTCCTCCACTACACCGAGTTCGTCAACGATCTCATAAGCGAGGGCAAAATCAGGCCGGTCGCCGAGATAAACACCACCGTCGCCTACCACGACTCCTGCTACCTTGGGAGACACAACGGCATCTACGACGCGCCCAGGCAGATAGCCAACGCCATACCCGGCGTCCAGCTCGTCGAGATGGATCGCTGCCGCGAGCGCGGCTTCTGCTGCGGTGCGGGTGGCGGCCACATGTGGATCGAAGAGTCCAAGGGTCAGCGAATCAACCACGCCCGCACCGAGCAGTTCTTCGAGACCGACGCAGCTACGGTCGGTGTCTCATGCCCCTTCTGTCTCCAGATGTTCGAGGAGGGCATCGGCTCTCTCGGCCAGAACCAGAAGCAGGCTAAGGACCTGCTCGAAGTCCTCGACGAAAGTCTGTCCAAAGGATAGCGCTCCAGATTCAATCCCGACAGGCTTGGGTGTATGATGAAAAAGGGAGAAGAACGGACTCAGCAAGCGGCAAGGAGGCGGACATGGTCACGGCAAGAACCCGAAGAAAGTTCACTTACGAAGACTACCGCAATACGCCAGACGACGTTCGCTACGAGCTTCTGGACGGAGAGTTGGTATTGGTTCCTGCCCCAAATATGTTCCACCAGACGACCAGCAAGAAGTTGTTCTGGAAATTAGAGTCCCTGGAAGAACTGGGATTAGGGTTGGTCTTTTGTGCTCCCACCGACGTCGTGTTCTCAGACACGGATACCCTGCAGCCTGATATAGTCTTCGTCTCCGCGGAACGAGCGCATATCATTACCGAGCAGAACATCCACGGTGCGCCCGATCTCGTGATAGAAATACTCTCCCCTTCGACAGCGGGCAGAGATAGGACTTTCAAGCGCACCCTCTACGAACGCCACGGCGTCAAGGAATATTGGATGGTTGATCCCGACGCCAGGAACATCACCGTCCTGATTCTTGGCGAGAACGGATACGAACTCGCCGGCATCTACGGCGAAGGCCAGACCCTCACCTCCCCGACTCTACCGGGATTCAGACTCAGCCTCGACGAAGTCTTCTAGTACCAAAACCATGTGAATATGACATACTCCGATTACCACTCGTCATTCCCGCACATCTACTCGTCGTTCCCGCGAAGGCGGGAACCCAGGGGTGAGGGGCTGGGCCGGCTGCTATATATCAGAAACACATTGAAGTGGTACTAGTAAACCTTGTTCGCCAGTGAGACGTTCAAGACCATAGAGGCAGGAGGATATGGAAAGCACATCGTTAGACTTCGCGAGTTGGCCGATCCGACTTGTCGCCTACCTAATAGACGATATTCTGCCCACCATAGGCGGCGCGCTGATGGTGATAGGATTCTTCCTAGGACTCATATCACTATTTGAAGACGGGGACTTTGGCAGCGAAGTCAGCACGGCCTTGATAATAGCCGGTGTAATTTTCCTGGTGTTGGGCGCGGGAATATTGATCGCCTACCTCGTCTGGTGGCTTATCGTACTCGGCAGGGCGCAAACACCGGGCAAGCAAATAGTCGGCATCCGGGCCGTGAACTACGCCGGGGAACCACTCGGATGGGGCATGATGTTCGTGAGGGAGTTCCTAGTCAAGGGGCTCCTGTTCGGCCTCCTTTACGGACTCACGCTAGGCATCATGTTCTTCGTGGACAACCTATGGCCCCTGTGGGACGAGAACAACCAGACACTCCACGACAAGGTTGCCAGCACATACGTAGTCTATGTCCCCAGGGGCTGAGGAACAACCCTACAACACCCTCGCCGCCCGCAGTCTCGATGTCTCCTCCTCCGTGTATCCCAGCATATCTCCCAGTACCTCGTCCGTATGCTGACCGAGCAGCGGTGGAGAACTCACATCCACCGGCGAGTCCTCTAACTGCACCGGGCAACCTGGCATCGTGAATTTGCCCCTCACCGGGTGATCGTAACTGACGATCATGCCGCGCTCCTTCAGGTGAGGATCGTTATAGATGTCGTCCGCATTCAGGCACGCGCTGCACGGGACTCCGGCCTCCCCCAGAATCCGCATCGCCTCATGCTTGGTGTGCCTCATCGTCCACGCTTCGATCATGTCGTTGATCTCTTCCGAAACCTCAGGATGGTTATTGGGGTCGGAGTACACCGGGTCTTCGATGAGGTCTTCCTTCCCGATCGTGGTAAGCAGTGCGTTCCACATACGGCTTCTGCGCGCCAGCGCCGTCATGTAGATATAGTCGTCCGGCCCACCCGGAGCGCACTTGAACAGACCCGATCCCGGGCGACCCGGCCAGCGTTCAGCGCCACGCCTTGGCGGAGACTGCCCTGTGTCAGCGTAGGAATTCATCCAAATCCGCGCGACATTGACGACAGCATCCTGCATGGACACTTCGACTACTTGTCCCTTTCCGGTCGCCTGCCTCTGCCACAGCGCGGCGAGTATCCCGATGACCGCGTGCATCCCTGTTCCGGTGTCGCCTATCGTAATGCCCGGACGCACCGGGGGAGAGTCTGCGAAGCCCGTCGCGCACACCGCGCCGCCCGCTGCTTGCGCCACCGGGTCGAAGCTCTTGTACTCACTGTACGGTCCATATGTGCCGAACCCCTTGATCCGCGCGAGTATCACCCTGGGATTCACTTCCTTCAGCGCATCCCAGCCCACTCCAAGCCTCTCGATAGCGCCCGGGGCCATGTTCTCCGCCACGATGTCCGCCTGCTTGACCAGATCAAAGAATATGCCGCGGCCTTCCTCGCTCTTCAGATTCAGCGTCACGCTTCGCTTGTTGGAATTGAGATTCAGAAAATAGGAGGAGTCAGCTCCTTCGACTGAAGAAGTCACCATTGCAGTCCGACCAGGATCGCCGCGCGTCGGCTCTTCCACCTTGATTACGTCTGCGCCCAGCCATGCCAGCATCTGGGTACAGGAAGTGCCCGCCTCGAACTGAGTTAGATCAATTATCCGCACGCCATTCAGAGCCTTATCCATACCCTTTCTCCCTTCGTTGACTAATCCCGCCCTATAGTCCGGAAAGCCAGGCGCGAAGGTCGTCTGCGACATCCTGCCTCTTGAGGGCAGCGGTTACCGACGCCTTCAGCGCACCCAGTGGATTCCCAACGTCTTGGTGTTCACCGCCGAAGTGATAGCCATACACACCGGGGGATTCGATATGCCGCGCTATCGCGTCAGTTAACTGTATCTCCCCCAGCGCGCCCGCTGGTGTGTACTGTAGTGTATCGAATATCTCCGCCGTAAGAACGTACCGGCCCACAACTGCCAGGTTTGACGGCGCGTCCTCCAGCGCCGGCTTCTCCACCATATCCAGGATACGCGATCTGGTCTCAGATATTCTCTTTATAGCCACTATCCCCTTACTCGGAACGTCCGTATCCGACACCTCTTCCAGCGCCACCACGTTCCCACCCGTCGCCCCGTGAACCTCGATCATCTCCCCGATGGTTGGGATGTCTGCCCAGATCACGTCATCCGGCAGAAAGACCGCGAAGGCTTCATCGCCGACCTCTTCCCGCGCCATGAGAATCGCGTGTCCAAGTCCCTTCTGCTCATTCTGGATTGAGCAGGATACGTTCGCCATCTCCGCTATCTCCCGCATCTGTTCAAGCAGCTCTACGTTATTCCTGGAAGCGAGGGCATTTTCCAGCCCGGGCTGCGGACCGAAGTAACGGCTTATTGGCCCATCCTGTCCCTCAGACACGATGAAGATGATGTCCTCTATCCCAGCCGATACCGCCTCCTCGACGCACAGGTGGACCGAGGGACGGTCGAAGACCGGCAGCAAATTCTTCGGCACAGCGCGGGTGACCGGGAGAAACCTGGTTCCGAATCCCGCCACCGGCATCACCGCTTTGCGAATAGTCAAGTCGCTACCTCCCTATGGTTCGCTACGCCACGGCGCGGCCCGTCCTGTAAACACGGCGCAAATCTGGGAGTGTGATCCCGAACGCGGACAAGAATCCCAGGAACAGAATTGCCGTGACATACAGTATTGGTGGGGACGAGAATACATCCGCGGTAAATCCGTATCCAAGGTTCGCGAATGCCATTATCCCCCCGGCGTGAAGTATATAAAGGCTCGATATTCTACCTCTCAGTCGGTCGGGCGCAATCGTCTGAACGTAGGTGGTCGTCAGCGCCATGAATGTTGACTGCGCCGCACCCATAAGCGCGCATACTGGTATAGCGGCCACGGCATTCGGACTGAAGGCCAGCAGAATGGGCGTCAGGCCGCTGATGATACCCGTCCACATCAGCCACTGCCCTTTGCGCCTGTCGTCTCTTACCCCCGCCATAATCACCGTACCAATCAGCGAACCCGCGCCGAATCCCATGACCATGTAACCCAGAATGGACCCGTCCACGGCCCCCAATTCGTTCCGAGAAAACACCGGAAGAATAGAATCGTTGGACATAACCAGCGCGCAGTGGAACGCCACTAGCAGAATGAAGATCGAGATCATTCGGTTCGAATAGATGTAAACCAGGCCGTCAACCATGCTGCGAAGCAGGCCGCTCTGCGCCAGCGCATCGCCCGTGGAGCGCGTCCGCACCAGCGATATAAAGATAGTACCCGCGACCTGGCAGACGACGCTCAGAACCAGAACGCCCGACACGCCGATGAACGGAATCGCCAGCAGCGGCGAGGCAACCAGCAGTCCAAAGAATCGCGCTCCGTGCCGCGTGGCTGCGTTCAGCGTGATGGCGTTCAGAAGATCCTCTTGGGGAACCTGGTTCGGTATCAGAGAAGCCATGGCAGGCTCCTGCATCGAGCGCATGGAGCCCGACACGAACGTCAGTATGACGAGATGCCACAGCGTAATAGCGTCTATGATGACCAGCGTTGTAACGACCGCTGTAACAGACCCATTCGCTATGAACGTGAACCAGGCGATCCTCCGGCGGTCGAACCTGTCTGCCATTAGTCCCGCAATAGGAGAAACTAGCAGGAAAGGAATCATGGACGCGAACGTTACGATGCCCACGTCCCCCGACCTGTCCGACTTTTGGAGAATGAGCCAGGACACCGCGACGATGAATGTCCACATCGCCGCGCCCGAGAACATATTCGCAGTCCACGTAAAGCGATAGTCCCTGTGTTTCAGCGCAGCCAGGTGTGGCAAGCGCTGAACATCTCGAATTTTGGTCAAAACCATACGCGCTGTGCCTGTCAATCCTCTGGGTTAGGGTGCGATTATAACAGCCGACTTCCATATCCGCATTGCGGCAAAGCGGAAAATTTGTCCTAAATACTCTTGACGCCGAACCTAAGTTCGTTCTATATTTGTTCTACACAAACGCCAAGCGGCGTACAATTCCCTTGAATAAGGAGGAATAATTGGGAAACCCAGTAGTGCATTTTGAAATCGCGGGGCCTGACGGTCCCGAACTACAGCAATATTACAGAGACCTCTTTGGCTGGAACGTTGATGCTCAAGGCGAAGAGATGGGATTCTACGGCGTCGTCCAGTGGAATGAAGGTGGTATCGGCGGAGGCATACTAGGTACGCAGGAAGGTATGCCGCCTAACTATGTCACTGTCTATATCCAGGTTGACGATCTTCAGGCCGCCCTGGACAAGATATCCGGCATGGGCGGCGTCGCCATCATGCCGCCCATGGAGATAGACCCCAGTGTGGGTTCAGTCGCGATGTTCACCGACCCCGCGAACAACGCCATAGGGCTTTACTCGCAGCCGACAGGAGGGCACGGAGAATTTCCTCCGAAAGGCGACGGCCCGCCCGTCATCCATTTCGAGGTTGGCGGCAGCGACGTGAAGACGCTCGAGAAATTCTATACCGAGATGTTCGGATGGAAGATAAACTTCGTTGAGGAGGCCAACTACCGCCTGATCGAGCAGGAAGGCGACGGCATCGGCGGCGGCATGTTCGAGCATGTAGAGGGAATGCCTCCAAACGCCCCCTCGATCGCGGTGGGCGTTGGCGACCTCCAGGCATACCTCGACAAGGCTGTTAGCCTGGGCGGAACCGCTCTCATGCAGCCGATGGACATTCCCGGTGGATTCGGATCACTAGCGATCTTCAACGACATTGCAGGCAACCGCATAGCCCTCTTCCATACCTAAGTCTCCAGCTCCGACTCCGTCTCCGCGGCCACTCACGCACTTCAATGCTGGCCGCGGGGATGGAGTGTAGCCCTTGGCACACACGGGCTTCTCTTCTCCCTTCAAGTATCTTGATCGTCTCCTCATCAGACTACGGACACCCTTCCGCCATTTCTGGTCTCTGCCCCATTGCCCACCTCACTCGCACTGAGTAAACTTATCCAAACACATCTGAGGTGAAACTCATGTCTGAAGACATCGGACTTTTCGACGCGCTCTACTCTCAGCGAGCCATCCGCTACTTCAAGCCCGACCCTGTATCCGACGAACTCATCCACAAGCTCATAGAGGCCGCGACCAAGGCCCCCAGCGGTAGCAACAAGCAGGGCTGGAAGTTCCTCGTCATACGCGATCAAGCGACAAAGGACATCATAGGTGATTACTACAAGAGAGGCTGGGAGATCACCTGGAGAAAGGCAATAATGTGGGAGGCCGCCTACCGGGGACAATCCCAGTCCTCCTTCTTTCCAGTCCATGCTCGTCGCTCCAGTGAATATCTCGCAAGACATATAGCCGAGTCTCCCGTACTAATCATGGCCTGCATTGACTGCATCAAACACGATGGCGGCCCATCCCCCGTGTTCCGCGGCAGTTCCATATACCCCGCCGTGCAGAACCTGCTTCTAGCCGCGCGGGGACTCGGACTCGGAAGCTGTCTCACCGGTCTGCACAAGTACTACGAAGACGAGGTAAAGGAACTGCTCGACATTCCCGAGAATGTCGAGACCGCCGCGCTACTGCCCGTCGGCTTCCCCGCCGACAACGCCAGGTACGGCCCAACCCGCCGCGCGCCCGTCGAAGAGGTCACCTTCCGCGAAAAATGGGATCAGGCTTGGTAAGCCTGTATCAAATCAGTCGGCATGGCCTGTAGAGCAAAAATCCCCTCTCCCTTGATGGGCTGACAGGGGTAGGTAAAGTATGAAACTGGAATGAGAACTTGGAAAGCGCATGGCTTTCCGGCATCTTTTTGGTACGAAACAGAAAGGTTGCCAGAGATTCGCCATGCGCCTCCCGCCCGAATGCTATCAGATGCAACAGACCATTGAACAACACATGCCGCACCTCAGAGCCTCTCAGATTACGGGACTGGTTCTGTGGGTGTATGGGACCATACTGGCCAGAAGCGGCTGCCAGAACGCCGTCGCTGTAGCTCTTGTGGTTGTAGGCAGCTACAACAGTATGCGCCAGTACCTCAGAGAATGGCTCTACGACGATCGAGGACTTCTACGCCAAGATGTTCGGTTGGAAGATAAGCTTCATTGAGGAGGCTAACTACCGCCTGATCGAGCAGGAAGGCGATGGCATCGGCGGCGGTATGTTCGAGCATGTAGAGGGAATGCCTCCAAACGCTCCCTCGATCGCGGTGGGGGTTGGCGACCTCCAGGCATACCTCGACAAGGCTGTTAGCCTGGGCGGAACCGCTC
>VXRN01000033.1:0-10943 GCA_009838465.1 Dehalococcoidia bacterium
GCTTCTCTTCTCCCTTCAAGTATCTTGATCGTCTCCTCATCAGACTACGGACACCGTTCCACCATTTCCGGTCCCTCCCCCATTGCCCACCGCACCCGCACTGCGTAAACTTATCCAAACACATCTGAGGTGAAACCTATGACTGAAGACATTGGACTTTTCGACGCGCTCTACTCTCAGCGGGCCATCCGTTATTTCAAACCCGACCCGGTATCCGACGAACTGGTTCACAAGCTCATCGAGGCAGCGACAAAAGCGCCAAGCGGCGGCAACAGGCAGGGCTGGAAGTTCCTCGTCATACGAGATCAGGCGACCAAGGACGTCATAGGCGACTATTACGAGAGGGGCTGGGAAGCCGCCTACGGCAAGGACAATCCAAATCCTCCTTCTATCCAGTCTCATGTGCGTCGCTCCGCCGACTACCTCGCAAGACACATGGCTGAATCTCCGGTACTCATAATGGCCTGTATCGAACACGATGGCGGCCCGTCCACAATGGGACGCGGCAGTTCCGTATTCCCCGCCGTACAGAACTTGCTTCTCGCCGCGCGTGGGCTCGGACTCGGAAGCTGCCTCACCAGCCTGCACAAGCGCTACGAAGACGAGATAAAGGAACTGCTCGATATCCCTGAAAACGTGGAGACTGCGGCGCTTCTGCCCGTCGGCTTCCCAGCGGACAATGCCCGCTACGGCCCAACCCGTCGAGCGCCGGTTGAGGAAGTCGCCTTCCGCGAAAAGTGGAACCAGGCCTGGTAAACACCTGCTCTGCTATACTCTCCAAAATCCTGACGCAACTACTAGAACAAAGAGGAAACACGATATGTCATACGAATTCCTGACCTACGAACAGAAAGGACGCATCACCTACGTCACCATCAACCGCCCGGAGCGTCTGAACGCGCTTCACCCGCCCGCCAACTCCGAACTCTATGACGCCTTCACTCGCTTCAACGACGATCCCGACGCCTGGGTCGCCATCATCACCGGAGCGGGCGAACGCGCATTCAGCGCGGGCAACGACCTCAGGCACACAGCCGAGCGCGACCAGCGACGCGACGAGCCGGGCGCGGGTGCCCATCGCGCTCCTTTCGGTGGGATAACATCCAACTTTGAGTGCTGGAAGCCCATCATCGCAGCAGTCAACGGCTACGCCCTCGGCGGCGGACTGGAAGTCGCTATGGCCTGCGACATCATCATAGCCGCCGACCACGCCGAACTCGGTCTGCCCGAACCCCGCGTCGGTCTCTACGCCGGAGCCGGAGGAGTATTCCGCCTCCCTCGACACGTACCCACCAAGATTGCCATGGGTATGATGCTGACCGCCAGGCGAATATCTGCCCAGGAAGCCTATCGCATCGGACTAGTGAACGAGGTTGTACCCCTAGCCGACCTCATGGATACCGCCGAGCGCTGGGCAAATGAAATCCTGGAGTGCGCCCCACTGTCGGTCAGGGCAAGCAAGCAGATGGCCTACCAGGGCTCGGATATGCCCTACGACATAGCCTTCAGCAGGAACTACAGCGAACAGCAGAAGCAGATAGCCTCCGCCGACCGCATCGAAGGCCCCCGCGCCTTCTCCGAAAAGCGCGCGCCGAATTGGACCGCATCCTAGGGGGCTTGGATTATCCCGGTAGGGGCGAACCCTTGTTTCGTCCGTGCAATCCTGGCAATCACGATATCCTGTAAATCCTGATTCAGACAATTCAACAGGGAAACAAGAATGACATCATCCAACGAGTGGAAACTCCCGACGAACGTCAGGCCCACCCTATACACCCTGACTTTGGAACCCAATCTGGAAGACTTTACTTTCTCTGGAAGCGAGATTATCGCCATCGAGGTTGACGAGCCTGCGTCCGTCATTACCATGAACAGTGCGGAAATTGCCATCCAGTCCGCCACGCTCTCGCTGTCCAACGGTTCAGAGATCCAACCCGAATCCATCACATTCGACGAAGAAAAGGAGACTGTAACGCTGGCGTTTACCGAGACGGTCCCGGTTGGAGCGGCTGAGCTATCTATTGAGTTTACCGGCGAACTGAACGACAAGCTCAGAGGTTTCTACCGTTCCACCTATACGGATGTGGACGGAAACCAGCGCTGGATGGCCACGACCCAGTTCGAAGCCACCGACGCCCGCCGAGCCTTCCCCTGTTGGGACGAACCCGCGGTCAAGGCCGCCTTCGACATAACCCTGGTCGTCCCGCAGGAATTGGAGGCCATCTCCAACACCGAGCCGGTGTCCATAACCAATACGGACGACAGCAAGAAGATCGTCCACTACGCCGAGACGCCTGTCATGTCAACCTACTTGCTCGCCTTCATCGTCGGCGATCTAGCCTGCGTACAGGACAGGACACGCGACGGAGTTCTCATGCGCGTCTGGGCCACCCGAGGCAACGAGGACAAAGGACAGTACGCGCTGGAAACCTCTATGGCGCTGCTCGACTACTTCCACGACTATTTCGGCGTCCCGTACCCGCTCTCCAAGCTGGACCACATAGCCATACCCGACTTCGCGGCGGGTGCGATGGAGAACTGGGGCGCAATTACCTACCGCGAGGTTGCCCTGCTCGTTGACCCGGTTGACAGTTCCGCTGGAACCCGCGAGATAGTCGCGGCCATAATATCCCACGAGATGGCGCACCAGTGGTTCGGCGACCTGGTGACCATGGAGTGGTGGGACGACCTCTGGCTCAATGAGAGCTTCGCATCCTGGATGGGAGACAAGGCGGTTGACTATCTTCATCCTGAGTGGGAGATGTGGACGCAGTTCCTGACCCACGACACCAGTTCCGCCCTGAACCTGGACGGACTCAGAAACTCCCACCCCATAGAGCAGCCGGTCAACAATCCCGCTGAGATAGGCGAACTGTTCGACGCGATCAGCTACTCCAAGGGTGGGTCAGTCCTCCGTATGCTCGAACATTACCTCGGCGAAGACGACTTCCGCGAGGGTCTCCGGCTCTACATCCAGAGGCACCAGTACGCCAACGCCCGCACCCGCGACCTCTGGAACGCGCTCGGCGAAGCGTCCGGGCAGCCCGTCGCCGAGATAATGGATAGCTGGACTTCACAGACCGGATACCCTGTCCTGGAAGCTTCGGTCAACCGCTCAGGCGAGTCCATAGAAGTCGGACTGTACCAATCCCGATTCCTCTACGACGAGATTCTGGACGAGTCCGAAGAGCAGGACACTACCGTCTGGAAAGTTCCGATCACGGCTAGAACCGCGTCCGATGCCCAGCCGGTGCGCTCACTCATGGACACCGCCGAGTCGGGCCTAACACTCCGGCCCGCCTCCTACGGCTCCGGCGACGAGTGGATCAAAGTCAATCCGGATCAGTCGGGATTCTTCAGAGTGCAATACTCCGACGAAGAGATAGAACGACTGAAAGCCCCAATCGCCAGCCTCACGCTGCCCGCGAGAGACAGACTTGGTCTCCAATCCGACGCATACGCACTCGCGAAGGCGGGCCGCATCCCGGCCTCCGCGTACCTGAATCTCGTGGAGGCTTACTCCAATGAGAACGACGCCTCGGTTGCGAGCGATCTCGCCGCCGCACTGAACGCTCTCGACAACCTGCTCTCAACCGAGAGTTTTCACACGTCGTACCAGGCATTCGGACGCCGCGTGTTCAAGCCCATAGGCGACCGCGTAGGATGGGATGCCCGAACCAATGAGGGACACCGCGACGCGCTGCTGCGTTCCACAGCCCTGGCCCAACTGGGACACTTCGAGGATGAAGAGACTCTCTCTGAGGCCCGAATCAGGTTCGACGCCTACGTCGAAGACCCGTCCAGTCTGTCCGCAGACCTGCGTGTAGCAACCTTCTCTATGGCGGCCCAGCGAGGCGACCGAGCCCTCTACGACACGATGTGGGACCTGGAAAAAAGCGCGTCCCTCCACGAAGAGAAACTGCGCTTCCTCAGGGCGTTGTCCGGCTTCCCCGACCCCCAACTCATACAGGAAACGCTCGACAGGTCTCTTGATGATGACCATGTTCGTAGCCAGGACACCATAAGCGTCATGGTCGCCACAGCCACCAACCCGCATGGGCGCGAACTCGCATGGCAGTTCCTCAACGACAACTGGGACGAGTTCGACCGCCGCTACGGAGAGGGCGGTTTCGCCATAATGCGGCTCGTCAGCATATCAGGGGTGTTTACCACCGAGCGGAAACGCGAGGAGGTCAGGGAATTCTTCGATACTCACCCAGTGCCCTCCGCCGAACGCACCATACGCCAGGTACTTGAGCGCATGTCCAACAACATAGCCTGGCTGGACAAGAACCGCGACGACTTGAGCGACTGGCTCGTCGGATAGCCGGGCGCCTTCCCGTGTAGGGGCGTCCCTGGCGGACGCCCCTCTCAGCAGCCCTCACAATGAATGCCGCAATCGAGAAATGGACAGACCGGATATGGAATCCCGCCCTTGATGTCCTCTTCCCTATCAGGTGTCTCGGCTGCAGTGTTCCGGGCGGGTTCATTTGTGGGCCCTGCGCCGAACTAATGCCAAGGCTCGAAGAGCCATTCTGCGAGATTTGCGCCAACCCTGGTACGGACGGGATATGCGGCTGGTGCCTCGACAAAGAACCCGACATAGACCAGATAAGAGCGCCCTATCTCTATCTGCCCTCCAGCCCCATCCACAAAGCCATCACTCTCCTGAAATATCGCGGAATCAGAGCCTTGGCACCTGAACTCGCCGACCTGCTCATCCAGTACATGCAAGACTCCCCAGCGCGATTCGACTGCATCGTTCCCATCGTAAGCCACCCGTCGCGCATACGCCGTCGCGGTTACAGTCAGGCCGCGCTCATAGCCGCCGGCTTGAGCAAGCGTCTCGGTATCCCCCTTCTCGAAGACGCGCTCACCCGCGTCCGCAACGCACCCTCCCAGCTATCCACACGATCCAGGGAACAGCGCTGGAACAACGTTCAGGGAAACTTCGCCTCCCAACACGATCTCAGCGGCCTTGTTATACTGCTGGTTGACGACCTCGTAACCACAGGCTCCACCGCCGCATCCGCCGCCCACGTACTCAAGAGCGCGGGCGCGCTTGGTGTATTTTGCATCGCGGTGGCGAGAGCAACGTCTCGGCCTCAGCGTGTATGACGGCTTTCAGTGGACTGTCTGACCCTAGGGCCTTTGCAAAGGTGTGATTCAAGGCTCACAGACCTGCTATCGTCATTCCCGCGAAGGCGGGAATCCAGGGGAGAGGGGAGGTGAATCATCGAGAGTGTCGACCTTGAAAAGGCCCTGGTCTGACCCTATTGGCGTTTTTCTAATACTTGTGTAGAATTACAATTGTCCTGGTCACATATTCACGATACTCCTATGTGACAGCAAGTTAGGCTGGAATGCAAGCGATGCGCCCCTTGCCCAATCAACCGCGCAAATACGCAAATATACGTTCAGGAGTTTTGGATACTAAATGTTAAAGATTGGTTCTCATGCACCAGACTTCACGATAACTCTCGGCTCCGGTGAGAGATTTACGCTTTCGGATAATAGAGGAAGCAACGTCGTCCTCTTTTTCTTTATTCGGGCCTTCACTCACGGATGAACAATCGAGGTCAGGAGTTTCGGCGAAACTCATGATGAGTTACTGGAAAATAATGCTATTGTCATTGGAATAAGCACTGACAAAGTAGATAAATTGAAGGACTTCTGTGATTCCGTCGGAATCCCCTATGAACTCGGGAGCGACAATTCGGGGGAAGTGTGCAGTCTTTACGATGTGCGGCGCAGATTCGGTCTCGGCACTTCCAGGGTCACTTACATCATAGACACAGATGGCATAGTCCGCGGAGCCTTTCATAACGAGTTTCGGATGAGGCGCCATGTTCAGGACGCACTGAAGACACTCAAGAGAATATCCACTCCCTCCCAGACTGCGGTCTGAAGCGGGATTTATCCTGACGTACCGGTCAGCCAATGGCCCATGGCCGCGGCTAAAACGGACGAGGGCCGAGCGAATCAACTTCGCCCGGCCCCGTAATCTACGATTCTTCAGGACTTAACCTGCCGGTTAAACCCTGACAAACTTCGACACCCTCTCTCCCTGGCCGATCTCGGTGACGTAGATGCTGCCCTGGGAATCAACGCAGATCCCGTGTCCGCCTATCAGTGTGCCGAGACCTGCGCCCTCATTCCCGCGCCACCGCGTCAGCAGTTCGCCATCCATCGTCCAGATGCTCACGCCGTTCCCGCCGCCCTGCTCGATCACGTAGATGATATCGTCGTGTATCCACAGATCTCCCGGAGCAGTCATGTCCGTCCACTCCTCGATGAAGTTGCCCTCATCGTCGAAGATCTGCATACGGTTGTTCTCGCGGTCGGCAATGTAAACGCGGCTATTCTTATCCACCCACACATTGTGCAGCAGCGCGAACTCACCCGGCCCGGTTCCCTCTTTGCCCCAGGACTTGATTAGCTCGCCCTCCGGCGAGAACTTGTGAACTCGATGGCCGCCATACCCGTCCGAAACGAACAGGCACCCATCCGGCGCGATTGCCAATCCAGACGGCATATTGAACGGCAACCCCTGGAACGAAGGCGACGGCGCCAACTTCTCGCCTAGCGTCCGTATAACCTCGCCGCCCGGCGTGTACTCGGTGGCGATATGGTAGTCGCGGTCCACCAGCCAGACGTTTTCGTTCGGCGCAATATATATACCGTGTGGATTGGCAGAGAAGGTTCCCTCTCCCCACGAGCTTATGAAATTTCCGTCCGTATCCCAGATAGTCAGAGGATGAAGGCCCCGGCTGAAGATGTACACCTCGTCCTTCGAATTCACCGCGCCGTCGGATGCTGCGCCGAACTCCCAGTACTTGGGCATATTCGGCCATTCATCCACTCGTTCATATTGGTAATCGCCCGATCCTACAACTGCCACGATTGTTTTCCTCCTGAAGATTCCATGAACCAAAGTAGCGTTACGATTCTATTTCTCACAACGTTCTTCGTCAACCAAATGCAGGCGCTCGGTAGGTTGACACATACATCTGCTGTTGATAGATTTATGCGATAGTGTTCGGGGCGCAAGGGTACGCCATCCATGCCATGATTTGAAGCTATCATTCCTTAATTCGTATGGCGACGTTCGGGAAAGACCCTCCCACGAATGCCCTCCCCAAGAGCCCAGGAAGGAAGTCGGAAAATGACCACCCAGACCAATCCCCTAATCGAGTACTTCCCTTCGGAAATAGAAGAGTTCGAGGCTGGAGTCAAAAGATTCCAGGCCGGGAACTGGGATCCGACCGACTTTATGGCATTCCGTCTGCGGCAGGGTGTGTACGGACAGCGCCAGCCGGATGTCTATATGTTCCGCATCAAGATTCCTTTCGGCGGCATGAACGCAGACCAACTCAATATGCTTGGCAAGATAGTCGCCGAATACGCCCCACTTAACAAAGGACACGTAACCACCCGCGAGAACATCCAGCTGCATCACATCCCGCTCGATGACTCCCCCCAGATAATGCGTATGCTGGCCTCCGTGGGACTAACGACCCGCGAGGCCTGCGGCAATACCGTCCGCAATGTCACCGGCTGCGAGATAGCCGGCGTCTGCGCTGGGGAGCCGTTCGATGTCACGCCATACGCGGCGGCCTACTCACGCTACTTCGTCCGCCACCCTTTCACCCAGTCAATGCCTCGCAAGATCAAGACCGCATTCTCGGGCTGCTCCCGCGATTGCGCCATCACCGGTATTCACGATGTGGGCTTCCTTCCAGTGATCAAGGATGGACAAAGAGGTTTCAAGGTCGTGATGGGCGGTGGCACTTCGATAATGCCGCGAATAGCGCCCACGCTATATGAATTCGTTCCGACTGATGAATACCTGAGAGTAACAGAGGCTGCGCTCAGGGTGTTCCACAATTCCGACCAGGAGCGCCGCAACAGGATGAAGGCGCGGATCAAGTTCCTGATTGACCGCATAGGAATTGACGAATTCCGCAAGCAGGTCGAAGAGCAACTACAGGAAGACTGGGCCCAGCGCTCATTCGACCCGGCCGGACTTCTATTCATAGACGACGAAGAAGCCGACGCTCCGTCGCTTAACGGCAATTTTGCCTCGCCGGGATCCGAGCCCGAATTTGACCGTTGGCTATCCACCAACGTGAAGTCTCAGAAGCAGGATGGATACCACACGGTAACTGCCAAGTTGCCCTTGGGCGACATACAGGCGGAGCAATTCCACCAACTGGCCGACCTCACTCGCAAGTACGGCGCGAGCCGGGTGAGACTTACTCACCAGCAGAATCTGGCCGTCCGCTGGGTGCCCGAAAACGCGCTATACGAAGTGTGGCAGCAGCTGAACGAGATTGGATTCGGCGACGCCGGCGCGATGGAGATAACGGACGTCGTATCATGTCCTGGCACCGACAGTTGCAAGCTCGGCATTACCTCTTCAATGGGACTGGGACGCGCCATCAGCGACGCCGTTCAGGTCATAGACAAAGAGGAAGACGCCCTCGTTCGGAAGATGCACATCAAGATGAGCGGCTGCCCCAATGGATGCGGCCAGCACCATGTCGCCGACATCGGCTTCCACGGCGCTGCGGCCAAGGGGCCGGGCGGACAGGTTCCCGCCTACGAGATGTTCCTTGGTGGAGGTTTCGAGGACGGAGACACCCGCATCGGCCTAAGAGTCAAGACGAAAGTCCCCGCGAAGAGTATGCCCAAGGCGCTCAGAAAGGTTCTCGACTTCTACAAGGCTGAGCGCGACGACGACGAGGTTTTCCGCGACTTCGCCGCCAGGGTGGGACCGGAATCCTTCGAGCCGCTGCTGGCGGAATTCAAGGAAATTCCCGAACTCAACCGGGAGTCCCTTGATATGTACATTGACTGGAGTAAGACGGCCAAGTATATCTTGGAGCGCGGCGAAGGAGAGTGCGCCGTCTGAAGCCTACGGCAAAGCAATCAATTGGTGAGCTAAGGTCGCCATGCCAGCCCCTGAATTTGGCTGGCATGGCGATTCTCATCTCCTTGTCGATACTCTTCCTGCAAGCCTGTTCCCAACCACCGGAATCCCTTCCTGAGACTCCCCCTGCTCAGACTTCCACCTCCATCCCTTTCCCATCTCCTACGGTCACTCCCACACCGATTCCCTCCAAGATTCCCGTCACTCCAAGTTCAGTCGCGCCGACGCCAATCCCGACTATAGCTCCGAATGCCTCTACCATCATTCTGAGAATCTCCGTCGCTCCCGACAACACTCAAACGCCCTATGATCGGAGTGAATGGAAGCACTGGATAGACTCCGACGACGACTGCCAGAACACACGTCATGAGGTTCTAATCTCCGAATCTTCGACCGCGGTTGAATTCAAGGACAGCGGCCAATGCGAGGTTACAATAGGAAGATGGATCGGTCCCTACACTGAAGATGTGTTCACCAATCCCGGGGACTTGGATATTGACCATATGGTGCCTCTGTCGAACGCGCACAGGTCTGGAGGTTATGCATGGGATCAGAAGCGAAAGAAGGAATACGCAAATGACCTGACCTATGCCGGCCACCTGGTTGCGGTGAGCGCGTCCGCCAACCGCTCCAAGGGGGGCAAAGGTCCAGACGAATGGAAGCCGCCAAACACAAACTACTGGTGCCAGTACGCGCTAGATTGGGTGACCATTAAGTGGGAATGGGGGCTGACGGCGACGGAGACCGAGACGGACGCACTCTCGGAGATGCTCACGACTTGCGAAACGCGAGTATTTATTCAGACAACACGTAAAGAAGATAGATCCATCAAAGAAACGACCACTCCTGTCGTGGAGACTCCACCGCAAACTGCGCCGCCGACCGAAACACCCACACCGATGTCTCCTCCACGAACTGCGCTGCCGATCAAGACCCCAACTTCAGTGCCGGATCTCACTCGCACTCCCACACCAATGTCGGTTGACTTTCCGAAGCCCCTGCCTGACCACAACTGCTCCGATTTCTATATCTGGTCGGAGGCGCAAGCGTTCTTCGAGTCGCAGGGCGGCCCCGGTTCTGATCCGCACCAGCTTGACCATGACGGCGACGGCATTGCCTGTCAGACTCTTCCGGGCGCGCCTGGCGGCTCACTCACGCCCGAATCGGAAGACATCGAGACGGCTTCGCTTACCTCGAAGTGTTCGGATTTCAAAGTATGGGAGGAGGCGCAGGCCTTCTTCCTATCGCACGGCGGGCCTGATCTGGACCCATACAGTCTCGATACGGACGGCAATGGTATCCCTTGCCAGTCCCTTATAGGAGCGCCCACTCCGACTCCAACGATTACACCTACACCTACCCCGATACAAGACCGCAACTGCTCAGATTTCGCCACATGGCTGGAGGCGCAAGCGTTCTTCGAATCGGAGGGAGGCCCTGCTTCCGATCCGCACCATCTGGACAGAGACAGCGACGGTGTAGCGTGTCAATCCCTGTCCGGCGCGCCAAGAAGCGCATCGAGTTCCAAGGCAGCAGACTCCCGCAACTGCTCAGATTTCAATACCTGGTTCGAGGCGCAATCATTCTTTGAGTCCGAAGGTGGCCCTGCTTCCGATCCACATCACCTGGATAGGGACGGAGACGGCATCGCCTGCCAATCGCTTCCCGGCTCGCCCAGCGACGAGTCCAACTCGAATTCGTCCGCTGGTCCCGAGCCAACCCCAACGCCAAAGCCCAAGGATACCCACAACTGCTCCGACTTCAACACATGGGCAGAGGCTCAGACCTTCTTTGAAGCGGAAGGCGGCCCTGCTTCCGATCCACACAGACTCGATAGAGATGGAGATGGCGTCGCCTGCCAGTCCCTACCTGGCGCACCCGGCGACCAGTCCGAATCTAAGTCGTCTGCCAGCCCTACGCCTACTCCTATCCCTAAACCCGAGGATACCCACAACTGCTCCGACTTCGACTCATGGCAGGAAGCACAGGCTTTCTTCGAGTCCGAAGGCGG